>CABHPB010000026.1 GCA_902168115.1 uncultured Methylopila sp. | reverse complement strand
GGCGCGACAGCTGCGTCTGCATGAGGATGTCGCGGTTCTTGGTCGCGAGCGCCACCAGATCCTCGAAGCGCTGCAGGCGCAGGGTCGGGACAGCGTCGGCCCGCGGCGCCTGGGCCGGCGAGGCGTAGGCGTGGGGCGCCTGCGCGCTCTCCGGCGCGCGGACGGCGGCGTAGGCCGGGCTCGAACGGCCGGCTCCCGGACCCATGGGTTCGGGCGCCGGATATCCGCCCGAGGGGCCCGAGGGTCGGCGCGGCGGGGCGCCGTCGTCGGAGCGCGCGAGCGCCTTCAGCGCTTCGTCGGGCGTCGGCAAGTCGGCGGCGTAGGCGAGACGGACCAAGACCATGTCGGCGGCCTGCGCGGGCTTCACCGCGACCTGCGTTTCCGAAATGCCCTTCAGCAGCATCTGCCACGCGCGCGACAGAGCCCGCATGGAGAGCTTTTCGGCGAACTCCTTTCCGCGCAGCCGCTCGCTCTCGGAGAGCGCCGGATCGTCGGCGGCCTTCGGCGCAAGTTTTATGCGCGTCACGAGATGCACCGTCTCGGCAAGGTCCGCGAGCACGGCCGCGGGCTCGGCGCCGGCGTCGTGGCTCGCGCGGAAACCGTCGAGCGCCGCCGCGGCGTCGCCGCGCATCACGGCGTCGAACAGGTCCAGCACTCCGCCGCGGTCCGCAAGGCCCAGCATGTTGCGCACCGCGCCGGCCTCGACCCGGCCCTCGCCATGGGCGATCGCCTGGTCGAGCAGCGACAGCGCGTCGCGCACCGAGCCTTCCGAGGCGCGCGCGATGACGGCAAGCGCCTCGTCCTCGATCGAGACCTCTTCGGCGGCGGCGATGCGCGCGAGATGCGCGGTCATCTCGTCGGCCTTCACGCGGCGGAGCGAAAAGCTCTGGCAGCGCGACAGCACCGTCACCGGCACTTTTCTCAGTTCGGTCGTCGCGAACACGAACTTCACATGCGGCGGCGGCTCCTCGAGCGTCTTCAGGAAGGCGTTGAAGGCGCTCGTCGAGAGCATGTGGACTTCGTCGATGATGAAGACCTTGTAGCGGGCCATCACCGGCGCGTAGTGCACCGTCTCGAGGATGTTGCGGACGTCCGCGACGCCGGTATGGGAGGCGGCGTCCATCTCGACGACGTCGACATGCCGCGACTCCATGATGGCGTCGCAGTGCACGCCCTTCTCGGAGAGGTCGACCGTCGGTCCGCCGGCGCCGCCCTCGGTCT
>CABHPB010000025.1 GCA_902168115.1 uncultured Methylopila sp. | reverse complement strand
GCGTCGAGGCGGCGTCGGCCGCCGACATGCCCTACCGGTCCCGCGAGCACGTCTACGAGCGCCCGATTCCCCGCGTCTACTACCAGTCCGCCCGCCCGACCGCGGTGTGCCGCGTCGTGTTCCTGCCCGAAGGCCGCGGCCGCCAGTGGCCGAAGGAGCAGCGCTCTGTCGCCCGCTGCACCGATTTCCGGTAAAATCCGACTTCTCTAAGTCGCTGTTAGAACTGCCGACTCTCGTGTCAGTCGAATTGCATCGATTGTCCGAGCATTTTCTCGGAACGATCCCGTTCGTCTCCCGTTGAGTCGGCATAGGCGCAGCACGAAGCTGCGCAGCGATCCGGCTATAGGCCATCGTCGCGAGCCGTATAGGCTCCGTTGCTGACGACGCCGCCGGGACGTCTTTTCCAACGACCTAGGAGGAGAGCCTCATGAAGACCCTCATCCTTTCGACCGCCACAATCATCGGCCTCGCGGCCGCCGCGCCCGCGATGGCGCAGAGCGTCTATGTCGGCCCGGGCGGAGGCGATCGCGACTGCCGCATGGTCGAGAAGAAGGTGGTGAAGAACAACAAGACCGTCATCACCAAGGAACGCCAGTGCGACGGCGACCGTCGCGTCTACCGTGACGGCGGCGACCGCTATGTCGAGCGTCGCGACAACGGTCCCGGCGTCTATATCGGCCGCTGACGGACGTTAAGTCTGACGAATACGAGCGCCCGGGTCTTCACGGCCCGGGCGTTTTCGCGTCACCAGTCGAGCGACATGTCGATCTTGATGACGTAGTTGCGCCAGGGCGCGCGCTCGGCGATCCGGTCGTACAGCGCCGCAGCCGGATTCTTCTCGGGCACCATCCAGCGCAGGTGCATCCAGCCGAGGTTTTTCCCTTCCTCGACGAGACGCGCGATCAGCGCCTGCGCGACGCCGGCCCCGCGGGCGTCCGGTGAGACGTAAAGATCGTCGAGCTGGCCGGCGCGCATGCCGGAGATCGCTTCGGGCAGGTCGTAGTAGAGAGCGAAGCCCACCAGCCGTCCGCCAAGGAACGCGCCGGCGACGTTCGCGACGGGCTCTTCGTCCGAGAGCAGCTTCCTGGCGTAGGCCTCGTCGGGCGCGCTCGGCGCGTCGCGGCCGAGCAGCGCGTCCGAATAGGCCGCGAGCAGCGGCGCGAAGATCGAAGCGTCGTCAGGACTGAGGCGAGGGCGGATGTAGAGGGGCATGAC
>CABHPB010000024.1 GCA_902168115.1 uncultured Methylopila sp. | reverse complement strand
CGCGACGATCACCTGCCCGCCCGGCCGGCTCAGCTTCACGGCGTTGGCCGCGAGCGTCGTCATGATCTGGCGGACCGAGCGTCGGTCGGCCATCACCGGCGGCAGGCCGCGGGCGAGCGAGGCGCGGATGATGACGTGGTCGCGGTTCGCCTGCGGCTGCAGGAGCGCGACCGCCTGCTGCGCGATCTCGTTGAGATCGACCGGCGACGGGGTGAGCTTCACGCCGCCGGATTCGACCCGGGCGATGTCCACGAGGTCGTTGACGAGCCCGACGAGGTGCCCGCCCGAGACGTGGATATCGCGCAGGTAGTCCTTGTAGCGCGGGCTGCCGACGGGACCGAAGCGCTCCTCCATCATCACCTCGGCGAAGCCGATGATGGCGTTGAGGGGCGTCCGGATCTCGTGGCTGACCTTGGTCAGGAATTCGCTCTTCTGCGCGCTCGCGCGCTCGGCCTGGCGCTTGGCGGCGAGCAATTCCTCCTCGGCCTTCTTCCACGGCGTGATGTCGCGCAGCACGGCGCAGAAGCGGTCGGCCTCATGCGCGCCGATCCGGCCGATCGTCATGTAGAGCGGGATCGCGCCGCCCTGCCGGGCGAGGCCCAGCACCTCGCGGCCGTCGTTCATCACCGCCGCGACCCCGTTGGCGCGCATGCGGTCGAGATAGTCGAAAGCGGTCTTGCGGCTTTCGGGCGCGAGCTGGAGCGTGAACAGGCTCCCGATCACGTCGCCGGCCTCGAAGCCGAACAGGGCCTCGGCGCTCCGGTTGACGGAGAGGATCCGGCCTGCGCCGTCGAGCGTGAGCACGCCGTCGGTCGCGGTGTCGAGGATCGCCGCCGTCTCCTTCTCGCGCTCGATCGCGGCGCTCGCGGCCGCGATCGCGCCCTCGGCCCGGCGCAGCGAGACGAGCGTCGCGGGCTCGCCTTCCCAGAAGATCGCGGAGAGCTTCGCTTCGGCCTCCACCTCCACGCCGTCTCGCGCGACGAGGCGCAGCGTCGAGGGCGCGGCGTCGTCGGCGCGCGGCAGCGGCTCGGCGAACAGCGTTCCGGCGTCGCGCTCGACGAGGCTGGCGAGATCGGCATGGCCAAGAAGGTCGAGCGCGTTGCGGTTGGCGTAGACCACCGCGCCGTGCTTCAGCGCGACCGCGCCGACCGGCAGCCGGTCGAGCAGCCGCAGCAGCTCGTCGGCGCGGGCGCCGGCGGCGAGCCGCGC
>CABHPB010000023.1 GCA_902168115.1 uncultured Methylopila sp. | reverse complement strand
TTTTTTTTTCAAGCAGAAGACGGCATACGAGATTCGCCTTAGTCTCGTGGGCTCGGAGATGTGTATAAGAGACAGGACCTTGAGAGGGCGTGGCGTGCGGTTGCGCTCAGCGCTGGCCGCCGGCGGCGCGGAGCGACTCGCCGGTGACCCAGGACGACTGGTCGGAGGTGAGGAACACCGCGACCTTGGCGATGTCGTCCGGACGGCCGAGGCGCCCCAGCGGCGTCGAGGCGATCATCTGCTGCTCGAACTCGCTGCCCTTCACGCCCGCTGCCACGAGCCCTTCCGTCTCGGTGCCGCCCGGATTGATGGCGTTGACGCGGATGTTCCTCGGGCCGAGCTCGACGGCATGGATGCGGGTTATGGAGTCGAGCGCAGCCTTGGTGGAGGAATAGACCGAGGTGGTCGGATAGGCCGAGGTGCTGGCGACCGAGGAGACGTTGATCACGCTGCCGCCTTCGGGCCGAAAATGCTTCAGCGCCTCCTGCGTCGCGAGCAGCGGCCCAAGCACGTTGACGTCGTACTGGCGCCGGTACTGCTCCTCGGTGATCTCCTCGATCGCGGCGAACTGGTAGACGCCGGCGTTGTTGACCAGCACGTCGAGCGCGCCGAAGGCGGACTTCGCCTCGTCGAACAGGCGCTTGACGTCCGCCGCCTTCGACATGTCGGCGTGAACCGCGACGGCCTCGCCGCCCGCGGCCTTGATCTCCGCGACGACCTTTTCGGCCCCGGCCTTGTCGGAGGCGTAGTTCACGACGACCTTCGCGCCGGCGGCGCCGAGGCCCTTCGCGATCCCTGCGCCGATGCCCTTCGAGGCGCCGGTGACGATCGCGGTCTTTCCGTTGAGCTCGCCCATCTGATCTCTCCCTGCGGTTCGAGCGTTCATTTCGATAGTTAGATGATTATCGAAACAAATCACGCAAGGGCGCTCCGCGACGGGACGACGCAGCGGCTCAGATCAGCGACAGGCGAGCGAGATAGGCGGCGAGGACGGGGCGGTTCAGCGTGAGGTTCGCGGTGCGGCCCTCGCGGGTGATCTCGATCAGCCCCGCCGTCTCGAGCTCCTTCATGTGGTGCGACAGGGTCGCGGCGCTGATCTCGCGCGCCTCGTGCAGCGCCGCGCAGGGCGTCGGCTCGGGCCGCGCGCCGATCTCCTTGAGGATCTGCACGCGGCGCGGTTCTGCGAGCGCGCGGGCCACGCGCTCGAACTGGCGGTCGGTGAGGGAGACGTCCTCGGCGCTCATGGCGTGATAGGTAGGACGTCGCGCCGCGCTTGCGAAGACCGCGCTACTGGCTCGCCCAGACGATGCGCGCGATCCAGACGACGTCGCTCGCGGCGAGGGTGCGGTCGGGATGGGCGCTGTTGAGCGAGCGCAGCTCGACCTGCTTGGCGGTCTTGCGGGCGAGCTCCTTCGCCAGCACCTCGCCCTCGCTGGTCTTCACGACCACCCTGTCGCCGCGGCGCACCGGCGCGCCGGGCGCGACCAGCACGACGTCGCCGTCGCGATAGACCGGCTCCATGGAATCGCCGGCGATCTCGAGCGCGTAGGCGTGCTCGCGGTCGACGTCGGGGAAGGCGATCTCGTCCCAGCCCTGGCCCTTAGGAAAGCCGCCGTCGTCGAAATAGCCGCCGTCGCCGGCCTGGGCGAGGCCGATCAGCGGCACGGTCCGGCGCGGCTCGGGAACAGCGCCGGTGACGAGCGAGAGGAAGTCGTCGATCTGCGTGCGGGTGGCGTCGAGCGCCTTGGCGATCGATTCGGTCGAGGGCCATCGCGGCCGCCCGTCCGCGGCGATCCGCTTGGACTTGTTGAAGGTGGTCGGGTCGAGCCCCGACTTGCGCGCGAGTCCCGAGGCCGAAAGGCTGTTCTTCGCCGCCAGCGCGTCGATCGCCGCCCAGATCTGGCCGTGGCCGAGCATTGTGGTCCGCCTTGCCGTCCCGCCCTGACGGCGCGGGACACTGTCATGCATTTAGGAATTAGTACCTTTAACGTCCGTTGTCCACCACATCCCGACGACTGCGGCTTGTCCGGACAGTCCTCCGGTTCTAGAGCTTTCCCGTTCCGGGGCAACGCGCCGCCTCGGACTGCGTTCCGCAGACAAAGCAATTTCATCCCAGCCGGCGAAGGCGGGAGCCCGATGACGGATCGCGTCGTTTACAAGATCGCGCCCAAGGCGCTGTGGCGCGAGGCCGAGGCCGCCGGGCGCTTCGAGGGCGCGCCAGTCGACCACGCGGACGGCTACATCCATTTCTCGACGGCCGGCCAGGCGCGCGAGACAGCCGCGAAGCACTTCGCCGGGCAGGACGACCTGCTGCTCGTCGCCGTGGACGCCGCGACGCTCGGCGAGGCGCTGAAATGGGAGGTCTCGCGCGGCGGCGCGCTGTTCCCGCATCTCTACGACGCCCTGCAGCTTTCGGCCGTGCTGTGGGCGCGGCCGCTTCCGCTCGGCGCGGACGGGCGCCACCTCTTCCCGGACGACCTTCCGGAGGATCCGGCGTGATCCGCACGCTCTGGCCGGCGCTGCGCCCCGCGATCCACCTGCTCGACCCCGAGACGGCGCACGAGCTGACGCTCGCCGCGCTCGAGCGCTTCACGACCCGCCATCCGGCGGCGTCCGATCCGCGGCTGAGGACCCGCGCCTTCGCGATCGAGTTCCCGAACCCTCTCGGGCTCGCGGCCGGCTTCGACAAGGACGCCCGCGCGCCCGACGCCATGCTCGGCCTCGGTTTCGGCTTCGTGGAGATCGGCTCGGTGACGCCGCGCCCGCAGGGCGGCAACCCGAAGCCGCGCCTGTTCCGCCTGCCCGAGGACCGCGCGGTGGTGAACCGCATGGGCTTCAACAACGCCGGCATGGAGGTCGTGCGCGAGCGCATGCGCCGGCGCGCCGGGCGGCCGGGTCTCGTCGGCGTCAACATCGGCGCCAACAAGGACAGCGAGGACCGCACCGCCGATTACGTCGCCGGAATCAGGGCGTTCGCGCCCTACGCCGCCTTCTTCACCGTCAACATCTCCTCCCCCAACACGCCCGGCCTGCGAGACCTGCAGGCGAAGGCCGCGCTCGACGATCTCGTCGCCCGCGTGACGGAGGCGCGCGACGAGGCGGCGGCCGGGCGCGGCTCCGCGCGCCGCCCGATCCTGCTGAAGATCGCCCCGGACCTCGACCTCGCGGGCCTCGACGACGTCGTCGCGGTGGCGCGCGAGCGCGGGCTCGACGGCCTCGTCGTGTCGAACACCACCCTCGCCCGCCCCGCGACGCTGAGGAGCCGCTTTTCCGGCGAGACCGGCGGCCTCTCCGGCGCGCCGCTGCTGCGCCGGTCGACATGGATGCTGGCCGAGACCTACCGGCGGCTCGAGGGCGCGATGCCGGTCGTCGGCGTCGGCGGGATCGCCTCGGGCGCGGACGCGCTCGCCAAGATCCGCGCCGGCGCGACGCTGGTCGAGCTCTACAGCGCCATGGTGTTCGAAGGCCCCGGCCTGCCGTCGACGATCCTCGAGGCGTTCACGGCGGCGCTTGATCGGGAGGGCGTCGGTTCGCTCGCCGAGATCATCGGCCGCGACGCCGAGGCCGTCGCGCTGGCTGGGCCGGGGGAGTAGGCGGCGCACGTCATCTGTTTTCTCGACGACTCAGGCAGGATCGTCATCGCCGGGCTTGACCCGGCGATCCATCGGGCGCGGACGCGCCCGGCCTGATGGATGCCCGGATCAAGTCCGGGCATGACGTAGGCGGAATGGCGCGACCGCGGGCTCCGTAAACTGCCGGGGGAGAGGACCGCATGACGGCGACGAGCGCGGCGATCGACCGAGCCGCCGACCGGCCAAAGATCCCGCTCGTGGTGAAGATCGTCTACAGCGCCTTCATGGCGGTGCTGATCCCGGTCTATCTCTGGTTCTACGGCCCGACCAACTTTCTCTATTTCTGCGACCAGGCGCTGCTGTTCACGCTGGTCGGGATCTGGCTCGAGAGCCCGCTGCTGCTGTCGATCCCCGCCGCCGGGATCTTCCTGCCGCAGATGCTCTGGATCGCCGATTTCTTCGCGACGCTGTTCGGCGCGCCGCTGATCGGCATGACCGGCTACATGTTCAAGTCCGACACCTCGCTATTCCTGCGCGGGCTGTCGACCTTCCACGGCTGGCTGCCGCTGCTGCTGGTCTATCTCGTGATCAGGGTGGGCTACGACCGGCGCGCCTTCTGGTTCTGCGCCACGATCACGACGGTGACCCTGCTCGTCTGCTTCTTCTTCATGCCGCCGCCTCGGCCGGATCCGGGCCTTACGCCGGTCAACATCAACTACGTCTGGGGTCCGGACGACCAGGCGGCGCAGACTTTTATGGGCCCCTACGCCTGGCTCGCTCTGCTGCTGGTCGGCATGCCGGGCGTGTTCGTGCTGCCGGCGCATCTCGCCTTCAGCCGGCTCATGCCGCGGGCGAAGTCGCCCCACTAGCTCCGAACGTCCGGCGCGTCAGGCCCGGCAGCAGGGCGGCCTGCGCAAGACCCCTCGCCAGCAGCCAGGCGAGCAGCGCGAGCCAGAGCCCGTGGTTGCCGAGGCTCGGCGCGAGCGCCCAGAAGGCCGCGAAGTAGAGCGCGATCGCGATGAGCGCGGTGTTGCGCATGGCGGCGCCCCAGGTCGCGCCGATGAACACGCCGTCGAGCACGAAGGCGAGCGCCGCGGCGAGCGGAGCGAGCGCTGCGTAGATCAGGAACGGCTCGGCCGCCGCGCGCACCTCCTCGCTCTTCGAGACCAGCGCGACGAACCAGCCGCCGCCCGCGAGGAAGACGACGGTGATGACGGCCGCCACAGTGAAGCACCAGACGAGCGCGAGCTTCGCCGCCCGCTCGAACGCGCTTTTGTCACGCGCTCCGACCGCGGCGCCGCAGAGCGCCTCGGCCGCGGTCGCGAAGCCGTCGAGGAAATAGCCGCCGATCAGGAACAGGTTGTTGAGGACGCCGTTCGCGGCGAGCGTCGCGTCGCCGGCGCGCGCGCCCTGCGCGACGAAGAACAGATAGGCCGAGATCAGCGCGAGCGTGCGGATGAAGACGTCGCGGTTGACCGCGACGGTCGCGACCATGCGCGCGCGGTCGAGAACCAGCGATCGAAGCGGCAGGCCGATTTCCCTCATTCGGCGCGAAGCCAGCGTGAGGCCGAGGACCAGCGTCGCGCATTCGGCCAACACAGACGCCACGGCCGCGCCCTCGACCGACCAGTGCAGAACCAGCACGAAAAGGACGCTTCCCGCGGCGTTGACGCCGTTCAGGAACACCTGCAGCGCAAGCCCCGCCGTGGCGCGCCCTCGCCCCAGCATCCAGCCGAGCACGGCGTAGTTGGCGAAGGCGACCGGGGCGGCCCAGACGCGGATGTCGTAGTAGCGCCGCGCGGCGGCCTCGACAGCCTCGCTCGGGCCGAACAGGCTGAACATCAGGTCGGCGAGTGGCGCCTGTAGCGCGACCACGGCGAGCCCGGCGACCAGCGCGAGCAGTAGCGCCCGGAACAGCGCCGCGCTCTCCTCGGCCCGGTCGCGGGCGCCGACGGCCTGAGCGGTGAGGCCGGTCGTTCCCATGCGCAGGAACGCGAAGGGCCAGAACACGACGTCGAACAGCACGGCCGCGAGCGCGATCGCGCCCAAGAGGTCGGCGCGCCCGAGCTGGCCGACGACCGCGGCGTTGACGAAGCCGGACAGCGGCGTCGCGACGTTCGCGAGCGTCATCGGCAGGGCGATGGCGAGGACGCGGCCGTGGGTGACGCCCCCGAACGGAATGTCTGTTGCCGTCGGGAGCTGCGTCACGCCGGGAGCGGATGGATCAGGAGGCCGAGAGCGGCCGCGCCCCGGACTTTGCGCGCAGTTCGCCGAGCGCCTGCCGGATGACCACGATCGCCCCCTGCAGCGCGAGCGCGGCCATGATCCCGGCGACGACGATGTCCGGCCAGCCCGTGCCGGTGCCGAACACGCCGAGCGCGGCGAGCATCACCGCAAGATTGCCGACGACGTCGTTGCGCGTGCAGATCCAGGCCGAGCGCATGTTGGCGTCGCCCTCGCGATAGGCCCAGAGCAGGCCGAAGGAGGCGGCGTTGGCGACCAGCGCCGCGACGCCGACAGCGCCCATGGTCCCGGCCGCGGGTAGGGTGCCGGCATGGGCGTGCCAAGCGGCGACGCCGATGACCCAGAGGCCGAAGACGGCCATGGTGACGCCCTTCAGCAAGGCGACCGAGGCCCGAAAACGCAGCGCCGCGCCGACCACCGCGAGGCTGATCGCGTAGTTCGCGGCGTCGCCGAGGAAGTCGAGCGCGTCGGCCTGCAGCGAGGCAGAACCGGCCGCGAGCCCGGCCGCGACCTCGACCGCGAACATCGCCGCGTTGATCAGAAGCACCGCCCAGAGGACGCGGCGCTGGGCGCGGTCGTCGGGCTTCGGCTCGGGCGTGTGGCAGCAGCTGCAGCTCATGGCGCGACCTTAGCAAAGCCCTGCGGCGTAACGCTATTACCCCCGGCGTTTTCGGACCGCGGCTTCAGTCCGATCGCGCCAGGCCTGGAAAGCTCCTGCGAGTCGATGGACGGCGGAGATCGCCTTCGGTCGTCCTACCGCCGCGAGCCGAGGTTGAAGACGCGCATGATGATCCAGATCGGGATCACCACGCAGGCGCCGATCAGGAAGTACCGGCCGATCAGCTTGAGGATGTCGGCGGAGTTGCGGATCAGCTCCTCGATCTGGTCGACCGCCCAGCGGAACAGCTGGAAGGCGTTGATGTCGAGCTGGTCGAGCACCAGCCCGACGATCACGCACAGCAGCGCGAGGCGGATGATCACGCCGATCGGCGAGCCGCCGAAGATGCGGCTGAGGCCGCCGCCCGAACCGTAGCGGCTCGAGCTCACCTCGCCCTCGCGACGAAACACCATGGCGTCTCTCCCTGCATCGCGGACTGCGTCACGCCGCCTGCGCCAGTTCGCCCGAAAGCGCGCGGCCGATCAAGGCGCGCGTCTCCGGCACGCCGTAGAGCGCGACGAAGGAGCCGAAGCGCGGCCCCTTCTCCTGCCCGATCAGCGTGCGGTAGAGCGCGGCGAACCATTCCTGGGAAACCCCCGGCCGCTCGGGCGTCGCGCCCTTGGCGCCAAAATCCTGGTAGCGCGGCACGGCGCGGGCGACGTCGTAGAGCGCGGTCTGGACGTCTTCCGCGGGCGCGCCGGCCGGCAGCGCCGCGAGCGCCGCGTCGAGGTTTTCCAGCGCCTCGCGCTCGACCTCGTCGGGCGCCGAGAACCGCTTCAGCGGCTTCACGTGGTCCTCGTAATAGCGGATCGCGTAACCGACGAGCTCGTCGAGCTTGGGATGCGTCTCAGGCGTCACGCCCGGCGCGTAGCGGCCGATGAAACCCCACAGCACGTCGCGGTTCTCGGCGTTCGATGCCGAGACGAGGTTGAGCAGCAGCGCGAAGCTGACCGGCAGGCCTTCCGCCGGCGGCTCGCCCGAATGGATGTGCCAGACCGGATTGCCGAGCCGCTGCTTCCACTCCTGCCGCTCGTAGCCGCCGAGGAACTGGAAGTACTCATCGACCGCGCGCGGGATGACGTCGAAATGCAGCTTCTTCGCCTCGCGCGGCCGCTGGTACATGTAGAGCGCGAGGCTCTCGGGGCTGGCGTAGGTCAGCCACTCGTCGATCGTCAGGCCGTTGCCCTTGGACTTGGAGATCTTCTGGCCCTGCTCGTCGAGGAAGAGCTCGTAGACGAAGTGCTCGGGCGCGGTCCCGCCCAGAATCTCGCAGATCCGGTCGTAGAGCGGCGCGTTGGTCTGGTGGTCCTTGCCGAACATCTCGAAGTCGACGCCGAGCGCGGCCCAGCGCGCGCCGAAGTCCGGCTTCCACTGCAGCTTCACTTTGCCGCCGGTGACGGGAAGCGTCTTGTCGAGCCCGTCCTCGTCCGTGAAGGTGATCGTGCCGTCCTTGGCGTTCACGTCCTTCATCGGGACGTAGAGGATGCGGCCGGAGACCGGCGAGATCGGCAGGAACGGCGAATAGGTCGCCTGCCGCTCCTCGCCGAGCGTCGGCAGCATCACCTTCATGATCGCGTCGTACTTTTCCGTCGCGCGCAGCAGCACGGCGTCGAGCTTGCCGGAGGTGTAGTAGTCGGTTGCGGAGGCGAATTCGTAGTCGAAGCCGAAAGTGTCGAGGAACCGGCGCAGCATCGCGTTGTTGTGCGCGCCAAAACTCTCGTAGTTCCCTCCGAAGGGGTTCGGCACCGAGGTTAGCGGCATCTGCAGATAGGCGCTAAGCGCCGCCGGGTCCGGCACGTTGTCCGGCACCTTGCGCATGCCGTCCATGTCGTCCGAGAAGCACAGCAGCCGCGTCGGGATCTTGTCTTCCGTGAGCACCCGGAAGGCGTGCCGCACCATGGTGGTGCGCGCCACCTCGCCGAAGGTGCCGATATGCGGCAGGCCGGACGGGCCATAGCCGGTCTCGAACAGGACAGGCCCGTCCTTCGGCCGCTTCTTCAGCCGCGCGACGATCTTTTTCGCCTCCTCGAACGGCCAGGCGTTCGAGGACTGCGTGACGTCGAGGGGCGGAAGCTCTGCGGAGGCCATTTCGTGCAGTTCCATCGGTTGAGACGCCCTACCTAACGATCCGCCCCGGCCGGGGAAAGGCCCTGTTCGCCTGCGATCAGTCGTAGGTCTCCGCCGGAACGCCGAGAAGCCGCAGCGTTAGCGTGCCGCCTTCGAGCGAACCGCCGGCGTCCAGCACCTCGTTCACGGTGGCGACCGCTGCGCTCCGATCGGCGATGGTCCGGAAGAGCGCTCGCGGCCCCTCGTGGAACATCGCGGTCGCGATCTCGAGCGCTTCGGCGAAAATTGGCTCGCCGGCGAAAGGGATGTCGCGCCATTCGCCGTCCGACCCGCGGGCGGAAAGCAGGGCGTTGAGCGTATCGCCGCCCGGCAGGTGGGAGACCAGCGCGACGCCGAACGCCTCTGGGACCACGTCGACGAGCCGCGTGGCGATCGCCTCGTCGACGCCAAGCGCGCGGATCCGGGTCTCGATCTCGTCCCGTTTCAGCTCCGCGGAGCCCAGAAGCCGCAGCGCGGCCTGAAGGACGTCCGGATCACATCCCTTGGGAACGGCGCTCATCACATCCCGACACGAACGCGTTTCAAGTGGATCAAGGCGCGGGCGTCCTTCTCGTCGAGTCGAGTCGACTCGATAGGTCTTCGATCGCCCGCCACAACCCTCGAACTGGACGGACCCACGAACGCGCGACCTTCCTAATGCATACGGCGCTTCCGAGGAAACAGGGCCACGCAGCCCGGCCTCGACCCCGCGCCGGGGCGCGGGAGAACAAAACGCGCGGCGCCGATTCGTTCTCCCGGGCCAGACCGGGAACAGGCGATCCGCGGGAAGACCTTAACAAAATCAGAACGTTGGAAGCGGTCCGTCTTTCACCAGACCCCGACCGGGAAATGCTTCAGGTAGATCTCGGCGTAGACGCCGTTGTCGTCGAGGCGCTGCAGCGCGTAGTCGATCGCCTGCCGGAGCCGCGGCTCGGACGGGCTGAGCAGCGCGCCGATGCCCTCGCCGAAATAGCGCGCGTCGACATAAGGGCCGCCGACGAAGCGGCAGCAGTTTTCAGAGACCGTGCCGTTCAGCCAGAAGGCGAGCGAGACCGCGTCGCCGAACACGGCGTCCACCTCACCGGCCTTCACCGCCGCGCGGGCCTCGTCGCTCTTGGCGAAGGGCTTCAGCGTCACGTCGGGAAAATAGGCCTTCAGGAAGGCCTCGTGCGCCGAGCCTCCGACCACCGCGACGCTGCGGCCCTTCATCGCCTCCGGGGTCGAGTCGGACGGGACCTTGTCCGACCGCGCGACGAAACGGGCGGGCGTCTGGTGGACGCGCTCGGTCATGGCGAAGCGCTGGCGAAGCGCCGGCGTCGGTCGCACCATGGCGAGGATCACGTCGGCCTGCCGCTTGTCGATCGTGTCAAGCAGCGCGTCCCAGCGCCAGGCCTGCAGCGTGCAGGCGATCTTGAGCTCGGCGCAGATCGCGCGGGCGAGGTCGACCGCAAAGCCCGCCGCCTGCCCTTCCGCGTCGACATAGTGGAACGGCGGATAGTCGTCGCCCGTCGCCCATTTGAACACGCGCGAGGCCGGCAGGTCCGGCTTCTCCATCCGGGTCTTCGGATCAAGATATTGCGGGATCGCGACCTCATCCTCGGCCTTCGGGGCGGCGCTCGGCGCATCCTTCGGCTCCTGCGCCAGCACGGGCGCCGCCGACAGGCTCGCGACGCTTAAGACCAGCGCGACGAGGCCCGCCGCGCGCCATGATCGAGCCGGCCCGGATCCCGGTTGCATGCGATTCGACTCCACCCGCATTCCGATTCTACTCTTAGGTATTCATCAACCGCGAAAGCGGCCGCCAAGCGGCGGCGCGGCGGGCCGTCGGGGGGCGGTTCATTGTTGCACGAAACCGCGCTGCAGTTGGCGCGCGATCGCGACGCATCGGCCGAGGCGCGCTCTTCCGGCGCGCGGCCGTTCGACGTCGAGGCGCGCGCACATCAGGCCGCGCCGCTCCCTCCGGAGTTTGCCGCCCTCGAGCGCGCAGGCCTTCCGCCCGGGCCGCTTTACGCCGCGCTCGCCGAGGCGGAGAGCGCGGGCGTCGAACCGTTCGACGCGCTGCTCGCCTCCGGCCGATTTTCGGAGACCGAGCTCGTCGAGGCGCTCGCCCGCGCCATCGGGGTCGACGTCGCCGGCGCAGAGGACACGGCTGGAGCCCCGATCGACGCCGACGTCTTCGCACTGGCGGCGGCGACCGGACATCTCGCCTCGCTCGGCGGCGGCGAGCCGCGCTTCGTCGTGGCCGCCCGCGGCGCGGCGGTGCGCCGCCTCGCCCGCGCCCGGCGCGGCCTGCCTCGCACGCGCGCGATCGCGCTCGCCGGTCCCCGCGCCTATGCGGACCTTCTCGTGGCGCGCGCCGGTCCTGCGCTGGCGGCCCGCGCCGCGGAGGGACCCGCGCGCGTCGCGCCCGGGATGACGGTCGCGCATGGGCTCCCATCACTGGCGCGGCGGACGAAGCGCATGATGGCGTCCGGCGTCGCGGCGCTGTTGCTGGCGGCCTTCCTCTGGCCGCCGCTCGCCGCCGCGCTGTTTGCGGCGATCGGCCTCGTCTTCGCCGCGATGAACGGTTTTCGCCTGTTCCTGTGCTTCGGCGGCACAGACCGGCGGATCGAACCGCGCATCGGCCGCGCGAGCCTGCCGGTCTATACGGTGCTCGTCGCGCTCCATCGGGAGGGCGCCGTCATCCCCTCGCTGCTCGGGGCGCTCGAAAGCCTCGACTACCCGGCGGCCAAGCTCGACATCAAGATCCTGCTGGAAGCCGGCGACGACGAGACGCTGGCGGCGCTTGCCGCACGGCCGCCGCGCGCCGGGATCGAGGTTCTCGTGGTTCCGTCCGGAGGCCCGCAGACCAAGCCGCGCGCCCTCAACGCCGGGCTTCTCGCGGCCCGCGGCGAGTTCCTCGCGGTGTTCGACGCCGAGGACCGGCCCGACCCGAAGCAGCTTCGCATCGCGGTCGAGGCTTTCCGCCGGTCGCCGCGGGAGGTCGCCTGCCTGCAGGCGCGGCTTGCGATCGACAACCACGCCGACGGCTGGCTCTGCCGGCATTTCGCGATCGAATACGCCGCTTTGTTCGACGTGGTGCTGCCGGCGCTCTCGGCGCTGCGCCTGCCGATCCCGCTCGGCGGAACCTCCAACCATTTCCGCGGCATCTGGCAGCAAACGCATGAGGCCATCGGCCCTTCATTCTCTTGACCTGCAGCCTGCTCCGACAGCCAGTTGAAAGAGCGCAGACACGATAGTTTAGAAAGAAAGTCTGAAGCGCGTTCTGGAGCAGGCTCGCTTGCAATGCGCCCACACAAGACCCAAGGGAATGAACGGTTATTGACGCTTTGAGGAACAGCCATAAAGCCATTTGAGGGTTCGGGACTTATAATCCTTGAACCTTGGCCTCTACTCGAAATCGGACGCGAAACCTCGTGGACATCGCTTTTCGGAAGTGCCTATCCTTGGCCGGAAGCGAATCAGGAGGTCGACGTGACCGATCTGAAAAGCCAGATAGCCGATCTCAGATCCGAACTGGATCGCTCCCACGAGCAGACGTTCGCGGTTCTGGAACAGGCCGTCTCTATGATCCAGAAATCGTTCCGATCGGAGATCGTCCGTCAGTCCGAAATCTGTCAGCGGCTGAGCCGTCTCGAGATCGTTGCCAAGCTCGCCGACGGTGAGGCCATCCCGGCGATCGAGGTCGAAGAGCACATCGTCGAGGAGAGGCCGCGCCGCTCGGCGTCAGACATCATCCTCCATCGATTGAGAGACAGCCGGTCGCCGGTCCCGACCAGTGAGCTGGACGAGCTGGTCACCGAGCAAGGGCTCACGAGATCTGCCGCGATCAAGGCGAAGTCGAACCTGAGGAAGGATGGCTTCGTGACCGCGGCGAAGTGCCGGTGGTCGATCACGGCCGCCGGCCGCCGAAAGATTAACGGGCACCACCCTCCGGGCGGCCCGTAAAAAGAAAACGGCGTCGGTGGCCGCCGACGCCGTTCCCAGATGCAGACGTAGTTTAACAGGCCAAAACCTGTCGGTTGCCCCCCGACAAGATGCGGGTCCGAATCCCGTCGTCTGCTCCGATTCGAACCGGATTCGAGCGCAGGTTCGCGCCGTTGGCGCCCTGCGTCAAGGCTGGCGCGCGCTTGCTTGGCGAGCTCAGATCCTCAGGCGCGTGTAATGGAACTCGACGCCGAGCGGAATCTCCTCCTCGTGGTAGGTGAAGACGAGGCCTTCATCCTCGAAAACCTGCTTTAGCATCAGCATGTTGTTCGAGATTGGCGTTCGCCGGCCCTTCTCGAAGTCACGCACGGTCGACAGCGAAAGGTTGGCCGCGTTCGCCAGCTCTTCCTGGGTCCAATCAAGCAGCGCGCGCGCCGCGCGGCACTGCTCCATGGAGATCACGTCAGGCATGTCAGTCAACTTTTATAGGGAACGTCAACGATTAGCGTTGACGTTCCGAGACTCAACGTTCAAGTGTAACGCCAACGATAATCGTTGGTCAAACGGGCGTGGATCGAGAAGCGGGCGATACGCGGAAGGGGCAGCACTTTCTGGAGTCGGCCGACGCGCGCCAGCTCTCGCTGCTCGACATCGCCCGCCTGTCGGATGAAGACGCGCTCAAGCTCTTCGAGGGCGTGCGCTGGTGCGACACCCAAGGCGAGCCCGTCTGCCCGAAGTGCGGCTGTCTGACGGTCTATCGCCATAAGGGCAAGCGTAAGATCTTCACCTGCAAGGGCTGCGCGGCGCAGTTCAGCGCGACGAGCGGCACGATCTTCCACTCAAGGAAGCTGCACGTTCGCGACATCCTGTTCGCCATCGCGATCTTCGTGAACGGCGTAAAGGGCCACTCAGCGCTCCAGCTCTCACGAGAGCTCAACTGCCAGTACAAGACGGCCTTCGTCCTCGCCCACAAGATCCGAGAGGCGCTCGGTAAGGGCATGGACGAGCGCGAGGCCTCCGGCACCGTCGAGGTCGATGGGGCCTATTTTGGCGGGTACATCAAGCCTGCGAACTATTGGGAGAACCGGCGCGATCGCCGGCTGGCGAAGAACCAGAACGGCAAGCGCCGGGTGGTCGTGATCATGCGAGAGCGCGGCGGCCGCACGCTGCCGTTCGTTGTCAAGCACGAGGCCCAGTCGGTCACGACGCTCGAACGGCGCATCCGGCCGGGCAGCACGGTCCACGCCGACGAGGCAAACTCGTGGAACCCGCTCCACTACGCAGGCCTCAACGTGAAGCGGATCAACCACAAATACGCCTACAGCGACGAGGGCGCCTGCACGAACAATGCGGAAAGCTTTTTCTCGCGGATCCGGCGCGCAGAGATCGGCATGCATCACCACATCGCCGGGCCCTACCTGGAGGCCTACGCCAAGGAGATGGCTTGGCGCGAAGACGCCAGACGGATCGACAACGGGACGCAGTTTCTGCTGATGGCGCTGGCGGCGATCGGCCATGAACCGTCAGCGATCTGGAAGGGCTACTGGCAGAAAGCAAAAACATCAAAAATCAGTAGGCAGTAACGCCTCATAGGTCCTGCGGCTCTGTTGAATTTTATATCATACAGGGATATATTAAAGCAGCATTGAGGAGAGAGCATGCCGATCGAAGCTTCGACCATTGAGGGCCTCTTTGCGAAGATCGGCGCAGAACTCAAAAAGCCAACAACGCTTTGCGTGATCGGGAGCACTCCCGGGATCGCCACAGGTCAAAATGAACGGCAAACCCCGGATATTGACGTGTGGTTTGCCG
The DNA here is from genome assembly GCA_902168115.1 of uncultured Methylopila sp. Taxonomy (GTDB): domain Bacteria; phylum Pseudomonadota; class Alphaproteobacteria; order Rhizobiales; family Methylopilaceae; genus Methylopila. Next base: position 14,281 of record CABHPB010000023.1, on the reverse strand, counting down.
GTTCGAGCTTTGATGCGACAGAGTTGAATGAGGTCTGTCGCAAAATTGGCGTTCTTTATGATCCAAAATCAGAAGAAATCGACCCAGAAAAAATATACATTCAAATAATTCGTCCTGGTGTAGTCCAGCTTCCTAAGGAATTTGAAACGGAAATCATTGGGAGATATGGCAATCTTACTGTGATAATGCCAAGTCCTGAATTGTTGGCTGCAGCGAAGCTTGTCAGGTCGAGCCCAACTGATGTTCAGGACGTTGTTTGGTGGGTTAAGCAGAGGGGTCTTGATCTCAGTGACATCGAGTTGGCGATCAAGCAACTTCCCAAGGCATCACACCGCGAAGCAGCTGCTGAAAATCTGGTGTTCGTCGAACTAACCACTGGTCGAGATTGCAAATGAGCAGATCTCCTCGGGAACTGTATGTTTCTGCGTTAGACGCGCTACTTCGTGGAAACACGGCTTCTGTCGCCCACAGTCGAGATTGGGAGTTGCTCCGCGAAATTTCCCGCCTTGCGACGTCTGACGCTCCCACGGAGCTTGCGGCAACTGATCCGGCCCTATTCCTCACTTGGAGGTCGGCCGTGACTCGTTTCCACCTTGCAGGGTGGAGCGCCATGACGCCCGACCGGATCGACAATGTCGTTCACCGTCTGAACGATAAAGCGAATGCGCCAGTTATCTGAAGCGGAGCTTGTCTTAAAAGCCCTTACATCGAGAAACATAGATATTATCGCGACAATCAATGGCGATGCGCCTGAGAGCATTGCTGAGTTGGCAAGAATATTAGGAAGATCTCAGTCCAATGTATCAAGATCTTTGGTGCCACTTGTAAAACTCGGAATTATCAGCCTCGAAGGCGGCCGCCCGAAGCGACCGCGTTTATGCAGAGGGTCAATCTGTTTGGATCTTTCTGAGATCCAGAGCAGTCGAGTTTCCGGGAAGGTGCCCCGGCCAGACACGTCGTGACCAAAGCAGGTTGCCGTTTCCATCGGTCGCCGATCGCACGCGCCCATCGTCACGCTGCTTTCGAAGCGCCTTCGATGCGCGCCGCGTGACCTCCGACAGGAGCTTCCTGTCTCTGGCATCGTCGCCTCGTAATGCGATCACGCTCTGAGCAAGCTCCCGGGACGTCATCGGCCTATCTGCGTCCGCGATCTCCCGCATCAAGGCGCGGGTCAGCTCGCCGGTCCCGAACATGACCTGGCGCTTCTGACGGGGCATGGCGGCGTCCAGATCGCCCTTGTAGCCAAACGAAGCCAACGTCCGATCCAGGGCGTCAATGTCGTTCCGGATCTCGGCCATCCGATCGCGGATGCGCTCAGCCTCGTTGAAGAGCTCGGCGCGCTTCCTCAGCAGTCCGGAAATGGTGTGGTCGTAGCCGTCAGAGGTCGCTGATTTCATGACCTGAGAGTGCCTCAGGTAAGCGGAACTGAGAACGGATCACGAGGTGCGTTTGCTACCGGATGCCGCATTTCCGCGTGTCGACGCTACGCAGGGTCGGCGGATGGGACGCGGCGAACGTGACGGAGGACGCCGATCTCGGCCTGCGCCTCGCCCGCTTCGGCTACGCCACGCACACCATCCCCTCGGTGACGTGGGAGGAGGCGCCGACGACGCTGAAGCCCTGGATCAAACAACGCACCCGCTGGATGAAGGGTTTTATGGTGACGACCGCCGTCCACAGTCGCCGCCCGCTCGCATTGCTGGCCGACCTGGGGCCGATGAAGTTCCTCGGCGTGCAGCTGACCATCGCCGGCGTCGCGGCGACCGCGCTGGCCTATCCGGTCCTAGCCGCGATGTTCCTCTACACCGGCCTGACCGGCTCTCTGCTGGCGCCCAGCGAAAACTCGCTCGAACTCGCGCTGCTCGGCTTCCACGTCGTCAACATGATCATCGGATTCTCGGCGGGCCTCGCCACGGGCTGGATGGGCGTCGACCGGCGCTGCCCGCAGCGCCTGTGGACGACGCTGCTGTCGCTGCCGCTCTATTGGTTCCTGGTCGGCTGCGCCGCGTGGCGGGCGGCCTGGCAGATCGCGAGCGCGAAGACCTCGGACTGGGAGAAGACCACGCACGGCGTCTCGCGCCGCCGGGCGACGCCGCCTCAATCTGGCTGAACCGCCCACTCAATTCGCACCGCCGTCATTCCGGGCTTGTCCCGGAATCCATTGCCTCGACCGTCGGGCATATTTGGCGCCGTCGGCGGAAATAGGTCCCGGCCCGAGGCCGGGACGACACGTGGACTTTCTACGACGCGATCTCTGCGCGCCCCGCCTCAGACGTGACGCTTGATCTCCGCCGCGACCTCGGTCGGCTCGCGCTTCAGGTTCAGCGGCGCGACGAAGGCGCCGGTCTTGTCCATCAGATAGACCACCGCCGTGTGGTCCATCGTGTAATCGCCGTCCTTGAGCGGCTGCTTCTTGGCGTAGGCGCGATAGGCCTTGACCATCCCCGTCACCGCCTCCGGGCTCCCGGTCAGCCCCCGGATGCGGGGCGAGAAGCTCGACATGTAGGACTTCATCGCCTCCGGCGTGTCGCGCTCCGGATCGACCGTCACGAACAGCGCCTGCGCCTTGTCGCCGTCCGGCCCGAGCGCGTTCAGCGCTTGCGTGATGTCGTAGAGCGCCGTCGGGCAGACGTCCGGGCAGTGGGTGAAACCGAAGAACACGACCGTCGCCTTGCCCTTCAGATCGGCTTCGGTGACCGTCTGGCCGTTCTGGTCGACGAGCTTGAACGGCCCGCCGACGCTGGAGGCCTGAACGGTCGGACGGCCGGCGTCCTGCATCTGGAACACGGCGACCGTGAGCGCCGATGCGCCGACCAGAAAGGCGATGGCGCCGGCGATGAATGCTGTACGGGGGGACATCGGGCAGAGGACCTTCAGAAGCAGGCGGCGAGCGCCGCGAACGCCTGCGCGAGGAACACGTCGGCGCCCTGGCTCGCCCAGAGCGCGACGCCGGCGGCGACGGCCGCGCCGAGGCCGGCGAGAAACGCGACGAGCGCCGCGCTGCGGCCGCCACCCTTCCGTTCAAGCCCATGGTCGGCGTTCGTCGCCATGATCGTCGCCTCGACCGCCTCTCGCGTCGACGGCCGGAGGTCTACTCCTCCACGGCCTGCGCGTCGACGTCCGCGACGTCGCGCCCGTTCACGTCCCCGCGCGGAGACGCCGCAGCCGGACGCCCCGCGGCCTGCTGCTCCTTGTCGTAGGTCGCGAGCCACAGCGACTGCGCGAGCTTGCGTTCGAACACCGAATAGGGCTTCACCCCCGCCCCCGTCCCGTCGCCGCCGAGCGCCTTCGAGATCGAGGCGAGGTTGCGCATCGTAAGCGCGAACATCTCCTCCTGCTTCGCCGCGAAATGCGCGCGGATCGACGCGAAGTTTTCGAGTACGTGCTCGGCGCGATCGACCAGCGCGTCCCCGAAGCCCGGCTCGCGGACGTCCACCAGAAGCTCCGGCGCGCCGATGTCGTCGAGGAAGTATCTGAGCTTGTCGTGGTTGTAGAGCGAGACGATCGGGACGCCGAGACCGAAGGGGATCATCTGCGCATGACCGCGCATGCCGACGGCGAGCGGCAGCTTCGCGAAGGCCCGCAGCGGATTGAAGATGTGGCGCTTGTCGAAATGCGCGGTCACGGGCAGCTCAAGCCCCTTCGAGCGCGCATGGGCGCTGAACGCGCGGTCGCCGCGCGCATTGGCGAAGCTCTCGAGCCGCCAGCCGCGCCCTTGCAGCGTCGACAGGGCGCGCGCGATGCCGTCATAGATCCCGTCGCGGTCGAAGCCGGCGTCTGTGTGACGCTTGCTGAGATAGGTCTGGATCGACAGACGCTTCGCCGGCTCAAGTTTCTCGTCGTAGAGGTCCGGGCAGAGCTTTGCGATCAGCGTCGTCGGGCATGGCTGCCACACGACCTTTTCGCGCAGCTCCGGCTTGAGGTAGTCGCGGATCGTGCGCACCGAGCCGGTGTTGCGCAGGCCGAAGAAGACCGACTTCTCGACCACCTTGTTGACGTGCTCGCGGAAGCGCTCCCCGAACTCCGGCTGCCCCGGAAAGCGGTTGTTGCCGACCGCGAAGACGATGAGCGGCTTCTCGATCCGCTCGAGCAGCTCCATCGAGCAGTCCCACTGCCAGCCGGAGCGGTCGTTCGGATTGGTGTCGGCGAGGAACAGCCCTCCGCCGCCGATCACCACCGCGTCGTAGGACTCGTTGATCTTGTCGACGGTTTCGCGGCCGACCGTCTCGCGCAGGTTGCTCGACCCCGCGACATAGAAGGTCTTGCGCCCCTGGAACGTGTTGAACGTCTCCCGCACCATCTCGAACAGGATGGTGTCGCCGTAGTTGGCGAGCGTCTTGATGTCGAAGTGAAACAGGCGGTGAACCAAGAGCGGCTCCGCTGGAGAGGTTTTTGCGCGCGGCGGACCATAGGCGCGGGGCCGGAAGGCGTCCATGTCCGGGCCCGCGCGTATGGTCCGCCGATGGTCCCTTGTCCCGGCCTCGCGCGCCGCCTATTCTCCCGACCGTCGCGGGCGTAGTTCAATGGTAGAACGGCAGCTTCCCAAGCTGCATACGAGGGTTCGATTCCCTTCGCCCGCTCCAGTTCCTGCAGTGCCGAAAGCCGTGGACCGCTCCGCGGCTTTCGTCGTTTTCCAGGCGTGCGTGAAGGCCGGCGCGACTGAGGCAAGCACGGGACGTCGGCGGCCGCCGCCGCTAACGCGTCGACGAGGCAGCTTCTGACGGCTTCCAGGTCCGGACCGCGCCAGAGGAGGTCTGGAGCGGAAGCCTCAAGGACATTCTGACCAGTCCGGCTCTCGGCGGAGCCTCGACCGACTGGACAAAATGTCCAGACGATCGCAGTCGCAGATCCGCCAACTTGCTCACAAATCAACAAAAACGCCCTTGGCGCGGTCATTGCTGACCGGCGCTCGACAAGCGCGGCGGAAGACCGCGCGTCGAGCAACAGACGCCAGGAGGATCCATGTCCGCGACAATCGCAGTCGAACCAAGCTTTCTGAGCCGCGAGCGCACCATAGCCGCGCCGAGCTTCAACCGCTGGCTCGTGCCGCCGGCCGCGCTCGCCATCCATCTCTGCATCGGCATGGCCTACGGGTTCAGCGTGTTCTGGCTGCCGCTGTCGCGCGCCGTGGGCGTCAGCCAGCCGATCGCCTGTCCGGCCGAGATGGGCTTCCTCACCTCGCTCGTCGCCACGGGCTGCGACTGGAAGATCAGCCAGCTCGGCTGGATGTACACCCTCTTCTTCGTACTGCTCGGCTGCTCCGCCGCGATCTGGGGCGGCTGGCTGGAGCGGGCCGGCCCGCGCAAGGCCGGGCTTGTCTCGGCCGCCTGCTGGTGCGGCGGCCTGCTCGTCTCCGCGCTCGGCGTCTACACGCACCAGCTTTGGCTGCTCTGGCTCGGCTCCGGCGTCATCGGCGGCATCGGGCTCGGCCTCGGCTACATCTCGCCCGTCTCCACGCTGATCAAATGGTTTCCTGACCGGCGCGGCATGGCGACCGGCATGGCGGTCATGGGATTTGGCGGCGGCGCGATGATCGGCGCCCCGCTCGGCGACTGGCTGATGCGCCAGTTCGCGACCGCCAGCTCGGTCGGCGTCTGGCAAACCTTCGTCGCCATGGCCGTGATCTACGCCGTGTTCATGGTCGCCGGCGCGCTTGGCTACCGGGTGCCGCGCGAGGGCTGGAGGCCGGCCGGCTGGACGCCCCCCGCCGCCAACGCGATGGTGTCGTCGAAGAACGTCGACCTCGACGTCGCGACCCGTACGCCGCAGTTCTGGCTCATCTGGGCTGCTCTCTGCCTGAATGTGTCGGCCGGAATCGGCGTCATCGGCATGGCCTCGCCGATGCTGCAGGAGGTGTTCGGAGGCAGGCTGATCGGGCTCGACACGCCCCTCGCCGAGCTCAGCGCCGCGCAGAAGACCGCCATAGCGGCGATCGCGGCTGGCTTCACAGGCCTTCTCAGCCTCTGCAACATCGGCGGCCGTCTGGCCTGGGCGACCTCGTCCGACAAGCTCGGACGCAAGGTCACTTTCGCGATCTTCTTCGCCCTCGGCGTCGCGCTTTACGCGGCCGTGCCGACCTTCGCCGGGCTTGGCACCACGCTGTTCTTCGTGCTCGCGATGGGCGTCATCATTTCCATGTACGGCGGCGGCTTCGCAACCGTTCCGGCCTATCTCGCAGACATGTTCGGGACCAAATATGTCGGCGCGATCCATGGACGGCTGCTGACCGCCTGGGCCACCGCCGGCATTCTCGGCCCGGTGCTCGTCAACTACCTTCGGGAATATCAGCTCGCCTCGGGCCTGCCCGCCGCGCAGGCCTACAACCAGACCATGTACATCCTGGCGGGCCTGCTCGTGCTCGGCATGATCTGCAATCTCCTGGTCAGGCCTGTGGCGGCGCGCCACCACATGGTCGAGCAGAAGACGTCAGCGGTCTCGCAGGCCGAGGCTCCCGCCTTGACGCAGACGCCGACGGCGGAGGCCACGACCTCGCCGGTTCTCGTCGTCCTCGCCTGGGCCGCGGTCGGCGTTCCGCTCGCGGCGGGCGTGCTGATCACGCTCCAGAAGGCCGTCGTGATCCTGTTGCACTGACGCATCCGGACGGCCCGCCGGACCCTTATCCGGCGGGCCAGTTTTCCCTTGCGCAGGCCAGATCTCTGTCGTCATTGCCGGACGTGGCCGGCGATCCATCATATCGGCCATGACGACAGATGCGCGGGACAGAACCGCGGATGACGCTCGCGGCGAGCCGCCGCCTCTCACGACTGCTCGATGACCCACGGCCCGGACGCTGCAGAAACCTCCATCGCGCCCGCCGATCCGTGGCTCGCCGAGGCGCGCGTACTCGTGGTCGACGACGAGCCTGGGATGCAGAATTTTCTGCTCCGCACGCTCGCGCCCCGCTGCGCCCGGGTCGATGCGGTCGGCGACACGCTCGCGGCGGGCAAACTGCTCGACAAGACCCATTTCGACCTCATCATTCTCGACAACATCATGGCCGGCCGCAGCGGGCTGGAGTGGCTCGCCGAGCTTCGCCGCGACGGCTACTTCACCGAGGTGATCCTGATCACCGCCTTCGCCGATCTCGAGACGGCGATCGAGGCGCTTCGCGCCGGCGCGGCTGACTTCGTCCTGAAACCGTTCCGCACAAAGCAGATCCTGAACGCCATCGCCCGCTGCCTCGACCGAGCGGCGCTCCGCCGCGAGAACGCTGTGCTCAAGCGCCAACTCGGTCCGAAGCCCGAGGCGAACGGCCGGCTTGTCGGCGCCTCGCCGCAAATGGCGCGCATCCGGGAGATCGTCGCACGCGCCGCCGCGACGCCGACGACGGTGCTCATCACCGGCGAGTCCGGCACCGCGAAGGAGGTCGCCGCCCGCGCCCTGCACGAACAGTCGCCCTTCGCCGACAAGCCGTTCGTGCCGGTGAACTGCGGGGCGATCTCGGCCGAAATCATCGAAAGCGAACTGTTCGGCCATGTGAAGGGCGCCTTCACCGGGGCCGCGCAGGCGCGCGAAGGCTTGTTCTTCTACGCGCAGGGCGGGACGTTGTTTCTCGATGAGCTCGCCGAGCTGCCGCTTGCGCTGCAGTCGAAGCTCCTGCGGGTCATCGAGGATCGCAAGGTGCGACCGGTCGGCTCCGACCGCGAGATCCCGATCGACGTCCGCCTCATCGCCGCGACCAACGCCGACCTCGCCGGCGAAGTCGCGGCCGGCCGGTTCCGCGCCGACCTCTATTACCGGCTCGACGTCTTCCGCATCCATCTGCCCCCGCTGCGCGATCGGCGCGAAGACATCGAGCCGCTGGCCAGGATGTTCATGGACCAGCTCTCGTCCCAGATCGGTCTGCCGCCGATTCCGATCACCCCGGACGTGCTCCGCGACTTCGCGGCCTATGCCTGGCCGGGAAACGCGCGTGAGCTTCGCAACCGGATCGAGCGGGCGCTGATCCTCGGCGGTTTCGACGAGCCGACCGGGACCGGCCCGGCGTCGCAGGCGCCCGAGACCGACGATCTCGCGGAGGTCGAGAAACGCCACATGCTGCGGGTGCTCGACGCCTCGGGCGGCAACCGCGCCGAGGCCGCGCGGCGACTTGGCGTCTCGCGCAAGACGCTCGACCGCAAATGCGCGGAATGGAATGCCTGAGCGGCCCTCGTCCGGCTGGCGGCTGACCTCCGTCCGGGCGCGCCTGCTTGCGATCGCGCTCCTGCCGATGGTGATCGTGCTGCCGGTCGTGCTCGGCTTCGCGCTCGTCTGGTGGCTCGGCCAGTTCGACCGTCTGCTGATCTCGAAGGCCAACGACGACCTGATCATCGCCCGCCAGTATCTGGGCCGCATCATGGAGCTGAACGGCGAGCAGCTCGCCGCGCTCAGTCAGTCGAAGGCGTTTTCGGACGCGGATCTGTCGGGCCGCGTCGCAGAGTTGCTCGAAAGCCGCCGCGCGGCGCTAGGCCTCGATTTTCTGTATCTGATCGGCGCGGACGGCGCTCTGGTCGCCGCCGCGCCGGCCGGCGCGAAGCCGTCCCGGGGCGCCGAGCGAAAGCTGGTCGGCGAGGCGCTCGCCGGCCAGGCGCGAACGGCGATCGACATCTTCCAGCCGGACGAAATGGCGCGCCTCGCGCCGGGGATGGCGGAGCGATCGCGCATCGAGCTGGTGCCGACCTCCGCCGCCGCGGAAACCGACCGGACCGTCGAGACCCGCGGCCTCGTCATCCATTCCGCGACGCCCGTGGCGCGCGTCGGCGGGAGGACCGCCGCCCTGGTCGGCGGCGCCCTGCTCAACGGCAACCTCGGCTTCGTCGACACGATCAACGACCTGATCTACGCACATGCCGAACTCCCGGCAGGCGGACAGGGCACCGCGACGCTGTTCCTCGACGACGTTCGGATCGCGACAAATGTTCGCCTGTTCGGCGACCGTCGTGCGCTTGGAACACGCGTCTCAAAAGAGGTGCGCGACGCGGTGCTTGGCGATGGGCGCACCTGGCTCGACAGCGCTTTCGTCGTCAACGACCGCTACATCTCGGCATACGAGCCGATCACCGACAGTTCGGGCGCGCGCGTCGGCATGCTCTATGTCGGCTTCCTCGAAAGGCCGTTCCGCACTGCGCGCTGGACGATGATCGGGGCCGTGCTCGCCGCCTTCGCGACAGCGGCGCTGCTGACGCTGCCCTTCCTGCTGCGGCTGGCCCGGGCGATCTTCCGGCCGCTCGAGAACATGAACCGGACGATCGAGGCCGTCGACGCTGGCGACCTTGGCGCGCGCACGGGCGAAGTGGCCTGTCGCGACGAGATCGGCCTCGTCGCGCGCCGTCTCGATACGCTGCTCGACACGATCCAGGAGCGCGAGGCGGAGCTTCGTGCTTTCGCCCGGGAACTCGACGCCCGCGTCGAGGAGCGCACCCGCCAGCTCGAGGAGACCCGCCGCCAGCTCGTGATGTCGGAGAAGCTCGCCTCGATCGGCGAGATCACCGCCGGCGTCGCCCATGAGATCAACAATCCGATCGCCGTCATCCAGGGCAATCTCGAGGTCGCGCGCGAGGCGCTCGGATCGTTGGCGAACGGGGTCAAGACCGAGTTCGACCTGATCGATCAGCAGGTCCACCGCGTCAACATGATCGTCACGCGCCTTCTCCAGTTCGCGCGGCCGGACGATTACGCCGGCTATGTCGAGACGGTCTCTCCCGGAGCCGTATTGGGCGACTGTCTCATCCTCGTCCGCCACCTGCTGGAGCGTGCGGATGTCGCCGTCGACGCCTTCGACGAGGCGACCAGGACGGTCGAGGTCAGTCGGACGGAGCTTCAGCAGGTTGTGATCAACCTGATGGTGAACGCTATCCACGCCATGCCCGAAGGTGGCAAGCTTCACCTCACGACAGAGGACGAGGATCGAGCCGGCGTGGAAGGCGTCGCGCTTCGGGTCGCGGATACAGGCGTCGGGATCCCTCCCGAAAAACTCGGGAAGATCTTCGACCCCTTTTTCACCACCCGCACCCATGGCGGCACGGGACTTGGCCTTTCGATCAGCTACACGTTGATCGCGCGCTACGGCGGCGAGATCAGCGTGAAAAGCAAAATGGGCAGCGGCTCGACCTTTTCGGTGTGGTTGCCAACGGGCAAGCAAGGCGAACAAGCTCGTTTCGGAGCTTGAATGCGAACAGACCGAAGAGCGCGTCGTTGAGATTCCTGACGGTGCGCGCGCGTTTCGATCTGCTCCGAGCGCAAGCGACGCATCTGCTTCCGCCTTGACGATTGCGCCGAACCGCGCCGGGAGCGAGGAACTTCCAGCCTCTCTACCAACACGCGGCTGATGTTTTCGTAGGCGACGCCGGCAGGCGCAATCGAGAGCTTCGCCAGATGACGCCGGCGCCCTCATGCGAACGCATGAGTTTGTCAGTCGCCGCAGGCGCGATGACCCCGGGATCCGACGCGATGCACCTCATGCGCTTCCCGTTTGCCGTCGCACAGGCGCGCGCGCACCACCCGTCGCCGGGGTGGGGTTATCTGGCGCTCGGCGTTCTCACCGTCGTTTTTCTCGTCGCTGCGACCACAAGCAGCCGGACCCAAGCGCTGCCGGACGGCGCGACCGCCTGCAGCGTCTCCGCCTTTTCGATATCGGAAGACCGCGCCGGCTCGGTCGTGCGAGCCGAGCCCGAGGCGCGCGCGAAGATCCTCGGCCGTCTCGCTCCCCCGCAGAAGGCGACGAGCCGGGACGCGGAGGACGTCGACTACCCGGCCGACGGTCTCTGGCGCACCGAATTCGCAGTGATCGGCTTTCGCGGCGGCTGGTTCCTCATCGACCGCGCGCTTCATCCTTATGACGATCCCGAACGGCGTGGCGTGCTCGGCCGTCGGTCGACGGGCGGCGTCAAAACCTATGCGGGACGGGGCTGGATCAGCCTGGCCGATGTCGGCGGAAAGCTCACGTTTCATCGCGAGATCCCGCCTGGCGCAATCTTCCGCGAGCCGCGCGCCGACAGTGCGCGACTGCCGGCGCGCAACGCTCTCGGTGATCCCATCCAGGGGGGTAACAGTCCCAAGACGGTCCTGGCCTGCCAAGCCGACTGGGTGAAGGTCGAAACACACGACGGGGTGGTGGGCTGGTGGAGGGGACTTTGCGGTGAGCCGATCGCCGACTGCGGCCGGCCATGAGGCCGCCCGATCCACTCGACGAACGCGATTAATGCAGCAAGGAACGAGGAGACGACGATGTCGGCCACGCAGCCCGCCCTGCCCGGCGCCCCCATCGCCGGCCCCGCCGCGGCGCCCGTGAAAGCCGCCTGTGCGGCCATGGCCCTGCTGCTCCTGCCGGCCACGACCACCCGCGCCGAAAAGCCTGACGTCGGAGCCTACTTCTCGGCAGTGCCGACCGAGGTGTTCGACGACACGACCTATGGGCTCGACGACGAGGCGCGCGCCCAGTTGCTCAAGACGGGACAGACGGAAGACTGGCGTCTCAGGCCCATGGGCCCCGGCAAGCTTGTGCTGACGTCGGTCCATCCGGGCAGCGTCGCGACGTTGCGGCTGCTGAGACGCGACCGGCCTGTGCTGCAGGTCCACATCCAGAACGGCAGGAACGAGACCATCAGCTACTGGACGCGGACGGCGCCCGGCAGGCCGCTCGAAGCCCACCAGCCCAGCCCCGCCTTTCAAGCGGCGGCGGCGGCGTATCACGATCTGGAGTTCGAGGGCCGCCGGACCGGCGCGGCGATCGTCGATCCGCTCGCCGATGTCCCGTCCGATCTGGTCGCATATGCGGACGCGGCGGCGGCGTGCCGCGCAAAGGCGCAAACTGACGGCGGTCCGAATGGGACGGGCGGCGCGACGGGCGCGGCTGCGCGCGTTGAGGACCTTCACTGCGACCGGCTTCGCGCGACAGAGGGCGAGTTGCGCCGCAAGCATGCTGCGCGGCCGATGGCGCGCGCGATGCTCGATCGGACCGGCGCATCGACTGGTCAATAGCGACCAGGAACGGGACGACGGAGGCGTTCGCCGGGACGCGTCGGCGCCGTCAAGCGCGGCCGTTCAGCCGCATTCTTCGGCGACCAGCTTGCGATGCACCCAGCCACGACCGGCCACTGCGCCTTGGCCCTTGGTCAGGCGGTCGTCGCCACGCCACCATGTCACCTGCACCCAGTCGCCCTTTTGACCTTCTCCGAGCAGGACCTCGTCCGTCGACTTCATGCGGCCCACCATCCGCATGGACGACCCCGGCCCGCTGCGCAGCGCGACAAACCCGTCTTGCGTCTCCTTCAATTGGCAGAACGCCGTCGCCGCGGCCGGGCCGGGCGGAACGACCGCGGACGCGACCAACGCCAGCGCGGCGGCGCGGCGCATGGAAGGGCCGGCCCTAAGCAAGACAACCTCCGAACATCGTCGATCTCCCGAACATTCCGCGCGCGTCCGGTGGCCGTCACGGCAGCGGCCGATCGAACGTGCGAGACGACGTTCTCCAAGACTGGCCGAAGCGCGGACGAAGGCCTCGTCACGCAGCCGAAGAATGACGCAGTTCGACCGGCTGGTCGACGTGCACGTCAAGGGCGTCTTCTTCCTCACCCAGGCGCTGCCGCCGCTGATCGCCGACGGCGGGCGGATCGTGAACCTGTCGTCGGGCCTCACCCGCATGTCCTATCCGGGCTACGGGGCCTATGCGGCGGTGAAGGGCGCGGTCGAAACGCTCACCCTCTACATGGCAAAGGAGCTCGGTTCGCGCGGCGTCGCGTCAACACGGTCGCGCCGGGCGCGATCGAGACCGACTTCGGCGGCGGCGCGGTGCGCGACGACGAAAACCCTCAACAAGGCCTTCGCGGCAATGACCGCGCTCGGCCGCGTCGGGGTCCCGGACGACATCGGCCCGATGATCGCGAGCCTGCTGAGCCCGGCCAATCGGTGGGTCAACGCGCAGCGGATCGAGGTGTCGGGCGGCCAGATCATCTGACCGCCGAGCGGCGGGATCATACGCCCCGCCGCTCGGCCGCGAGGCGGCAGCCGCAGTGGATCGAAAGACCAAGAACGCCAGTTCAGCGCCCGGACCAAGCAAGAGCGGGACCGTCCCGCCGATGAGGAGAGCCATGAACCAGCCCCAGCAGGACTTCGGATCGTCCCACCGGCCGCCGTCGATCGGCGCGCCCGATCATCTGGATGCGTCCCGCCGGGCCATGATGCTCGGCGGCGCGACGCTCGCCGCGACAGTCTCGGGCGCCGCGAGCGCGCTGGACGGGGCGCCGACATCGGCAGGCCGGGGAAGCTTCGACGCCGTCGCAGGCCTCGGGGCGCGCATCGCCAACCTGCGCAAGGACGGGGCCTATGCGCTCGGCGTCGAGACCGGGCGAGGCGTGCTCGACGTCGGCGCGACGGCCCGGAGCTTCGGGCTGCCGGCGCCAGCCGACGTCGACGACCTGCTGCAGAACGGCCGCGGCGCGGAGCTGCGAGCCGTCATCGACGCGGCGAAGGCCGAGCCGGTGAGGTCCGTGCTGATCGACCTCGCCGCGGCGCAGTTCGGCCCGCTGGTGACGCGGCCCGAAAAGATCGTCTGCATGGGCTTCAACTATCGCGAACACGCTAAGGAGACCGGCACGCCTGTCCCGAAGATCCCGCCGCTGTTCAACAAGTTCAACAATGCGCTGAACCGCCACGGCGGGACCATCGCGCTGCCGACGAAGGTCGCGCGCCAGTTCGACTACGAGACCGAACTCGTCATCGTGTTCGGCAAGGAGTGCCGCGACGCGACGGAGGAGAACGCGCTCGATTTCGTCGCGGGCTACGCCACCGGAAACGACTTCAGCGCCCGGGACCTCCAGACCGCGACCTCGCAGTTCATGATCGGCAAGACGTCCGACGGCTTCGCTCCGGTCGGGCCCTGGCTCGTCACCCGGGATCTGGTGCCGGACCCGAACGATCTGAAGCTCAAGACGATGGTGAACGGCCAGATCCGGCAGGACTGGTCGACCAACGACATGATCTTCAACTGCCGTCAGCTGATCAGCTTCGCGTCCGGGATCATGACCCTGAAGGCCGGCGACATCCTGTTCACCGGCACGCCGCAGGGCGTGATCTTCGGCGAGAAGATCCCGCGGGAGGAGCGGCGTTGGCTGCAGGCGGGAGACGAGATCGTCTCGACGCTGGAGGGCCTCGGCGAGCTGCGGTTCAGCCTGACGGGCTAGGTCGTGGACTCATAAGCTCTGAGCCAGAGGCGGGTTGAGGCGAGCAGAACGGTAGCTAGGAAGTTTCTTGCGAGCTTGTCGAAGCGCGTTGCGACGCGTCGGAAGTGTTTGAGCTTGCAGAA
>CABHPB010000022.1 GCA_902168115.1 uncultured Methylopila sp. | reverse complement strand
CGGCGCGCCCGTCATCCGCGAGCTGCAGCGCGTTTCGAAGCCCGGCCGTCGCGTCTATGCGTCGGTCGACAATCTTCCGCGCGTGGCCAACGGTCTCGGCATCTCGATCCTCTCCACGCCGAAGGGCGTGATGGCGGATCACGACGCCCGCGACAACAACGTGGGCGGGGAGATCCTTTGCCGCGTCTTCTGACGCTGGGCGAAGGTTCTTCCACGAAGGATTAGGAGAGCGATCATGTCGCGCATCGGCAAGAAGCCGATCGACGTGCCGTCGGGCGTCACCGCGGCGGTCGACGGCCAGCACGTCAAGGTCAAGGGCCCGAAGGGCGAGCTGGCCTTCACTGTCCACGACGACGTCGTCGTGGACTTCAAGGACGGCAAGGTGACCGTCACGCCGAAGGACGAGACCAAGCGCGCGCGCTCGATGTGGGGCATGTCGCGCACCATGGTTTCGAACCTCGTCGAGGGCGTCACCAAGGGCTTCGAGAAGAAGCTCGAGATCACCGGCGTCGGCTACCGCGCGTCCGTCCAGGGCAAGAACCTGGTCCTGGCGCTCGGCTACAGCCACGATGTGATCTATCCGATCCCGGACGGGATCCAGATCGTGACTGGCAAGCCGACCGAGGTGACCATCACCGGCGTCGACCGTCAGCGCGTCGGCCAGGTCGCGGCTGAGATCCGCGACTTCCGCCGCCCCGAGCCTTACAAGGGCAAGGGCGTGAAGTATGCGGGCGAATTCATCTTCCGCAAGGAAGGCAAGAAGAAGTAAGGGCTGACCGATGGCGAAGAATCTTGCGACTGAGGCGCGCCGCAAGGCGCGCGTGCGCCGCGCGCTTCGCGCGGCGGCCAACGGGCGTCCGCGCCTGTCGATCCACCGTTCGTCGAAGCAGATCTACGCTCAGATCATCGACGACGAGCGCGGCGTGACCGTGGCTTCGGCCTCGACGCTCGACAAGGATTTCCGCGCGGGCAAGAAGACCGGCGCGGACATGGCTGCGGCGACCGAGATCGGCAAGCTCGTGGCCGAGCGCGCCAAGGCCGCCGGCGTGACCGAGGTCGTGTTCGACCGCGGCGCGTACATCTATCACGGCCGGGTCAAGGCCCTCGCCGAAGCCGCCCGCGAGGGCGGACTTTCCTTCTGACGCCCGCAGCCGAGAGGACATAAAAATGGCTCGTGAGCCCAGAGAGAACCGTCGCGAACGTGAACGCGAGGACAGCGAGTTCGTCGACAAGCTCGTCCACATCAACCGCGTCGCCAAGGTGGTGAAGGGCGGCCGTCGCTTCGGCTTCGCCGCTCTCGTCGTCGTCGGCGACCAGAAGGGCCGCGTCGGCTTCGGCCACGGCAAGGCCCGCGAGGTGCCGGAGGCGATCCGCAAGGCGACCGAAGCGGCCAAGCGCGGTCTCATCCGCGTGCCGCTGCGCGAAGGCCGGACACTTCATCACGACGTCGACGGTCGCCACGGCGCCGGCAAGGTCGTGCTGCGCGCCGCCCCGGCCGGCACCGGCATCATCGCCGGCGGCCCGATGCGCGCCGTCTTCGAGACGCTCGGCGTCCATGACGTCGTCGCGAAGTCGCTCGGCTCGTCGAACCCGTACAACATGGTCCGCGCCACCTTCGACGCGCTGAAGGCCGAGGACAGCCCGCGCTCGGTCGCGGCGCGCCGCGGTCTCAAGGTCTCGACGCTGCAGGCGCGACGCAAGGACGTCGACGCCGACGCGGTCGCCGAAGGCTGACGGCCTAACATCGCTTGAAGG
>CABHPB010000021.1 GCA_902168115.1 uncultured Methylopila sp. | reverse complement strand
TCCCAGCAGTTCGCCGGGTCGATGTCGTCCGCGCAAGACGATGACGCGCAGACGAGATCGGTGAGCGCGCGCAGGAGCACGTAGTCGCCGGGCCGCGACCATGGCTCGTCCATGGTGATCGAGTCGTCGGCGTTGACGACGGTGTTGTAGAAGAAGTTGATCGCCGGCCAGCCGGCTTTCGGCTGGACGCCATAAGCCGCCACTGCGCGATTAAAATTGTCCGTGCAGTTGTCGTGGCCCGGATAGCCCATGTCCTCGTAATATTTCGAGTTGCAGGCGAGCAGGAAGGCGTCGTGCCGGCCGACCGTGTCGCGCACGATCTCGACCAGCGGCTTCAGCCGCGCGTCGAAATACTTCGAGTGCAGACCCGGGCCGGGATTTGCGGTCGCCATCAGCGTGCGGGTGACGGTCGGGTCGAGGCCGAATTCCTCGCCGGCCTCGAGCGCGGCGGCGTCGAAGGCGAGGAAGTCGGAGCACTGGCGGCCGTCGACGTCGATGATCTGGATGTAGTCGCCGGCCTTGACCCGATAGGCTTCGGCGGTCGCGGCCTTCACGCGCAGGTCGAGCTTCGGTTCGGCGAGAGGGGTCGGCGCGACGCCTCGCGGCTCGCCGGAGGTCTCGATGACGACGCGGAGCTCCGTCGGAGGCGCCTGCTCCTCGGGCGTCATGTCGCCGCCCGACGGCACGAGCACGCAGACGGCGTCGGCCGCGGCGTCGATCTCGACGGCGGCGCCGGGCTCGCCGTCCTCGGCGAACAGACTGAAGCCGACGAGCCTGGAGATGTCCGCCCCGCGCGCGCCGAGCGCCGCCTTCGCAGCGGCTGCGGCCTCGTTATCCTGAGCGGGCGCAAGGCTCGATGAGGTGAGCGCACCCTCGGGCGCGAAGATCACGCCCGGCTGGCGGCCTTCCGGGTCCTCGACGCAGAGACGGTCGCCCACCGCGAGGGGGAACACCATCGCCTCGCCGCCGCGCGCGACGAGCGAGATCAGGCGCGAGGGCGACGCGGCCGGGTTCTGGGCGTCCATGTTAGGTCTCCTATTGAATTCGGAGCGCGACGCTTCCGATCCCCTCTCCCCTTGAGGGAGAGGGTAGGGCTGTCTCTTATACACATCTGACGCTGCCGACGAATAGAGAGGTG
>CABHPB010000020.1 GCA_902168115.1 uncultured Methylopila sp. | reverse complement strand
CGGCCGCGACCGCGCCGCAGGCGCCGATGGGCGTGCACACGATGACGAGGTCGGCGTCCTTCGCGGCTTCGGCCGCGGTTTCCGCCACCTCGTCGGCGAAACCGAGCTCGGCCGCGCGCGCCCGCACCTGCGGGTTCGCGTCGCTCGCGATGATGCGTCCGGCGAGCCCGCCGCGCCGGATCGCGTGGGCGATCGACGAACCGATCAGTCCGACGCCGACGATCGCGACACGCCCGAACAGCGGCTCTGGCTTCGGCTCAGCCAACGCGGCCGTCCGTCATGAACTCCGCAAGGGCGGCGAGCACGGCGCGGTTCGCCTCCTCGCTTCCGATCGACAGCCTGAGCGCGTCCGGCAGCCCGTAGCTCTTCACCGCCCGCAGGATCAGGCCGCGCGCGGTCAGGAACGCGTCGGCGTCGGCCGCCGTGCGGCCGGTCTGCTTCGGGAAATGAATCAGGATGAAGTTCGCGACGCTCGGCGTGACTTCGAGCCCGAGGGCGCGCGCGCCCTCGGTCAGTTCGCCGAGCCAGCGGACATTGTGCTCGACCGCGGCGTCGATATGCGCGCGGTCGGCGACGGCGGCCGCGCCGGCGGCGATCGCCGGGCCGGACACATTGAACGGCCCACGGATCCGGTTCAGCGCGTCGACCACGCCGGCCGGGCCGTAGAGCCAGCCGATCCTGAGGCTCGCAAGGCCGAAGACCTTCGAGAAGGTGCGCGTCATCACGACGTTCTCGGCGCCCGAGACCAGTTCGACGCCGGCAGCGTAGTCGTTGGCGCGGACATATTCGGCGTAGGCTGCGTCGAGCACGAGGAGCGTGGTCTTCGGCAGCGCGGCGTGGAGGCGCTTGACCTCGTCGAACGGCAGATAGGTGCCGGTCGGATTGTTGGGGTTGGCGAGGAAGACGACACGCGTCTTCGGCGAAACGCGCGCGAGGATCGCGTCGACGTCCGCGGTGAGCGCCGTTTCGGGCGCGACCACCGGCGTCGCGCCGGCCGCGAGGATCGCGATCCTGTAGACGAGGAAGCCGTGCTCGGTGAACAGGCCCTCATCGCCCGGACCGAGATAGGCGTTGGCGATCAGCGACAGCAGTTCGTCAGAGCCCGCGCCGCACACGATGCGGTCCGGGTCGAGGC
>CABHPB010000019.1 GCA_902168115.1 uncultured Methylopila sp. | reverse complement strand
GTTCCGCCCGCCCCGTGACGGAGTTATTGCTGCGTGGCAGCAATAACTCCGTCACGGGGCGGGCGGAACCGCGGCCGTCCGGTGCCCGGCGGGATCAACCGCCCCTAGAATATGATAGGCTCTCACGATCATGTTCACGTTGTTCCAACTTCAAGTGAGTTGCCGGCATCGAGAAAGCCGATCACGCGATCCGTTGGTCAGATAGCCCTGATTTCATTGAATATTCAAAAACCGGCACGTAGCTTCCGATCGAACGGCCGCGATCGGCGCGGCGCCGATTGCGATCGACCATATCTATGACTGAAGCTTCTCCCCAACTGAAGCGTTCCAAGGCGGCCGGCGGCTGGGGCGCCCTTCGCAGTTGCGGTAAACATCTGCTCGCGAGCGGCTCGGCGATCGCCGGCGCCAAGGCCATGCTGTCGGCCAATCAGCCGGACGGCTTCGACTGCCCCGGCTGCGCCTGGGGCGACCCGGAGCACGGCTCGTCCTTCGAGTTCTGCGAAAACGGCGTGAAAGCCGTCGCCTGGGAGGCGACCGAAAAGCGCGCGACCCCGAAGTTCTTCGCGCGCCACACGGTGAGCGAGCTGCGCGGCTGGACCGACTATGCGCTCGAAGGCCAGGGCCGCCTCACCGAGCCGATGCGCTACGATCCCGTCACCGACACTTATGTCGCGACGACGTGGGAGCGCGCCTTCGCCGAGATCGGGGCCGAGCTGCGCGCCCTCGACTCCCCCGACGAGGCCGAGTTCTACACCTCCGGCCGGGCCTCCAACGAGGCCGCCTATCTCTACCAGCTGTTCGCGCGCGCCTACGGCACCAACAATTTCCCCGACTGCTCCAACATGTGCCACGAGGCCTCGGGCGTCGGGCTCATCCAGTCGATCGGCGTCGGCAAGGGCACGGTCGAGCTCGAGGATTTCGAGCACGCCGACGCGATCTTCGTCATCGGCCAGAACCCGGCGACCAACCATCCGCGCATGCTGGGCGATCTGCGCCGCGCCGCCCAGCGCGGCGCGAAGGTCGTCGTGCTGAACCCGGTGCGCGAGCGCGGTCTGGAGCGCTTCGCCGACCCGCAGGACAAGATCGAGATGCTGCGCGGCGGCTCCTCCTCGATCGCGAGCCATTACGTCCAGCCGAAGCTCGGCGGCGACATGGCCGCCATCCGCGGCGTCGCCAAGGTCGTCTTCGCGCGCGACGCCGCGGCCCGCGCCGCCGGCCGCAAGTCGCTGCTCGACGAGGCCTTCGTCGCCAAGCACACGACCGGCCTCTACGCCTGGCGCGCCGAGGTCGAGGCGACCGAGTGGGACGCGATCGAGGACCAGTCCGGCCTCGTCCGCGCCGACATGGAGACGCTCGCCGACGTCTATCTCGGCGCCGAGCGGGTCATCGCCACCTGGGCGATGGGCGTCACGCAGCACCGCCATTCGGTCGTGACGGTGCGAGAGATCGCGAACCTCTTGCTGCTGCGCGGCCATATCGGCCGGCCGGGCGCAGGGCTTTGCCCGGTGCGCGGCCACTCCAACGTGCAGGGCGACCGCACCGTCGGCATCAACGAGAACCCGCCGGCCTGGCTGCTGGACAATCTCGATCGCGAATTCGGCATCGAGGCGCCCCGCAGGGCCGGCCACAACGTGCTCCACGCCATCAAGGCGATGGTCGAGGGCCGCTCGAAGGCCTTCATCGGCCTCGGCGGCAACTTCGCGCGCGCCACGCCCGACACCGAGGTCGTGACGGAGGCGCTGCGGCGGTGCCGGCTCACCGTCCAGATCGCCACCAAGCCTAACCTCGGCCACATGGCCGTCGGCGAAGTCGCCTATCTGCTGCCCTGCCTCGGCCGCACCGAGATCGATCGCAACGCGGCCGGCAAGATCCAGATCGTGACCGTCGAGGACTCGATGTCGATGGTCCACGGCTCGGGCGGCATCAACAAGCCGGCCTCGCCGCATCTGAAGTCCGAGGTCGGGATCATCGCAGGCATCGCCGCCGCGACCGTCGGGTCGGCCAGTATCGACTGGGCCGCGATGGCCGAGGACCACGACCTCATCCGCGAGAAGATCGCCCGCACCATTCCGGGCTTCGACGACTACAACCTCCGCGTCCGCAGGCCGCGCGGCTTCAAGCTGCGCAATCTCGCCGCCGAGCGCATCTTCGAGACGGCCTCGGGCCGCGCGGAGTTCTCCGCCGCTCCGCTGCCGACCGAGATCGAGCACCAAGTCGCGCGCAAGAGAAAGGGCCAGTTCGTGCTGCAGACCTTCCGCAGTCACGACCAGTACAACACCACGGTCTACGGCCTCGACGACCGCTATCGCGGCGTCTACGGCGAGCGCCGCGTCGTGTTCATGAACCCGGACGACATCGCCGCGATGGGCGCCGAAGCCAACGCGCGCATCGACGTCGTCGGCTCGCATGACGACGGCCGCACGCGCGTCGCCGAGAACTTCCGCATCGTCGCCTACGACATCCCGCGCGGCTGCGTCGCCGGCTACTACCCCGAGCTGAACGCCGTGGTGCCGTTCAGCGAGGCCGGCGACCTGTCGGACACTCCGCTGTCGAAGTCGACGCTGGTGACGTTCCGGACGAGGGAGGCCGCGTGATGGACGAGACCCGCTTCATGGCCGAGGTCGAGGCGGTCGAGCGCGGCCGGCCGGGCCTCTCGATGCTGCATGCGGGCCTGCTGGTCGCCCTGCGCGAGGGCCTTGCGGCCGATACGCGGAGCTTCGCCAAGGTGTTCGGGATCGCGCATGCGCTGGTGCTGCGCGCGGCCAACGAGCTTTCCGATGAACATGCGCTCGTCGAGGAGACGGGACGGGACTCTCGCACCCAGCGCGCGCGCCTTGCGCTGACGGCCGCGGGCCGGCGCCTGTTCGAGCGCGCTTCCCAGCCGATCGCGGCCTGACTCAGTCGCAGACGCTGACCTGACGGGTGAAGCCGTTGCCGAGGTCGTCGATCCCGACGGTGCCTGACCAGCAGCTTGCATCGTAGGACACGCCGGAGAAGGCGAGCCGGCCGTCGGAGGGAAGCGCCGGCGAGGTGGCGTTGGCGACGAGGGCCCCGAGCAGAGCGGCCGCCGCGAAGATGGCCGCGAGCGCTGCTGCGCTCATGGCGATCGACAGAACCTTGCGGAAAGGCGCGGACTTGGCGGTCATTGAGGTCGTCCCCGAAGCTTGTACGGAGATCGTCCCCCGACCCCGCGCTCCTGAGACGCCGCAGGAGGCCAAAAGGTTCGGGCGCCGCTAAAAAAATCACTCCCAGAAATCGGGAATGGCTTCGCTGAGGCTCCCGCCGAGCCGCACGGGCGCGATCTTGGTCGCGAGCCCCCGGGCGTCGAGTTCGACCGCGACGCCCGACAACGTCGCCTCTCCGTCAGCCGGCTCGAACCGGGTCGAGGGCAGTTTTCGGAGGAACCGGTGGATCGGCTCCTCCTTCTTCATGCCGAGGCACGAGTCGTAGTCGCCGCACATGCCGGCGTCGGACATGTAGGCGGTGCCCCCCGACAGGATGCGGTGGTCCGAGGTCGGCGTATGAGTGTGGGTGCCAACGACGAGGCTCGCGCGGCCGTCGGCGAAATGGCCGAAGGCCTGCTTCTCGCTGGTCGCCTCGGCGTGGAAGTCCACCACGATCGCGTCGCAGCCGACCCCGAGCGGACACGCCTCCAGCTCAGCGTCGCCGGCGCGAAACGGATCGTCGAGCTGCGGCCCCATGAAGACCTGGCCCATGACGTTGACGACGAGCACGCGCGCGCCGTTCCGCGCCTCGACCATCGCCGCGCCGCGTCCGGGCGTGCCCTTGGGAAAGTTGGCCGGGCGGATCAGCCGCTCGGCGCGCTCGATGAAGACGAGCGCTTCGCGCTGGTCGAAGGAATGGTTGCCGAGCGTGACGGCGTCGCAGCCCGAGGCGACGAGATCCTCGTAGATCGACTCGGTGATGCCGAAGCCGCCGGCGGCGTTCTCGCCGTTGATCACCACGAGATCGAGCTTCCAACGTTCCCTGAGGGACGGAAGACGCTCGGTGACGGCGACGCGGCCGGAACGGCCGACCACGTCGCCGAGAAAGAGAAGACGCATCGCGCATCCTGCAGCTGGCGGGCGCCGACTCCGGGCCGGCCCCCGTCACATACCCAAGAGGCGCCTCGCCGTCACCGCATGTCGTGGCGGCGTCTTGAGCCGGCGCGCGATCAGCGGCCGGTGGCGGCGTTGCCGGTCGCCTTCACGTCGTTCCGCACGCCGCGGACGGTGTTGGCGCAGGCGCTGAGGGCGACGGTGCTGGCGATGAGCGCCGCGACGACGACGAAACGTCCGAGCATGGGAAAGACCTCCGATAGAATCCGGAGCGCGCGAGGAACCGCGGCCGGGCCTCTGTGAACGCGGCCCGGACGAATTGGTTCTCGGAGTGCGACGAAGGAAGAGGTTTTCAGCTACAGCGTCGCCAGGGCCTAAAGCCCTGGTCGGATCACGCCCTTCTCCGTGAGGATTGCGTCGAGAGGCTCGTCATGCCCGGCGACAGGAACGGCCTCGACCTGCTGCGCGGCGAAGGCGAGGCCGACGGCGAAGGCAGGACCGACGGCGCGGAGCTTCTCGAGCGTCCGGTCATAGAACCCGCCGCCGTATCCGACCCGGGCGCCGGCGGCGTCGAAGGCCGCGAGCGGCACGAACAGCAGATCGGGAACGACCTCGGACGCGCTCTCTGGCGGCTCGCGCAGGCCGAACGGCTTGTCCTCGAGCGGGTCGCCCGGCTTCCACGACCGGAAGACCAACGGCTCGCCCTTCCTGACGATGACCGGCAGGCAGAGGGGCACGCCGGCCGCGACGAGCTTTGCGGCGAGCGGGCCGGTGTCGATCTCGCCCTTGACGGAAAAGAACAGCGAGACGCGAGCCGGCCTCTCCTCCGCCACCAGCTCCCCGCCGAACGCGGCGATCGCCTGCGCGGCGGCGGCCTGTTCCCGCGGATCGAGCGCGGCCCGCGCCGCGAGCGCGGACTTGCGCAGCGCCGCCTTTCGGGCGGCGAGATCTGAGACCTGCGGGACGGAAGATGTCATTCAGAAACCAAGCGCGGCGCCACGATGGCCGTTGGAGCGTTTAGATCCCGGGACACCTACAGAGTAGGTGGGCGCCGTGAATGACCAAGACCACGGTCGAGGCCAGGGACAGCTCCCGTTCGGAATCGTAAGGGCCCGGGGATTCAAGTTGTCCTGACGCACCCCGCAGCGCCGCGCCGAGGAAGATATGCGACGGACACGCGACGCGCTAGGGGGCGTCCGCCGATGAGCCGGGATCGCGCGCCGCCAGCTCCTCGATCGCGGCCAGCAGGTCCTCGCCCGACAGCACCTCGCCGCTCTCGACGTCGGCCACCGTCACGCTCTCCTTGCCGTCCTCGATCAGCTTGATCGCCCGGACGATGGCGTCGTCCCGGCTTTCGAACGGATAGGACAGGGCCTGCGAAACACCATCGGTCGCCGATGTCACGAATGGCATGCGAACCTCCCCTTCAGTCCCGCTAGTTCAGTCCCGCTTGGTGCCTTCGCCGAGTTCCTCGGCCATCCGCTCCAGCCGCTCGGCGGCGGCGGCGAGCTGGTCGGCGACATCGGCGTGGCGGGCGTCGTAGGCCTTGACCGCATCGTCGCCGGCGAGCTGCAGCGCCTTGATCTCGGTCTCCAGCGCCTCGGTCCGCCGCTTCGCCTCGTTGAGCTCGTCGGCGATCATGATGGCGGTCATCACCGACAGCCGGATGTCGCCCACCTCGCCGAACTGCGTCTTCAGCTGCGCGTGTCGCTCGTCGACCATGCGGCCGAGCGAGAGCAGATGCTCCTCCTCTCCCTCGCCGCAGGCCATCTTGTAGTCGCGCCCGCCGATCTGGACCGTCACCTGGGCCATCTCAGCGCGCCTCCGCCAGCACGCTCTCGACCGCCACGATCGCGGCGTCGACGCGCGACGCGATCTCGTCGCGCGTCCTGACCTGCGCGGCGCGGGCGGCCTCGGCCTTGGCGGCGGAGCCGTCGAGCAGCTCGGCGAGCCGCAGCCTGTCGTCCGCGAAAGCCTGCAGTTCCTGCTCGCGTTCGCGCGCGGCGTCGGCGGAGTCGATCGCGCGGCCGACCGCGGCCTCCGCGGCTTCCAGCGCCGCGTTGAGGCGACCAAGGGCCTCGTCGAGATCGCTCACTTCGCCTCCCCTGTCGCGTCGTCGGCGGAAACGGTCGCGGCCGCAACGTCTTGCGCGGGCGACTTTAGAAGTCGGCTTGAAAAGGCGTCAACGGCGACCGCTGCGTGATCCACCGCTTCTGACGCGAAACATTGCCTGAGGATCGAACGCGCGGACGGCGGCCCCTCTGTTGACTCGCGCCGAGCCCGCCTTAAACGTCCCGCGCGACGGACAAGGTCCCCCGCCCCGCCTTTTCCAGCACTCGCGAACGATCGGACTGACCCATGAGCGACGCCCCCACGATCCGCCGGATGGCGAACGCGATCCGCGCGCTGTCGATGGACGCCGTCGAGAAGGCGAATTCCGGCCATCCCGGCATGCCGATGGGCATGGCGGACGTCGCGACCGTCCTGTTCACGAAGATCCTCAAGTACGATGCGACCGCGCCGCACTGGATCGACCGCGACCGCTTCGTGCTCTCGGCCGGCCACGGCTCGATGCTGCTCTATTCGCTCCTTCACCTCACCGGTTCGAAGGAGATGACGATCGACCAGCTGAAGAATTTTCGGCAGGTCGGCTCCAAGACCCCCGGCCATCCCGAGCGCGGTCACACCGAGAGCGTCGAGACCACGACCGGCCCGCTCGGCGCCGGCATCTCGAACTCGGTCGGCCTCGCGCTCGCCGAGCGCATTCTGGCGGCCGAATACCCGACCGTGTTCGACCACCGCACCTTCGCGCTCTGCTCGGACGGCGACCTGATGGAGGGTATCTCCCAGGAAGCGATCGCGATCGCCGGCCACTACAAGCTGAACAAGCTCGTCTTCCTCTACGACGACAACGGCATCTCGATCGACGGCGAGACCTCGCTGTCGGACAGCGTCGACCAGATCGCTCGCTTCAAGGCCTGCGGCTGGGACGCGGTGACGGTCGACGGCCATGACGCCGACGCCGTCGAGGCCGCCATCAAGGCGACCGAGGGCGCGACGAAGCCGACGCTGATCGCCTGCAAGACCATCATCGGCTTCGGCGCCCCGAACAAGCAGGGCACCGAGAAGGTGCACGGCTCGGCGCTCGGCGCCGACGAGGTCGCGGCCGCCCGCAAGGAGCTCGGCTGGGACTATCCTGCCTTCGAGGTCCCGGACGACCTTCGCACGGCCTGGCTCGACGCCGGCAAGCGCGGCCAGTCGGTCCGCAAGGATTGGGAGAAGCGCTTCGACGCGCTCGACGACGCCGTCCGCTCCGATCTCGAGCGGCGCCTCCACGGCGACCTGCCGGAGGGCTTCGGCAAGGCAATGGCCGACTACAAGGCCAAGCTCTACGCCGAACCGAAGGAGCTCGCGACGCGCAAGGCCGGCGAGGCCGCGCTCACCGTCGTGAAGGGCGAGCTGCCGGAGCTGATCTCGGGCTCGGCCGACCTCACCCCGTCGAACAACACGCTGACCAAGAACATGAAGGTCATCACGCCGGGCGACTACGCCGGCTCCTTCATGCACTGGGGCATCCGCGAGCACGGCATGGCCGGCGCCATCAACGGCATGGCGATCCATGGCGGCGTCCTGCCGGTCGGCTCGACCTTCCTGGTGTTCGCCGACTACTGCCGCCCGCCGCTGCGGCTCGCGGCGCTGATGGGCATCCGTGTCATCCAGGTGTTCACCCACGATTCGATCGGCGTCGGCGAGGACGGGCCGACCCACCAGCCGGTCGAGCACCTCGCGGCGCTGCGCGCGATCCCGAACCTCAACCTGTTCCGCCCCTGCGACGGCATCGAGACGGCCGAGGCCTGGGAGGTCGCGGTGGCGAGCAAGACGCGGCCGAGCATCATGGCGCTCACCCGCCAGAACCTGCCGCAGCTCCGCCTGAAGGACTCTGGCGAGAACCTTGTCGCCAAGGGCGCATACGAGCTCGCTGCTGCCGAAGGCGCGCCCGCGGTGAGCCTGTTCGCCTCCGGTTCCGAGGTCAGCCTGGCGATGGAGGCCAAGGCCGCGCTCGACGCGGCGGGCCTCCCGACCCGCGTGGTCTCGGTGCCCTGCTACGACCTGTTCGCCGACCAGAGCGGCGCATATCGCGCGGAAGTGATCGGCACGGCGCCGGTCAAGATCGCGGTCGAGGCGGCGATCCGGCAGGGATGGGACGCCATCATCGGCTCGGACGGCGGCTTCGTCGGGATGTCGAGCTTCGGCGAGAGCGGCCCCTACAAGAAGGTCTACGAGAAGTTCGGCATCACCACCGCGGCGGTCGTCGCGCTCGCCAAGGCGATGTCGTCGTCAGCGTCCTGAATGGCCGTTACGACGAAATTTCATGCGCATTTCTTGGGCGTTTCGCCCTATAGCACCGCGAACCGCCCGCGACTGACGGGCGGAACGGCGCGGGCGAGCCTATATCCGCGCCAAATGCTGGGACGCTGACGAGAGGAACTGACGAAAATGGCGGTGAAGGTCGCGATCAACGGTTTTGGACGCATCGGGCGCCTGGTGCTCCGGGCGATCGTGGAGTCCGGGCGCAAGGACATCCAGGTCGTGGCCATCAACGACCTGGGCCCGGTCGAGACCAACGCCCATCTGCTGCGCTACGACTCGGTGCACGGCCGTTTCCCGGCCGAGGTCACCGTCAACGGCGACGTCATCACCATCGCCGGCCACGGCGACATCAAGGCGACCGCCATCCGGAACCCGGCCGAGCTGCCGCATGGCGAGCTCGGGGTCGACATCGCGCTCGAATGCACCGGCATCTTCACGTCCAAGGAGAAGGCCTCGGCCCATCTCCAGGCGGGCGCCAAGCGCGTGATCATCTCCGCGCCGGGTGACGGCGTGGACCTCACCGTCGTGTTCGGCGTCAACGCCGACAAGCTGACGAAGGACCACATCGTGGTATCCAACGCCTCCTGCACGACCAACTGCCTCGCGCCGGTCGCCAAGGTGCTCAACGACGCCATCGGCATCGAGCACGGCTTCATGACGACGATCCATTCCTACACGGGCGACCAGCCGACGCTCGACACCATGCACAAGGACCTCTACCGCGCCCGCGCGGCGGCCCTTTCCATGATCCCGACCTCGACCGGCGCCGCCAAGGCCGTCGGCCTGGTGCTGCCGGAGCTCAAGGGCAAGCTCGACGGCGTCGCGATCCGCGTGCCGACCCCGAACGTCTCGGTCGTCGACCTCAAGTTCGTCGCCAAGCGCCCGACCACCGTCCAGGAGGTCAACGACGCCATCAAGGCGGCGGCCGCCGGCCCGCTCAAGGGCGTCCTCGACGTCGTCGACGCCCCGCTGGTCTCGTCGGACTTCAACCACAACCCGCACTCCTCGAGCTTCGCGCTCGACCAGACCAAGGTGCTCGAAGGCAACTTCGTCCGCGTCATGAGCTGGTACGACAACGAGTGGGGTTTCTCATCCCGCATGTCGGACACGGCGGTCGCCATGGCGAAGCTGCTCTGATCCAGAGCTCCAGCTGACCTCCTTCCGACCCGCCCGCGCGGTCACCGCGCGCTGGACAAGCCTCGAGGCCGAAGGCGGCCTCGACCACGTCACGGTCGAGGTCGCGCAGGACCGGCTGATCGCGCGCGGCGCCGCGATCGGCTCGCGGGGCGGCGCGCCTTATGGCGTCTACTACCGCATCGACATGACCCACGGCTGGGGCGTGCGCGAGCTTGCGATCGGGACCGCGGACGGTCGCGGGCTGCATCTGCTGACCGACGGCCAGGGAAACTGGGCGACCGGAAACGGCGAACCGCTGCCGTCGCTGAACGGCTGCGTCGACGTCGATCTCGCCGGTACGGCCTTCACCAACACGCTGCCGATCCGCCGCCTCGACTGGGCCGCCGGCCAGTCCCGCGAGCTGAAGATGGCCTATGTGCCGTTCGACAGCTTCCAGCCGGTGGTGGACGGTCAGGTCTATGCCTGCCTTGAGCCGGGCCGGCGCTTTCTCTATCAAGCGTCCGACCGCTCCTTCCAAGCCGAATTGTCAGTCGACGCCGACGGGCTCGTTACCGACTATCCCAGCCTCTTTTCCAGGGTGCTCTGATGGCCGCCTTCAAGACTCTCGACGACGTCATGGTCGCGGGAAAGCGCGTGCTCGTGCGCGTCGACCTCAACGTGCCGATGGACGGGGGGCGCGTCACCGACGACACCCGCCTGCGCGCCGTTGCTCCGACCATTCAGGAGCTCGCCCAGAAGGGCGCCAAGACCATCCTGCTCGCGCATTTCGGCCGGCCGAAAGGCAAGCGCGATGAGAGCCAGTCGCTCAAGGTGGTCGTGCCGGCGCTCGAGAAGGTGCTGATGCAGGACGTCCAGTTCGCCGACGACTGCGTCGGCGAAGCCGCCGAGGCGGCGGTCGCGAAGCTGACGCCCGGCGACGTGCTGCTGCTCGAGAACACCCGCTTCCATGCGGGCGAGGAGAAGAACGATCCGGAGTTCGCGGCGGCGCTGGCGAAGCTCGGTGACGTCTACGTCAACGACGCCTTCTCCGCCGCCCATCGCGCCCACGGCTCGACGGAAGGGATCGCTCGGCTGCTGCCGTCCTTCGCCGGACGCGCGATGCAGGCCGAGCTCGAAGCGCTGCAGAAAGCGCTCGCCGAGCCTGAAAGACCGGTGGTCGCGGTGGTCGGCGGCGCCAAGGTGTCCACCAAGCTCGACCTGCTCGGCAACCTCGTCTCGAAGGTCGACTACCTCGTCATCGGCGGCGGCATGGCCAACACCTTCCTCGCCGCGAACGGCCTCGACGTCGGCAAGTCGCTTTGTGAGAAGGACCTGCTCGACACCGCGAAAGACATCTCCGCCAAGGCGAAGGTCGCCGGCTGCGCGATCGTGCTGCCTACGGACGGGCGGATGGCGATGGAGTTCAAGGCGAACGCCGTGAACCGCGTCGCCCCGGTCGACTCCATCGGGCCGGAGGAGATGATGCTCGACATCGGCCCGGACGCCATCGGCGAGGTCGCGGGAGTGTTCGAGAAGGCGAAGACGCTGGTCTGGAACGGCCCGTTCGGCGCGTTCGAGATCGAACCGTTCGACGGCGGCACGGTCGCGGCCGCGCGCAAGGCCGCGGAACTGACCGAGGCCGGGAAGCTGCTGTCGGTCGCCGGCGGCGGCGACACGGTGGCGGCTCTCAACCACGCCGGCGTCGCGGACAAGTTTTCGTATGTCTCGACCGCCGGCGGCGCCTTCCTCGAATGGCTGGAGGGCAAGGAGCTGCCGGGCGTCGCCGCGCTGACGGCCAAGGCCGACTGAACGCCGGGGCCGCCTGACCGGCTCTTGCGTCGCGACAAGTTCGCGGTCTCGCCCTATAACGCCTGCTGATCCCGAAGAACCTCCGAGAGGACGATGAACGTCTCGACCCCGATCACCTCCGGCCACCGCGTCATGATCACCCCGCGGGTGCGCGAAATCCTCTCCTGGTACGAGAGCGACAACCCCGGCACCAAGGGCAACCTCTATCGGCTGCTGATGACCGGCAAGCTCGCCGGCACCGGCAAGCTCGTCATCCTGCCGGTCGACCAGGGCTTCGAGCACGGCCCGGCCCGCTCCTTCTCGGTCAACGCCCCGGCCTATGACCCGCACTACCACTACCAGCTCGCGATCGACGCCGGCCTCAACGCCTACGCCGCGCCGCTCGGCATGCTGGAGGCGGGCGCCGACACCTTCGCCGGCCAGATCCCGACCATCCTCAAGATGAACAGCGCGAACTCGCTGTCGCGCCTCAACGAGGACGCCGACCAGGCGGTCACCGCCTCGGTCGCCGACGCGGTGCGGCTCGGCTGCTCGGCGATCGGCTTCACGATCTATCCGGGCTCGGACAAGGCCTACGCCCAGATGGAAGAGCTGCGCGACCTCGCGCAGGAGGCCAAGTCCGTCGGTCTCGCGGTCGTGGTGTGGTCCTATGCGCGCGGCGGCACGCTCGACAAGAAGGGCGAGACCGCGGCCGACGTCATCGCCTACGCGGCGCACATGGCGGCGCTGCTCGGCGCCCACATCATCAAGGTCAAGCCGCCCACCGACTACATTTCTCTCGACCCGGCCAAGAAGGCCTACGACAAGGGCAAGATCGAACTCGGCACGCTGTCCGACCGCATCGCGGACGTCGTCCGGAGCTGCTTCAACGGCCGTCGCATCGTGATCTTCTCGGGCGGCGAGGCGAAGGACAGCGCGAAGGCCGTGGTCGACGAGATCAAGCAGATCGCCGCCGGCGGCGGCTTCGGCTCGATCATGGGCCGCAACGCCTTCCAGCGGCCGCGCGACGAGGCGATCAAGCTGCTCGACGAGATCATCGACGTCTACAAGGCGGCGCCGTAAGGCTCCGTCTCTTGTCCCGGCCTTGAGCCGGGACCCAGACGCGCTTCGCTCTCCGGACGGCGGCGGGCGCCGGTCTTGGACCTGAATGCGCCGAGGTTCTGGGTCCCGGCTCTTCGGCCGGGACAAGAGGCGTCCCGCCCCGCTTTCGCCACCTCGCGGCCCGACAAGGCTCCCGCACAGCCGAATCCTCGCGCGAAGCCGCCAGATCGCCGAACCTCCATGCCCGACGACGCTCCTGTCACACGCCTGATGCTGATGACGCCCGAACTCGGCGACATCGACGCCTTCGAGGCGAGCTTCGAGGGCGCGCTGGCGGCGGGCGAGATCGCGGCCGTCGTGATCCGGCTCGCGCCGGCCGACGACAGGACGCGGCTCGCCCGAGCCAAGGCGCTCGTCGAGGCCGCGCAGGCCGAGGGCGCCGCGGCGCTCCTCGCCGGCGAGGGCGTCGAGGACATCGTCGGCAAGTCCGGCGCCGACGGCCTCCACGTCACCAGTCTCGCCGCCGCGCGCGAGGCGATCGAACGCTTCAGGCCCGAGAAGATCGTCGGCTGCGGCCCGCTCGCTTCGCGCGACGACGCCATGTACGCCGGCGAGGCGGGCGTCGATTACGTGCTGTTCGGCGAGGAGGTCGGCGGCCGCGCTTTCGACGCGACGCTCGAGCGCGTCGCCTGGTGGGTGCCGATCTTCGAGACGCCGTGCGTCGGCTTCGCCCAGGAGCTTGGCCAGATCACCGCGCTCGCCGGCGAGGACGCCGAGTTCGCGCTGCTCGGCGAGGCGGTGTGGCGACATGCAGGCGGCCCCGCCGTCGCGATCGCCGAGGCCGGCTCCATGCTCGCGCTCGCCAAGGCGCCGAACCCATGAGCGCGACAACGCCGGCCGCCCGCCTTGCGCTGGCGCTCAGCCTGCTGGTTGCGCCTGCGGCCGCCCTCGGCGCGGATGCGGAGAAGTTTTCCCCGCTCGCCCCCGGCGGCACGAAGCCCTACCTGCCGATCCCGAGCTTCCGGGACATGATGATGCCGGAGGGCCCGGCGCAGCCCGACAAGCCGCAGGGCGAAGCAGCCAAGGGCGTCCAGCCCGAGGCGCCGGCCGATCCGAACGCGGACGTCGCCTTCGGCGCGTTCCAGCGCGGGCTCTATCAGCGCGCCTTCGAGGAAGCCAGGCGGCGCGCCGAGGCGAACCCTCCCGACCGCGCCGCGATGACCCTGCTTGGCGAACTCTACGCCAACGGCTACGGGGTGCCGCGCAAGCCCGAAGAGGCCGTTCGCTGGTACCAGCGCGCCGCCGACGCCGGCGACGCCCGTGCGATGACGACGCTCGCGCTGGCGCGCCTGGAGGGATTCGGCTCGAAGAAGGACGAGGCCGCGGCCGTCGCCCTGCTTGAGAAGGCGGGCGACAAGAACGAACCCGAAGCGCTCTACAATCTCGCCCTGATCGAGCTCGAGCGCGCGAACGCGCCCCAGCAGGCCGTCGCCGCCGCGCGTCGCATGAAGCGCGCCGCGGAACTCGGCGAGTCGGCCGCGCAATACGCCTACGCCGTTCTTCTGCGCGAAGGCCGCGGCGTCGAGAAGGATTCTTCCGCCTCGACCGAGTGGCTCCGCCGCGCCGCCGAGCAGGACGACGTCGCGGCCCTGGTCGAATACGCCATCGCGCTGTTCAAGGGGACCGGCACGGTCAGCAACGAAGCCGAGGCCGCGCGCCTGTTCCGCCGCGCCGCCGATCGCGGCAACGCCATCGCCCAGAACCGCCTTGCGCGGCTGTATGCCTACGGCCGCGGCGTCGACCGCGATCCGGTCAAGGCCGCCGCCTGGCACCGGCTGTCGGCCGCGCAGGGCCTCAAGGATCCGTGGCTGGAAGGCTTCGTCGGCACGCTTGACGAGAAGGACAAGGCCGCGGCCGACGCGCTGAGCGCGCGCTGGGGCGAGCGCTTCGGACCGATCCCCCGGGTCAGTCAGGCGGCCATGACCGCCGGCGGCGAGACGGCCGCGTCGGCTCCCAAGCAGTAGCCGGCGCGCCGCGAGCCTTGACGCGGGCCCCATGCGCGGGCAAACGAGCGCGCGCATCCGCCAAGCGAAAGTTTCGGACTTCATGAAGATCAACGGCAACCAGATCACCCCCGGCATGGTCATCGAGCACCAGGGCGGCCTGTGGGCCGCGGTGAAGACCAACGCCGTGAAGCCCGGCAAGGGCGGCGCCTTCAACCAGGTCGAGCTCAAGAACCTGATCGACGGCCGCAAGCTCAACGAGCGCTTCCGCGCCGACGAGACGGTCGAGCGGGTGCGGCTGGAGCAGAAGGACTTCCAGTTCCTCTACGCCGAGGGCGACGACCTCGTCTTCATGGACACGACCACCTACGAGCAGATCACGCTCGCGACCGACTTCGTGGGCGAGCGCTCCGCCTTCCTGCAGGACGGCATGACGGTCACCGTCGAGATGCACGAGGATCGCCCGATCGGCATCAAGCTGCCCGACCAGGTGACGCTCGAGATCGTCGAGGCGGACCCGGTGGTGAAGGGCCAGACCGCGGCGTCGTCCTACAAGCCCGCCAAGCTCGAGAACGGCCTGCGCGTGATGGTGCCCCCGTTCATCGCGTCGGGCGAGCGCATCATCGTCGACACCAACGAAGTGACGTATCTGCGCCGCGCGGACTGAGTTCGTTCGTCATAATGCACATCGTCGTCCTCCGGCGTGACCGAAGGACCCATCTTCGACGTCGCGCCCGACGCGCGGCATGGATGGTCCGGTCAAGCAGGACCATGACGACCCGACAAGGGACCAAATAGCCATGTCCCTGCTGTTCCCGGTGATCTACGGCTCGGTTCGCG
This sequence comes from uncultured Methylopila sp., assembly GCA_902168115.1. Taxonomy (GTDB): domain Bacteria; phylum Pseudomonadota; class Alphaproteobacteria; order Rhizobiales; family Methylopilaceae; genus Methylopila. Next base: position 11,176 of record CABHPB010000019.1, on the reverse strand, counting down.
CCGAGCGCCAGGGGATCCGGCTCGCCGAGCATGTGGCGGCGGAGCTTCGCAAGCGCGGGCACGACGCGCCGCTGATCGATCCGCTGGAGCGGCGCCTGCCGCTGCTCGACCGGATGTACAAGGAATACAAGGGCGACGCTCCGCCGGCGCTCGAGGAGCTGGCGACGATCTTTCGGGCAGCCGACGGCTTCGTGATCGTGTCGGGCGAGTACAACCACTCCATCCCGCCGGCGCTGTCGAACCTGCTGGACCACTTCCTCGAGGAGTATTTCTGGCGTCCGTCCGCGATCGTGAGCTATTCGGCGGGCGGCTTCGCCGGCGTACGCGCCGCCATGCAGCTGAGAATGATGCTCGGCGAGCTGGGCATGCCCTCGGTCCCGTCGATCTTCGCGGTCGGACGGATCGGCCAGGCCTTCGACGACCACGGCGCTCCGACGGATGATGGTCTGGCCAAGCGCTTCGACCGCTTCGCCAGGGAACTCGAATGGTACGCCGAGGCGCTCAAGGCGAAGCGCGCCGAGGGCGTGCCGTATTGAACTGACTCCAATTGCGTGTTTCGAGACGCCGTCCTTCGGACGGCTCCTCAGCATGAGGAACGTGGAGGCCGAGCGATGCGAGACCTCGACCTCGTGCAGAACCCATCTTCCTCATGCTGAGGAGCCTGCGCAGCAGGCGTCTCGAAGCACGCAGTTCGCCTTCCACACGTTCTGAAAGTCCAAAATGCCCCGTTCTCCCGTCATGCAGGTCATGGTCCAGGCAGTCACCAAGGCCGGACGCTCGCTGCGCCGCGACTTCGGCGAGGTCGAGCAGCTCCAGGTCTCGATGAAGGGGCCGGGCGACTTCGTCTCGGCCGCCGACCGCAAGGCCGAGGAGACGCTGCGCGCCGAGCTCGAGCGCGCGCGGCCGGGCTACGGCTTCCTGATGGAGGAGAGCGGGACCGTAGAGGGAACCGACCCCGACCATCGCTGGATCGTCGACCCGCTCGACGGCACCACCAACTTCCTGCACGGCCTGCCGGTCTTCGCGATTTCCGTCGCGCTGGAGCGCTCGGGCCAGATCGTCGCCGGCGTCGTGTTCAACCCGATCACCGACGAGCTCTACACCGCCGAGCGCGGCGGCGGGGCGTTCATGAACGACCGGCGCCTGCGCGTCGCGGCGCGGCGCGACTTCCACCAGGCGGTGATCGCGACCGGCGTGCCGCATCTCGGCAAGCCGGGGCATGACCAGTTCCGCGAAGAGCTGACCCGGGTGCAGGCGAAGGCCGCCGGCATCCGCCGCTTCGGCTCGGCCGCGCTCGACTGCGCCATGGTCGCGGCCGGCCGCATGGACGGATATTGGGAGCGCAACCTCAAGGCCTGGGACCTCGCGGCCGGCATCCTCCTCATCAAGGAGGCGGGCGGCTTCGTCACCGACATCCAGGGCCACGACAACGTGCTGACCTCCGGCACGATCGTCGCCGGCAACGAGGCCATCCACGGCGAACTGCTGAAGCTCGTGAAACCCTGAACGACGTGGGAGTCTTGGCGAGCGTGGCCGCCGGTCACTTTTTGCCTTGAGCAAACCGTGATCTATGGTCCGGCGTAGACGCATGCGCGGGCGGCCCAACCATATGTCCTTCACCGAGCTCGATCCCTACAAGCTCTCCTCGCCGAGGGTCTTCCTGCTCAGGATGACGATCTTCCTGGCGCTGGCGGCCTTCGTCGCGCTGATCCTGAACCAGCAGATCAAGAAGGCGTTCCTCTCCAATCCGGGTCTCAACTCGCTGATCTTCGCGGTGCTGTTCATCGGCATCCTGCTGTCGTTCCGGCAGGTCGTGCGGCTGTTCCCAGAGGTGCGCTGGGTCAACGACTTCCGCATGTCGGAGCCGGGCCTCGCGCTGCGCGAACAGCCCCGCCTGCTGGCGCCGATGGCCTCGCTCCTCGGCGACCGGCTGACGAGCGGCGCGCCGATCGGCACGGCGCTGATGCGCTCGATCCTCGATTCGATCGGGACCCGCCTCGACGAAGCCCGCGAGATCGGCCGTTACCTCACGGGCCTGCTCGTCTTCCTCGGTCTGCTCGGCACCTTCTGGGGCCTGCTCGAGACGGTCGGCTCAATCTCGAACGTCATCACCTCGCTCGGCGGCGGCGGCAGCCAGGACACGGGCGTGCTGTTCGAGGAGCTGAAGTCGGGCCTGTCCGGCCCGCTCGCTGGCATGGGCACCTCGTTCTCGGCCTCGCTGTTCGGCCTCGCCGGCTCGCTGGTGCTCGGCTTCCTCGACCTGCAGGCCGGGCAGGCGCAGAACCGCTTCCACAACGAGCTTGAGGACTGGCTGGCGGCGGCCGTCTCCGCCGCCGACGCGCCGCATGAGGAGACGCCGCGCCCCGCCGTCGCAGGCGCGCCGCCGACGCCCGACCTCGCGGCGGCGATCGACAGGCTGAATCGCTCGATCGCCGAAGGCGGCGACAAGGCCGCGAGCCGCGCGACCGCCCATCTCGCCGAAGGCATCCAGGGGCTCGTGAAGCACATGCGCTCCGAGCAGCAGATGATCCGCGACTGGGTCGAGAGCCAGTCCAACCAGCAGAGCGACATCAAGGAGCTGCTGGAACGCCTGCTCGCCGAGCGCGAACGCGAGCGGTCCTGACGCCATGGCGCTGAGCTCGCGGCGCAGGTATCGCCCGGTCGACTACTGGCCGGGCTTCGTCGACGCGCTGTCGACGCTGCTGCTCGTCATCATTTTCCTGCTCACCGTCTTCATGATCGCCCAGTTCCTGCTCGGGCGGGAGGTCACCGGCAAGGACACCGCGCTGCAGCGCCTGAACGCCCAGATCGAGGAGCTGACCGAACTGCTCGCGCTCGAGCGGGCCGGCGGGCGCACCGCCAAGGAAGACGTCGCCAACATGCGGGCGAGCCTGCTCGCGATCGAGACAGAGCGCGACAGGCTAAAGGCCGACGCCGACAGAGGCGCCGCCCGCGCCTCCGCCGAAGGCGGCCGGGCGAGCGAGCTCTCGGGCGCGCTGGACAAGGAAAAGGAGCTTTCCGCCCAGGCCCGCAGCCAGGTCGAGCTCCTGAACCAGCAGATTTCGGCGCTGCGCCGCCAGATCGCCGCGCTCGAGGACGCGCTCAACGCCTCCGAGAACCGCGACCGCGAGAGCCAGGCCAAGATCGCCGACCTCGGCTCGCGCCTGAACGTCGCGCTGGCGCAGCGCGTGCAGGAGCTCAACCGCTACCGCTCCGACTTCTTCGGACGCCTGCGCCAGATCCTCGCCGACCGACCGGGCGTCACCGTGGTCGGCGATCGCTTCGTGTTCCAGTCCGAGCTGCTGTTCGACACCGGCAAGTCGGATCTGACCGAGGCCGCCAAGCCCGAACTCGACAAGCTCGCGACCGCGCTGGTCCAGCTGACGCAGGACATCCCGCCCGACATCAACTGGGTGATGCGCGTCGATGGCCACACCGACATCCGTCCGACCCGTGGCGCCTTCGCCTCGAACTGGCAGCTGTCGGCGGAGCGCGCTATCGCGGTGGTGCAGTATCTGATCTCGAAGGGCGTGCCGCCCCAGCGCCTGCTCGCCGCCGGCTTCGGCGAGTTCCAGCCGCTCGACACGGCCGAGAACGACGAGGCCTACAAGAAGAACCGCCGCATCGAGCTCAAGCTGACGGAGCGGTGAGTCCTGGTCTCAGGCGTCTGACGGCCATTCCCGAGCGCCGTGCTGCACGAACAGCAGTTCGACGCGTGTCCCGGCCACGCGATAGGCGACGATGTATGGCGTCCCCGTCACCACGAGCTCCCGGGTCCCCTCGATGTCGCCCCGTCGTCCTAGGAAGCGATTGCGTGAGAGCAGCCGTTCGGCGCCCCCGTCGATCTGGTTGACGATGCGGTGGGCGGCGCTCGGATTTCGTCCAGCGATGAAGTCGCCGATGGCGGCGAGTTCCGTCAGGTAGCGTCGCGTCCTGACAATGCTCACGGGCGAGGATCAGTCGGCCGCGTATCGGTTCAGAACGGCGGCGACCTCTTCGTCGGACGCGAATTCGCCGCGATCCGCCTCGGCGAGACCCTGCTCGACCCCCGCGACCCACCGCTCCTGCCAGGCGAGCGTCCGGCCGTGAGACAGCGCCTCTTCGATGATCCGGCCGCGCGTCAGCGTCGAGCGCTCGGCCAGCGCATCGATGCGGCGATCGAGATCCTCGGGAATAGCGTCCTTGTCCATGAGGCAAGTTTCGCATGGAGCGCGAAGTCGCGCCAGAACGATCGCCCGGCGGGGCGCGCTATAGCGCCTTCCTGAGAAAGTACCGCGTCACCCCGTCCGGATGGTCCGGGATCGAGCCGAACACGGAAAACCCCCTGGCCTCGTAGAATCGCCGGTTCGGCTCGCCGAAGCAGTCGATCCAGGCGTCGCCGCAGCCGCGGGCGCGGGCGATGTCCTCGGCGCGCGACAGGAGCTCAGCGCCCCTGCCCTGCCCGCGAAGCGCCTCGGGCACGAACAGCAGCTCGACGAACAGCCAGCCATAGCTCGTGCGGCCCCAGAGACCGCCGATGGTCTCCTCGCCCTCGCGGAGCAGCACGGCGAGCTGGCGGATGTCGGAGGGGCCGTAGGTCGCGTTGTTGAACGCGACCAGCCCACGCAGGATCGCGGCGCGATCGTCCTGGCTCGGCTCTTCGGGCGCTGCGATCTCAACGGTCATGACGGCCTCCGCACGCCGCTTTCGCAGCTTGCCGGCCGGTCGACAAGGCCGCGCCGGCTAAGGACGTATTTCTAGACGGCCCTCATCCTGAGGGGTTTCGCGGCACGAAGCGTCTCGAAGGACGCACCCGATTTATCGAGGCCTCCCGCGCCGCGCCGTACTGCGTGCGTCGAGACCGCGCTTCGCCCCTCCTCAGCATGAGGAAAGGCTGAGACCGGATCACCCCAGCTTGGCGTCGATCCCGCGGCTCGCGCCGGCGTGGGCGATCCAGCGCCAGAGCGTCGCCGCGAAGGTGCGGAAGCAGACGAGCTCGTAGGTCGGCGCATCGTCGGACTGCCAGAGCGTGACGGCGATGGAGGCGGCGTGCGTGAGCGCGACGTCGCCGGTCGCGAAGGCGCGCGGATGGAGATCGAGCGAGATCAGCGTCGCCAGCGTTTCGCGCGCTTTCGGTCCCGAGACCGACAGCACGGCGCGGCCGTCCGACTGGTCGGACACAGCGCCGGGGAGCGCGGAAAAATCCGTCTCGGCGGTCGAGGAGGCGAGCCACCTGCCCGGCCCAGCCCAGGCGAAGGCGACAGGGCCGGAGACGACGCGCTTCGACGTCGCCGGCAGCTCGACGCCGAAGGCCTGCCGCACGGCGTCTGCCAGTTCCTGCTCCCGCCCGCGGAGGGCGGAGATTTGCGCGAGGCGAAGGTCGAGGCGTTCGCGAAGCGTGACGCCGGCGTCTCCATGCGCGGAGACCTCGGACGCGACATGCGGTCGAAGCGGCGACTTGGCGATCAGGGCTTCAGGCACGGAGGCGCGCTCCTTCCGGATCGACGAAGACGGGAGAGACGACCTCGACCTCGATGTCGCCGTCGCGCAGCGGGTCGTGGGCGATCACGATCTCGCCCATGCGCTCCTCGGCGCGGGCCAGGAAGCCGAGCCCGATCCAGTGGCCGTTCGAAGGCGAGTAGGCCGTGGAGGTGACGTAGCCGGCGTCGTTCGCGGCGCTTGGCTCGGCGCCGCGGGCGACGAGATGCGAGCCGGACCGCAGCCGCGCGGAGCGGTCGACGGGCCGGAAGCCCACCAGCCGCGGCCGTGCCGGATCGGCGAGCCCATCGCGCCCCGCCATGGCGCGGCCGATGAAGTCCTTCTTCTTGGACGCCATCCGGCCCATGCCGAGATCGGCGGCCGCCGTGGTCCCGTTCAGCTCGGGACCTGCGGCGTGGCCCTTCTCGATGCGCATGACGCTCAGCGCCTCGGCGCCGTAGGGGCAGATGCCGAAAGGCTGGCCCGCCTTGATGATGGCGCGGATCATGGCGTCGCCGTAGCGGGCGGGAACGGCGAGCTCGTAGGCGAGTTCGCCCGAGAAGGAGAGCCGGAACAGCCGGGCCCTGGTTCCGCCGCAGACGGTGAGCTCCGTCGCGCCCATGTAGGGCAACGCCTCGTTCGACACGTCAAAGCCTTCGTCGACCAGCGCCGCCACGACCTCGCGCGAGCGCGGCCCTGCGATGGCGTATTGCGCCCACTGGTCGGTGACGGAGGCGAAGGCGACGTCGAGCTCGGGCCACAGCCACTGCTTGGCGTATTCGAGATGGCGCATGACCGCGGCGGCGTTCGCCGTGGTGGTCGTCATGTAATAGTGCGTGTCCGACAGGCGCGTGGTCGTGCCGTCGTCCATCGCCATGCCGTCCTCGCGCAGCATCAGGCCGTAGCGGGCTTTGCCGACGGCGAGCGAGGCGAAGGCGTTGATATACACCTTGTCCAGCAGCGCGGCCGCGTCGGGCCCCTGGATGTCGATCTTGCCGAGCGTCGAGGCGTCGTAGACGCCGACCTTGGTGCGGACGGTCTCGACCTCGCGCATGGTCGATTCGAACCAGTCCTTCTCGCCCGAACGCGGGAAGTAGGCGGCGCGCATCCACTGGCCGGTCTCGGTGAAGACTGCGCCCTGCTCCTCCGCCCAGAAATGCGAGGGCGGCAGGCGCGTCGGTTTGAACTCCTTGCCGCGGTGGGCGCCGCCGAGCGCGCCGATCGCGACGGGCGCGAAGGGCGGGCGCGACAGCGTCATGCCGGTCTGCGGAATGGTGCGGCCGGTCACGTCCGCCATGATGGCGAGGCCGAGAAGGTTCGCGGTCTTGCCCTGGTCGGTCGCCATGCCGAGCGTGGTGTAGCGCTTCAGGTGCTCGACCGAGACAAAGCCCTCGCGGGCGGAAAGCTCGACGTCCTTGACGGTCACGTCGTTCTGCAGGTCGACGAAGGCCTTGGCGCTGGTCGAGGGCGAGCGCCAGGGCCCGCGCCCGTAGACGACGTCCGGCTCGGGATCGACGCTGGGAACGTCGAACGCCGAGGCGGCGAAGCCGGCGTCGGACGCTGCCTCCACGCCAGCTTGCGCGCCGGCGGCAATGGCCTGCGCCAGGCCGAACGCGCCGGCGGCCGCGCCGACGACGGTCATGCCGGGCGGGCAGGAGCCCGGCAGGAAGGCGGCCTTGGCGTCGTCCCAGACCGGCCTGCCGCCGAGATGGGTCGAGAGCTGCATGGACGGGTTCCAGCCGCCGGACACGGCAACGAGATCGCACTCCATCTTGAGCGTGCGGCCGCTCGCGTCCGCGATCTCGCAGCCGCTCACGCCGCGCCAGCCGGTGGCGCGGGCGATCGAGCCGCCGAGGATCAGCGGGGCCTTCGCGGCCTTGGCCGCCTCCTGCAGGGCCGGCGCGTCGCCGCGGGCGTCCACCACGGCGGCGATCTCGACGCCGGCGGCGGACAGGTCGAGCACGGTCCGGGCGGCGTCGGACGTGCTGGCGTACACGACGGCGCGCTTGCCCGGCGCGACGCCGTAGCGGTTCAGATAGGTCCGGGCCGCGCCGGCGAGCATCACGCCCGGCAGGTCGTTGTTCCCGAAGGCGATCGGCCGCTCGAGCGAGCCCGCCGCCAGCACCGCGCGCGTCGCGACGATGCGCCAGAGCCGCTGGCGCGGCTGGTGGGCAGCCGGGACCGCGATATGGTCGGAGACCCGCTCCAGCGCGGCGTAGACCCCGCCGTCATAGGCGGCGAGCACCGTCGTGCGGCGAAGCACCGTGACCTCGGGCAGGCTTTCGAGCTCCGCGACGGCCCTCGCCGCCCAGTCCGGCGACGTCGCGCCGTCGATGACGCGACGGTCGGCGTTGAGGCGACCGCCGAGAACGAAGTCCTCGTCCGCAAGAATGACGCGCGCGCCGGCGCGCCCGGCGGCGAGCGCCGCGGCGAGTCCCGCCGGGCCGGCGCCGACTACCAGCAGGTCGCAATGCGCCGTGAACTTCTCGTAGTCGTCCGGGTCGGCCGCCTCGGCCGCGCGGCCGAGCCCGGCGGCGCGGCGGATCATCGGCTCGTAAAGCTTTTCCCAAAGCTTAGCCGGCCACATGAAGGTCTTGTAGTAGAAGCCCGCCACGAACACCGGCGAGGCCAGCTGGTTGACCGACATCAGGTCGAAGGCGAGCGAGGGCCAGCGGTTCTGGCTCTGGGCGTCGAGCCCGTCGAACAGCTCGACGGTGGTCGCCTTGGTGTTCGGCTCGCGCCGGGCGCCGGTTCGCAGCTCGACGAGCGCGTTCGGCTCCTCCGAGCCGGAGGCGATCACTCCGCGCGGACGGTGATACTTGAAGGAGCGGCCGACGAGCCGCACCCCGTTCGCGAGCAGCGCGGAGGCCAGCGTGTCGCCGGCGTGGCCCTCGTAGCTCCTGCCGTCGAAGCGGAACCCGATCGTCCGCGCCCGGTCGACGAGGCCGCGCGAGGGAAGGCGGTGGGACTGGGCCATCACGCGGCTCCCTTCGAGCGCGCCAGCGCGACGTCGCGGGCGGCTTCCACCTGCGAAATGGCGTGGGTGCGGGTGTCGCGGGTGACGACCAGCCAGGACTGGCAGCCGCTGGCGTGCTGCCAGAGCTCCCTGTGTTCGCCGGCCGGGTTGTCGCGGAAGTAGACGTAGTCCGCGAACGCGGCCTCGGGCGCGTCGGAGGCGGGGCGCGTCAACGTCGCGTCGCCGAGATAGGAGAACTCGTCGACCCCGCGCGGGCCGCAATGGGGACAGGCGATGCGCATGGCTTCAGCGCCTCAATGCAGGTTCGGTTGGGCGCCGACGCCCTTTTCGTCGATCAGACGCCCGGTGGCGAAGCGATCGAGGCGATAGGCGGCGGCGACAGGGTGCGGCGCGTCGCGGGCGATGAGATGGGCGAAGCAGTCGCCGGCCGCCGGCGTCGCCTTGAAGCCGCCGTAGCACCAGCCGGCGTTGAGGTAGAGGCCCTGGACGGGGGTCGCGTCGATGATCGGCGAGCCGTCCATCGACATGTCCATGATGCCGCCCCAGGAACGCAGCATCCGCACCCGGCCGATCTGCGGCATCACCGCCATGCCGCCCTCGCAGACGTCCTCGACGGTCGGCAGGTTCCCGCGCTGGGCGTAGGAGTTGTAGCCGTCGATGTCGCCGCCGAAGACCAGGCCGCCCTTGTCGGACTGCGAGATGTAGAAGTGTCCGGCGCCGAAGGTGCAGACCGTGTCGATGAAGGGCTTGATGCCTTCCGAGACGAAGGCCTGCAGAACGTGGGACTCGATCGGAAGGCGCATGCCGGCCATCGCCGCGACCCGCGAGGAGTTGCCGGCCGTCGACAGCCCGACCTTGCCGGCGCCGATGAAGCCGCGCGAGGTCTCGACGCCCTTGATGCGGCCGTCCTCGATGCGGAAGCCGGTGACTTCGCAGTTCTGGATGATGTCGACGCCGAAGCCGTCGGCCGAGCGGGCGTAGCCCCAGGCGACGGCGTCGTGGCGCACCGTGCCGCCGCGCTTCTGGCGCAGCGCGCCCTTGATCGGGAAGCGGGCGTTGTCGAAGTCGAGCATCGGCAGGATGCGCTTCAGCTCGGCGACGTCGAGCAGTTCGGAGTCGACGCCGTGCATGCGCATCGCCGTCCCGCGCCGGACATAGGCGTCGCGCTGGCCGTCGGAGTGGAACAGGTTCACCACGCCGCGCTGGGAGACCATCGCGTTGTAGTTGAGGTCCTGCTCCAGCCCTTCCCAGAGCTTCATGGAGTGCTCGTAGAACGGGATGTTGCCGGCCAGCAGGTAGTTGGAGCGCACGATCGTGGTGTTGCGGCCGACGTTGCCGCCGCCGATCCAGCCCTTTTCAAGCACCGCGACGTTGCGGACGCCGTAGGTCTTGGCGAGGTAGTGGGCCGTCGCGAGGCCGTGGCCGCCGCCGCCGACGATGACGACGTCATAGGACGGTTTCGGGTCCGGCGAGCGCCAGGCCGGCTTCCAGCCGGTGTGGCCGCGCAGGGCCTCTCGCAACACGGAGAAAATCGAATAGCGATCGGTCGACATGCCGGCTCCGGCTCGCCTGTCAGGACGATTGCTTGGTCGCACGGTGGCGGCTTATACGGAATATAAATAGCGCTTATGGAGATAGGCCGTGGCCGGGCCCCGCGACGAGTTCCCGTTCTCCTTCGCCGAACTGAACGCCTTCCTCGCCGTCTGCGACGAGGGCACGATCAGCGCCGCCGCCCGGCGCCTCGGCGTGACGCAGCCGGCCGTCTCGATCGCCCTCGGGGAGCTCGAGGCGCGGCTCGGGACGAAGCTCGTCGACCGCGCGGTCCGCCCCCCGGTTCTGACGCCGGCCGGCGCGCTGCTGCGCCAGCGCGCGAGCGCCCTCCTCTCCGAAGCGCGGCTGATCGCGCCGGAAATGCGGGAGATCGACCGCGGCCGCCTGCCGCTGCTCAGGATCGGCGTCATCGACTCGCTCGCCCGCTCGTTGACTGGTGTGCTGGTCCGCACCGCCTCCGAGATGGCCGACGAGGTCGCGATCCAGGCGGGGCTCACCGCCGGCCACGCCAGCAACCTGCTCACACGCAAGCTCGACGTCATGTTCGGCCTCGACGACCTCGCCGACGTGCCCGATCTCGAGCGCTGGCCGATCCTGACCGAGCCTTACGTGCTGGCGCTGTCGCCGGGCCTGACGCCGCCGGCGACGTTGGACGAGCTTCGCGCGCTCGCTGCGGAGAACGGGTTCGTGCGCTATTCGGCGCGCTCATCAACCGGCGTCGACATCGACCGGCATCTGCGGCGGCTGGGCCTCAATTTCCCGCGGCGTCTGGAGTTCGACACCCCCTACGGCGTCCTCATCCCGCTCGCTTCGGGCCACGGCTTCGCGATCACCACGCCGATCTGCCTGATCGAGAGCGGCGTCGCGCCCGACGCGGTGGTGTGCGCCCCCCTGCCCGGCCCGCGCCTGACGCGCACGGTCACGCTCGTCGGCCATCCCGACCGCCGCCGTCGCGCGCCGAAGATCCTCGCGGAGGCGGCGCGACGCGACTTGCAGGCCAGCGTCGCCGAGCGTCTTTCGAGACTGGCGCCCTCGCTCGTCGGTTCCGTCGCCATCCTTGACGACTAGGTCGTGGACTCATAAGCTCTGAGCCAGAGGCGGGTTGAGGCGAGCAGAACGGTAGCTAGGAAGTTTCTTGCGAGCTTGTCGAAGCGCGTTGCGACGCGTCGGAAGTGTTTGAGCTTGCAGAAG
>CABHPB010000018.1 GCA_902168115.1 uncultured Methylopila sp. | reverse complement strand
TCGTCGGCCTCGGCGCCATCGGCCGCTCGCTCGCGCTCAAGGGCCTCGGGCTCGGCATGAAGGTCGTGGCGTCGGACCTCTATCCGGATCGCGCCTTCGCCGAAAAGCACGGCGTCGAGATCCTGGAGCTCGACGAGCTGCTGAAGCGCTCCGACTACGTCTCGCTGCACGTCTTCGGCGGCGCGGACAACGCTGCGCTGATCAACGCCGAGCGCCTCGCGCTGATGAAGCCGACCGCGTGCCTGCTCAACCTCGCGCGTGGAGAGGTCGTCGATCTCGACGCCCTCAACGCAGCGCTCACCGACGGCAAGCTCGCGGGCGCCGGCATCGACGCCTACGCCGTCGAGCCGCCGGACGTCAGCCACCCGATCTTCCGCCAGCCGCGCGTGGTCTTCACCCCGCACACCGGCGCAGACACGGTCGAGTCGGTCGAGCGCGTCGGGCTGATGAACGTCGAGGACATCGAGACGCTGCTCGCAGGCGGCCGCCCTACCCGCGTGCTGAATCCGCAGGTCTTCGACCGCGAAAAGGCCTCGGCATGAACGCGCAGACGCCCGTGCGCTTCCGCGCCGAAGAGCTGGTCGCCTCGGCCGAAGCGCTGTTCTCCGCCGCCGGCCTCGAGGCCGACAAGGCGGCCGCGGTCGCGACCTATCTGGTCGAGGCCGATCTCATGGGCCACACCACCCACGGCCTCGCGCTCGCCGCCTGGTATCTCGACGGCGTCGCGGACGGCGTGATGACGAAGGCCGGCGCGCCCGAGGTCGTCTCGGACCGCGGCGCGGCCGTTTGCTGGCGCGGCCGGCGGCTCCCCGGCGCCTGGCTGACCTCGGAGGCCGTGAAGCTCGGCTGCGAGCGCGCCAAGACCCATGGCGCGGCCACGATCGTGATCGGCGACAGCCATCACATCGGCTGTCTCGCCGCCTATCTGCCGATCGCCACCGACCAAGGCCTTATGGTTTCGATCGCGAGTTCCAGCCCGTCCGGCGCACAGGTCGCGCCGTTCGGCGGGCTGAAGGGGCTCTATACGCCGGACCCCGTCGCCCACGGCATTCCGACGCCGGGCGATCCGATCCTGATCGACATCTCGGCCTCGATCACCACCGTCAACATGAGCC
>CABHPB010000017.1 GCA_902168115.1 uncultured Methylopila sp. | reverse complement strand
CGCCGGGCGACGGTCGAGATCAACGCGGAAGACAAGCTCCTCGACGCCGCCGAGTTCGTCTTCGGCGCCTTCGGCCTTCGCGGCGCCACCACGTCGCTGATCGCCAAGCGCGCCGGCGTCGCCTCGGCGCACATCTACTATTACTTCGAGGACAAGGAGGACCTGTACCGGGCGGTGCTCGAGCGCGCGATGAACATGTGGGCGCGCGACATGGAGACGCTCGACGCCGGCAAGGACGTCCGCACGGTCCTCAGGAACTACATCCACCGCAAGGTCGACTTCTCGCGCGATCACCCCTCGCTGTCGCGGATCTACGCCAACGAGATCATCAGCGGCGCGCAGTTCATCGGCGGTTTCATCGAAAAGATCTCGACGCCGCTGCTGCGCCAGAAGGTCGAGGCGGTCGAGGAATGGGCGAAGGCGGGCCTCGTCCGGCCGGTCAGCGCGGCGGACCTGTTCTTCTGCATCTGGGCGATGACGCAGGCCTATGCCGACTTCTCGGCGCAGATGACCATCATGAAGAAGCGCCGACGCCTCGAGGAGCCGGACTACGACGCCGCCAAGGCCACCATCGTCCAGCTGGTGTTCGGCGGGCTCGGCCTGCCGCTCGAGGACGCCCCCGGGCGATGACGTCGGCGCCCTATCCGCGCGACATGCTCGGCTACGGCCCGGAGGCCCCGCGGCTGCGCTGGCCGGGCGACGCCCGCGTCGCGGTACAGTTCGTGCTGAATTACGAGGAAGGCGGCGAGAACGCCGTGCTGCACGGCGACCCGGCCTCGGAGACGTTCCTGTCCGAGATCGTCGGCGCGCAGCCCTATGTGGGCGCGCGGCACATGAGCATGGAGTCGCTCTACGAATACGGCTCGCGCGTCGGGGTGTGGCGAGTGCTGTCGCTGTTCCGCGAGCGGCGCGTGCCCATCACGCTGTTCGCGGTCGCCATGGCGCTCGAACGCAATCCGCGGGTGGCCGAGGTCTCGCTCCGCGACGGCCACGAGATCTGCTCGCATGGGCTTCGCTGGATCAACTACCACGGCATGGCCGAAGACATCGAGCGCGAGCACATGGCCCGCGCCGGCAGCCC
>CABHPB010000016.1 GCA_902168115.1 uncultured Methylopila sp. | reverse complement strand
GCGACGAGAGCTACACCGAGACCCTCGGCGAGAACATCCGGATCCTCGCGATCGACCAGACGGTGGAGGACAAGGACGGCGCGAAGGTGGTGGTCGGCAAGACCGCGACCCTCGAGCTTTCGCCGGCGCAAGCCGAACGCATCTCGCTTAGCCGCCAGCAGGGCGTGATCTCGCTGGCGCTCCGCTCGCTGGTCGACTCCAGCCCGACCGCGGTCGACCCGACCGCCGCCGAGCCGCGCAAGCGCGGCGACACGGTCACGGTCGTCCGCTTCGGCGTCCAGAGCCAGGGGGGGCAGTGAGCATGTCCCTCCGCTTCCTTTCCGAACAGACTCTCTCGCCGAAAGGCCTCGCGATGACTGACAGCCGCTTCCGGGGTCTGGTCGGCGCGCTCGGGCGCGGGCTCCGCGCCACGCTCGTCGGGGTGAGCGCGCTCGCGCTCGCCGCGCCCCATCAGGCGCTCGCCGCCGACCCGTCCGCCTACCTCTCGAGCGAGATGGGCGGCGAGGCCGGCCAGGACGGCGGCCGGGTCGATCTCGGCATCGGCAAGTCTTACGTCGTCTCGCTGCCGCGCGACGCCAAGGAGGTCTTCGTGGCCGATCCTGCGGTCGCCAACGCCGTCGTGCGTTCGGCCCGCAAGGCCTATCTGATCGGCGCCGGCCCCGGCCAGACGGACGTCAAGTTCCTCGACGACGCCGGCCGCGAGATCGCCTCCTACGAAGTCTCCGTCTCGCGCGACGTCGGTTCGATCCGCTCCTCGATCGCCCGCTCGATCGACGGCGGAAAAGTCCGCGTCGAGGGCGTGGGCGACGGCGTCGTGGTGACCGGCTCTGTGAAGTCCGCCCAGGAGGCCCAGACCGCGATCGACATCGCGGCCGGCTACATGGCGGACCCGAAGAAGGTCGTGAACGCGCTGAAGATCGAAGGCCAGGACCAGGTCATGCTGAAGGTCAAGGTCGTCGAGATGCAGCGCGACATCCTCAAGCAGCTCGGCTTCGACTACGCCGCGAACGGCCTCGACGTGTTCGGCGCGAAGATCGTCGGCTCCACCTTGTTTCCGCTGAGCGCCAGCGGCACCGTGCCCAGCAACCTGTTCCCGCCGATGATGAACGGCGAC
>CABHPB010000015.1 GCA_902168115.1 uncultured Methylopila sp. | reverse complement strand
CTCGGCCGGCGCTGAGGAGGGCGACGATGGACCTTAACCGCGCGATCGGCGTCGCGGCCGCCGGCATGAAGGCCCAGGCGGGCCGTATGCGCATCATCTCGGAAAACATCGCCAACGCCGATTCGACCGCCCGCACCGCCGGCGGCGAGCCCTATCGGCGCAAGGTGCCGACGCTGAAGGCCTCGTTCGACGACGAGCTTGCGGCGCAGGTCGTGACGCTCGGCAAGGTCGAGCGCGACCGTTCCGACTTCCGCGTGAAGCACGACCCCGGCAACCCGCTCGCCGACGCCAAGGGCGACGTGCTGATGCCGAACGTGAACTCGCTCATCGAGCAGACCGACATGCGCGACGCCCAGCGCTCCTACGAGGCGAACCTCAACATGGTGGGGGCGGCGCGCCGCATGATCGCGCGCACGCTCGAGATCCTCAGGGCTTGAAGGAAAGATAGACCGCGATGACGAGCCCCACCGCCGCCGCCGGCGCCTACGCTTCGATCTCGAACCTCGTCGGCGGGTCGGCCGGAGCGCCGAGCCCGCTCGCAGCGCCCAAGGGCGGCGGCTTCGGCGACATGCTGGAGCAGGCGATCTCCGGCTTCGCCGAGCAGGGCCGCCAGACCGACACGAAGGCCATGCAGGCGCTCTCGGGCAAGGGCGACGTGGTCGACGTCGTGACCGCGGTCGCCGAGAGCGAGCTCGCCTTGGACACCCTCGTGAGCGTCCGCGACAAGGTGATCGCGGCCTACGAGGAAATCATGCGCATGCCGATCTGAGCCGGATTTGAGCCGATGACCGCTCCCGAAGTTCTCGACGTCGCCCGCGACGGCCTCTGGACGATCCTGAAGGTCGGCGGCCCGCTGATGGTGGTGACGCTGGTCGTCGGCGTCGCGGTCTCGCTCGTCCAGGCGCTGACCCAGATCCAGGAGACGACGCTGGTCTTCGTGCCGAAGATCCTCGCGCTGTTCGCCGCCATGCTGCTGGCGCTCCCCTTCATGGGCGACGCGCTCGCGGCGCATATGGGCCGCATCGCCGAGAAGATCGTCTCGGGCGGATGACGACTCTGCTAGAG
>CABHPB010000014.1 GCA_902168115.1 uncultured Methylopila sp. | reverse complement strand
GACCCAGACCTCTCCGCGCGCGCAACGGCTTCGCGTCCGGCCGGGGCGGCGCCGGCGCGCGCGGAGAGGTCTGGGTCATCTCGAGCTGGTGAGCCCGGCCGGCGCCTCGCCGCGGACCGGACCGCCGCGTCAGACGCCGTCCAGCCTGTCCCGACGGCGCCGGACCACCGGAAGACGCGGGCCGGGATCGTTGCGCACGCTCTGCTCCGCGTCGAGTTTCGCCGCGAAGTTGATGGCCGCGATGGTCACGCCGATCGAATAGAGCATCAGGACCGTGAACACGAAGGCGGCCTGCTGGAGGCCGATGTAGAGCCGGCCGAGGAACAGCAGCGCGAAGGCGAGCGCGATCCCGATCACCGTGATCGAGACCGTGAAGTTCACCCACCGCAGGAATGTCCTCATGCGGCGATTGTGCGGGCTCGGCCCGCCGGACGCCAGCGCCCAGACGCCGCCGCACCCGGCGAAGTCGTCGCAGTCCCCGTTTCAGAGGTTCACATGCTCGTGCTGGAGATGCAGCGGCGGCTGACCGGGCTCGGCCTCGATCCGGGGCCGCTCGATGGCGCCTGGGGTCCGCGGACGCGCGCCGCGCTTGTCCGCTTCCAGCGCGAGGGCGGGCTGGAGCCGGACGGCGTTCCGGGACCGCGGTCGATCGCGGCGCTTCGCAGCGACGACGACGCGGAGACGCCGGTCGCGGCCGAGCCGGTCTGGCTGCAGGAGGGGCGCCGGCGCCTCGGCCTTCGCGAGGCCGACCCGCGGCTGAAGGCCTTTCTGGCGTCTGACGGACGCACGCTCGGCGATCCGGCGCGCTCGCCATGGTGCGGGGATTTCGTCGAGACGTGCCTGCGCGTCGCCCTGCCGGGCGAGGCGGTGCCCGCAAATCCCTATCTCGCGCGCAACTGGCTGCGCTTCGGCCGCTCCTGCGCCGAACCGCTGGTCGGCGCGGTCGCCGTGTTCTGGCGCGGGGTGCGGACCGGTTCGTCCGGCCATGTCGGTTTCGTCGTGGGCGCGGATCGCCGCTTCGTCTCGACGCTCGGGGGAAACCAGTCGAACGCGGTCACGATCGCGAGGATCGCGCGCAGCCGCCTGCTGGGTCTTCGATGGCCAAACACCGCCGCTCCCGCGCGGGCGGCCCCCGGGCGGGCGACAGGTCCGATCTCGACGGACGAGGCCTGAGGCCCCGGCGTCTTACTCGTCCGGCGGTCGATCGAACTCGCGGCCAAGCTCGTGCAGGAACGCGGCGTGGCCCTGCACGGTGACCGTCCAGCCCACATCCGAGCGGCGCACGAAACGTTTGCCGACAAGTCGACGCACGACGGTCTGGTCCACCTCGGACGTCTCGTCCGCGAGCAGCCGTCGAAGCGTCGAAAATTCTTCCGCCGTTATCTCCGAGCCATCAGCCATCCGACCCCCAGAGCCAGCTTAATCCTCTCGCATCGAGCCCCTGCGGCGCCGGGCAGTTCCCGACGCCTCCAAGGTGCGCCTCCGGCCGGCGTTCGTCCAGCGACGGCGCGCGAAGAGGGACTGTTTTCCCCGTTTCTTTGATCAAATAGGAAGGAGAGCCCAGCATGGGCGCGCCATTGACGAAGACAGTGCTCGCCGCCGCCGTCGAGGACGCGCTCAGGAGCACGGAAGGTCTGCCGATGCCGGAGCGGCTGGCGCGGGCCAAGGCCTCGGTGCTCGCCGAGCCGACCGTCGCGCGGGCGACGACGCCGATCTCGCGGTTTCGGAGCGAGACCCTGCAGGGCGTCGCCGGCATCGGCGCGGCGCAGCTGCTGAACGCCTTCGGCGTCACGAAGACGCTGGTGATCGCCGCGGGCTGGTTCGGTCGGAGCTGGAATCCGGACGAGGTCTCGACCGTGCTGACCACGGTCGTCTCGCTCGCGCTCGCGGCCTGGGCCTGGTACGGCCGCGAGACCGCGAGCCGGCCGCTGGGCTGAGCGGATGAGCGGCGCGACCGGCCGGCTGACCGCGCTGAGCGACAGCGAAAGCCGGATCATCGACGAACTCGTGCGCCAGCTGCGCGAGGTCCATCCGCCGAAGGGCTCCACCACATGGACCCGATGGTCGCCGCTCGCCTTCGGGCTGGTGCTCGCGGTGTTCGGGGCGGTGCTGAACGGCAATCTCAACGCCGCGCGGGACGACCAGAAGGCCGCGAACGCGCGGATCGAGACCATCGACGCGCGCTCGCGCGACAACGCGGTCGCGATCGAGCGGATCGATCGCGACCGGGCCGCGCGGATCGCGCAGATCGACGCCAGGCTTGGCGCGGTCGAGGCGCGGACGGCCCCAATGGACGGCATGCTGAAGGACCTCGGCCGGGTCGAGACCGCGCTCGAGAACATGGCGGAGCGACTGGCGCGCGGCCGCGAGGAGCGCGTCGCAGACATCGCCCGCATCGTCGACGGAATGAGCGTGCAGAAGACCGAGATCGCCCTGTTGCGGCAGGAGCTCCAGCAGCTCCGGCAGGCGCTGGAGACGCGCCGCGGGCAGCCGACGAACCGGGACAGCGCCGGCGGGCCCGGCTGGCCCTCGGCGCGCCTCGAGACGGCGGCGCCGTAAAGGGCGGCCGATTTCCATATTCATCGGAGGTTCAGAGCGTTCCGGCGATGATCGGGATCATGACGACGTCCCTTTTCCACGTTCCGGCGAGCTTCGCGTTCGCCCTCGCGCTGATCGGCGCGGCGCCGGAAGGCCTCGCAGCGCAGGAACCGATGAGAGCCGCGCCCGGCCAGGGCGAGAGCGGCCCCTCGGTCGTGGTCGTCCCGCAGTCCGTGCCGACGGTCGAGCTGCAAGACAAGGACGCCAAGGAAGGCGAGCTTGAGCTTGAGCGCGCCCGCGCCGCCGCCCGCGCCGCCGATCCACGCCTGCAGGGGCTCGAGAAGGCGCGCGAGGCCGCGCGCAAGAGCCAGGACCAGAACGGCGCCAAGGACTGCCTGTCGGCCAAGGAGGCGCGCAGCGCGATCCTCGCCAAGAAGGCCGTCACGCTCAGCCAGGCCCTGCGCGCCGCGCGCGACGCATGGGACGGCGAGGTGATCGACTACAAGCTCTGCACCTTCGAGGGCGTGCTGGCCTACGACCTGACGCTGCTCAACGGCGACGGCCGGGTGGCCCGGGTGCGCGTCGGCGCGTCGGACGGCAAGCTGGTCAACGTCAGGTGATCGACAGGCTCGCGCGGGCGGTCTTCGTCCTGGAGCTCGTGCTGCTGGCCGTCCCCGGTTTCGTGCATTTCATCTCGTCCTATGTCGCGCTCGCCGACCTTTCGAGCGTCGTCGTCCCGCTGGGCGAGGCCGGCGCCTCGCTCGGTCCCGGACTGCCCGGGCTTGCGGCGCTCGCGGCCTTCGGCCTCGTCTTCAGCGCCTTCGCCGTCCTTGCCGTGCGATACCTCTTCGGCGGC
Source organism: uncultured Methylopila sp. (assembly GCA_902168115.1). Classification (GTDB taxonomy): domain Bacteria; phylum Pseudomonadota; class Alphaproteobacteria; order Rhizobiales; family Methylopilaceae; genus Methylopila. Next base: position 116,876 of record CABHPB010000014.1, on the reverse strand, counting down.
GGCGAGGGCGTCGCGCGCGTGACGCCGATCGTGTGGGCCGTCGCGCTGCTCGGACAAGCGATCACGGCGCCCGCCACGATCTGGACGGCGCTGATCGAGGGCGCGCCGAACGTCGTGCGCGCGGTCGCCCTCTTGACCTTGCCTGCGCTGGGCCTGTTCATCCCGCTGCTCCATATGCTTGTCGCAGCGCTGATCGCCCGTCGCGGTCGCGCGCGCTCAAACCCAGCCTGAGACCGGACCCCATGCGCTTGCTCGTCGTCGAGGACGATCCAGACCTCAACCGCCAGATCGTCGCCGCGCTGGAGGACGCCGGATACGCCGTCGACCGCGCCTTCGACGGCGAGGAGGGACATTTCCTCGGCGACACCGAGCCCTATGACGCGGTGGTGCTCGACATCGGCCTGCCGAAGATGGACGGCATCAGCGTGCTCGAGGCCTGGCGGCGCGACGGCAAGGCGATGCCGGTGCTGATCCTGACCGCGCGCGACCGCTGGTCGGACAAGGTGCAGGGCTTCGACGCCGGCGCCGACGACTATGTGCCGAAACCCTTCCACATGGAGGAGATCCTCGCCCGCATCCGCGCCCTGCTGCGGCGCGCGAGCGGGCACGCCTCCAGCGAGCTGCTGTGCGGGCCGGTGCGGCTCGACACGCGTTCGGGCCGCGTCACGGTCGACGGCGCGGGCGTCAAGCTGACCAGCCACGAATACCGGCTGCTGTCCTACCTCATGCACCACCAGGGCAGGGTGGTGTCGCGCACCGAGCTCGTCGAGCATCTCTACGACCAGGATTTCGACCGTGATTCCAACACGATCGAGGTGTTCGTCGGCCGGCTGCGCAAGAAGCTCGGCGTCGAGGTCATCCAGACGGTGCGCGGGCTCGGCTACCTGCTGAGCGCGGATCCGGCATGAGCGCGGAGGCCGAGACCGGCGTCGCGGTCCCGGCTGAACGCGCCGCCGCGCCGGAGCGGCCGAAACGCACGGCCTCGATCGCCGCCCGCCTGTTCGGCGCGGCGACGCTGTGGACCGCCGCGATCCTGCTGTTCGGCGGCTGGACGCTCTCGACCTACTATCAGCGGCAGGTCGAGCGCAGCTTCGACCAGCGCCTGCACGTCTATCTCAAGACGCTCGTGGCGGGCCTTGCGGACGGCACGTTCGCGCGCGCGGAGCCGGGCTCGGTCGGCGAGCCGCGCTTCGAGCTGCCGTTGTCCGGCTGGTACTGGCAGATCACGCGGCTCGATCGCGACCCGCCGGAGACGACCGGCTCAAAATCGCTGTTCGAGGAGCAGCTGCCGCGCCTGCAGGGCGGAACGACCGACGGAGGCAGCGCGCGCGAGGGCTATGTCAGCGGGCCGGAGGACAAGCGCCTGCGGCTCGTCGAGCGCACCATCGACCTCGGCCCCGACGGCCGCTACCTGATCGCGATCGGCGCGGATTCCGCCGAGATCGACAAGGACGTCACCGACCTCAACTTCGCCCTGCTGGTGACGTTCCTGCTCCTCGGCCTCGGCCTCGTCGTCACGACCGGCTTCCAGGTCGGCTTCGGCCTCAGGCCGCTCGCGCGCATCCGCGCCCAGCTGATCGAGATCCGGACCGGTTCACGCGCGCGGATCGAGGGCGCGGTGCCGCGCGAGATCGCGCCGCTCGCCGCCGAGCTCAACGCGCTGATCGACAGCAACCGGGCGATCGTCGAGCGCGCCCGGACCCATGTCGGCAATCTCGCGCACGGCCTGAAGACGCCTCTCGCCGTCATCGCCAATGAGGCCGCAGCGGGCGAGGGCGCCTTCGCGGAGAAGGTGCGCGAGCAGGCGGTCCTCATGCGCCGCCAGATCGACCACCATCTCGAACGCGCGCGGCTCTCGGCCGGCGTCGCCTTCGCCGGCGAGGCGACCGAGCTGAAGCCGACGATCGAGGCGCTCGCGCGCACGCTCGGCAAGGTCTATCGCGAGCGCGATCTCGAGATCGTGGTCGCCGCCGTCGACGACATGAGGGTCAAGGGCGAGAAGCAGGACCTCGAGGAGATGGTCGGCAACCTCGTCGACAACGCCTGCAAATGGGCGAGGGGCCGGGTGTTCATCTCCGCAGAACCGGTCGCCGTCGCGGCGCGGTCCGGCCAGCCGGCGGCGCTGATCCGCATCGACGACGACGGTCCCGGCCTCGACCCGAACGAGTGGGACGAGGTTCTGGGCCGCGGCCGCCGGCTCGACGAGACCAAGCCGGGCTCCGGGCTTGGCCTCGCGATCGTGAGCGAACTCGCCGCGATGTATGGCGGCACGCTCTCGCTCGGCCGCGCCCCCGCCGGCGGCCTGCGCTGCGACCTGCGGCTGCCGACCGTGTGAGGAACCTCAGCCGGCGCGCGCCGCCCGCTGCGCCAGCGTGAGCCGTCCCGCCGATGGGCCCCGCTCGTCCGCGCCGCGGACGCCGAGAGCCGCGAGCGCGAGGCTCGGCAGATCGGCCGAGAGCCGGCCGCCGTCCGGCCCAGAGCCCAGCCCGAGCCTGCGCGCGATCACCGCCGGAGCCGGGCCGCGCCGGGCCGCGGCGCGCGCAAGATCGGCGAGCGAAACGTCCGCGCCGATGTCGGCGAAGGCGACGTTCGAGCCGATCGCGGTAAAGCTCGCCTGCTCGATGGTGGGCGCCTCTCCGAATTCGTCCCGCGTCGCTTCGACGACGGGCGCGGACTGATCGACCGCGGCGCCGAGCTGCGCCGCCGTTTCGACCCCGGCGCGCCATCCGCCGGCGATGGCGTCGACGGCGTTCGGCCCGGCGAGGGCGAGCCTCAGCCCCTGCTCGGCGCCGAGGCCGCACGTCCGGGCGAGTTCGTCGCGCGGCGCGAACCCTCCGGCGACGACCAGCGCGTCGGCCGGCAGGATGCGCGCGCCCGCGCTCGCGCCCTCGCCGTAGCGGTTGCGCACCCTGACCCCCGTGATCGCGCCGCGCTTGGCGTCGTATTCGAGGCCGGTGACGACGCTCGACAGGCTGACGGGCGCTCCGAGCGCCTTGGCCATCTCGACCGCGGGCCCGTCCGGCGCGTCCCGCTGGTCGATCACGAAGTCGACCACGCACCCTGCCTCCCGAAGATCCATCGCGGCGCGATAGCCCTCGTCGCAGGTCGTCGCGACCAGCACGCGCGATCCCGGCGCGACCGCGTGGCGACGAAGCAGCGCGCGCGCTGCGCCCGCGAAGATGACGCCGGGGCGGTCGTTCTCGGCGAAGGCCATCGGCCGTTCCCGATGCCCGGTCGCAAGGATCGCTGCGCCGGCCGAGATCACCCTGAGGACGAGTTCGTCGGCGAGGCCGCCGCGCTCGATCACCGTGACGGCTCCGTCCGCGGCGATCGAGACCGCCGTCGCCCGGAGCGTGAGAGCGCCTCGGGCGGTCAGGCCGGCCGCCTGCGCTTCGGCCCATTCGGCGAGCGGCCTGCCGTCGATCCGGCCGTCATAGAGGTCGGCGAGGCCGCCGGCCCTGCGGTCCGCCTCCACGATGCGGACGTCGAGGCCGGCGCTTAGGAGGGCGGAGGCCGCGGACAGGCCCGCGAGGCCCGCGCCGATCACCAGCGCGTCGCAACGCTCGTATCGGGCGCGGGGCGGCGGCGCCGGGCGCGGCAGTCGCGGGGCGGGCATCGGCAGCGCCTGCCGCAGCCGCTCGATCGCGCGCGAGGCGGCCGGCAACATGCGGTCTTCCGGGATCGTGACCGGCGCGAGCCGGCGCAGCGTCGCCGCGGCGCGATCCGGAAACCGCGCCTTTAGCCCTTCCCGCAGGACGACGTCGCCCGCCGACGCGGGGCGCCAGGCCCCGCCTTCCTCGACGAGCACCGCGATCGGATCGTCGACGCCGAGCCCCATGGGGCCGCGCGGGCGCCCGAGCAGCGGGCTCGCCCCGAAGGTCGAGAGGCCCGAGGCGAGCAGGGCGCTTTCGAGCGTGTCGCCGTAAAATCCGTTGAAGACCTTGCCGTCCAGCCGGAAGCCGACCGGCTCGGAGTGATCGACGCGCGCGCCGAAGCGCTGCCGCGCGGCGCCGGGGATGCGATAGGGGCCGCTCATTGCGCCGCCTCCCTCATCAGGCGCCGCGTCGGCGCGAACGGCTCGAAGGCGCCGGCGCCGGAACGGCCCGCGATCAGCGCCGCGAGATGCTCGGCCGCCGGCAGAGAGAGCGCCAGCGCGTCGCGCCCGAAGCCGAGCGCGAGCCAGAGACCGGGAATGTCGGCCGCCCCGACCTGCGCGAGGCCGTCGATCCCGCGCCAGGCGATCATCGGCTCCTCGGCAGCGACCGCGATGCCGCCGAAGGACGGCGCGAGCCGTGTCAGCTCCAGCGCGATCGCGTCGCCCCCGCGCGGACCGGAGGCGACGACGGCCCCGGTCCGGTCACGCGAGAGCCTGAGCTCGCCGAATTCGATTGCGGGACCGATCGCCGGCGCTCCGGGGGCGGTCGTCAGCAGCGTGCGCTCGTCCCGGACCAGGGACAGCCGGCCGCGGCCCTCCCTCACCAGCCGGATCGCGGCGAGATCGTCGGCCAGCACGATCGCCTTCGCCTCGACCCTCAGCTCACCGATCTTCAGCGCGGTGTCGCTCGCGCCCCGCTCGAGGGTGTCGATAGGCGTCGCAGGGAACATGCGCGCGCCGGCGGCCGCGGCGGACTCGGCGAGCGCAAGCGCGAGCGCGTCGGCGTCGACCACGACGGCGTCCTGCTCCAGCAGTGCGGCGGGGAAGCTCCCGCCGGCGAGCGGCGGCGACAGCGCCTCGATCTCGCGGGTCGGCACCATCCATGCCGAGACGCCTTCTCCCTTGAGTTCCGCCGCGCGGGCGACGAGCGCCTCGACCTCCCGGCGGGAGTCCGCGATCGTCAGGCAGCCGGCGCGCTCGATCGTCGCGCCTCCGGACGCGCGGCGCGCGACGCGGCGCGCCAGGGCGACGGCGTCCCGATCGGTTTCGGCGCGGTGGGCCTCGGGCTTGCCCGCGCGCAGCACCGGCCAGGCCCGCTCGTCCGGCGCGGCCGCGGCCTCGCCCGGCGCGAACAGCGCGACCTTCGCTCCGCTCGCGGCGCAGGCGTTGGCGACCGCCAGAGCGCGCACGCCGCCTCCGACGACCGCGACGTCGTAGGCCTCCTCGATCGATCGTCGATCGGCCCAAGCCTGCTCGGGGCTCTGCGCGCGTCCGACGATCGATAACAAGCGATTGAAGAGCAAAAGAACGGTCCGGATGGCGGATGGGAGAGGGCTGACGGACACTCTATAAGGCGTCTAATCGACGGGTTAAGCCGTATGGAGCGAGTTTTTTCGCGCGGCGCCCCGTCGCTTCCCCGGCGGCCGGAACGGGTCTATGTGCGGCCGGGCAAGGAGAACTCGGATCTAGATGACGCTCTGGCTGATTTTCGCGCTGATGACCGGCGCCGCGGTGTTCGTCGTGCTCGGCTCGCTGGCGCGCTCGCGCCCGGCCGCAGCCGGCGCCGTCGGCGCGGACGAGGCGGTCTATCGCGATCAACTCGACGAGATCGCCCGCGACAAGGCGCGCGGGCTGATCGACGACCGCGAGGCCGAAGGCGCGAGCGTCGAGGTCGCGCGGCGCCTGCTGGCCGCCTCCGAGCGCGGGGAGGCCGCCTCCGCCGGCGCCTCGACGGGACGTCGGCGCATCGCGGCGGCGATCGCGCTGGTCGCGGTTCCGGCGATCGCGCTCGGCGCCTACGCCCGGCTCGGCAAGCCGGACCTTCCCGATCTGCCGCTCGCCTCGCGCCAGGGCGAAAAGCCCGACATGCAGAACCTCGGCGACCTCGCGCTGCGCGTCGAAAAAGCGCTCGCCGCCAACCCGAACGATGGGCGCGGCTGGAGCGTGGTCGGTCCGCTCTACATGCGCCTCGGCCGGCCGAACGAGGCCGCGACCGCCTTTTCAAACGCGATCCGTATCCTCGGCTCGACGCCCGACCGCGAGGCCGATCTCGGCGAGGCGCTCTACGCCGCGGCGGACGGCGTCGTGACCGACCAGGCGCGCGGCGCGTTCGAGCGTTCGGTCGCGGGCGAAAATCCGTCGCCCAAGGGCGCGTTCTATCTCGCCCGCGCCGCCGAGCAGGACGGCGACGTCGCCGGCGCCGTGGCGCGCCTCAAGCCGCTGCTGACCAAGGCGCCGGAGGACGCGCCCTATCTCGACGCGCTGAAGGGCGAGTTCCAGCGCATCGCGGCGGTGCCGGCGCTGCCGCCGCCGTCGCCCGAGCAGGCCGAAAAGATCAAGACGGCGGACGAGCGCATGGCCTTCGTGAAGACGATGGTCGACGGCCTTGCGGACCGGCTGGCGCAGGACGGCGGCGACGTGGGCGAGTGGCTGAGGCTGGTCAACGCCCGCGCCGCGCTCGGCGACATGGACAAGGCGCGCGACGCCCTGACCGCCGCGCGCCAGAAGTTCGCCTCCGACGCCCGCGCGACGACGCGGCTCGAGGCGCTGGCGCTCGGGCTTGGTCTCGAGGGCGGCGGCGCGTAAGGGTTTAGGTCATGACGGTCGACGCTTCCTCCTCCTTCCCGACCCCGCGCCGCCGCGCCAGCGCGCGCAAGCGCCGACGCCTCGCGTTGCTGGCCGTGATCGGGCTCGCGCTCGCCGCCGCCACCGCTTTGATCCTCAACGCCTTCAACGACTCGCTGGTGTTTTTCCGCACGCCGAGCGAACTCGCCGGCAAGAGCGACATGGTCGGAACGCGCCTGAGGCTCGGCGGGCTCGTGAAGCAGGGCTCCATCGTCCATGAGGGCACCACGACCCGCTTCGTCGTGACCGACGTGAAGGCCGACCAGCCGGTGATCTACACCGGCTTGCTGCCGGACCTGTTCCGCGAAGGACAGGGCGTCGTGACGGAAGGCGCTGTCGGCGTCGACGGCGTGTTCAAGGCCGACAACGTGCTCGCGAAGCATGACGAGACCTACATGCCCAAGGACGTCGCCGACCGCCTGAAGCAGCAGGGTCTGTGGAAGGAAGGCGAGGGGGCCGGGACCTCCGCGCCTAAGCCGGGGGCGGCGAAATGATCGCGGAGACAGGCCACTACGCGCTCGTCCTCGCGCTCGCGCTCGCGCTCCTGCAGTCGGTGCTGCCGTTCTGGGGCGCGCGCGTCCGCGACGCTTCGCTCATGGGCCTCGCCTCGCCGCTCGCCGTCGCCCAGTTCACCTTCGTCGCGCTCGCCTTCGCGGCGCTGACCCACGCCTATGTGACCTCCGACTTCTCGGTGCTGAACGTCGTCGAGAACTCGCATTCGGCGAAGCCGCTGATCTACAAGTTCACCGGCGTCTGGGGGAACCACGAGGGCTCCCTGCTGCTCTGGGTGCTGATCCTCGTGCTGTTCGGCGCGCTGGTCGCGCTGTTCGGCCGGAACCTGCCGCAGCGCCTCAAGGCCGACGTGCTCGCCGTGCAGGCGACGATCTCGGTCGCCTTCCTCTTGTTCGTCCTGATCACGTCAAATCCCTTCTCGCGCGTCGCGCCGGCGCCGATCGAGGGGCAGGACCTCAACCCGCTGCTGCAGGACCCCGGCCTCGCGATCCATCCGCCGCTGCTCTATGTCGGCTATGTCGGCTTCTCGATGGCGTTTTCCTTCGCGGTCGCCGCGCTGATCGAGGGCAAGATCGACGCCGCCTGGGCGCGCTGGGTGCGGCCCTGGACGCTGGTCGCCTGGATCTTCCTGACGCTCGGCATCGCGATGGGCTCCTACTGGGCCTATTACGAGCTTGGCTGGGGCGGCTTCTGGTTCTGGGACCCGGTCGAGAACGCCTCGCTGATGCCGTGGCTCTCCGGCACCGCTCTGCTCCACTGCGCGGCGGTGATGGAGAAGCGCGAGGCGCTCAAGGTCTGGACCATCCTGCTCGCGCTGCTGACCTTCGCTCTGTCGCTGCTCGGCACCTTCCTGGTGCGCTCGGGCGTCCTGACCTCGGTCCACGCCTTCGCAGTCGATCCCGCGCGCGGCGTCGCGATCCTGATCATCCTGACGATCTTCGTCGGCGGCAGCCTCGCGCTCTATGCGCTGCGCGCGCCGGCCTTGAAGCAGGGCGGCATCTTCGCGCCGGTCTCGCGCGAGGGGGCGCTCGTCCTCAACAACATCTTCCTGACCGCCGCCACCGTCGCGGTGTTCGTCGGCACGCTCTATCCGCTCGCGCTCGAGGCGCTGACCGATGAGAAGATCTCGGTCGGCCCGCCCTTCTTCAACGCGACCTTCGGGCCGATCATGCTGCCGCTGATGCTGGTCATGCCGTTCGGGCCGCTGCTCGCCTGGAAGCGCGGCGACGTCGGCCGCGCTGCGCGCGGGCTCGTCTGGGCGCTCGGCGCGGCGATCGTGGTGACCTGCGTCGTCGCCGGCTTCGTCCGCGGCGGCCCGACGCTGGCCCCGATCGGGATCGGCATCGGCCTGTTCGCGATCTGCGGCGCCTTCGCCGAGATCGTCGAGCGCACAAAACTGTTCCGCGCGCCCTTCGCCGATGTGCGGTCGCGCGCCAAGGGCCTGCCGAGATCCTCCTGGGGCGCGGCGCTCGCCCATGCAGGGCTCGGCGTCACGCTCATCGGCGTCGTCTCGGCGACCTCCTGGTCGAGCGAGCAGGTCGTCGCGCTGAAGCCGGGCGACCAGACCCGCGTCGGCCGCTACGACGTCATGTTCGACGGCACGGAGGAAAAGCGCGGCCCGAACTACCGCGCGGTCGTCGCCCGCCTCACGGTGATCGAGGACGGCTCGCCCGTCGCCGTCGTCGAGCCGTCGCGCAGGCTCTACACGGCCCGCAAGATGGACATCGCGGAATCGGGCATCGCGACCTTCGGCCTGTCGCAGCTCTATGCGGCGACGGCGGAGGCGCGCGGCGACGGCGCGACCGGCCTGCGCCTGACCTACAAGCCCCTGGTGCTGCTGATCTGGCTCGGCGCGGTGGTGATGGGGATCGGCGGTTGCCTGTCGCTCGCCGACCGGCGCCTCAGGGTCGGCGCGCCACGCAAGGCGGCCCGCACCGCGCCCGCGCTGCAGCCGGCGGAGTGAAGCGTTGCGGAGGCCGACTGCGTGCTTCGAGACGCCGGCCGATGGCCGGCCCCTCAGCATGAGGGGGGCAGGCGCCATGGCCCGTTCGCGTTCAGCATCGGCAGGCTCCAACCCTTCTCATGCTGAGGAGGCGCGCAGCGCCGTCTCGAAGCACGCAGTCGGCTTCTGCAGGCGCATGTTGTCGGCGCTCGTTCTGCTCACGCTTTTCGCCGCCGCCCCCGCCTTCGCCGTCAATCCCGGCGAGCAGCTGACCGACCCGGCGCAGGAGGCGCGCGCCCGCGCGCTCGGGGCTGAACTGCGCTGCATGGTCTGCCAGAACCAGTCGATCGACGACAGCGACGCCCCGCTCGCCAAGGATCTGCGCGTGCTGGTGCGCGAGCGCGTCAAGGCGGGCGACAGCGATACCGAGGTCCTGGACTTCCTCGTCGCCCGCTACGGCGAGTTCGTGCTCTTGCGCCCGCGGCTGAGAGGCGAGACGCTGCTGCTGTGGGGCCTCGCCCCCGCCGTGCTGGGCCTCGGACTGATCGGTTATCTCGTCTGGGCGCGTCGCGCGCGCCGCCGCCCTGAAACCGCCGAGAGTCTGTCCGAGAGTGAACGGGCGCGGCTCGAGTCGCTGCTGTCGAAAGACGGCGAGCAGGCGGGCCGAAAGGCCGGGTGAGCCGTTCGCGGCTTACCTAAATTTCATGCGCCCGACAGCCGCGCGTAATGATGCGTACGTGAATCTGCGGATCAGACGCCCATATGGGCAGCACGAGACACCCGTTCGGAGACTGACGTCCATGACGATCGAATCCCGCACCGAGCCGACCGCAGCCGACAAGCGCGGTTTCCTGGCCCGGCGGAAGACTCCCATCATCGCCTCGGCGCTCGCTCTGGCGCTCGCCGGCGCGTTCGGCGCCTCGTCGCTGACGACCGGCTCGACCCCGGCGCGCGCCGAGCAGTCGAGCGCGATCCAGCCGCAGGCGGCGCCCGCGCTGCCGAGCTTCGCCGACGTCGTGGAACGGGTGAAGCCGGCGGTGGTGAGCGTGCGGGTCAAGAACGTGTCGGTCGCCGAGGACGGCGACGCGCCGGGCGGCGGCGGCGGCGCCCCGAACATTCCGGGCCTCGACCAGCTGCCCGACGGCCATCCGCTGAAGAAGTTCTTCAAGGAGTTCGGCCAGCGCGGCGGCCCCGGCAACAAGGCGCCGAAGCCCCGCGGCATGAGCCAGGGTTCCGGCTTCTTCATCTCCGGCGACGGCTATGCGGTGACGAACAACCACGTCGTCGCGGGCGCCAAGGAGGTCGAGCTCGTCATCGGCGACAAGGACGACACGGTGAAGGCCAAGGTGATCGGCACCGACGCCCGCACCGACCTCGCGCTGCTCAAGGTCGATAGCGACAAGAAGGACTGGCCGTTCGTGAAGTTCGGCGCGCCGGAAGGCCCGCGCGTCGGCGACTGGGTGATCGCGGTCGGCAACCCGTTCGGCCTCGGCGGCACGGTCACGGCCGGCATCGTCTCGGCTCGTGGCCGCGACATCGGCGCCGGTCCCTATGACGACTTCCTGCAGATCGACGCGGCGGTGAACCGCGGCAACTCGGGCGGCCCGACCTTTAACCTGAAGGGCGAGGTCGTCGGCGTGAACACCGCGATCTTCTCGCCGTCCGGCGGCAATGTCGGCATCGCCTTCTCGATCCCCTCCGAGGTCGCGACCGGCATCATCGACAAGCTCAAGAACGGCGGAAAGATCGCGCGCGGCTACATCGGCGTGCAGATCCAGCCGGTGACCGACGAGATCGCCGAGTCGATCGGCCTCAAGAAGGCCTATGGCGCGCTCGTGGCGGAGGCCCAGAAGGGCACGCCTGGCGAGCAGGCGGGCCTGAAGTCCGGCGACACCATCCTCAAGGTCAACGGCGAGGAGATTCCGACCGCGCGCGAACTGTCGCGGCGCATCGCCTCGATGGACCCCGGCAAGCCGGTCACGCTGACCATCTGGCGCGACGGCAAGGAAGAGACCAAGGAGCTCAAGCTCGGCACGCTGCCGGACGAGCCCAAGCAGGCCGCGCTCACCCCGGACGCCGACGCCGACTCCGCCGACGGCGGCAAGGTCAAGCTCGGCATCGAGGTGACGCCCGCGAGCAAGCTCGGCAACTCCGGCGACCAGGGCCTCGTCGTCACCCAGATCGACGAGGACGGCGCCGCGGCCGGCAAGCTCGAGCAGGGCGACGTCATCATGAAGGTGTCCGGCAAGGCGGTCTCCAGCGTCTCGGACGTCACCGCCCAGCTCGACGCCGCGCAGAAGGACGGCCGCAAGTCGGTCCTGCTGCTCGTCAAGCGCAACGACCAGACGCGCTTCGTCGCGATCGAGATCGGCAAGGCTGGATAAGCCTTCGCCGACTGAGCCCTGGCGCGGTCTCCCCCGATCCGCGGCAGGGCGCTTCGTGGGCGGCGGACGGTTCCCCCGGCCGTCCGCCGCTTCCCGCGAAACTCCCGCGTCCCTGCGCAAGGCGGCTCCCTCTGCCTTCGCGAGGGGCGCGCCGGGTTCCTCCGACGATCCGCTGGAACGCACGCGCCGCTTGCGGCGGACCTGGAGCCGCGTCATGACCTCGGCCATGAAACTTCTGATCGTCGAGGACGACCGCGAGGCGGCCGCCTATGTGGTGAAGGGCTTCGCCGAGGCCGGCCATGTCGCGGACCACGCGGCGGACGGCGAGGAAGGCTACGCGCTCGCAAGCGGCGCGAATTACGACGTGCTGGTCGTGGACCGCATGCTGCCCAAGCTCGACGGCCTGACGCTGATCGGCCGGCTCAAGGGCGAGGGATCGAAGACCCCCGTCCTCATCCTGTCGGCGCTAGGTCAGGTCGACGACCGCGTCCAGGGCCTGCGCGCCGGCGGCGACGACTATCTCACCAAGCCCTACGCCTTCGCGGAGCTGCTCGCCCGCGTCGAGGCGCTGTCGCGGCGCGGCGGCGCGAGCGCGCAGGAGACGGTCTATCGGATCGGGGACCTCGAGCTCGACCGGCTGTCGCATACGGTGACGCGCGGCGGGCAGGACGTGCCGCTCCAGCCGCGCGAGTTCCGGCTGCTCGAATATCTCATGCGCAACGCCGGACAGGTGGTCACGCGCACGATGTTGCTGGAGAATGTCTGGGACTATCATTTCGATCCCCAGACCAATGTCATCGACGTCCATGTCTCCCGTTTGCGCTCGAAGATCGACAAAGGCTTCGACAAGCAGCTGCTGCACACGGTGCGCGGCGCGGGGTACATGATCCGTGACGGCGCTCGGTAAGCTTCTCCGAACAACCGCCTTCAAGCTCGCGCTGGCCTATCTGGCGGTGTTCGCGGCGCTGTCAATGGTGGTGCTGGCCTATGTGTCCTGGCACGCGAACGCGCTGATCGCCGGGCAGCTGAACGCCACCGTCAGCGCCGAGATCACCGGCCTTGCCGAACAGTACCGCCAGGGCGGCGTCCGGAAACTCGTCGCGGTCGTGGACGAGCGCTCGAACCGGGCCGCCAACGGGTCGATCTACCTGCTCACGACCTTTACGGGCGATCCGCTCGCCGGCAACATCTCGGGCCTGCCCGGCGCCTCGCTCGCAGAGCCGGGGGAGCGGGAGCTGCCCTACCAGCTGTCCGGGCATGACACGGCGGCGCCTTACCCCGCCGTGGTGCGCGTCTTCCTGCTGCCGGGCGGCTACCGGCTCCTCGTCGGCCGCGACACGGAGGAGCGCGAGCGCCTGAAGGGCGTCATCGCCAACGCCGTCCAGTGGTCGCTGGCGCTGGTCGTCGTCCTCGGCCTCGCGGGCGGCGTTTTCGTGGCCAAGCGCGTGCTGAAGCGGCTCGACGCCATGACCGAGACCAGCCGCTCGATCATGGCTGGCGACCTGTCGGGGCGGCTCGCCGTCACCGGATCTGGCGACGAGTTCGATCGGCTCGCCGAGGCGGTCAACGCCATGCTCGAACGCATCAACGAGCTGATGGCGGGGCTGAAGGAAGTCTCGGACAACATCGCCCACGACCTCAAGACGCCGCTGACCCGGCTTCGGAACCGCGCCGAGGCGGCGCTGCGCGACGCGCGCACCGAAGAGGACTGGCAGGGCTCGATCGAGCAGATCATCGCCGAGTCCGACGGCATGATCCGCATCTTCAACGCGCTGCTGCTGATCGCCCGCGCGGAATCCGGCGGCGGCCGGGACCAGCTCGCCGAGCTCGACGTCGCGGACGTCGTGCGCGGCGTCGCCGAACTCTACGAGCCGCTCGCGGAAGAGCGCGGCGCGACGCTCACCGTCGTCGCGCCCGTTTCGGTGACCGTGCTCGGCAACCGCGAGCTCATCGGACAGGTGGTCGCGAACCTCGTCGAGAACGCGCTGAACTATGCGACTGGCGAGGGGACCGGGAACGAGGTGACGGTGTCCTCCGAGGCCGACGGCGCCAGCGTGCGGATCGCCGTCGCCGACCGGGGACCCGGCATTCCCGAGGCCGACCGCGCCCGGGCGGTCGAGCGCTTCGTGCGGCTCGACAGCAGCCGCTCGCGTCCCGGATCGGGCCTTGGCCTTGCGCTCGCCAACGCCGTGGCTCGGCTCCACGGCGGCGAACTTGCGCTCGACGACAACGCTCCCGGGCTGAAGGTCACGCTCACTTTGCCGCGCGTGCCGGCGCGCCTGCCCGGGCCTCCCGACCGCGTTCGGCTGCCGGCGCCGGAGCGCGACGCGGCCGAGTGAAACGCCGTGGCGGCGCGCCGACGCCTTGCCTCGCGCGCCCCGCCGTGGCAAGCCTCGCCGCGACCCGTCCGGACGCATCGTCGCGTCCTCAGTTTCCAGTGTTTCCCGAGGAGCAGACCGTGGACAAGCGCGAGCTCGAGCGCGTGCAGACCTATCTGCGCAAGCAGTTCCAGAACCCCGCCTTCCGCGTCGTGGCGCGGCCTCGCAAGGACGATTCCGCCGAGGTCTATATCGGCGAGGAGTTCGTCGGCGTGCTGTTCCGCGACGACGAGGACGGCGACCTCTCCTACAATTTCTCGATGGCGATCCTCGAGACCGACCTCGACTGACCGCACGTTTGCGCCGTCCCGCGATGGGACGGCCCGCCTCTTGCTGCCTGTGCGGCAGGAGGCCCCCCATGACCCTGATCCAGCCCGTTCTCACCGTCGCGCTCGGCTTCGCGCTGTCCGGCGCGATCGCGTCGGGCTTTGAGGCCGCGACGGGCCTTCCCGCGGGCTTCCGCCTGCTGCGCGCGCCCGACGTCACGGCGGCGCTCGCCGTGCCGGTGGTGACGCTCGGCGCCGCCTACATCCTGCTGCGCAACTGCCTGTTCGGGGGCAAGCGGCCGGCCGCGGCGGTGTTCGTCGCGACCGTCCTGTCGGGCCTGTGGAGCCTCGTCATCGGCTCAGCGGCGCTCTCCGCCTTCGCCTGAGAGCGCGGAAGCGGTCAGACCTCGCCGAGGCTCGTCGCCTTCGCGCCGAGCGGCACCCGGAAGCGCTTGGTCTCGGTCGTCCACTTCGTTTCGAACACCGTCGACACGAACACGTGGTCGACCGTCGCCGCCTTCGGCGTGACCTCCACCAGCATGAAGCCGCGGCGCGACTGATCGGTGTAGATCAGCTGGTCCGCATTGGGGCGCTTGCCCGAGGTCTCCACGAGCAGCGCCGCCGACGTTTCGGGGGGGATGTCGAGGATGTACTGCTCCAGACCCGGCGAACTCACCGACGTCCCGCCGAACTCAGGCGCGACGGGGATGGAGTCCGACGCCGTCGGCAGGACGAGGTTTGCGGTCCAGGCCTGATGCGAGGCGCCGGTCAGAACGATCGGGTTCGAGGCCTTCGACAGCGACTTCAGCATCGCGACGCGCGCGGTCGGGTAGCCGGTCCATGCGTCGGCCGCGAGCGGGGAGGGCAGGCCGGCGGCGCCGAGCTGGGCGAACTGCTGGCCGGCGCCGGCGCCGAACAGCTGGTCGATCGTTGCGAGGAACTTCGTCTTCTCCTCGGCGCTCAGCACCGCGCTGCCGAGGATGTCGGGCGCCGCCTGGTAGAACATCAGCACCTGGTTGCCGATGATCTGCCAGGGCTGTGTGGTCTCGGCGATCTTCCTGTCGAACCACTTCTGCTGCTTCGACCCGATCAGCGTGCGGACCGAGCCGTCGCCGTCGAGATCGCGCGGGAACGGCCCCTGCGGCGGGACGCCGGTATAGGCGCCGGCGAGCGCGGGCGTCGAAAGCTGCTCGTCGCGCGCGGCCTCGCGGGTGTCGATCATGATGATGCGGGCGAGATCGCCGAAATCGAAGCTGCGGTAGAGCTCGTCCGGGTTGCCTGTCTCGGGGTCGATGCGCTCGCCGTCCTCGGGATCGCGGATCGGCAGCCACTCGTAGAAGGCGCGGACGCCGGCCTTCTTGCGGGCCTGCCACGAGCCTTCCGCGTCCGGCTGGTGGTTCTCCGCGCCGCCGGTCCAGGCGTCGTTGGCGACCTCGTGGTCGTCCCAGATGTTGATGAAGGCGTTGTCGCGGTGGAGCGCCTGCAGGCGCCTGTCGGTCCGGTAAAGAGCGTGGCGGGCGCGGTACTGGTCGAGCAGGACGATCTCCTGCGGCGGGTCGAGCTCCGAATCGCGCGGCTTCGGCACGAGGCCGGCGACCGTCGCGGGCGTGGTGTAGCCGCCGAGGCCCGGACCGTATTCGTAGATGTAGTCGCCAAGATGCAGCACGGCGTCGAGGTCGTCGATCTTCGCCGCCTCGGCATAGGCGTTGAAGTAGCCGAGCTCGAAGTTCGAGCAGGAAAACACCGCGAGCTTCAGCTTCTTCACCTCGCCCTTGGGCAGGGTGCGCATGCGCCCGACCGGCGACAGGTCGCCCGAGGACTTGAACTGGTAGAAGTAAGTCTTGCCCGGTTCGAGCCCGTCGACATCGACCTTGACCGTGAAGTCGCGGCCGGGGCGCGCCGAGGCGTTTCCTTCCTTCACCACGCGGCGCATCTTCCTGTCTTCGGCGACGGTCCATTTCACCGGAACCGCCTCGCCGCCGTTCTTTTTCGTGACGCGGGTCCAGATGACCACGCGCGACTGGCGCGGATCGCCGCTCGCGACGCCGTGCAGGAAGACTCCGGCCTTCGCGGCCTCCGCGGGGCTCGTCACGGCCAGGGTGACCGAGGTCGCCGTGACGCCGGCGGCGAGCGTGAGTTTAAGCGCGTCGCGGCGTGAGATCCGCGAGCCGTTCATGTCGTCGCCGCTCATGTCGCCACCCCGATTGGAACGGTTTCAGATACGATGCGCCGCATGACGCCCGCGCGACAGACTTTCCGCGGCAGGCGCCTCGCCTTGCGGGCGCTTCGGCGGCGCGCTAATCGGCGCGCGGGCATGCAGACTTCAGGAGCCGACCCTTGGCGCTCTATTCCCTCGACGGCGTATCCCCCCAGGTTCCCGCGAACCGCCGCTTCTTCGTGGCCGAGAACGCGGTCGTGGTCGGCGCAGTCGTGCTCGAGGAGGACGCCAGCGTTTGGTTCGGCTCGACGCTGCGCGGCGACAACGAGCCGATCCGGATCGGCGCCCGCTCCAACATCCAGGACGGTTGTGTCCTGCACACCGATCCGGGCTTTCCGATCGACATCGGACCGGACTGCACGGTCGGGCATGGCGCGATCGTTCACGGATGCACGATCGGGGCGGGCAGCCTGATCGGCATGGGCGCGATCGTGCTGAACGGCGCGAAGATCGGAAAGTCCTGCCTCGTCGGCGCCGGCGCGCTGGTCACGGAAGGCAAGGAGTTTCCGGACTTCTCGATGATCGTCGGTTCGCCCGCCAAGGTGATCCGGACGCTGGGTCCCGACTGGGAGATCAAGCTTCTCGGCACGTCCGGCCGTTATGTCGCGAACGGCCGCCGCTTCCGCGAGGGCATGAAGCGGATCGACTGATCCGCGCCGTCCGAAACGGTCGAGGCCGGCTCCTGGGCGGGAGCCGGCCTCTGGCTTGGTCGGTCGTGGCGGGAGTGGGGACGTGACCGACGCAAGCGTCCCTGGATCTCGCGAGGCTTACGGCGCGGTGGCGACGCCGACCGGGTTGATGCCGTCGCCGAGCAGCACCCACTGGTTCTGGTCGATTTGCGACTGGCGCTTGATGAAGGTGTAGCCGGTGTCGAACCACGGCTTGACGTCGTCGGCCTGGTTGTCGAGGGCGTAGTCGCCCTTGTCGGTCGCGACGGTGAGGATCGCGTGGCCGTCGCCCTTGAGGTCGCGGACGACCGTGATCAGCAGCGCCTGGCGGGGCCAGCCGGCCGCGATCAGCTGGCGGCGCTTCTCGAGGACGTAGTCCTCGCAGTCGCCCTTGCCGTCGACCGGATAGGTCCACTTCTCCTCGACGCCGTAGAGCTCCTGGTCGGTGACCGGCTCCACCGTGATGTTGACCATGCGGTTGATGCGGTCGAGCTCGGCGTAGCGGGCCTGCGTCAGGCGCATCCGCACGGCCTTCGCCGGGGCCGCCGCGCAGTCCGCCGGGTTCGCCTTGCAGAAGTCGACCCAGCCGATCGGCGCCTTCGAGACGCCTTCCACGACCATGGGGGTCGCGGCCGCCATCCGGACCGGCTCCGCGGCCTTGGTCTCCGCCAAGGTGAATCCGCTGGAAAGCAGTCCAAACAAGATATAAATCGTGTTATTCTTGATAGAGTTGAGCATTTGTTGCCCCCGTCCTGCCATGGGAAGCAACGTCGCACATTCGATTTGCTGTCGGCATAAGTCGAAGATCGCGTTTTTAGCGACGAGATTTGGAAATCAGCAACTTTTGAGAAGTCAATTGTTTAGAGATGTATAGGGTATTTCGTTTACCTTGCTGGTCGACATCAAGAAGATGAGGGGAAGACTTGGTCGCCCAAAAGTTAACGGCCTCCGGAAAAGCGGGGGGTCGATTTACGAAGGGGAAACCATGCCGCTGAATGGCCGTTCATCGGCCTTCATCCGCACGGCCTGAGTCGGCGCTCGGCGGGCGCGCGAGGCGTCCCGGGGCGCAAAAACGAAAACGCCGCCCGGAGGGGCGGCGCTTTGTCAGCGAGACGAAAAGGAAGGGCGCTCAGCCGAACTGTTCGGAGAGCTGCTCCTGGTTCTGCGTTCGCGCGAACTCGAGCGCCATGCCGTTCTCGAAATGACGCACGACGCGGGCTGCGGTCTTGCCGAGCATGACCGGCGTCCCGATGGGGAGGTCCAGCGAGGTGGTGACCGCGGCGCCCGAGAGCGACACGTCGACAATCCGCACTTCGGTCTGCATGCCGTCCTCGGTCACGAGGACCGCGCGGGGATTCTTCGGCGCGACGCGCTCGTGCCGACGGTCCTCCGGCAGCCCGAGCATGTTGCGGTTCGTCAGCCAGGTGAGCTGCGCCGCGAGCTTGTCGCGCTTGCGGATGGTAGCGGAGACCGACATGGCGAAGCCGTTCGGGATCGAGCGCACCATCTGGCCTTCGACGCGGCCAACGTGATCGAGATAAACGACGACGCGCTCGCCGGGCTGCGCCGGGACCGGCGCGATGAGGGCGAGGCCGCCGGGCGACATGTCGACGGTCTGGCACGGATACTCGCGACGCGACGACAGCATGTAGCGGCCCAGCAGCGCAACCTTGACGCGCTGGTGCCGGCGACGCTCGTCCGAAAGCGGGACCTTCAATGAGAACATCAGCGTCCGCACCGCAGCTAGTGACGTGTCGACTTGCCTGAGCGCGCGAGGTCGCGGCCGGACATGTCGAAAAGTTAAAGGAACGGCGTTAACGCGCCGTAACTTTCGCTTCTGCCGACGATGTTTCATCGACCGCCGTCGAAGACGAAGAAACGACCGATCCGGCGGCCGGTCTCGCGCACGCTCGGCGGCGGCGCGAGATCGGCGGCCGCGTCCTGGAATCGCCTGCGTCCGCTGGGCCAGATCATCCGCAAAGAGGTCAGCTCGAAGCGGGTCACCGGGCTCACCCCCAGCCAGTAGGGCGTCTCGATCGCCGCCATCGAGCCGAGAAGGCGCGCATGTGTTCGGCCGCGATGGCGCAGCGGGAGCAGCGAAATCTCGAGGTCGACCTGCCGGTCGAGTTCTGTGAAGCCGCGCGCCCCGACCACCGCCACCGCCGCGTCGTCCGAAACCGAATCGAGCGCGCCGCGCATCGTGTCCCGGTCCGGGCCGCGCCACAGATCGAGAAACCGCTCGTCCTTCATCTCGTGGCCGGCGATCGCGCAGATCCGCGAGCCCGACAGCCGGAAAGGAAAGCCGTCGGCCGCATCGACCTCGAGGATGAAGACGTCGCCGAGCGCGCCGCGGATCGCGACCGGATCCACGTCCGAGCGCTCCGGCGCCGCGCGGGCGCCGCGCAGCCGGTTCCAGTATCCGAAGAGCTCCTTCGTCGCGGCGGCCTTCATGGTCGTCTTCCTCTCCATCCACGCCCCGATCGGCCGATCTGTCCCGCGATGGGACGGATTTCGGGCGAAATGAGCGATCGAAGAGGTATCCAGCAGCCAACGTGCCAGACGGCGTCGACCTTGCGCCGTATTGCAAAAGCCGCCGCTTCGCGCGAGCACTGCCGATGCGTCGCACGTCTCCGGCCATCGCCGTCGGTCGCAGCGGCGCCGGACCTCGCAACGAATCGGCGCGCCAAGGTGACGGACACACGCGAACCCATCTTCAACGCGCCGGCGACGGTGGTGACGCTGATCGCCCTGTTCGCGGCGATCCACATCGGCCGCAGCTTTCTATCGGAAGAGGCCGACCTCGAGGTGCTGCTGCGCTTCGCCTTCATCCCCGCGCGCTACGACGAAGCCTCGCAGTATTTTTCAGAGCTCGCGTCGATCGGGACGGGACCGAAGGTCTGGACCTTCCTGAGCTACGCCTTCCTGCATGGCGGCTGGACGCACCTGATCGTCAATTCGATCTGCATGCTCGCCTTCGGCAGCGCCGTGGCCTGGCGCTTCGGCGCGGCGCGGTTCCTCATCTTTTCGGCGCTCACGGCGGTGGCCGGGGCCGCCACCCACCTCGCGCTGCATTTCGGGCAGCCGACGCCCGTGGTCGGCGCCTCGGCGGCGATCTCGGCCCATATGGCCGCCGCGATGCGCTTCATGTTCCAGGCGGGGGGACCGCTCGGCGCGCTGCGGACGCAGGACCGCTCGACGTTCCAGGCCCCCGCGGAACCAATCCTTCGCGCCCTGTCACGCCCGCAGATCATCGGCTTCCTCGCCGCCTGGTTCGGCGCGAATCTGCTGTTCGGCCTCGCCGGCGGCGCCCTGACGGGCGACGACGCGAACGTCGCCTGGGAGGCCCATATCGGCGGCTTCGTCGCCGGCCTGCTGCTGTTCTCGGCGCTCGACCCGACCCCGCGGTATCGTGATCCGATTGATCCGGAAGACGAATGGCCCGAGGCCTTGCGCCAAGACGTCGCAGCCCCGCATGATGGGCGCAGCGGAGCTTCGGGACGCTCCACGCTCGACAGCTGACGTCCCGGGTCTCCCGGTTCACGGGGGTGCGCCTCCGCGTAACGCCGCGCAAGACGGTTGGAGAGGAGATGTCATGAAGGTCGAAGCGATTCTGTCCGCCAAGAGATCCGGCGTGGTCACAGTCCTGCCGGAGGACACGATTGCGACGGTCGCGCGCGTATTGGCCGAGAAAGCCATCGGCGCCGTCGTCGTCTCCGACGGCCGCGACGGGGTGGCCGGCATCATCACCGAGCGCGATCTGGTGCGCGCCCTGGCCCGCTTCGGCAACGAGACGGTGACCCACGGCGTCGCCGAGCTCATGACGCGGGACGTCGTGACGGCGACCTCGCACGACACGATCGACGACGTGTCCGAGCGCATGACCCGCGGAAAGTTCCGGCACGTGCCGATCATGGAGGGTGAGCGCCTCGTCGGCATGGTCTCGATCGGCGACATCGTGAAGTACCGCATCGAGTCGATCGAGGCGGAAGCGTCCGCCATGCGCGAGTACATCGCGACCGCGTGACGCGCGGTCGGGAGCTGCTTGCGGAGGAACAGGCGGCGGGATAGCGCGTTGGCGCAGACCGTCCCGCCGAAAGTTCCCCGATGCCCGTCTCGGCCCCGAACGTCCTGCCGATCGTCCTGCTGCTGGCCTCGAACGTCTTCATGACGTTCGCCTGGTACGGGCACCTCAAGTTCACCGACAAGCCGCTGTGGCTCGTCGTGCTGGCGAGCTGGGCGATTGCGCTGATCGAATACTGCTTCGCGGTCCCAGCGAACCGGCTCGGCCACGAGGTCTACAGCGCGGCCCAGCTCAAGACGATGCAGGAGGTCATCACCCTCATCGTCTTCGTCGGCTTCTCGACCTTCTACCTGAAGGAAGCCATCACCCTGAACGTCGCGATCGGCTTCGCCTTCATCGCGCTCGGGGCGTTCTTCGTGTTCAAGGGGCCGTTCTGAACGAAGCCGTCATGCCCGGGTCAAGCCCGGGCATGACGGTGAGCCTGGGCCTGGCTCGCGAAGGCGGCGTCACTCCGCCGCGAGCGCCGCGGCCTGGTCGTCCAGCTTCGCCCGCCTGACGTCCGGCGGCGTCGCCTCATTCGTGAGGGAAGCCACGCACTCGTCGAGCGTCATCGAGGTCTGGCCCTGGCTGCCGAGCCGGCGGACCGAGACGCCGCGCGTCTCCGCCTCCTTCTTGCCGACGACGACCAGCGCGGGGATCTTGGTCAGCGAGTGCTCGCGGACCTTGTAGTTGATCTTCTCGTTGCGAAGGTCGAGCTCGACACGGAGCCCCGCCTTGCGCAACTCGGCCGCGACCTCGACCGCGTAGTCGTCGGCCTCCGACGTGATCGTCGTCACCACGGCCTGCACCGGCGCGAGCCATAGCGGGAAATGGCCCGCAAAGTGCTCGATCAGGATGCCGGTGAAGCGCTCCAGCGAGCCGAAGATCGCGCGGTGGATCATCACCGGATGGTGCTTCTCGCCGTCCGCGCCGATGTAGAAGGCGCCGAAGCGCTCCGGCAGGTTGAAATCGACCTGGATCGTGCCGCACTGCCAGTCGCGGCCAATGGCGTCGCGCAGGACATATTCGAACTTCGGCCCGTAGAAGGCGCCTTCGCCGGGATTCACCTCGGTGGTGACCCGGTTCCCGTACTTCGCCTTGATGGCCTCGAGCGCGTCGCCCATCACCTGCTCGGCGCGGTCCCACAGCGCGTCCGAGCCGACCCGCTTTTCGGGGCGCGTCGAAAGCTTCAGCACGATCTGGTCGAAGCCGAAATCGGAATACATGCCGAGGATCAGCTCGTTCAGCGCGAGCGTCTCGGCCATGAACTGCTCGTCGGTGCAGAAGATATGCGCGTCGTCCTGCGTGAAGGCGCGCACGCGCATCATGCCGTGCAGCGCGCCGGACGGCTCGTAGCGATGGACGATGCCGAATTCGCCCATGCGGATCGGCAGTTCGCGATAGCTCCTCAGGCCGTGCTTGAAGATCTGCACATGGCCGGGGCAGTTCATCGGCTTGATCGCGAAGACGCGCTCGTCCTCGGTCTGCGTGACGAACATGTTCTCGCGGTACCATTCCCAGTGGCCGGACGTCTGCCACAGGGAATGGTCGAGGATCTGGGGCGTGTTCACCTCGACGAAGCCCGACGTGTTCACGACGCGCCGCGAATAGGCGATCAGCGTCTGGAACAGCGTCCAGCCCTTTGGATGCCAGAACACGGCGCCGGGGCCTTCCTCCTGGAAGTGGAAGAGGTCCATCTCGCGCCCGAGCCGCCGGTGGTCGCGCTTCTCCGCCTCCTCCAGCATGTGGAGATAGGCGTCGAGCCCGGCGCGGTCCGGGAAGGCCGTGCCGTAGATGCGCTGGAGCATCGGGTTGTTCGAATCGCCACGCCAGTAGGCGCCGGCCACCTTCATCAGCTTGAAGGCGTCGCCGATCTTGCCCGTCGACGTCATGTGCGGGCCGCGGCAGAGGTCCATCCACTCGCCCTGCGCATACATCTTCAGCGACTGGTCTTCCGGAATGGCGTCGACCAGCTCGACCTTGAACAGCTCGCCCTTGGACCGGAAGAAATCCTTGGCCTTGTCGCGGCTCCAGATCTCCTTCGTGAAGGGCTTGTCCCGCGCGATGATCTTCCTCATCTCGCTCTCGATCGCCGAGATGTCGTCGGTCGAGAACGGCTCGTCGCGCGCGAAGTCGTAATAGAAGCCGTTCTCGATCACCGGGCCGATGGTGACCTGCGTCTGCGGCCACAGCGTCTGCACCGCTTCCGCCAGCACATGCGCGCAGTCGTGCCGGATGAGCTCGAGCGCGCGGGCGTCGTTGCGGTCGAGGAACTCGATCTTCGCGTCGTGCTCGATCGGGTCGGCGAGGTCCATGACCACGCCGTCGAGCGCCATGGCGACTGTGCGCTTTAGGAGGGATTTGGAGATCTGGCCGGCGATGTCGGCGCCGGTCGCACCGGCGTCATAGGATTTCTGGGCGCCGTCGGGGAACGTGACGAGGGGCATTGATTTCCTCCGCTCACTCTCTGCCTACGAATGCAGGTAAGCGATGTTTCGAATGGGCGCCCGTCAGGCGTCGGCGGCCTCGCAAACCGGCCGTCCGCCGCGCCGGGCGTAGCGCCACGGCCTAGACCACGTCGCGTCCGAAGGCAATTCGGCCGGCACGGGGTCGAAGCCGTCGCCGCCCCAAGGGTGACAGCGGCAGACGCGGCCGGCCGCCATCCACCCGCCCGCCCAGGCGCCGTGCCTCGCGATCGCCTCGTCGGCGAACTCCGAGCAGGTCGGCAGGTAGCGGCACTTGCGGCCGATCAGCATCGACAGCGAGTAGCGATAGGCGAGGATCGGCAGCCGCAGCAGGGTGCGCGGGGCGCGCCGCAGCAGCGTCCCGGCGTCTCGCCGGGCGGCGGTCACCTGACCCACAGCCCGTAGAGCAGAAGCAGGAGGAGGCCCGCGAACAGCAGCAGGCCGATGCGCAAGAGGATGCGCAGCCTGCGCCACTGCTCTTCGGGTGAGTGCTCGGGACCGAAAGTCATGTCGCTCGTCGTTCGCCCTCAGGCGGCCCGCTGCGCTTCGATCTGGTCGAGCGCGTCGACCACGGCGTCGAAGGTCAGCAGGGTCGAGGCGTGGCGGGCCTTGTAGTCGCGCACCGGTTCCAGAACCTTGAGGTCGGCCCAGACGCCGTCCGGAACCGGGCCGTTCTCCTTGAGCATCTTGCGCATCGCCTCGCGCACCTCGCGCAGCTCCTGCGCGCTGCGGCCGACGACGGTGCGGCCCATGATCGAGGAGGAGGCCTGCCCCAGAGCACAGGCCCGCACCTCATGGGCGAAGTCCGTGACCTTCTCGCCGTCATAGGCGAGGTCGACGGTGACGGTGGAGCCGCACAGCTTCGAATGCGCGGTCGCGCTTGCGTCCGGCGCGTCGAGCCGTCCGAGCCGCGGAATGTCCGCCGCGAGTTCGAGGATACGGCGGTTATAGATGTCGTCGATCACGGCGCGGAAGCCTTTGCCTAATCGCCCCGGCGAAGAACTCGCGCTCAAGGTCGCATTGTTCGCCTGTGCCTGCTGGCCTATATAGGCGGTCGCGGCGCGCCCCGCCATGATCCGGCCTTCGAAGCTCAAGCCTCGCTTCGGACGTCTCGATCGGGGTTCAGTCGTCGCGCGTAAGGGGCTAGCGCCCCGCCAAGAGGTTCTGCATGGACGCCGTCATACAGCATCCCCGCGCCCGCGTTCCCATTCCGGCGCCGAAGACGATCGCGGGCCATCCCAAGCCGACCCGCGAACAGGCCGAGGCCGCAGTCCGCACGCTCATCGCATGGGCGGGCGACGACCCGACGCGCGAGGGGCTGATCGACACGCCGAAGCGCGTCGTGAAGGCCTATGAGGAGCTGTTCGGGGGCTACTCCAAGGACGCCGCCAAGGATCTCGAGCGCGTGTTCGAGGACGTCGCCGGCTATGACGACATGGTCGTGCTGCGCGACATCCCGTATTTCTCGCATTGCGAGCACCACATGGTGCCGTTCTTCGGCAAGGCGCATGTCGCCTACTATCCGTCCAACGGCGTCGTCGGGCTGTCCAAGGTCGCGCGCGTGGTCGACACCTTCGCCAAGCGCCTGCAGACGCAGGAGGCGCTGACCTCGCAGATCGCCGAGGCGATGGACGACAGCCTGAAGCCGCGCGGCGTCGCCGTGATGGTCGAGGGCGAGCACATGTGCATGTCGATGCGCGGCATCCAGAAGTCCGGCGTCTCGACGGTCACGACCCAGTTCACCGGCCTGTTCCGCGACGATCCGGCCGAGCAGGTGCGCTTCATCACGCTGGTGCGCGCCGGCCAGCCGCCGCGCTGAGGGCTTCCAGCGTTCGACGCTTCCGGATCCCTTCTCCCGCTTGCGGGAGAAGGTAAGGATGAGGGGCGTCGGCTTGCGTGGCCCTTGCCTCGCGGACCACATCGTTCCTGACAGGCCCTTGCCCTTACCCTCTCCCGCTTCGCAGAGAGGGGAAGAAGAGCTCGCGGCCTCAATTGCAGGGTCCCGACCATGACCATCTCTTTCGCCGAGCGCGGCTCCCACGAGGAAATCGAGGAAGGCGCCGTCTTCCAGCCGAAGTTCGATCGCGACGGCCTGATCGGCGCGATCGTCACCGACGCGGACGGCGTCGTGCTGATGTTCGCGCACATGAACGCCGAGGCGCTCGCTGCGACGATCTCGACCGGCGTCGCGCATTTCTACTCGCGGTCCCGCGCAAAACTCTGGCGCAAGGGCGAGAGCAGCGGGCACGAGATGGCGGTCGAGGAGCTTCGGGTCGATTGCGACCAGGACGCGCTGTGGCTGAAGGTGCGCGTCGCCGGAACCGGCGCGGCCTGCCACACCGGCCGCAAATCCTGCTTTTATCGCGCGGTCGAGAGCGGGGAGGGCGGGACGCGGCTGCGCCCCGTCGACGACTCGCGGCTTTTCGACCCGAAGGCGGTCTACAAGGCTTGAGACGGCCGGCGTTCAGCCGATCTTCAAGTGAAGCCTCTAGAGTGCCGGGGTCCGCGTAATCGGCGTCCGCCCATGCTGTCCGACATTGCCTCCTTCATCTCCCGCCCAGGCTCGCTGGCCGAGACGCACGACGCCGGCGCTCCGGAACAGGCGCCGGGGCGCGCCGTGCCGCCGCTCGCCATCGCGCTCGGCGGCGGCATCGCGCGCGGCTGGGCGCATATCGGCGTGCTGCGCGCCTTCGACGCCGCGGGCCTCAAGCCCGACATCGTGGTCGGAACGTCGGTCGGCGCCGTCGTCGGCGGCTGCTGGGCGGCGGGGCGGCTCGACGAACTCGAGGACTGGACGCGCTCGCTTACCAAGCGGCGCATGTTCGGCCTGCTCGACTTCAGCCTGGCCGGCGCCGGCCTGATCTCCGGGGGGCGTCTGAAGGGGCTGCTGGAGCAGAATCTTGGCGAAGCCGCGATCGAGAGCCTGGGCCCGCGCTTCGCGGCGATCGCCACCGAATACAACACCGGCCACGAGATCTGGCTTGGGCGCGGCAAGCTGGTCGAGGCGCTGCGGGCCTCCTACGCGCTGCCCGGCATCTTCGAGCCGGTGCGCGTCGGCGGGCGCTGGCTGATGGATGGCGCGCTGACCAATCCTGTCCCGGTCTCGGCGGCGCGCGCGCTCGGAGGGCGGCTGGTGGTGGCGGTCAATCTCCAGTCGGACGTCTATGGCCGCGGCACCGTCATCCAGTCGGTGACGACGACCGAGCGCGACCAGGCGGCGGCCGAGAACCTCACCTGGCTGCGGCGGATCCGCGGTCAAGCGCGACCTGTCGATGACGCTCCGCCGCCGAAGCCCGACGGCGCGCCAGGCATCCCCTCGGTAATGGTCGACGCGTTCGGCATCATGCTCGACAGGATCTCGCGCTCGCGGCTCGCCGGCGACCCGCCGGACCTGACGATCGGGCCGCGTCTCGCCGATGTCGGCCTGTTCGACTTCCACCGCGCGTCGGAGGCGATCGATCGCGGCCGCGAGGCGGGCGAGCGGGCGATCGAGCCGATCCGCGACGCGATGAAGGCGCTCGCCTGAGGCGAGGCTTCAGCGCAGCTGGACCTCGACCTTGGCGTCGACGCCGGCCTTGACCCCAAAGGTCTGCTGGTAGAGCTGCCCGTCCCGCCGCGCGATCGCTACATAGTCGCCTTCCGCCAGGACCAGATTGTCGAGCGCGCCGATCGAGTCGCGGATGACGTCGCCGCCGGGCGTCAGCACCGTCCAGGACGTGTCCCTGAGCTCCGGACCGCCCGGTTGCTGGACCAGCTTCAGCGACACTTTCGCCGCCTTGTGATGGATCTGGGCCTCGACGAACTTGCCGGGCGCGACGGTCATGTCCGCCTCGACGGCGGCGTTTGCGTCGCCGAACAGCGAGGTCACGTGATAGCGCCCGGCCGGGAGCCGCAGCAGCGTCCCCGGCTTGACCTGCTCGGCGACCGTGCGGGTGACGCCATCGATCTCGCGCGTGAGCTTGAAGGAGACGTCGTCCGCCGAGGCCGGCTGCGAGCCGGCGAAGGCGGCGATCCGGACGGCGCCGGCGGCGAGCACCACGCTCTGGTCCGACGGGGCGCCGGCCTTGACCTGGACGAACTTGGCCGCGCTCACGAGCCCATAGACGGCGTGGACGATGTAGGCGCCCGGATCGACGTCGAAATGGGGCGAGGCGGCGGTCGATTCCGCGACGAGCATGTGTTCGCCGTTGCCGTCGGCCTGATCGGTGAACAGTCGCCACTTCACGCCGCTCTGCACGCGCTGTCCGTTCTCGGAGAACAGCGCGGACAGGGCCAGTCGCTGCTTCACGGGCGCGACCGGCGCGACGGGCGGCGTCAGGGCCGCCTCGACCGGCCGCTGGACCGGAGCCGCCGGCGGCGGGGTCGCGGTCTTCGCCGGCGTCGTGGTCGTGCGCGCATTCGGGGCGGGGGCGTGCAGCTTCAGCCCCCCGAGCGCCGCGGGATTGATCGTGTCGAGCCTCTGGGGCGAGAAGATCGGGGCCGGCGCGACCGGCGGCGCGAGGGTGGGGGCGGCTGTCGCGGTCTCCGAAGGGCCGATCAGGTTCACGCGACCCGAGATCGTGCCGCCGACGCCCGTCGGCGCCTTGGGGCCGGGGCCCGACCGGGGCGCGTCGCCGAAGCCGAAGCCGGATCCGCCGGCGGGCGGGCCGGCCTGCGCCGCGGCCTCCGTCGCCGACAGCGGAGAGGCGAGGATCGCGCAGGCCAGGATTCCGCATGTCAGGGGGCGCATCGCCGAGCGATGACACCGGCGGCGACGACTGGCAAGTCCTGTCGTCGGCGCTCCACGGCGCCGAAGGCTGGCCGGTCCCGGCCGGCGTGCTATGTGGCGCCGCAAGAAGTGACGCGCGCCTGCGCCGTCCGCGAAGGAACACGCATGTCTGATATGATCGAACTCCTGAAGAGCCGCCGCTCCGTGCCCGCCAACGCGCTCGCCGAGCCTGCGCCGAGCTCCGCCGAGCTCGACACCATCCTGACAATCGCCTCGCGCGTGCCCGACCACGGCAAGCTCGCGCCATGGCGCTTCATCCTGATCGAGGGCGCCGCGCGGACCGAACTCGGCGGCCGGCTGGCCGAGCTGATGAGGCTGAGCGACCCGTCCATCCCTGCGAACAAGGTCGAGGCGCAGGCGAATTTCTCGGGATCGGCGCTGGTCGTCGTGGTGGTCAGCCGCGCGGGGCCGCATGTGAAGATCCCGGAATGGGAGCAGGAGCTCTCCGCCGGGGCGGTCTGCATGAACCTTTCCATCGCCGCGAACGCGCTCGGTTACGGCGCGCAGTGGCTGACCGGATGGGCGGCCTATGACGCCAAAGCGCGCGAGGCGATCGGCCTGCAGCCGGACGAGCGCGTCGCGGGCTTCATCCATATCGGCACGCCGACCGAGCGCTGGACCGACCGGCCGCGCCCCGAGCTCTCCGAAGTCGTCACGCGCTGGGGCGCCTGAGCCGATGTTCTACGAACCGATCCTCGGCCACCGCCTGCCGCATGATCCGTTCAAGGCGATCGTCGCGCCGCGGCCGATCGGCTGGATCTCGACGCTCGACAGGGAAGGCCGCGCCAATCTCGCGCCCTACAGCTTCTTCAACGGGATCTGCGACGGCCCGGCGATGGTGATGTTCTCGTCAGCCGGGCTGAAGCATTCCGCCGACAACGCCCGCGCCACCGGCGAGTTCGTCTGCAATTTCGCGACCCTCGCGCTCAAGGACGCCATGAACGAGAGCTCCGCGGCGCTGGAGAAGGGCGTCAGCGAGTTCGCGGCGGCGGGGATCGAGACCGCGCCGAGCCGCACCGTGCGCCCGCCGCGCGTCGCCGCGAGCCCGGCCGCGCTCGAATGCAAGACGGTGAGCGTGACCGAGCTCAGGGACATGTTCGGCAAGTCGACCAACCGTTATGTCGTGATCGGGCAGGTCACGGGAGTGCATATCCACGACGACTATCTCGTCGACGGCCTGTTCGACACGGCAAAGGCCGGCGCGCTCGCGCGCTGCGGCTATATGGACTACTCGGCGACGACCGAGACCTTCTCGATGCTCCGGCCGGGCGAGCGATAGGCGCTCAGTCGCGTTCGCCCCAGGTCGGCGCGCGCTTCTCAATGAAGGCGGCCGCGCCCTCCGCGTGGTCGGCCGTCGCGCCGGCCTCGGACTGAAGGCGCCGCTCCAGCGCGATCTGGTCCTCGAAGCTGTTCTTGGCCGTCTCGCGAAACGCCGCCTTCGTCAGCGCGGTCGCGCTCGCGGACTGGCCCGTCAGCCGTTCGGCGAGCGTGTGCGCCTCGCCGAGCAGGACGTCGTCGTCGACCGCCTTCCAGATCAGGCCCCATTCGGCGGCGGCCTCGGCCGTCAACGGATCGCCGAGCAGGCACATCGCCCTGGCGCGGGCCTCGCCGACGAGCCGCGGCAGGGTCCATGTCCCGCCGACGTCGGGGATGAGGCCGAGCCTGCCGAAAGCCTCCACGAAGCTCGCCGAGCGCGCCGCGACCACGATGTCGGCGAGCAGCGCGAAATTTGCGCCGGCGCCGGCGGCGACGCCGTTCACCGCGGCGACGATCGGCAGCGGGCAGGCGCGCATCTTCGCGACGACCGGCTCGTAGGCCGTCTCCAGCATCCTGCCGATGTCGCGGTTTTCAGGCGGCAGGGCGGCGTAGTCGAAGATGTCGGCGCCGGAGCAGAAGCCGCGTCCGGCGCCGGTGATCACGATCGCCCGCACGCTCTTGTCGGCGACGGCCGCGTCGAACGCATCGCCGATCGCCGCGAGCAGTTCCGGCGTAAAGGCGTTGATGCGGTCGGGCCGGTTCAGCGTCAGCAGCGCCACGGCCCCGCGACGCTCGACCAGCAGCGACGGCTCGCTCATCTGATTTTTCTCCCCCTCACTTCAGCGGCCAGACGAGCAGCAGAAGCGGGGTCGCGACAAGCACGACGAGCAGCGACAGCGGCGCGCCGAGCCGCGCGTAATCTCCGTAGCGATAGCCGCCTGGGCCCATCACCAGCGTGTTGCACTGGTGGCCGATGGGCGTGAGGAAATCGCACCCCGCGCCGATCGCGACCGCCATCAGGAACGCTTCGGGCCTGTATCCGAGCGAACTCGCGAAGGTCGCGGCGATTGGCGCCATCACCAGCACGGTTGCGGCATTGTTGAGGAACGGCGTCACGGCCATCGCCGCGACGAGGATCAGCGCCAGCGCGCCATAGGGCGGAAGCTGTACGGCCAGCTGCGACAGGCCGTGGGCGATGAGGTCGGCGCCGCCGGTCGAGCGCACGCTGTCGGCGACGGGGATCAGCGCGGCGAGCATCACGAGGATCGGCGCGTCGAGCTGGTGGTAGACGTCCCGCGGCGGCAGCGCGCCGCTCAGCACCATCAGCACCGCCGCGGCGAAAAAGGCCAGCGGGACCGGCGCCCAGCCGGAGGCGGTCGCCGCCATGGCGACGGCGAGGATCGCGACGGGAGCGAGCTTGCGGCGGGTGATGCCGAGATTGAGCTCGCGCTCGGCGAGCGGCAGGCAGTCCCAGTCGCGCAGCAGTTCCGGCAGCCGGTTGCGGTCGCCCTGCAGCAGGATGACGTCGCCCTCGGCGATGGTGATCTCGTGCAGCCGCTCCTTGAAGCGCTTGCCGCGGCGGCTCACCGCCAGCAGCGTCATGCCGGTCCGGCGCGCGAGCGACAGCCGCTGCGCCGTCATCCCGACGAGTCCCGAATGCGGGCCGACAATCGCCTCGACGGCCCCGAGCTCGATCTCGCTCTTGTCGAGATCGCCCTTGTCGCTGGTGAGCTTCAGCTTGCCGGCGCTGACGATGCGGTCGAGCGCCTTCGGGTCGCCCTCGATCATCAGCACGTCGCTAACCGCGAGCACAGCTCCGGGGAAGGGCGTGCGGCGCCGACCCGCTGCGCCGACGATCGCGGTCACCATCGCCTCGCCCTCGGCGGCGGCCTCGAGCTCCTTCACCGTCTTGTCGACGAAGGGGCTCTCCTTCGGCACCCTCGCCTCGGTCGTGTAGTTCTTGATCTCGATCGCCTCCTCCATGTCGGCCTCGCCGCTCTGCCGCTCGGGCAGGAGGCGGTAGCAGAAGACGAGGAAGACGACGCCGACGAGGGCGAGGGCCGCGCCGACCGGCGTGAAGTCGAACATCGTGAAGGGCTGGCCGGTCATCTCGCCGCGCACGCGGCTGACGATGACGTTGGGCGAAGTGCCGATCTGGGTCATCAGCCCGCCGAGCAGCGAGCCGAAGGACATCGGCATCAGGAACAGCGACGGCGAGACGGACGAGCGCCGCGCCATCTGGATCGCGATCGGCATCATGATGGCGAGCGCGCCGACGTTCTTCACGAAGGCCGACAGCACGGTGACGATGCCGACCAGCACGAGAAGCTGGAGCCGTGGAGCCGAGAGGTTCGGCGCGAAGCGCTGGATCGCCGCCTCCATGACGCCGGACCGCGCGATCGCCCCGCTCACGACGAGCGCGGAGCCGACGATGACGACGATGTCGTCGGAAAACCCGGTGAAGGCCTCGGCCGGCTTCACGACCCCGACGGCGACGGCTGCGAGCAGCGCGCCGCAGGCGACGAGGTCGTAGCGGAAGCGCCCCCAGATGAACGCCGCCATCATCAAGGCGATGATCGCGAAGGAGAGGCCCTGCGGCAGCGTCATGCGCGCTGCCGGTCGGGGCGAAGGAGGGACGGGCGAACGCTGAACGGACCCATCAGGGGTCAGATAGCGTCCGCGCGCGTTCTGACAGGCGTCCCCGCCGCCACGCGGCCGGTCCGACTTTCGTCTGCCGGCCGCCGTCGGCGCGTCATCTCAGCGCGCGCTCCAGCACGCGGGCGAGCCGCCCGGAGAAGCCGCGCGGGTCTTCCGGGCGCTCGCCGTCGAGGATCTTCGCCTCGTCGAACAGCAGCTTTACGGCGTCGGTGCGGAAGGCCTCGTCGTCCTTGCCCTTGGCCGCGAGCGCCGCGACCAGCGCATGGGTCGGGTTGATCTCGAGCACCGGCTTGCCGACGGGCGCCTGCTGCCCGGAGGCCGCGAGGATCTTTTCAAGCTGCCGGTCGAGGCCGTGGTCGGCCGCGACGAGGCAGACCGCGCTTTCCGTCAGGCGGTCGGAGGCGCGAACGTCCGAGACAGCCTCGCCGAGCGTCTCCTTCGCGAAGGCGATCAGGTCGGCGACCTCCGCGCTCGCCTCCTGCGCCGGCGCATCGGTCGCGTCGGCCTTGGCGATCGAGGCGAGCTCGGCCGCGCCCTGGCTGATCGACTTGAAGGGCTTGCCGTCAAAGCCCTGCGCGGACGTCACCCAGAAGCTGTCGACTGGGTCGCTCAGCAGCAGCACCTCGACCCCGCGCGCCAGGAATCCCTCGAGGTGAGGGGAGGCCTTGAGCTGGTCGAGATTGCCGCCCGCGAGATAGTAGATCGCGGTCTGGTTCTCCTTCATCGCGCCGACATAGTCGGCGAGCGAGCGCCAGCCGTCGCCGGCGGTGGTGCGGAAGCGCGCGAGCTTGAGCAGCTGCTCCTGCCGTTCGAAATCCTCGTAGAGGCCTTCCTTGATGACCGCGCCGAAGGCCTCCCAGACCTTCGTGAAGGTATCGGCGTCGTTCTGCGCGAGCTTCTCGATGTCGCCGAGCACGCGGTTCGCCAGACCCTTGCGGATCGCGGCGAGCACGGGGCTCTGCTGGATCATCTCGCGCGAGACGTTGAGCGGCAGGTCGTTGGAGTCGACGAGGCCGCGCACGAAGCGCATCCAGCGCGGCAGCAGTTCGGCGTCGTCGGTGATGAAGACGCGGCGTACATACAACTTCATCCGCCCGCGGCGGTCCGGATCGAACAGGTCGAAGGGCTGGGTCGAAGGCACGAAGGCGAGCGCCGTGTATTCGTGCCGCCCTTCGGCGCGGTAGTGGATCGTCAGCGCCGGATCGTCGAACTGGCCGGCGGCGCTGCGGTAGAAGTCGACATATTCGTCCTTCGTGATCTCGGACTTCGGCCGGGTCCAGAGCGCCGCGCCGTCGGCGATCTCCTTCGGCTCCTCGCCCGGCTTCTCGACCAGCGAGATCGGCACCGGCACGTGGCCGGACTGCGCCTTGACGATGCGCTCCAGCTCCCAGCGCTCGGCATACTGCCTGGCCTCCTCCATCAGATGGAGCGTGACGCGCGTGCCGCGCGCCGGCGCATCGGCGACGTCGGCCTCGCCGATGGTAAAGGCGCCCTTGCCGTCGGAGGACCAGAGCGCCGCGTCGTCCGAACCCGCGCGGCGCGAGATCACGTCGACCCGGTCGGCGACCATGAAGGCCGAGTAGAAGCCGACGCCGAACTGCCCGATCAGCTGCGCGCCGTCCTTAGACTGCGCCGCCTCCAGCCGCTCCATGAAGGCCTTGGTGCCGGAGCGCGCGATCGTGCCAAGCGCCTCGACCATCTCCTCGCGGCTCATGCCGACGCCGTTGTCCTCGACGACGACGCGGCGGGCGTCCTTGTCGGCGGTGATGACGATGCGGGGCTTGGGGTCGTCGCCGAGCAGCTCGGGCTGGGAGATCGCCTCGAACCGAAGCTTCTCGCAGGCGTCGGCGGCGTTGGAGATCAGTTCGCGCAGGAAGACGTCGCGGTCGGAATAGACCGAATGCACCATCATGTGCAGCAGCTTGGCGACGTCGGCCTCGAACGGACGGGATTCGGGGGCGGGCGCGGTATCGGCGGCGTTCGACATATTCGTCTCTTCGTCGTTCTGGTCGTCGCGACAGGTTGGGCGCTCAGATGAGCCGGGGCGGGCCCAAGATCAAGCCGACCTGAGTCGGCCCCGCGATCGAACGGACGTCGGTCTGCACCGCTACCGTCGTTTCACGTTTGCGTGCGCGCTTCGATGTCCCGCTGGCTAGACGAGACTTCGCCTTCGTCGACGAAGCTTACCGAAGCTCTCGAAACGACCGGCGAGGAGTCATGCCGTCGTTTGCGGAACGTTTGCGATCTGTACAGTTCCAGGAAATCCGAGGCTTGTCTTGATCGCAATACCTCTGGTAGCTCTGCGGCAACGCCGCGAGGGGCGGCAGATGACAATTGGGGGATATCAAATGCTCACCATCCGTTCCCGCCGTCTCGGCGCTCTCGCCCTGTCGGCCGCCGTCGCGGCCGCGGCCTTCGCTCCGGTCACGGCCGAGGCCGGCTGGCGTCATCGCGGCGGCGGCGGAGGCGGCAAGGCCGGCGCCGTCGCGGCGGCCGGCATTCTCGGCGTGATCGCCGGCGCCGCCATCGCGAGCTCGGCCGCCCGCGCGGAAGAAGAGCCGGAGTGCGTGATCGAGAAGCGCCGCGTCGAGACGCCGTCCGGCAAGGTCTACATCAAGAAGGTCCGCGTCTGCGAGTGACCGGACCGGCGGGCGTCTCGCCTGCCGCTTGAAACAATTGTAGAGGGCGGCGTGCTTCGGCGCGTCGCCCTTTTCTTTGACGATCTGACGGCTTGCCGTCGCCTTTCCGCCGTGGCCGGCTGCGCGCTCCGGGTTCTGACGGAGAGACGAGCGATGACGACGGGCGGGTGTCTGTGCGGCGGCGTGCGATACGAGGTGAAGGGACGGCTGACGCCTCCGCTCGCCTGCCACTGTTCGCAATGCGCGAGAACGAGCGGCCACTTCGCCGCCATGGCCGCCTGCAGCACGGCGGACCTCGTGATCGAACCGGACGAGACGCTCGCCTGGTACCAGTCCTCGCAGGACGTCAGCCGCGGCTTCTGCTCGCGCTGCGGCGGCAACCTGTTCTGGCGGGCCGCGCCCGGCGACGAGATCTACGTCACGGTCGGGACGCTCGACCGGCCGACGGGCCTGAGGCTCTCCGCCCACATCTTCGTCGGCTCGAAGTCGGACTACTACGACATCAAGGACGGCCTGCCGCAGAAGGACGACTGGTGAGGCGCGCAAGAATTTTCGCGCGCGGTTGAACCGGTTTCGGGAAGGCGGCGACCAACGGTCACAAGAGCCGCGATGGGCGGCTCCCAAAACCGGCAAGGAACCGTCCCATGTCCACCACCGTCTCGCGGACCCGCAAGGTCATCATCGCCCTCGTCGCCGCCGCCTCCATCGGCGCGATCGCCGCTCCCGCCTCCGCCGAAGCCAAGGGCTGGAAGCATGGCCACGGTCATGGCCACTACGGCTACGGCGCGGCCGCCATCGGCGGCGGCCTGCTGCTCGGCGCCATCATCGCCTCCAACAGCCGCGCCTATGCGGCGGACTGCTGGGTCGAGAGGCGCAAGTTCTACGACGCCTACGGCTACCCCTACTTCCGCAAGATCCGCGTCTGCGACTGATCGCGGCCGTGAGGTCGGAACCGCCGGGGGCGGAGCGTCGCAAGACGCTCCGCTTTCGTCGTTTCAGGGCTACCGGGCCAGCGCCGCCGCGGCCTTCACCCGCCGCTGCGAGCCGATGCCGAAGCGCGGCATGATCTCCTGCGCGAAGCGCTTCATCTCCGCCTCGAAGGGCTGGAACTGCAGCATGAACAGGCCGATGCCGGCGTCCCGGAACGCCGCGACGCGCTCGGCGACGTCGTCATAGGATCCGACGAGCCCGGCCGCCGTCCCGCCGTTGGTGCCGACCGATGCGACCTTCGCCATCCGGTTCCACATGGTCGAGTCCGGATCAGTGTTCGCCTTCTGCTGGGCCTTCACGGCCGCGTCCCTGGTGGCGAGCTCCGCGAGATGGGCGTGCTCGTCCTCGGCTTCCGCCCGGCTCTCCCGCGCGATGACGAAGGCCGACAGGCCGAAGTCCAGAGGCGCGCCGCTGCGCGGCCGCTCATGCGCGTCAGCGATCAGCGCGCGAACGCTGTCCGGCGACTGGCCGTTGAAGAACCAAGTGTCGCCGAGCCGCGCGACCAGCTTGCGCGCCGGTTCGGACTCGCCGCCGACATAGATCGAAGGCCGCTCGCGATAGGGCGAGGCAGGGCGGAGCTTGTAGTCCCGGACGTGGAAATGCTCGCCGTCATGGTCGACCGTCTCGCCGGACATGAGCCGAGACACCACCTCGAGCCACTCGGTCCCGTAGGCGTAGCGGGCGTCGTGCTCGGGGAAGGGGACGCCCGCCTTCTCGAATTCCGCGAGGTTCCAGGCGTTGACGACGTTGATGCCGAACCGGCCGCGCGAGATCGCCTCGATCTGCAGCGCCATCTTGGCGAGCACGACCGGGTGGTAGCTCAGCGGCTTAACGGCGGTGATGATCTCGATCCTGCGCGTGAGGGCGGCGAGCGCGGCGGAAGCCGTCCAGGCCTCGAGCTCGTCGCGGTCCGGATCGTGCGGATTGACGGTGTGCTGGGCGACGAGGACCGAGTCGTAGCCGAGCGACTCGGCCTTGGCGACGAGGCTGGCGTTGCGCTCCCACGAGGCGTCGTAGGGCTCTCGCGGATCGTTCAGCGCGGCGCGGTTGCCGTGCACCAGGGCCCAGATGCCGAAGCGGACGGCGGGGGTGTCGGCTGACATCAGTTTCTCCCGGGTGGCGACCCGGTTGGTATGCATAGTTTTTCGATGGAATTAAAGTGATGATTGGTCGCGGCGCGGCTAGGCCGCGCTGACGCCGAAGCGTCCGAGGCCCGGCAGGTTGATGGCCGGCCGCCGGAACTCGAAGCCGAAGACGGCGCCGAGAATGTTGACCTCGACGCCCTCGAACCAGCCGACCGTCAGGCCGGCGTAGCCGGCGAGAGTCAGCCGCACGCCGGTTTTCGAGGGGGTCAGCGCCGCCCACTCTTCGCCATAGGGAAAATCCTTGCCGACAGCGGTCGTCGGCAGCTTGGCCTCGAGCTCCGGGACCGAGGCCATGACGGCGGCGACGAAGGTGTTGGAGTTCGGCCCCGGCCAGGCGCGGTAGTCGCCGGCTTCCGCGAATTTGTAGTTCTCGACCGCCTCGCGGATCTTGGGGATCGCCTGCTCCGCCAGCGGGCCGTCGGCGGCGAAGACGAGTTCCGGAATGCGCCCAAACCAGCGCCCGTCCGCGACGAAGCCGTTGACCCGGATCGGCTCGCCCCAGGCGGTGTAGTCGTAGCGGGTGTAGCCGAGCGCGCCCTTCGGCTTGACGACGATCCAGCAGTGCGTCGCGAGCACGCCCTTCCAACGTACTGTGCGGGCTGCGAAAACCCTTACGACGGCTTCGGATTTCTCAGTCGCGGGAGGCAGCAGGCCGGCGCTGGAGCGGTCGGCCGTGCGCCAGCCGGCGGCGTCGCCGTCGAGCCAGTAGAGCGCGGCCGAAACCGCGATCGGCGCGGCGAACAGGATCATGAACGCGCCGAGCGCGATCTTGGCGAGGTGCAAAGGGGTCGTCCGTCTCGATCGCGGCGGAGGCAAGCCGCGCAAGAGGATGTAGGGACGCCCCGCAGGCCCTGCGAGGGCCGCGCGCGGCTCCGTGATCGGGAGGCCGGGCGTTCTAGCATTACGTCGGCCCGGCGGGCTAAGCCGCGGGAGGAGACCCGCGATGAGCCACGATCACCACGCGCGCCACGACGACCACGGTGGTCACGGCGATGGTCAGCATGATCATCCTGACCATGACCACTCGCACACTGGCCACTCTCACGCGGGCCATTCCCATGGCCCCGGCCACTCGCACGCGCCGGCGAGCTTCGGGCGCGCCTTCGCGATCGGGATCGGGCTCAACACCGCCTTCGTCGTCGTGGAGGCGATCTACGGCCTCGCCAGCAACTCGCTCGCGCTGGTCGCGGACGCCGGCCACAATCTCTCCGACGTGCTCGGCCTCGTCGTCGCCTGGGTCGCGGCGACGCTCGCCACGCGTCCCGCGACGCCCCGCTTTTCGTATGGGCTGCGGAGCAGCTCGATCATGGCGGCGCTGTTCAACGCCATCTTCCTGCTGGTCGCGGTCGGCGCGATCGGCTGGGAGGCGATCCAGCGGATGCTGAACCCCGAGCCGGTCGCCGGCGTGACGGTGATGGTGGTCGCCGCGATCGGCGTCGTCATCAACGGCTTCACCGCATGGCTGTTCGCCTCTGGCCGGAAGGGCGACATCAACATCCGGGGCGCCTATCTGCACATGGCGGCGGACGCGGCCGTCTCGGCGGCGGTGATCGTGGCGGGGCTGCTCGTCATCCTCACCGGCTGGCAGTGGCTCGATCCGGCCGTCAGCCTGCTGATCGTCGTCGTCATCACCTGGGGGACATGGGGCCTGCTGCGCGACAGCGTGACGATGACGCTGCAGGCGGCCCCGCCCGGCGTCGACCCGGCCGCGATCCGCGCCTTCCTCGGCGCCCGGCCCGGCGTGTCGGAGGTGCACGATCTGCACATCTGGCCGATGAGCACGACGGAGACGGCGCTCACCGCCCATCTCGTCATGCCGGGCGGCCATCCGGGCGACGCGGCGATGGCGGAGACCGCGGTCGAACTCCAGAGGCGCTTCGCGATCGCCCATCCGACGATCCAGATCGAGCTCGAGCAGGGCGCCTGCCCGACGGCGTCGCGCTGCGTCTGACGGCCGGGCCCGGACGCAAAAAGGGCGCGGCCCCGGAAAGCCGCGCCCCCGACTGTCAGTCGAAGCGAGCCGTCGTCAGCCGCGCTTCTTGGTCACGAGCGTCAGCAGGCCCTGCTGGTCGAGATTGGCGACGATCACGTCCTGCGACTTCGCGCCCTTGGCGTCGAGGGCCTTGGTGATCTCGGGAGACTTGTCGATCGAGGCGCGGAGGCTCTTCAGGTCCGCGGGCTTGGCCTTGGCGGCGGCGGCGTCGACCTGCGGACGGGTCTCGGCCGGAAGCTCGGTGACGTCGACGACGTTGACGCTGCGCACCATCGGCGCGCCGCCGGCCTGGCCCTTCTGCGGCTGCTGGGCCTGCGGCTGCTGGGGCTCGGCCTGCTGCGACTGCGCCTGGGCGGCCGCGGCCGAGAACACGAGGGCGGCGCTCGCCGTGGCGATGATCAGTGATCGCATGAAGCAAATCCTTTCGTCAGTGGAAGCGCGCGCACCCGACACGCCCAATGCGGATCAGAATTTGCCGCAGGCCTGTTCATTCGGCGCCGATTGTGTGCGGGGAATGTGACCGCGGCGACTGTCGCGACATCGGCCGCAGACGCTCTGGCCGCACGGCCGCCTCAGCCTAAAATCCTGATCGAAGGGTCTCATCCGCGCGTAAGGTGCGCAGCGGTCGGCCTGAAACGGCCCAGCACGGGATTTGCGCAACGGATGGCGGACGTCGAACGCTCAACTGACGACGGCTTGCAGGATCTGACGCGCGAGGAGCTCGAGGCCGAGGTGCGACGCCTCAGGGAACGGGCGTTGCCGGCGGGAGACGCCTCCGCGCGAAGCCCCGGGGAGATCGCAGAGGCCGAAAACCGGTTCCGCACCCTGTTCGACGCCATCGACGACGGCTTCTGCATCATCGAGTTCTTCGACGGACCGCATGGTCCGCTGAGCGACTACATGCACATCGAGGCCAACCCCGGCTACGAGCGGCATACCGGCATCAAGGACATCGTCGGCAAGACACTGCGGGACATCGCGCCCGGCGAGGAGGACGGCTGGCTCGAGCTCTACGGCGGCGTGCTCCGGACGGGCGAGACGGTCCGCTTCGAGCGAGAATTCGTGGCCGCCGGCCGGCGCATCGAGGTTTCCGCCTCGCGGCTTGAGCCCGCCAGCAGGCGCCAGGTGTCGGTGCTGTTCCGCGACGTCACCTCGCGCCACAAGGCGGAGGCGGCCCTGCGCGCCAGCGAAGCGCTTGCGCGGGAGAACGCCGAACGCGTCCAGCTCGCGCTCGCCGCCGGCGCGATCATCGGGACGTGGTTCTGGGACATCCCGCGCGACCGTTTCACGATCGACGACGGCTTCGCCCAGAGCTTCGGCCTCGACCCGGCGCTGGGGCGCGAAGGGCTCGGCCTGAACCAGCTGATCGAGACGATCCATCCCGAGGACCGCGCCGAGGTGGAGGCGGCCGTCGAGGCCGCCGTCGCGCGCGGCGGGCCGTACGCCCATCAGTACCGGACCCGGCGCGCGGACGGGAACTATCACTGGCTGGAGGCGAACGGGCGCGTCGATCTGGGGCCGGACGGCAAGGCCGTCTCCTTTCCGGGCGTCCTGCTCGACATCCAGGAGCGCCGCGCCGTCGAAGCCGAGCGCGACCGCGTCACGGAGATGCTCCGCAGCCTGAACGAGACGCTCGAGCAGCGCGTCGCCGAGCGCACCTCAGAACTGATGGCGGTGGAGGACGCGCTCCGGCAGGCGCAGAAGATGGAGGCGGTCGGCCAGCTCACCGGCGGCATCGCGCACGACTTCAACAATCTGCTCGCCGGCATTTCCGGCTCGCTGGAGCTGATGGGCACGCGTATCAGCCAGGGCCGCATCAACGAGCTCGACAAGTACATGGTCGCGGCCCAAGGCGCCGCGAAGCGCGCGGCGGCGCTGACCCACCGGCTGCTCGCCTTCTCCCGCCGCCAGACGCTCGATCCGCGCCCGACCAACGTCAATACGCTGGTCAACGGCATGCTCGAACTCGTCCAGCGCACCGTCGGACCGAGCATCATCGTCGAGACCGTCGGCGCCTCCAGCCTCTGGCCGGTGCTGGTCGATCCCTCGCAGCTCGAGAACTCGCTGCTGAACCTCTGCATCAACGCGCGCGACGCCATGCCCGAGGGCGGCCACATCACCATCGAGACGGCGAACCGCTGGCTCGACGAACGCGCCTCGCGCATGCACGACCTGCCGATGGGCCAGTACCTGTCGCTCTGCGTGACCGACACCGGCACGGGCATGACGCCGGACGTGATCGCCAAGGCCTTCGACCCGTTCTTCACGACCAAGCCGATCGGCGCCGGCACAGGTCTCGGCCTGTCGATGATCTACGGCTTCGCCAAGCAGTCCGACGGGCAGGTGCGGATCTATTCCGAGGTCGGCCACGGCACGACCGTGTGCATCTACCTGCCGCGGCACAGGGGCGACGCCGAGAACGACGACATGGGCGACGAATTCTCGGCGTCGGCGCTCGCGGGCGAGGGCGAGACGGTTCTCGTCGTCGACGACGAGCCGACCGTCCGCATGCTCGTCACCGACGTGCTCGAGGACCTCGGCTACACCGCGATCGAAGCGGCCGACAGCGCGGGAGGACTGCGGGTCCTTCAGTCCGACGTCCGGCTCGACCTGCTGATCACCGACGTCGGGCTGCCCGGCGGCATGAACGGACGGCAGATGGCCGACGCGGCGCGGGAGACGCGGCCGAACCTCAAGGTGCTGTTCATCACGGGCTACGCCGAGAACGCGCTGCTGAACGCCGGACAGCTCGGGCCCGGAATGACGGTGCTCACCAAGCCCTTCGCCGTCGACACGCTCGCCGCCCGCATCCATGAGCTCATCGCCAGATAGCGTTTCGCGCGGAGCTCGCCGACAGCTTCGCGACATGTTTCGCGAGGCACGATCGCGGACCGCCCGGCGGCGCGTTCTTTGCTCGCCGGGAACCTTCCCGGACCGCCGGGCGATGGCATCCATCGGCTCTCGCCCGCGTACTTCGGACGTCCCATCCGGGTGGGAAGGAAGCTGTCGACCGCGCCACACGGCCCGGTCTGAAAGGCGCTCGTGACAGTTGCTTATGTGAACCGCATCGGGACGGCGACGCCGCACAACGATGTCCACGCCGCCTTCGTCGACTTCGCCCAGCAGCGGCTGGCCGGGTCGCGGTCGGAAAGGCTCTTCCGGCGGATGGCCGAGCGCGGGCAGATCGAGCATCGCTGGTCGTCGCTGTCGCCCGCCTCCGACCAGCCCGCCGACTTCGTCGACGCCGAGGGTTTTTATCGGCTCGGCCGCTTCCCCTCGACCGCCGAGCGCATGGCTCGCTACGAGCGCGACGCGCCGGAGCTCGCCGCCGAGGCGGTGGCGCGCCTTGACCTTGGACGCGAGGCGGCGTCGATCACCCACCTGATCGTCGTCTCCTGCACCGGATTCTCGGCGCCGGGGCTCGATTTCGAGCTCATCCGGCGGTTCGGGCTCAACACCTCCGTGGAGCGGACGCTGGTCGGCTTCATGGGCTGCTACGCGGCGATCAACGGGCTGAAGCTCGCGCGCCACGTCGTGCGGTCCGATCCGGCCGCAAAAGTCCTCGTGGTGTGCGTCGAGCTCTGCACGCTGCATCTCAAGGAGACCGGCGACATCGAGGAGATGCTGTCGTTCCTCGTGTTCGGCGACGGCTGCGCGGCGGCGCTGGTGTCGGCCGACCCGGTCGGGATCTCGCTCGACGGTTTTCATGCCGCGATGGCGCCGGACACCGCCGACCGGATCACCTGGACGATCCGGGACGACGGCTTCGACATGTTCCTCTCGGGCCGGGTGCCGTCGGAGATCGCGACCGCCCTCAGGACGAGCTCGGGCAAGATCCTTTCGGGTCGGCAGGTCGGCGACGTCGACCTCTGGGCCGTTCATCCCGGCGGCCGCTCGGTGCTCGACGCCGTCGAGGAAGGGCTCGAACTGCCGGCGGGCGCGCTGGCCGCCTCCCGAACTGTGCTGCGGGAGAACGGCAACATGTCGTCCGCCACCATCCTGTTCGTGCTGGCGGAGATCATGCGGGCGGCGGTCGCCGGACAGTCGGGCTGCGCGATGGCCTTCGGCCCGGGGCTCGTGGCCGAGACCATGTCGTTCAGCGTGGCCTCATGACCGGCGGCTTCAGCATCGGCGCGCGCTCGCAGGCGCCCGAGCTGATGGACAACCACTCCGTCGACTACGAGACGTTTCGCGGATGCCTCGTCGATCTTGCGCGCGTCAACGCGATGACGCTCGCCTACCGCCCGACGCTGGCGTTCCTGGAGCGGCTGCTGCGGGAGCGCCGCCTGCCGCCGGACCGACCGCTGAGCGTCCTCGACGTCGGCAGCGGCTATGGCGACATGCTGCGCCTGATCGCGCGCTGGGCGCGGCGGCGCGGCGTTCCGGTCGCGCTCGCCGGGCTCGACGGCAATCCATGGTCGGCCCGCGCTGCGGCGGAGGCCACGCCCGCCGACCTCGCCGTCTCCTGGGTGACCT
This sequence comes from uncultured Methylopila sp., assembly GCA_902168115.1. Taxonomy (GTDB): domain Bacteria; phylum Pseudomonadota; class Alphaproteobacteria; order Rhizobiales; family Methylopilaceae; genus Methylopila. Next base: position 73,557 of record CABHPB010000014.1, on the reverse strand, counting down.
CGGACGTGTTCGAGAGCCGCGCGCGCGCCGACGTGGTGCTGAGCTCGCTGTTCACGCATCATCTCGGCGACCGGGAGCTCGCGCGCTTCCTCGCCTGGTCGGAGGAGGCCGCGGGCGTCGGTTGGTTCGTGAACGACCTGCGCCGCAGCCGGTTCTCGCATGACGGCTTCGCGCTGGCCTCGCGGCTGCTGCGGATGCATCGCTTCGTCCGCCATGACGGGCCGGTCTCGATCGCGCGCGCCTTCGTCGAAAAGGACTGGCGGGCGGCGCTGGCGGCCGTGGGCCTCGCCGAACGGGACGCGGAGATCCGCCGCTGGTTCCCGTTTCGCCTGTGCGTGTCGCGGGTAAAGCCCGGATGAGCGCGCGCCGCGACGTCGTGGTCGTCGGGGGCGGGCCGGCGGGCGCCGCCTTCGCGACGCTGCTCGCGCAAGCGGGCCGCGACGTCGTTCTGATCGAGCGCGAGGCAGGCGCCCACGACAAGGTCTGCGGCGAGTTCCTGAGCCACGAGGCGCTGGCCTATCTCGGCGCGCTCGGCGTCGACCCGTGGGCGCTCGGCGCCGTCCCGATCCGGCGCGTAGGGCTTTCGCGCGGCCGGATCGCCGTCTCCCGGACCTTGCCGTTCGAGGCTGCGAGCCTGTCGCGCCGCGCGCTCGACGAGGCGCTGCTGCGCCGCGCCGCCGAGGCGGGCGCGACGGTTCTCAGGGGCAGGGCGGTCCGTGCGCTCGACCGCGGCGCGTCCGGCTGGACCGCGCGGCTGTCCGACGGCGAGCAGGTCTTCGCGCGCGACGCCGCGCTCGCCTGCGGCAAGCACGACCTGCGCGGTTACGCGCGTCCCGCCGGGATCCAGAACGACCTCATCGGCCTGAAGGCGCACTTCCGCCTGACGCCGGTGGCCGCCGACCGGCTGCGCGAGACGGTGACGATCGGCCTGTTCCCCGGCGGCTACGCCGGTCTTGAGCCGATCGAGGACGGCCGCGCCAATCTCTGCCTGCTCGTGCGGCAGGACGCCTTCGCGGCGCTGGGGCGCGACTGGGCGGCGCTGCTCGATACGGTGTCGAGGTCGGCGCCCGGGATCGGCGCGGTCCTCGACGGCGCCGCCGCGCTGCATGATCGCCCGCTCGCGGTCGCGCGCATCCCGTTCGGTCTGGTCGCGCGCGACAGTCCCGACGGCTGCTGGCGGCTCGGCGACCAGGCGGCGGTGGTGCCGTCCTTCGCCGGGGAGGGGATGTCGCTCGCGCTCCACAGCGCGAGCCTCGCCGCCGGGGCGCTTGTGGAGGGCCTGCCGGCCGCCGCCTGTCAGGCCCGGTTCTCGGCCGACATCGGCGCGCGGGTCCGGATCGCGGCGCGGCTCTCGCAGGCCGCCACCGCGACGCCCCTGCAGGGCTGGGCGGCTTCGATGTGCGGGGTCTTCCCATCCGCGCTCACCGCGCTCGCGGCGGCGACGCGCATCCCGTCCGGCGCGCTGCGGGCGCGCCGGACGGGCGGGATCATTTCGAGAGCGCCCTGGCGGCCGTCTCGATGAGGTCGGCGGCCGCGGCCGGCTGCGACATGAACGGGGCGTGGCGGGCTCCGCCGACGCGACCTGGCCGCTGGCCGTCCGTGCGCCGGGCGACGCGTCGACGCCGCGGCGGCGCAGACCGCTCGATCTCAAGCGGGCGCTGGTCCTTGCGCATCGTCATCGTCGCGCTGCTCTGCCTGTGCGGCGCCGCGATCCTCGCCTTGCATCACGTCGCGGCCGACGCGCGCCGCCAGAACGAGACCGCGGCGGAGGCGGTCGAGAAGCAGCTTCCCGTCCAGATCATCCGCATCACGCGCTGCCTCGATCGCGCCGAGCGCTTTCCCGACTGGGAGTCGACGACCTCGGCGCACGGCGTCTGCGCCGCGCGCCGTGTTCTTCCCGGGTCCGGTCGATGATCACGGCGGTGTAGGCGAAGATCGCCTCGATCGGCGCCGAGGGTTTTCTGACCTCGACACGGACGGTCTGCGCGACGTCGAACGCGGCGAAGATCGCCTCGGCGACATTGTTCGCGGCGGCCTCGATCATGTCGCAGCGCTTGGTGACGAAGGCGTCCGTGACGGTCTCGACGAGATCTTTCCAGTTCACGGTGCCTTCGGGCGTGTCCTGCATCTCGGCCCGGGTGAGGTCGGCGCCGATCTCGACGTCGATGAAGAAGCGCTGCCCGAGTTCCGCCTCGGCGTCGAACAGTCCGTGGCGGGCGAAGATGGAAAGCTCCTTGAGAACGACTTTGTCCACGCCGGCGGGTCTCCTGTGCGGGTCTGCCTTTCCAACGCGGACGCAGCGGAATGGATCATGTCGCGCGCTTGCGCCGAAGCGCGCGAGCGCCAGTTGAAGTGACGACGCCGGCGCCCGGCGGGACGACGGACGAGCGCATGCACAGGACCAGTTTCAGCCGATGACCTCCCGTTCCGCCGCCGGCGGGCGCGACGTCGAGTCCGGCTTCCTTGTCAGTCTAGGCCGCGCGGCCGGCGGGGCGATCGTCTTCGCGCTTCCGGTCCTCATGACCATGGAGATGTGGTCGCTCGGCGCGAGCATGGACCGCACGCGCCTCGCGCTGTTGCTGGTCGGGATCGTTCCTCTGCTGGTCGGGCTGTCGCACTACATCGGTTTCGAGGAGACCGAGACCTGGGTCGACGACCTGCGCGACGCGTTCGTCGCGATCGCGGTCGGGTTCGTGACCTCCGCCGCCGTCCTGTCGCTGTTCGGGCTGATCGGGCCGCACCTGTCGTTCGACGAGGTTCTCGGCGCGATCGTGATCCAGACCGTGCCGGCGAGCTTCGGGGCCGTGATCGCGCAGGGGCAGCTCGGCCAGTCCGACGCCGCCGACGACCGCCGCAACAAGCAGGCGGGCTATGGCGGATCGCTGCTCTTCGTCGCGAGCGGGGCCGTGTTCCTGTCCTTCAACATCGCCCCGACGGAGGAGATCGACTTCATCTCGGCGTCGATGACGCCCTGGCACGCCATCGCGCTCGTCATTGTTTCCGCCGCGGCCATGCACGCGATCGTCTACTCGGTGGGCTTTGAGGGCCAGAGCGCGATGCGGCCCGAGGACTACCCCTTCCGGAGCGTGTTTCTCCGCAACAGCCTGCCGGGATACGCCATCGCCTTGCTGGTCTCGGCCGCGATGCTATGGATCTTCGGCCGACTGGACGATCTCGGGGCGTCCGCGGCGCTCCGTCTCGTCATCGTGCTCGGCTTTCCGGCTGCGATCGGGGCGGCGTTCGCACGGCTGATCGTCGGGGGGCAAAGCTGATGGCGCAGGCGAAGGCCGGGCGGCGCGAGGTCGGGCGGCTGGAATGGATCGTCGGCGCGATCGGCGCGCTGATCGTGGTCGCGACGCTGGGCGTGCTGATCCACGAAGCGCTGACCTATCATGAGGGCGCGCCGGCGCTGGTCGTCCGCGTTCTCGACGTCACGCCCACGGACGGCGGTTTCGTGGTGCGCTTTCGGACCGAGAACAAGGGGCCGTCCACCGCCGCGGAGGTGGTGGTTTCGGCGACGCTGAAGGACGGCGACCGCGTCGCGGAGCATGCCGAGACCACGCTCGACTACATCGCGCGGAAATCGAGCCGTGAGGCAGGCGTCATCCTGCGGCGCGATCCCGCCTCGGGAACGCTGGAGCTTGCGGCGACGTCCTACCGCAAACCCTGAGGCCGCTGCGTCGGCTGCTCGCGCCGCCGTTATGCCCGATCAAGTCCGGCGATGACGCCCTGTTTCAGTCCGGCGGCAGCGAGGCGTAGTAGGCCGAAACCGCCTTGATGTCGGCCTCGCTCATGCCGAACGCGATCTTGCGCATGATCCCGGCGAAGGGACCGCCGCCCCGGGAATCATGCTCCTTCTCCCAGAGCTTCAGCTGCGTCTCGAGATAGGACGCGTGCTGGCCGGCGATCTTGGGATAGGCCGGATTGCGGACCTCCTTGCCCGGGCCATGGCAACTCGAGCATGCGGGCGTGCCGGTGTCGCGCAGGCCCTCGCGCGCGATCTTTTCTCCGCGCGCAACGAGCGCCGGATCCGGCGGTTTCTTGCCCGCCTGCGCCTTGCGAGGCTGGGCCGCGTAGTGGTCCGCCAGCGCGGCGAGGTCGGAGTAGGGGAGCCGTGCCGCCGCCGTCTCCATGACGCCGCTGTAACGCTTGTTCTGCGCATAAGCCGCCAGCGCGTCGTAGAGATAATCCGCGCTCTGGCCCGCGATGACGGGGAAGGCGTCGCCGTCGCGTCCCATGCCGTCGCGGCCGTGGCAGCGGGCGCAGTCGGCGAGAACATCCTCTCGGGGCCCGGACCCTTGCGAGCGATGCGCGAGCGCCGTCAGACCGCCGACCGCCCCGTCGTTCTCCTCGCCCATCGCGAGCCGGCGATAGGTCTCGTCCGACATGCCGGGCAGCTTGAGCAGGAAGGCGACGACCGACCAGACCTCGTCCTCGCGCTCTTCCGCCGACACCCAGGCCGGCATGCCGGCGTACTTCACGCCGTTCTTCACGATCCAGAACAGATGCTTGGGCTCCCATGTCGTGACCTTGGCGTCGAGGTCCGGCGCGGTGGGCACCATTTCGCGGATGACCGGATTGCGCGGCCGGCCGGGCGCGCCGTGGCAGCCCGCGCAGCCGCTGGCGTAGTGGCCGGCGCCGCGCGCGATCATGGCGGGATCGTCGAGGTTTGGCGGCGTCTCGACGGGGAGCGAGCGCGTCTTGACCGAGTTGATCATGACGTAGTGCAGGAACCAGTCGGTGATCGGCCAGTGTCCGCTGGTCGCCGCCACGTTGAAGAGGCCGGACCAGGCGAAGGCCAGCACGCCGCCCGCGACGGCAAGGGCGGCGAGCGCGGCGCGCAGCGGCGTGACGAGGAAGTCGACGCGCCACTTCATGGGTCGGCGCCCGCGTCGGCCGCCGGCTCCTCGCGCAGAAGCCGTGCGGCGAGCGCAAGGCCGCCGGCGAGATAGACCCCGCCGCCGACGAGCAGCATGACGATCCCGCCGATGTGCTGCTGATCGAGCGCCGTCGCGGCTCCGCCGTGATGGGCGGCGTAGAGCGGAACGGTCGTCGTCGAGAGCAGGACGCCGAGCAGCGTCATGTGGATCGACGTCAGGAGCATCGCGACCGTTCCCTGGGCGGCGCGGGGCCTCGAGCCGCCGTGGCCGAGGCAGGCGATCCAGAGCCAGAGGCCAGCCAGCAGGAACGACGCCTGCTCCGCCACATGGGCCGCGCCGTTCGAGCGCGCGAGGTCGTGCGCGGCCGGCGCGTGCCATCCCCACACGACCACGAGCTCGACGAGCGAGACCGGCACGGCGGCGAACAGCGCCGGGCGTTTGAGCGAGCGATTGGATCGCGAACCGACGAGCCCGACCGCCAGAAGCGGCGCTGCGATCGCGACGACCGTCATGTGGCTCGTCATGTGCGCGGCGAAGCCATGCCCGAAGACGACCGTAGGCAGCGGCGACCATGCGGCGGCGAGCGCCGCGCCGCCCGCGACGGTGGCCGCGCCCGGTCTCACCGGCAGTCCCCGATGAAGACGGCCGGAAGCGCGACGAAGATCACGCCGATGAAGGACAGGCCGCACAGCAGGATGGTGGCGAAGCCTAAAAACTGCTGGCGGTCGTCGAAGGTGGCGTCGTCGTAGGGCGGCTCGGCGTCGCCGTCGGCCCAATGGCCCCAGGCCTGCCGGCTCGACCAGGCGATCGCGGCCAGCGCCGCGAGGGTCGCGATCGCGATGGCGATCCGCGCGCCCGTGACGTCCGGCCAGTCGGCGCCCGTGAACACGCGCGCGTCCGTCAGCGCCTTGGCGCAATTCACCGAGGCCGAGAGGTAGCAGACGAGGAAATGGATCGCCCAGATGGTCGGGGCGGTGATCAGCGTGATCAGGTTGGCGCGGGTCGAGGCGATCATCGGACCGCCAGCGGAAACAGAGCGAGGACGGCGACCGTCACGGCCATGGTGACCATCGCGAAGTGCCAGTAGAGCAGGACGTTGTGGACGTCGATGTCGTGCTCGGCGGTCAGCTTCGCGCCGATGGACCGGGCGAGGCAGTAGAGCGTCATGACCACGCCGACGCCGAGGTGGACCGCTGTCCAGATCGCGATCACCCACACGGTCGCCGGATAGACGTGGGAGGTCGGGTCGAGGCCGGTCGCGTGCGGGCCCCACAGCAGCGCAGCGCCCCCCGCCACGGCGAGCACGGCCGAGCCCGTCAGCCAGAAGCGCAGGCCGCCGGGACGCTCGGCGGCGTTGGCGCGCCGGGCGAGCAGCATCGCGCCCCATGAGGCGAGCGTCAGGACGAGCGCGACCGCCGGCCAGAACTGGCCGGGACCCGCGCCCGCCGCGGGCGGAAAGGCGCTCGCATGGATCGTCCAGTAGAAGAAGTAGCCGAAGATCAGGCTCGCGAAGGCCGACATGTCGCCGATCATAGTGATGAACATCGCCCACCAGCCGACCGAGTCCGGGCCCGACACGTAGAGCGGCAGTTTCAGGCCGAGCCCGACGTCCTTCTCCTTCTTTTCCGGGATGACCGCCGTGCCCCGCCAGAGCCAGATCAGGATCGAGATCAGCGCCGCGATCGAGAAGCCGATGGTCAGCGTCCACTGGTAGAAGGTCGCGGCGATGAAGGCGCCGCCGGTCAGGAACGCCGCGCCCATCGTCATGAAGGTGTTGCCCGGCACCCGCAGGCACTGGATCGGCCGCGCGTCGAGCACCGAGGTGATCAGCGTCTCGCGCTTTCCCTCCTCGGCGTCCGGCAGGTAGAAGCGGCCCTCGTCGTAGTCGCGCACGAAGTTCGGCTGCTGCCAGAGCGGGTAGCGGGTGGTGACGACCGGCACGGTCCTGACGCCCCAGTCCTTGCCGGGGCTTTCCGACAGCCATTCGAGCGTGCCGGCGTTCCATGGGTTGCGCTTGGCGTAAGGCTCCTTGCCCTTTGGCCGCAGGACGTCCCAGGTCACGACCAGCACCCCGGCCGCGAATGTGAAGGCGCCCACGGTCGAGACCATGTTCAGCGTGTCGAAGCCGAGCCCCTCCGCATAGGTGAAGACGCGCCGCGGCATGCCGCGCAGGCCCGTGATGTGCATCGGCAGGAACGTGACGTTGAAGCCGACGAACATCAGCCAGAAGCCCCACTTTCCGAGCTTGTCGGAAAGCTTCCGGTCCATGGCGAACGGATAAAAATAGTAAAGCCCCGCCATCAGCGGGAAGAACATGCCGCCGACCAGCGTGTAGTGCAGATGCGCGACCACGAAATAGGTGTCGTGCGCCTGCCAGTCGAACGGGGCGAGCGCCACCATGACGCCCGTCAAGCCGCCGAAGACGAAGATGCCGAGCGCCCCGATCGCGAACAGCATCGGGACCGAATAGACGACGCGTCCCGCCAGCAGCGTGGCGAGGAAGACGAAGATCTGGACGCCCGTCGGGATCGCGACGGCTTCCGAGGCCGCGGAGAAGAAGGCGAGCGAGATCGCCGGCAGGCCCGTCGTGAACATGTGGTGGACCCACAGGCCGAACGACAGGAAGCCGGTGCCGACCGCGGCCAGCACGATCCACGAGTAGCCGAGGATCGGCCGCTGCGCGAAGGTCGGGACGATCATCGCCAGCAGCGCGATCGCCGGCAGGAACACGATGTAGACTTCAGGGTGCCCAAAAATCCAGAACAGGTGCTGCCACAGCAGCGGGTCGCCGCCGCGCTTGGGGTCGAAGAACGGCCAGTCGAACATCCGCTCGAGTTCGAACAGGATGTCGCCCGCGATTAGCGGCGGGAAGGCGAACAGGATCATCCCCGCGACGACCAGCACGTACCAGGCGTAGAGCGGCATCAGGTTGATGCGCATGCCGGGCGGGCGGCACTTCAGCGTGCCGACGATGAGCTCCACGGCCGCCGCGATCGACGCCACCTCGATGAACGACAGGCCCAATAGCCAGACGTCCGCGCCGATCCCGGTCTGCTTCTCGTCGGTGGTGAGCGGAGGATACATGAACCAGCCGCCGTCGGGCGCGGCGTTGAAGAAGATCGAGCCGCAGACGAACACGCCGCCGAGGAGAAAGCTCCAGTAGCCGAAGGCCGAGAGCCGCGGGAACGGCAGGTCCCGGGCGCCCAGCATCTCGGGCAGGATGATGATCGCCACCGCCTCGAAGATCGGGACGGCGAACAGGAACATCATCGCCGTGCCGTGCAGCGTGAAGACCTGATTGTAGAAGGTCGCCGAGAGGAAGTCGTTTCCCGGCACGGCGAGCTGCGTGCGGATCATCAGGCCGAGCACGCCGGCGAACAGGAAAAAGAACAGCGCGGTCGCGGTGTACCAGAGCCCGACCTCGGAATTGTTGACCGCCGACCAGTAGCGCAAGCCCGACGGCGTCTCCCAAACCTTCTCGAGCCGCGCCTCCTGCGCCTTGCGCAGCTCGGGATCGTCCTGGGGGGAGGGGACGCGGGTGGCCTCGGTCACTTCAGGCTCCCCAGCCAGCGCGCGATCTCCAGCGCGTCGTCGGGCGACAGCGCGCCATAGGCCGGCATCTTGGAACGCGGCTTCAGCACGTCGGTCTCGCGGATGAATCGGGCGACGTTTTCGGGCGTGTTCGGCAGGAGGCCGGCCCCGACCGTTTTCCGCTGGCCGAAGCGGGTGAGCTCTGGCCCGACCTCGCCCTTCGCCTCCGTCCCGCCGACGCGGTGACAGGCGCCGCAGCCGTGCAGCGTGAAAAGGTCCCGGCCCTTGGCTCTGGCCGGATCCGCGGGGCGGCTTCCCAGCCAGTCCTCGAAGGCGGGCTTGTCCATCGCGATCACGTCGAAGGCCATGAGCGCATGGCTCGCGCCGCAGAACTCCGTGCAGGCGCCGCGATAGACGCCGGCCTTCTCGGCCTTCAGCACCAGCCGGTTCTCGCGGCCCGGGATCATGTCCACCTTGCCGCCGAGCGAGGGAATCCAGAACGCGTGGATGACGTCCGGGCTCGTCAGTGCGAACTCGACGCGCTCGCCGACCGGGATGCGGATCTCGTTGGCGGAGAGGACCGGCTCGCCCTCCTTCGGACGGTAGGCGACCCGCCACCAGAACTGCTCGCCGGACACGTCGATCCTCAAGCCCTCGCCGGCCTCGCGCAGCTTCGGCATCAGACCGAGCCCGTAGACGAGCAGACCCGCCAGCACGACGGTCGGGAAGGCGACGCCGCCCCACAGGATCAGGCGATGGCCGACGATGTCCTCGTGCGGGTCGGGCCGTAGTCGGGTCGCGTAGATCGCGACGCCGATCACGACCGTCCAGACGACCGCCGCGCCGACGACCATCACCCAGAACAGCGACGCGACCTCGCGCGCCTCGTGGCCGGCCGGGTCGAGCGCCGACTGGACGCCCGAGCACGCGCCGAGCGCGCTGGCGGCGCTCACGATCGCAGCTGTGGGTATCGCCCGATTGAGTATCCGCCGTCCCCGCCGCTGCGCCCTTGAGGAGGACCTATCGTCCGCGGCGCGTTCACAAAGACTGGGGGCGATCAAATTTTAGAGCGGCCACGACGTCGATCGCGGGCGCCGATTGCGCCGAAGCGCCGCGCGAGCGCGTCGACCATCGCGACGACGGCCGCCCCGTCGCCGCACGGCTGCCGCTTGCGGGCGTTCACGCAGGCCGCTGGCTTTCCGGAAGTCATCGCCCCGCGGCTCGCGGCTCGCGGCTATTTCAAGTCGCCCTGTTTGCGCTCGTCGGCAAGGTCCTTGTACGGGCCCTCGGGCCGCTTTTCGTGGCGGTTCTCGCCATCGGTCGACGGTTCGCCGTCCCCGCCCGGCCGGTCCGCGCGCGACGCCTTTCGGCGCTCGTCGCCATCGGCTGAACGTCGCTCGTCATATTTCTCGATTTCCGGGTCCTGGGCCGGCGCATCGACGGGGCTCTTCGATCGCACATGGCGTCCCGTCTCGTCGGATCGAAAACGGATCGTGTCGGTCATGCTAGGCTCCGCGCTGTTCAAAGCTTCCTCTTCCTGAAAGCGAAATCTTCATGCGATGGTTCCTTGTCGAGACCATCTCCGTCGGGCAGACGCGGCGTTGATGTCCGGCAGGCGCGCTCCAATTCGTCCGATCGTCGGCGCTTGGCCCGTCCGAAGCGTCGACGGCTGAAACACTGGTGAGTTCGCGGCCGCGGTCAGACCGCGCCGCAAGAGGATATCTTGCCGCTTACCCATTCACGGGCCGCGCAACATTGACGATCACGAAGAACCGATCGTCCCTCGCGCCCACCTTCGGCTGGATGCGCCGCCCCGAACTCGATCGCGAGAGCCGCGACGCTTGGGAAAAGCCGAGCGGCAAGATCGTGTTCGTCGCCAGCGGCGTCACGCCGAAAGTGGTGCGTCTCGCCGTGATCCTTCGCTCCGTGCTGCGATCGACGCCGAGATAGGCGAACCGTCCCGCGCCGGGCGACGGCGATCGACCGTGGCCCAAGGGAACGATATCCGGCGTTTTCGCTTCTCCAGACAGCGGTCGCCTCGGGATCGATGCGACCGCACGCGTCAGGAGGCCCTCAATGTCCAAGGAACAGCGGTCGGTTTACGGCTCCGACACATCGAAGCCCGACGAACAGGCCGGCGTCGAGGTGGGCGGCGGCGACAAGGCGGCCGCCGCCACGGACCGTAAGGCCCGCAAGGAGGCGGAGCCCGGCGGCGGCGATCCCGATCATGCCGAAGAGACGCCGAAGTCGAAGCAGCGGCGGGACTGAACCGCCGCCGGGCGCGCTCACGCGGGGATCAGGCCGAACGGGCGTCTTTTTCCAGCCTCAGTTTGCGCAGCCGTTCGGTCTTCTTTTCGCGGGCGGCCCGCTCCTGCTCGATGATCGCTTTCGCGGCCCGGGTGGTCTCGTCCCCCTGACGGTGCGACTTCTTCTCGCCGTACTGTCGCAGCGGCGTTGCTTCGCTGTTCAAGAAATTCGTTCCTGTTCCAATTGGTCTTCTGGCGCGTGCCTTCTGGCCGCCTGCGAGACCGAAGTCGTCGGTCGAGGGCATGACGCCGATCGCGGGGCCGCCGAACGCGTCTCCGGTCTTCATCGCATGCCTCCTCAAAACCGTAACGTTCCTGGAAGCAAAAGGCGCCGAACGCGCCGCGATACGTTAGGTCAATGTCTTTTGCCGTGTCCAAACCAGGCGGGCGAATAGAAGGGCGCTCTGTCTCTCATCCGGATCTTCCTGAGCCGATGATCAAGGCGCCGGAAATGAACTGCGGCCGCAGCCGTTGCGTATCGGCTGTTCTGACCGACTCAGCGGCGGAGATACGCGAATGGGGAAATCTGCCGGAAAGATCTTCTTCGTGCTGGCCCTCGTCATTCCCTTCGTCGTGCTGGCCTATGTCCTCGTTTTTCCCAAAGACATGCACATGGAAAGCGAACGGGCGATGAACCGTCTCTGTCAGGACGCGCGCTCGAAGGTCGACGGGTCCAAGGCTCAGGGCCAGACTTCAGGCGCTGGCGCGGGCATGTCCCAGGCGGTGTTGACCGAATGCGAGAAAGACGCGCGGTAGTAGCCGCTACGGCGCGGTGCGCGCCGGCGGATCGCTCGCCGGAAACGTGTTCTCGAGGTCCGCGTCGAGGCGGTCGCTGACCTCCGCGCCTTCCGCCACCTTCAGGGGCGCCGGCGGCGTGTTGGTCCCCATGACCTGCGCCGGGTCCATGATCGCGCCGCCGAACAGGATCCATGGCACGAGCGGCCCGGTCGGGGCCACGCGCTCATGCGCCGTCCGTATCGCGGCCTCGAACGTCCCGAACACGTCGCCCGCCGCGAAGTCGGCCGACCGGGGCGTATCGCCGTCGGGCATCATCAGCAGGGTGGCGGCGTCGCTCATGTGTTTCACCTCGAAGTTTTGGCTCGTCGCGTGAAGGCAACGCCTCCTGAGGGACGCCGTTCCCGGCGATCCATCGCCCCGCCGGGGGCGCCGAAGGGCTCGGGCGGCGCTGCGGCGCCTCGCGTTCCGCGCGCCGTTTTGAGCTGGAACAAGTTCAGGGCCCGGTCGTTGCGCCCTCGAGTCTAGCGAGGACGACATGGCCAAAAAAGCATCACGCGACATCGCCAACGGCGGCGAGACCCACCAGGTCACGGACGCAGATCATCCGGTCCTCACCACGAACCACGGCACGCCCGTCAGCGACAACCAGAACCAGCTGAAGGTGGGCGAACGGGGCCCCGTGCTGCTGGAGGACGAGGTCTATCGCGAGAAGATCAACCACTTCGACCATGAGCGGATCCCGGAGCGCATCGTCCATGCGCGCGGAAGCGCCGCGCACGGCTACTTCGAGTGCACTGACAGCCTCGCCGACGTCACGCGCGCCGACCTGTTCCAGAAAAAGGGCCAGCGGACCGACGTCTTCGTCCGCTTCTCCACCGTGGCCGGCGGCGCGGGCTCGGTCGACACGCCGCGCGACGTGCGCGGCTTCGCCGTAAAGTTCTACACCCGCGAGGGCAACTGGGACCTCGTCGGCAACAACATCCCGGTCTTCTTCATCCAGGACGCGATGAAGTTTCCGGACCTCGTCCACGCCGCCAAGATGGAGGCGGATCGAGGCTACCCGCAGGCCGCCACGGCGCACGACACCTTCTGGGACTTCATCAGCCTGATGCCGGAATCCACCCACATGATCATGTGGGCGATGTCGGACCGAACCCTCCCGAAGAGCTTCGCGACCATGGAAGGGTTCGGCATCCACACCTTCCGTTTCGTCGACAAGGCCGGGAAGAGCACCTTCGTCAAGTTCCACTGGAAGCCGAAGGCGGGCCTGGCCTCGTCGATCTGGGACGAGACCGTCAAGACGGCCGGCGCCGATCCCGACTACCAGCGCCGCGACCTGTTCGAGCGGATCGGGCGCGGCGACTATCCCGAATGGGATCTGGGCGTTCAGCTGTTCGACGAGGAGTTCGCGAACAGCCAGCCCTATGACGTGCTCGACGCGACCAAGATCATCCCGGAGGAGGTCCTGCCGGTCCGCGTCGTCGGCAAGCTCGTGCTCGATCGCTATCCCGACAACTTCTTCGCCGAGACCGAGCAGGTCGCGTTCTGCCCGAGCCATCTGGTGCCGGGCATCGACCACTCCAACGATCCTCTGCTGCAGGGCCGGCTGTTCTCGTACCAGGACACGCAGATCAAGCGGCTGGGCTCGACCAACTGGCACCAGATCCCGGTCAATCAGGCGAAGGGGCGCGAGGGCGGGTGCCCGTTCCAGAACATGCAGCGCGACGGCCACATGCAGATGCACGCCCCAAAGGGCCGCGCGAACTACGAGCCGAACTCGCTGCATCTCGCAGGCGAGATCGGCGGTCCGCGCGAGGACCCCGAGAACGGCTTCAGGACATTCCCGGCCGAAGAGGGAGGCCAGAAGCTGCGCATCCGCGCCGAAAGCTTCGCCGACCACTACAGCCAGGCGCGCCTGTTCTGGCGCTCCATGGACCCGGCCGAGCAGGCGCATATCGCGTCGGCCTTCGTTTTCGAGCTCAGCAAGGTCTCGCTGCCGCACATCAGGCTCACGATGATGGCGAACCTTCGCAACGTCGACGAGGAGCTGGCGCGCCGGGTGGCGGACGGGCTGGCCATGGAGCTTCCGAAGGCGTCCGCGGCGAAGGTCGCTCCGATCGACATGGAGCCGTCCCCGGCGCTGCGGATCATCCGCGGGCCGCTCGAAAAGCATACGCTCGAGGGCCGGACGGTGGGCATCCTGTTTGCGGACGGCACGGACGCCGCCGAGCTCAAATCGGTGAAGGAGGGCGTCAAGGCGGCCGGCGGCCACCCGATGCTGATCGCGCCGAAGGTCGGGCAGGTGCCCCTGTCGGACGGCTCGGCGATCGAGGCCGACGCCCAGCTGTTCGGGCAGCCGTCCGTCACGGTCGACGCCTGCGCGGTCATCCTGTCGGCCGAGGCGGCGGCGAAGCTGGCCAGGGAGGGCGCGGCGGTCCAGTGGGTGATGGACGCCTTCGGACATCTGAAGGCGATCGGCCACAACGCCGACGCCAAGCCGCTGCTCGACAAGGCGGGCGTCGAGCCGGACGAGGGCGTCGTCGATCTCAAGGGCTTCGTCGAGGCGGCGAAGAAGCGCTACTGGGACCGCGAGCCGAACGTCCGCACGCTGGCGTGACGCGGAAGCGCTGGACGCGCCGGAAGCGGGCGCCGACAGGGCGCCCTCCAAACCTGCGACGCGTCCGGGCGATCGGGCGCGCCACAGCTCCAAAGCTGTTCGCAGACCGGAGAAACCGGTCGGTCGACATGGCGGGCGTGAAGGGCTGCATATAATCAGACTCAGGTAGAAGACCCCGCGACGCGCGAGGTCGAGTCGTTCGCAATCCACCGATGACAGGAACCCACAACCTCGCGCTCGTCGCGCTTTCGATCGTGATTGCGACGATCGCTTCCTACACCGCTCTCGATCTGGTCGGCCGCGCTCAGGCGGCGCGCGGATGGCGCTCCTTCGCCTGGCTCGGCGCCGCAGCCGTCACGATGGGCGGCGGCATCTGGTCGATGCATTTCATCGGCATGCTGGCCTTCACGCTGCCCGGCATGTCGATCGGCTACGACCTCTGGCTCACGCTGCTGTCGCTGGTCGTTCCCATTCTGGTGACGGGGGCCGCCTTCGCCGTCCTGAGGCGCGGGGACTCGAGCCCGCTGTCGCTGGCGATCTGCGGCCCGGTCACCGGCGTCAGCATCATCGCCATGCACTACCTCGGCATGGCGGCCATGCGGATGCCTGCCCCGATCAGCTACGCGCCCGGCTGGACGGCGGCGGCGGTCCTCATCGCGCTGGGCGCCTCGACCATTGCGCTCTGGCTCGCGTTCCGGCGCGCCGGTCCGGCGCAGCGCGCCGTCGCCGCGGTCGCGATGGGGCTCGCCGTGTCGGGCATGCATTACGCCGCGATGGCGGGCGCGCGGTTTGGAACCGGCGACTCCGGCCATGCGCATGGCGGCGGCATCGACCAGACGACGCTCGCGCTCGCGGTCGCCGCCGCGACGTTCTTCATCCTGCTTCTCGCGCTCGTCGCGGCGATGTTCGATCGCCGGATGGCGCTGACGTCGGCCCGCGAAGCGCAAGCGCTGAGGATCAGCGAGGAGAAGTTCCGCCTCTTCCTGCGGAGCGTGACGGACTACGCGATCTTCATGCTCGACCCGCAGGGGCGGGTCGCGACCTGGAACGCCGGCGCCGAGCGCATCAAGGGCTACTCGGCCGACGAGATCGTCGGCTCGCACATCTCGCGGTTCTACACCGAGGACGACCGCGCGGCGGGCAAACCCGAGCGGGCGCTGCACGTCGCCGCGGAGATCGGCAACTTCGAGGCCGAAGCCTGGAGGGTGCGCAAGGACGGCACGCTGTTCTGGGCGAACGTGGTGATCGACGCGATCCGCGACGACGCCGGCCATCTCGTCGGCTTCGCCAAGATCACCCGCGACGTCACCGAGCGGAAACTCGCCCAGGAAGCGCTGCAGGCGACCCAGGAGGCTCTCGCCCAGTCGCAGAAGATGGAGGCGCTCGGGCAGCTCACCGGCGGCGTCGCGCACGACTTCAACAACCTGCTCACGATCGTCATGGGCAGCATGGAGCTGCTGCGCAAGCGGGCGCCCGACGATCCGAAGCTCCAGCGACTGGTCGACAACGCGTTCCAGGCGGCCCAGCGCGGCGCGGTGCTGACGCAACGCATGCTCGCCTTCGCGCGCCGGCAGGAGCTGAAGCCGGCGAGCGTCGACATCGCTGCGCTCGTCAACGGCATGGCCGAGCTGCTCCGACGCGCCATCGATCCGAGCGTCGACATCCGGCTCGAGTTCCCGCCCGGTCTTCCGACGGCGCTGGTGGATCCAAATCAGCTTGAACTCGCGGTGCTCAATCTCTGCGTAAACGCGCGCGACGCGATGCCCGAGGGCGGCGCGATCACGATCTCGGCGCGGCGCGACGTCGACGGCGACCCCGCCGCAGGCTTCGTCGTGCTGTCGGTGGTCGACGCCGGGCACGGGATGGACAAGCAGACGCTCGAGCGGGCCCGCGAGCCGTTCTACACCACCAAGCCGATGGGGAAGGGGACCGGCCTCGGTCTCTCGATGGTTCACGGCCTCGCGGAGCAGTCGAGCGGCCGGCTCGTCCTGACGAGCACGAAGGGCGTGGGAACGACCGCGGAGATCTGGCTGCCGGAAGCCCGGGCGGCGTCGGGCGCCGGTCTGTCCGATGCGCCCGTCGTCGGCGTCCTCACGAAACCGCTTCGGATCCTCGCGGTCGACGACGACGCGGTGGTGCTGGAGAGCACCGTCGCCATGCTGATCGATCTCGGACATCTGGTGCGCTGGACCACCGATCCGCAGGCGGCGCTCGGCATTCTGGAAGACGGCGAGCAGGCGTTCGACATGCTCGTGACGGACCTCGCCATGCCGCGGCTGACCGGCGTCGAGCTGATCCAGCGCGTCCGGGCGATCCGGCCCGGCATGCCGGCGCTGCTCGTGACCGGATACGCTCAGCTCTTGACCGGGGAGACGGAGGGGCTGGCCAAGCTCGACAAGCCGTTCACCGGGACCGCCCTCGGTTCCGCCATCGCAGCGGCCGCGTCCAGGGCCGCAGCCTAGCCCGCCTGCAGGCGCGCCGATCCTGCCGCATGGCAAATGAGAAGCCGTTGCCTGTCCCGGCTGGCGGCGGGCGCTCTCCTTCGCTCCCCGACCCTGCGGCCCTGATGGAAAAAGGCCCGACGCATTCAGCGCCGGGCCAGACTGCGATGGGCTCGCGATCGGGGGGCAAAGCGAGCCGTAGAGCCAAGCGCCCGAAGGCCGCTTTCGTTCCACAACACAGTCGTCTTCGCCGCCGCGCAGGACGTGACTCGTCGTTCTGTTCCTGGCGGTAGATCAATCGTTAATCCTGGCGGCGGTCAGCGGCGGCGGAAGTCATCCGCGCGACGAATTTGCGCGTTCTCAGGCAGCGATGCCGCGCAATTCCAGGAGGCGACCGATGCAGGACCTGCAGGACACGGACATGGATCTCCCGCGCTGGAACGTCCGCCGCGAAGGCGAAGGCTTTCACCTGTCCATCGCCACGGCCGACGGCGCCGTCGTGACGGCGCGCCTCGAGCTTCAGGAGGCGGCCGACATGGGCCAGGCGCTCATCTACCTCGCGACGTCCGAGTAGCGCGGCGCCGGCGGACGATCCGGAACCAATGCCCGAGCCATCGCTTAGTCCAGCATACGACAACCAGTCGGAGCAGCGACATGAGCGACGGGAGCAGGGCGACGGCGCTTGATCGACGGGACGACCGCAAGCACCGGGTCAAGGGCGATGCGGCGGGGGCGTTCGCGCCCTCCACGGCGGACCGTCGAAACGACGGAAGCCACAGCGCCGAGCCGTCCGGCGACCGCGACGCGACGCGCGGGCCGGACGATCATTCCGCGGTCAGGACGCCGAAGCCGGACGCGCCTGCGGAGCGGGGCTGATGGGCCTGGCGAGGCAGGTCTGGGCCGCCGGCGCGCTCGTCGCGTGCCTGGCGTCCGTCGGCGCGGTCGCCCAGGAGGGCCAGAGCCCGGGACCGAGCCGCGGCCAGAGCGTCACCACCACGCGAGGCGTCGACGTGCGCTTCGCCCTGCCGCACGCGATCGGCGTCGCCGAGCGGGACGCCAAGGGGCGCGCGATCTCCGCGGAGCTGACGCCGTTCCCGAAAGGCGGCGGGGCGCTCGAGGTCACGATGATGCGCGCCGACGGCACGATCGTGAAATACCAGGTCGACGCGAATACGGGCGAGACGGTGAACAGGACCGAACAGACTGTCGAGGCCTATGTGTCGAGGCTCGATCCCGGCCGGGTCCAGGCGGAGCCGTTCGGCATGGCCAAGGCCATCGAGAAGGCCCAGACGCACCTGAACGGCGGGATCGCCATCGGCGCGGAGGTGCAGGACGACGGCGGCGCGCTCTCATACGAGGTGACCATTCTGAAGGACGACGGCGAAACCGACCTCGTCGTGCGGTCCGACGGGCAGGTGGTGCAGGGCTAGCCTGCGCGCCGACGCGACCGGCAAGACGCCAGGAACCCTTCGCGCGTGGAAAGGTTGAATCGGTCTAACGCCAGCCAGGAGAGACCGATCGATGGCGGATAAAGACCTCAACAAGCTCTTTCATGAGACTCTGAAGGACATCTACTACGCCGAGCGGAAGATCCTGAAAGCACTGCCCAAGATGGCGCGGGGTGCTCAGGATCCGAAGCTCAAGGCCGCGTTCGAGAAGCACAAGGACGAGACGGAAGGGCAGATCGAGCGGCTGCAGCAGGTGTTCGAGCTCATCGGCAAGCCGGCCCGGGGCAAGACCTGCGACGCCATCGAGGGGATCCTCTCCGAAGGCGAGGAGATCCTCGAGGAGTTCAAGGGCGAGCCTGCGCTGGACGCCGGCCTCGTCGCCGCCGCCCAAGCGGTCGAGCACTACGAGATCGCGCGCTACGGGACGCTGAAGACGTGGGCCGGCGCGCTCGGCCTCGCCGAAGCCGTCAAGCTGATCGACGAGACATTGGCGGAGGAGAAGAAGACCGATGGCGATCTGAGCAAGCTCGGCGAAACCGCCGCCAACATGAAGGCGCAGAAGAAGGCCGCTTGACCGCGACGGCGGGCGGCCGGCTCCCCCGGCCGCTCGCTTGCCCGCCCGTGGCGCCGCGCCGAGCTTTTTCGTCCGCTCGTCGCTGCCTGCCCGGTCCGCGACGGCTTCTACGGCGCCGGTCGCGACGAACCATTGCGCATCGCAGTCGTTGTCTTCCCGAGGGCGCTCCCGATTGGAGCCTCGGCGCATGACGCGAGCATCCGAACATCATCTTCTGCCGCAGCCCAAGGACGCGCCGCGCTGGAAGGGCCTGACGCTCAAGTTTCTTTTCTGGATCGCCGGATATGCGGCCGCAGGCCTCGCGCTGTTTGCGGTGCTGAGCGTGCTGCAGTGGAGATGAGGCCGACGGGCGAAGACATCTGCCGACCGTCATGGCCATGCCGGGGCCTCACGCCATGTCGTCGGCGTCGAGCACCCGGTAGTGGATCGGCTTGAAGCTGTGGTTGTTGGATTGCCCGGCCGAGCAGGCGGTCAGTCCGATCACGAGATCCATCTCGGCGCGGAAGCGCGCATGGTCGCCGGCTTTGCTCTTCGGCGGCAACACCTTGAGCTCGCCGGTCTCGCCGTTCACGTCCACATGCATGAAGACGTTGAACGCGACCGGGATGCGGTCCGCGCCGACGCCCCACGGAGCCAGCGCCGCGGCGAGGTTGCCGTGGCACCCGCGATGAGGATGGTCGTGGCCGTAGATGATCCGGAACGTGTCGGAGCTGCAGGGCGTCAGCAGGAAGTCGTGGCGGCCGACGGTGTCCTTCACGATCGTCAGCATGACGCGGCTGCGGTTCGAGTAGATCGGGTCGCCCTTGGTCAGGAAGATCCGCGACGCGTAGTCGATGGAACGGCCCGACGAGATCGCCTCGTCGACGTCGTCGCGCGCGAAGGCGACGAGGTCGGCGACCTGTTCGCCCTGGGCGTCGATCACCTCCAGCACCTGGCCCTTCATCAGCTCGAACGCCACGCCCGACCGCGGCTCGATGACGTTCGCCGTCACGTCGCGTGATCGCGTTCGCCCGGCTGAAACGGGCAACGCCATTCGTCGCCGACCTCGCGGCCGCTGTACTGCTTCGCCTCGGTGTCCTGGCCGTGATTGGACAGCATCGGGTTGATCGAGCCGTCGAGTTCCTCGTCGCGCCTGCGAATCGCGTCCTGCAACGGCTCGAAGCGGCCTTCCTCCCGCAGCTTCTGGAACTGTTCGTGGAGGTTGAACACGAGGGTCGGCCGTTCGAACCGGCGGGCGGCGCGGCTCGAGCCGTCGTGCAGGCCGACGACGAAACACGCCTCGGACTTCAGGCTGAAGCCGAAGAAATTCGAATCCGGGTCCTGCGAGACCTTCTCGTCCCAGTCGTAGGTCTCGGCGTCCAGCAGATGCAGCGCCTCGAGGCGATCCCACAGCGCGCGCTCGAACTCCTTCTCGGTCAGCCCCTCCGGCCCGTCGAAAATCGCGACGAAGGTCGCGAACATGGCGCCGTCGCGCTTGTACCAGTCGATGAAGTCGTAAAGCGACGACAGAAGGTCTCGATCCTGGGATCCGTCCCGAAGATCGCGTCCTGTCCAGAATTTCGTCTGATCGCGCCGCAGGGCGGACTTCGCGCCGACGCAGGGAAACTCGCTGTCTTCGATGAACTTCTGAAAACGATCGATAGACCCTGTCACGTCAAAAGACATGCGCACCTCAAACACTCGTTTTGTCGTAAACGAGAGTCGATCGACATCGTTCCCCGCCAAGAAATCGCGTCTGTTTCCGGAATGTTCCGTTCGAAATCGGCAAAGCGACGCCTGCCGAGGCTGGAGCAGGCAGGCCCGCCACGCCGCAGGCGGCCATCATCGCGCCGTAGCTCTCGCTGATCCGATCGGCGCCCTGGCGCTTGAGTTTCGGTGCTTGTGGGAGCGCAGGGGGCGGCCAGAGGCCTGAGCAAGTAGAAGTACGGATTGCGAGCCACTCAAACCTTGGGACAGCTTCGACTGCGAATGACGCAGGGGGAGTTCTCAGGCATGCGCGGTCAGCTGTTTCTTGCATCAGCGCTTCTGGCGGGCGCCGGTTATCTCAATGTTCACGGCGCACACGCGCAGGTCGCGGAGGACCTTTTTTCCGCGGAGGCCGACCAGGGCGACGTCGGGTCGGAAGCGGGCAAGCGCGGGCCGCGCGGCAAGCGGGGACCTCGGGGGCCCGCGGGTCCCGAAGGCCCGCAAGGTCCGGCGGGCGCCACAGGTCCGGCCGGGGCAGCCGGTCCCGCAGGGCCGCAGGGTCCCGCGGGCCCGAGAGGCGCTACCGGAGCGCAAGGCCTTCCTGGACCGGCCGGGCCGAGAGGACATTCCGGCCCGCTGACGGGAACGATCCCCGCGTCGCCGCCCACGGCCAATTATTACTTCGGGACGACTGCGTTCAGAGCGCCGGCGAACGCGACGTGCCTTGTCTGGGGCACTACCCAGATAAGCCAGTCTCCCCCGATCGCCGCCGGACAAACCGGGCCCTTCTACCGCCTGGCCATCAAGCGGAACGGCGGGGCGCCGACCGAGGACGGCGCTTACAGCTATTACATCTCGAGCCTGGGGATCAGGTACCTCCCTGCTGCGACCCGCACCGCGGCGTTCCCGATCGTCGCCGGCGAGTTGATCGAGTTCGGAATCTACCTTGGGTCTCCCGGGAACTCCTTCGGAACCGCCGAGGTGAATTACCGGATCGGCTATCAGTGCTCCTGAGGCGCTGACCAGCTGTTCTCGAGATGGAGCCGCCGCGCCCGGCCGGCACCATCGCGCTGGCGAAGGCGCTCATCGACCGGACCGGCGACCGGCTCCTTGCGGGCCGGCCGATGGGTGGTCAGACCCTTGTCGTGGGGGCCGCATGTCGATGCCCCCATGAGGGATGCTGCCCACCAGCGGCGGGCCGCCCCGCTCGACCGTGATCAAGGAAGGGCCATGCCGGCCGTCGTTCGTCGCTGAGGCCCGCAAAGGCCCGGATCACTTCGGGATCTCGGCGGCGAAGCGCTTGAGGACCTTCTCGGGCATCGTCCAGGTCCCGCGGAACCCTTTGCGGATCGCAAGGCCGTCGCCGGGGCCGAACTCCCTGGTCTGGCCGCTGTCCTCGTCGGTCACGATGATCCGTCCCTCGATGAGCACGGCCATCTCGTTGAACGGATAGTCGGTGAGCTTCATGGTCCCGGGCGTGCAGGTCCACACGCCTGCGAGAAAGTTGCCGGCCTCGCTGGTCATGAACACGTCGAGGATCTGCTCGCACGAGCCCTCGACGATCTCGCCGAGTGTGGCGGGACCTTTCACTTCCTTGCCGCTCCTGCTTCCGCTCGGATCGAGCGACACGAGCAGCTGGGTTTCGGGCCGTCCGGCCATGGCGATGCTCCCTTTTGATGGCGCCCGTCGCGGCGCTCGTTGAAATGGCGGCGCGCTGTCGCGCGGACCCGACTGTCGCTAGCCGAACCGGGTGCTGGATTGTCCGGAGCTTCCGGCGGCGACCGGGTCGGCGGAGAGCGGCATGAAGAGCAGGTTGATCGGCACATCGAGCGCCTCGGCGACGCTTTTCAGGCTGCCGATCGTGGCCGACATCCGGCCGTTCTCGATCTTCGACATCGCGCTGGTCGAGATGCTCGACTTGCGGGCGAGCTCGCACTGGTTGAGGCCGAGCCGCCGACGGCGCCTGCGGATCTGCAGTCCGATCGACTCCTCGAGCGTCAGAGGCGGAGATCTACGAAACATCTTTGCTCCCATCGGAACCATCCCGAACGCCAGGCGGCGCCGGGATGGTCTGCGTTCAATGGTTCAGCGCTCGTCGAGCGGGTGGGTGCGCAGGCGATGCGGGTCGTAGAACGGCGTGCGCACGACGTGAGCCGCGAAGGTCCCCTTCTCGGACTTCGCCTCGAACGAGGTTCCGACCGCGGTGAGGTCGGGCGTGACCTGCGCGAGCGCGATTGAGCGCATCAGATGCCGGCTGTAGGTCGTCGAATTGACGACGCCGACCTCCTTGCCGTCCTTCAGCAGCTTCGCGCCGGGCTCGATCGCCTCGTGGGCGTCGATCTCGAGGCCGACATTGGCGTAGCGCACCTCGGTCCTGCGGCGCTCGAGCGCGGCCTTGCCGTGGAAGTCGGGCTTCGACAGATCGACCGTCCAGTCGGCACCGACCTCCCAGGGCGTCTCGTCGCCGTTCGGCATGTCGAAGGGGAAGAACAGCAGCGCGCCCTCGACGCGGACGATGTCGAGGCAGTCCCACGAGGCGGCGCAGATCCCGAAGGGTTCGCCCGCCTTCATGATCTGCGCCCACAGGACCGGCGCGTCGGCGGCGGTGCAGAACACCTCGTAGCCGCGCTCGGCCGAATAACCGCCGCGACCGATCGAGACCGACTTGCCGAACAGCGTGTTGGGCGCGTGCTCGAAATACTTCAGCGTCGAGAGGTCCTTCCCGGCGTGGGGCTTCAGGATGTCGAGCGCGAGCGGGCCCTGCAGCGACAGGATGTGGACGTCGTCGTCCTTCTCCCATTTCGACCGCGAGCCGTCGAAGAAGCCGCCGATGACCCTGTCGAGGTTGCCTCCGCCATGGCTCAGCCGGAACTCGGTCGCGCCGTCGCGATAGACCAGGACGTCGTCGATCAGGTTGCCGTTCTCGTCCACGATGTTTGAGATCGCCGACTTGCCCGCCTGCAGCTTGTCGATGTCCGAGGTCAGCATCCGGTTCAGCACCGCGGACGCGTCCGGGCCCCAAACGTTGATGATGCGCAGCCCCGAAACGTCGAACAGGCCGGCCCTGGACCGGACGATCGCCACCTCCTCATACGGGTCGGTCGCGTAGCTCTGCGGGATGGCCATGCCGTTCCAGCCGCTGTCGAGCTTCGAGCCGAGTTCGCGGTGGACGGACTGAAGCGCGTTCGTGCGCGTGAAGGCTTGGGCGTCCATGTGATGTCTCCGTGTACGGGATTGCGATGGGACTGCACGAGCCTGCCCGGCGGCCGGCAGGCGCGTCGGAGGAGAGAGGGCTCCGGCCGGACGGCTCGTGCAGGTCGGGATCAGTCGGGGGCGAAGCCGGGCGAGGTCGGCGCGCCGTCGTCGTGTTTCGACAGCCAGTCGACCGTCATCTGACGGTAGCGCGTCAGGCCCTTGTACTCGGCGAGCTCGGGCTTCACGTCGCGCAGCACGCGGTGGAACCGCCGACCCCATTTCGGGACCGTCACCAGCTCCTCCATCTTGATCATGTAGGCCCGGATCGAGAACACGATCGCGTTCGAGCGCGGAAGCCGCCACATGGCCTGCAACTCGACCCGCAGATGCACCTTGTTCCCGA
This sequence comes from uncultured Methylopila sp., assembly GCA_902168115.1. Classification (GTDB taxonomy): domain Bacteria; phylum Pseudomonadota; class Alphaproteobacteria; order Rhizobiales; family Methylopilaceae; genus Methylopila. Next base: position 49,738 of record CABHPB010000014.1, on the reverse strand, counting down.
CGTTCTCGGGCGTCACCGTGGTCCGTTCGACGCCCCACTTGTCGTAGTTCTCGGGGCTCGTATCGAGCCGCGGATTGATCGTCATGGTCCAGTTGAGGCGCCGGACGGGACGGCCCTGCTGCAGGTTCATCAGGAACTTCAGCGCCCGCTCGAAGATGCCCATGTCCTTGGCGAGCGGCACCGGCGCGTGCCACTCCATGAAGTTCATGCCGATGTCGAAGTCGAGCGACCAGTCGGCCTGCGCGGTGATGACGCCGGCGTCCATCCAGAGATTGTCGAGACGCTGGTCGAGCAGCGCGAAGTCGCCCTGGCACTGCCGGGTGATGTACTCCATCGGCGGATAGGGCAGCGTCGAGACGTCGCCGAAGACGAAGCGCTGGTCGACGCCGAGCGGCTTGTTCACCCAACGCCAGTCGTCGCCGTCGCGTGTCAGTTGGAAGTGCTCGGGATAGTGCTTCGACATGGACTCCATCAGGAGCTCCAGCAGATCCCATTCCGCCGTGATCATGTGAGGCAGCGACTGGCAGCGGCCGGGATCCTGCGCCAGCACCTTGGCCCGATCCTCCATCTCGGCGACGTAGTGTTCGTCGATGTCGATCGGGAACTCGAAGGCCGACTTCTGCGGCCCGGGCATGTGCTGCTCGATATTGACCGAGTACATGTACTCGTCCTTCTCGAACGGGAACGGAAAGCGACGGATCGCCTCCGGCGAGTTCGAAAAGGTGTAGTCGTCGCGGAACGTCTCTTTCTTGAAGTGGAGGGTCATCGGTCGAATCCGCTGCAGTCGAGAACAGGTGAAAGAGAGGATCGGTGCGCCTCGGGACGGCCCGCTCGGGCCTCCTTCGGCCATGAGGGGCGCGGGAGGATGCTAAGCCCCGGAACGCCGTCACGCCGGGGAACCCGCGGGGCGGGCGTCCCGAAGCGCACGAGAGGGCCTGCGCGGGTCGGCGTCACAGGTCCAGCACCAGCTCGCGGCCCTTCAGGCGCGAGACGCAGAGCATGATCTTCCTGCCCGAGGAGCGTTCGTCCTCGGAGAGGTAGTGGTCGTTGTGGACGAGCTCGCCGTCCGCATCCACGACCGCGACTTCGCACTGCCCGCAGGCTCCGCCGCGACACAGGAACGGGGCGTCGACGCCCGCCTCCTCGAGCGCCTCGAGCAGGCTCTGGTCGGACCGCACCTCGCAGGTGATGCCGGCCTTCGCAAGCCGCGCCGAGAACGGATCGCCCGAGGGCGGCGCCTGGAAGTGCTCGGAATGCAGGTGCTCTTTCGGCCATCCGGCCTCGCGCCCGCCTTCCAGCACCGCGTCGATCATGCCTTGCGGGCCGCAGACATAAAGATGCGTCCCGAAGGGCTGACCCGGCAGAATCTCTCTCACCGCCAAGACCTCGCTGAGGTCGCTGCGGTAGAGCGTCAGCCGGTCGCCGTGGCGCTCGCGCAGTTCGCCGACGAACGCGCCATGCGCCTCGTCGCGGACCGCATAGTGGATCTCGTAGTCGGCGCCCTGGCGCTTGAGTTCGTCCGCCATGGCGTAAATCGGCGTGACGCCGATGCCGCCCGCGACGAGCAGGTGCCGCCGGCCCGGTGCGAACACCGGGAACAGGTTCACTGGCATGGAGATCTTCAGGCGGCTGCCGACCTCGACGCGCTCGTGCATGAATCTCGAGCCGCCGCGGGAGTCCCGCGTCTTCAGCACGCCTATGCTGTAGCTCGAGCCGTCCTCGGCGCGATCGACGAGCGAGTAGGCGTTGCGGATGATCCGCTCGCCGCTCTCCATCATCACCACGACATGCGAGCCGGCGGCGAAATGCGGGAGGGGCTGGCCGCTCGCCGCCGTCAGGCGAAAGCGCCGCACCGTCGGCGTGGCCTGCTCGATGTCCGAGACGACGACGGGAATTTCGACGCCGCCGCTCACTGGACCAGCTCCTCGGCGGCCGGGATCTCGCCCGGAACCTCGGCGTCGACCCGCACGCCCTGGAAAGCTGCGTGCCGTCGTGAGAAGTGGTCACGGACGAACAGGCTCTGGCCGCAACCGCCGCATGCGTAGGGGGTCGCCGTCACCTCCTCGTCGACATGCTTGCAGTGCACGCACTGGACGCGCCGGGCGAGCGAGCCGCGCTGCTCGGCGATCACGGATTGTGGGACCACGCCATAGGTCGCGGCCTTGGCGATCACTTCGCCGATGAAGCTCTCGGTCCCGGCGACGTAGAGGCGGGCGCCCATCTTCGAGGTCGCGAACACCTCGTCGAGCCGGTTCATCAGGTCCAGACGGCCGCTGGTCCGCCGGAACTCCGCGGCGCCAAGAATGGCGAGCCGAACCGCCATTCCGTCCGGTCCCGCGTAAAGCAGCGTCGTCCGGGCGAGGCTCGGCGGCGCGTCCTCGAAGGCGTCGAGCACGGCCGAGGCGCCGTCGCCTTCGGCGACGACGAGGTGGCTTTTCGCCCGCTCGTCCAGGCTGAGGCCGCCGTAGGCCGGGCGGCTGTCGAATGTGGATGTGGTGATCACTGGCTACTCCGGGTCGACTGGCGACGCCCGGCCGCGCGCAAGGCGCGGCGGGGCGCCATTGCGTCAGAGCTGGAAGACGTAGTTGGCGATGAGGACGGTCGCGACGCCGGCCGCGAGCGTGAGATACGGCAGGATCCCGGCCCGGCCGCTCGACAGCAGCGTGTCGGTGCGCTGGACCTTGAGGTCCTCAAGCATGGCCTTTGGGAACTGGCCGCGGTCCTGGATGTAGTGGCGCCAGACGAAGACCGGGACGATGAAGCCCGCCGCGATCAGGCCGGCCCACAGCGCCCACGGGTTCCAGATCTTCGCGCCCGCGCCGAGGAACATCGCGTTCATGAAGCCGAACAGCGCCCCGATCGCGATGATGATCGTCGGCGCCTTGTAGGGGCGCTCGATATGGGCGTTGTCGATCCGGTGGATCCAGCCGGCGTTGAGGTTCAGAAAGTTGAAGATGATGTAGCCGCAGTTCGACACCGCCAGGATGAAGAAGAACGAGGTGGAGTCGGCGCAGGCGATCGCCAGCAGGAACAGGTTGACGATCAGTCCCGTCCACATCGCCGCGATCGGCGCGCCGTGGCGGTTGGCGCGGCCGAGATACTTCGGCAGCCAGCCGTCGAGCGAGCCCTGGTAGAGCGTGCGCGAGGCGCCGGCCATCGCGGTCATCAGGCAAAGCAGCAGCGCGAAGATCATCAGCATCACGAGCGCGCTCGCGACGATCGGGCCGCCGCCGACCATTCTGGCGAGCGCCGCCGCGACGCCGGAGCCGTCGACGATCGACGCGTCGAGCATGCCCGACAGGCCGAGTTCGCTCTGGAATGTGAAGGGGACGAGGATGAAGATCGTCAGGCAGAGCAGGCCCGAATAGAAGATCGCCTTGAAGGTGTCGGTCTTCGGATCCTTGAACTCGCTCGTGTAGCAGATCGAGGTCTCGAACGCGTAGGTCGACCAAGCGGCGATGAACATGCCGCCGAGCACCAGCGTCCAGCCGGAGAGATTCCAGGCGCCGGCTTCGGGCTTGTAGGCCTCGGCCAGCGGCACGAAGGGCGAGAAATTCTCCCAGTTCACGCCGTTCTGCAGGAGCGGCGCGACGCCGATGACGAGCAGCGGGATGATGACCGCGAGCCCGATGATGCGCTGGACAGCCGCCGTGCCGCTGATGCCGCGGCACTGAACCGCAAACGCCGTCAGCATCAGCGCGACGCCGATGAAGAACGAGGCGTTGAGCGAGAACGAGACCGGGCCCAGCTGGCCGGAGGCGAGCGTCCAGGTGCGGATCGCCGAACTGGCGTCAGGCGCGAGGGCGTTCAGGATGTAAGCCGCGGCGATCGTGCAGCCCAGCGAGAGCACGGGCGTCCAGGCGATCCAGTTGCACCAGACCAGGAGCGGTGAGACCGGCCGCGCGTAGCGGACCCAGGCGGCCGCGCCATAGACCGACGATCCCCCGGACTTGTTGGGGAAGAGCCCCGCCATCTCGGCGTAGACGAAGGATTGCAGGAACCCCATCAGCATCGATGCGGTCCAGATCGCGAAGGCGGGCGTGCCGGTCGTGCCGGCGATGCCCCCGATCGAGAACAGGACGAGCGGCGGCACGCCGCTCGCGACCCAGAAGGCGCCCGTCCAGGAAATGCTTCTTTGAAGCTGGCGCGTCTCGGCCGGGACGGCCGCCGCCTCCGCGATGGCGATTGTCATTCGTGTTCCTCCTGCAGCGCACGCCCGTTATGTTTCGGGTTCCGGCTGCATGCGTTGACTGACGCGACGCCCTTGCGGTCGCCGCCTTGGCCACGTCCGGCGCAGGAGCCCGCATGTGACCCGGCCCGCTCTTTCGGCGTTGGCGCAGGTCCAGGCTCCGCCACGTCGTCAGAGACGCGGCGCCAAATCGCGATCGTGTGTTTCACGGACGGTTGAGCGCAGCAGTGGCGCTGAACGTTGCTGTTGCGTCGGCCGGGTCAGCAGGCGTCGTTGTCTTTCCAGATGTCTATCCGGAATGACTTGGGCGTTCTTTGACGATGACTGCGTGCTTGGCGGCTCGCGACCACAAGGTCCGCGTCGACAATTCTCCTCTTGGCGTTTCCGAAACTTTTTTTATTTTGAGGAAAGATCGCCGAAGGGTCGGGTGAGCGCAATGGTGATATGTGGCATCTATGACCTCATCGGGCGCCGGTGCGTGAAGTCGGCTCGCCCGATGAATTCGCGCAATCCCCGCATGGGTTTCACCCGATGACGCAGGCCGTCGCGCAAACGGATTCGGTCCTGTTCCGGTCACCGTCCTGGACCGCTCAGGCGGGCAAGGTCGCGCAGTCGATCGGCACGCCGTTCTTCCACGAAGAGCTCATTCGGCTTCTGGAAGCCACGGTCGCCACAGACGCCGTCTGGATCATTCGATATGCGGGCGATGCGATCCCGGACGTCGTCTTCACCCGCAACGTCCCGGCCCACACCAGGCGCGTCTATGCCGAGCAGTGCGCGAAGCTGGACCCTTTCTCCGCAGGCTGGCGGAAGAGGAGGCAGGCGGGTGTCTTCACACTCGACCGGCTTCGCTCGAAAGATCCGGCATACCGCCTGTACAGCGACCTTTTTCTGGCCGCCGCGGGCATGGAGGACGAGCTCGGCATCCTGCTGCCGGTCACGGCCCACAACTGCTTTGCGATCTTCCTCGAACGCAAGTCGGGGCTGTTTCAGGAGTGGGAGGTCGAGCGGCTCGATACGGTCTATCCAGCCATCGAGCCTTGGTGCCGGTCACACCTCGGCTGGCTGTTCGACGACCTCAAGACCCCAAGCCGTTCCGGCGGCATGCGGCTGCTCAACAGGCCGACGATCATCCTCGACCACGCCGGCCAGCAGATCTATGCGAACGACTCATGGAACGAGGCGGCGCGGCGGATCCCGGCGCTGAAGGCGCAGGCCGCCGCGCTCGCCGCAAGCGCCGGGGCCGAGCGCGATCTCGGCGAGGTCATCATCCGGGCCGAGCGTCTCGGACCCTATTTCCCCCTCGCGCCGAACGGCTCGATGCTCGTGCTGGAAAAGGCGACCGACCCGTCCTCGTCGCCTGAGGCCGACGTCGCCACGCGCCTGCTGTCGGCCTTCACGCGCCGCGAGCGGGACATCCTGCGCCTCGCGGTCAGCGGCCTCGGCAATCAGGAGATTTCCGACGCGATCGGAGTCGCGTCCGCCTCCATCCGGAACGTCAAGACGCGGATCTACCGCAAGTCCGGCGTGACGTCGGAGGGCGAGCTCGTCCTGAAGTTCCTGCCCTTCGCGAAGCAGCTATGACCCGGCGGCTGCAAACGAAACGCGTGGAGCTCGGGAGCCGGAACTGGTTCGCCGCCGTCGGGCGGACGTCGCTCACACTGGGCTCTCCCGAGTTCGAGGGGGCGCTGATCGAGCTGTTCGGAAGCCTCATCGATCACTCCGCGCGCTGGATCATCCGGTTCTCCGACGCCGCGCCGCCCGAGGTGATGCACACCGATGGGGTGCCGGAACCTGTCCTCGCGCTCTATCGCTCCGCCTGTTCGACCGTCGACCCGTTTGCGGCGCACTGGCGACTGCACCGTGAGGCGGGCGTCCGAAGCCTCGCGCAATTCAAGGACTTCGCCGGGACCATCGATCCTGAGATCTACAACGCCACCTTCAAGCCGGCCGCGAAAGTCAGCGATGAACTCGGGCTGTTCCTGTCGACGATCGGACAGTCGTCGATCGGCCTCTTCCTCGAGCGCGAGATCGGGGAGTTCGGAGAGGACGAGCTTGAACTCGCGAAAGCCGCGTTCCCGATCCTCAACGGCCTGCAGCGGGCGCATATCGGCCGGGTGTTCGACCGAATGCGCTACACCGGCGCGACCGCGGAAGTGGACGGGCTGAGCGCGCGGCCGACGCTCGTGCAGGATCGGCATGGCGTCGAGATCTTCGCGACGCCGTCCTGGCGCGCGACAGCTGCGGAAAGCTCCGACCTCCGCGCGGCGGCGCTCGACTTCAGATCCGACGCCCCGACGGCGCTCGACGACGTCATCGTAACGGTGGAGCGTCTCGACAAGTACTTTCCGCTGGCGCCCGGCGGACGGATGCTCACCCTCAGGCACAACGCGGACAGCGCGGAGGAGCGCTCTGCCGAGGCGTTGCGAACGCGCCTGCTAGGTCGCCTGACGCCGCGCGAACAGGACGTCTTCAACCTCATACTGTCGGGTGGGTCCACGTCGACGATCTCGAAGATCCTGTCCCTCACCAAGGGCACGGTGAAGAACTACAAACTTCGGATCTACAAAAAGGCTGAAGCAGACTCAGAGCGCGCCCTCATCCAGCGCTACGGCGTCAGAGAGCTTCGCCGTTTCCCCGACTGAGGAGCGGAGGTGGCCCGGGTCGCGTTTGCGGTTTCCGCCCGATGTCCCCTTCCGGCGCTTTGCGCCTGCGGAGCGTCAGCCGCGCTCGCTTGGAGACATCGGCGAAGTCCGCCAGCTCGCCTGTCGCCAACGTGGCCTGTTGGGGAGCCGCAACCAGCACGCACACATCGAGAGCGCACTGCAGCAGGCGACCGCCTACGCCTCTGTAAACCGTTTCACATGCGAAACAGATGACAATTTTTGTGCGTAAAAGTATTGTCTTATATCTTTATATACTGAAATTTAATCTGATAAATACGCTTACTGCGCAGTGTTGGGTGCAAAAGTTGCAGTGCGGCAAGTGAAATTGGCATGTTTTTATTGCGGCGGCGGCTTGACATAAAATTTTGAAGCCACGTATCGTGTTTCACATAAGAAAGATGTGTTTCATATGTGGAACAGAACATGGAACGCCAAGGCTCGGCCACGACTGCGATCTTCAACGCCTTCGCCATTCTCGAGCAGTTGAGCGCAGGCGACGGGCCGCAGACCCTCACCCAGCTTGGCCGCCGGCTGGACATCCCCAAGGCCTCGGCGTTTCGCAATCTGAATGCGCTCGAGCAGTGCGGTTACGTCGCCCGGCGGGATGGCGGCTACGTCCTTGGACCGCGGGTGCTGGGGCTCGCGCGGCGGTTCTCCGAGAAGGACGAGATCATTGCGGCCGCCCGTCCGCATCTCGTCGAGCTTGCCGCCTCCACCAGCGAGACCGCGCATCTCGCGGTGCTGTCGGGGTCCGACATCATCTATCTCGACGTCGTCCAGGGATCGCATCTCGTGCGCGCCGTGGTGCATCCGGGCGACCGGATACCGGCGCATTGCGTGGCGTCGGGCAAGGTCATCATGGCGTTCGGCGACGACGCACAACTGAACGCGTTGCTCGAGGCGAGGCCGACGAAGTTCACGGCGCGGACCCTCGTCGCCGAGGCCGCTCTTCGTCGCGATTTCGAGGTCATCCGGGCGCGTGGCTACGCGACCAATGTCGGTGAGTGGGTCGACGACGTCGCGGCGGTGTCCTCGCCCATCATCGGCTCGGGCGGGAAGGCGGCGGCGGCCATGGGGATCGCCGGGCCGCGATCCCGGCTCGGGCCGAAGGTGCTCGAGAAGCTATCGGTCGAAATCCGGCGTCAGGCCGGGCTCGTCAGCGAAGCCATCGCGGCGCTACGCGGCGGGGCAGGCGGCTCTTCCCGCGCCGCCTGACGATCAGAAAAACACAAGGGAGCGAGACGCATGGAATACGGGGCAAGCACCAGATCGTTCCGGGTGAAGGAGACGCGATCGACGACGACGCATCCGCGGGTCTTCGGTCATCGCGGAGCCGTCGCCTCGGAGCATTATCTCGCCTCGATGGCCGGCATCGAGATGTACCGGCTCGGCGGCAACGCGATCGACGCGGCGGTCGCCGCGACCCTCGTCGAGGGCGTCGTCAACCCGCACATGCACACGATCGGCGGCGAGCTCCCGATCCTCGTCTGCGTCGAGGGCTCGTCCGAGGTCGTCTGCCTCAACGGCAACATGGTGGCCCCCGGAAGGGCGACGCCGCAGGCGTTCCTCGACCGCGGGCTCGAGAAGATCCCCGGTTCAGGGATCCTGGCGGCGGGCGTGCCGGGCGCGATGGGATCCGCGCTCGAAGCTCTCAAGCGGTTCGGCAGGCTGCGGTTCGCGGATGTCGTGGCGCCCGCGCTCGATCTCGCCAAATCCGGCTTCGCCGCCCATGCCGGGCTCGTGCGCCAGCACGCTTACGGCGTCACCGATCTTCTGCCGTTGTTCCTGAACGAGTGGAAGGGTTCGGCCGACATCTATCTCGTCGACGGCAAGGTTCCGGCCGAGGGAGCGACGATCCGCAATCCTGCGATCGCCGGCATGTTCGAGTATCTCGCGACCGAGGAAGCGAAGGTCCGCACATCCCGCGAGGACGGCGTGCGCGCCGCCTTCGAGGCGTATTATCGCGGCGACGTCGCCCAGGAGTACGTCGCCTTCTCCAAGGCGCGCGACGGCCTGCTTGAACGGTCCGACTTCGACGCCTTCGAGGTCCGGATCGAAAAGCCCGTCACCATCAATTACGCGGGCGTCGACATCTACAAATGCGGTCCCTGGAATCAGGGCCCGGCGCTGCTCCAGACGCTGTCGATCCTGAAGAACTTCGACCTCGCGAGCCTCGGCCACAACAGCCCGGACTACGTCCATCTCGTCGTCGAGGCGATCAAGCTCGCCTTTGCGGACCGCGAGCAATATTACGGCGATCAGGCCTTCGTGGACGTGCCGATGGATGCGCTGCTCGCCGACAGCTATGGCGAGCTCCGCTCAAGACTGATCGGCGAGCGCGCCGATCTCGAACTGCGGCCGGGCGACCCGCTGAAGGGCATTCCAGTCATCCCGGTCGACGAAAGGATCGGCGGCGCCCAGTGGGGTCCGGGCACGGTCCATGTCGACGCGATGGATGCGGCGGGCAACACAGCCGCCTTCACGCCGAGCGGCGCCTATCTCAAATGCGGTGAAGTCGTGCCTGCGCTCGGCGTGCCGCTCGGCGCGCGGCTGTCGAACTGCCGCCTGACGCCAGCCCATCACCCCAACGTCGTCGCGCCGTTCAAGCGGCCGCGCACCACCATCAGTCCGACGATCGCCATGAAGGGCGGAAGGCCCTGGATGGCGTTCGGCAGCATGGGCGGCGACCAGCAGGACCAGTGGCAGATCCAGTTCATCCTGAACCGGATCGTCTTCGACATGCCGCTGCAGGCAGCGATCGAGGCGCCGAAATTCTCCAGCGACCATTTCCCGGCGCTGTTTCACCCGCACGACTTCTTCCTGAACCGCCTGCGGGTCGAGGAGAGCGTCGGCGAGGAGACGCTTGCGGGGCTTGAGGCGCATGGCCACGAGCTCTCGGTGGCGCCGGCGTGGACCGAGGGGTTCCTGTGCGGTTGCGAGAGAAACCTCGAGACGGGCGTCCTTGAAGCAGGATCCGATCCCAGAGGCACGAGGGCCGAGGTGTTCCCGGCCTACGCGCTCGCGATCTAGCGAGCCGAACGACCGAGATCTGAACGCAACAGGGCCCCCGAACATGCTTCGGGGCCCAGGGGAGACGTGCGGCCTGTCGGCCGGAACATCGGGGCGGCCAAGGCCGCGATACGGAGGATGCGTGCCATGGTTGATCTCGCCGGCTCGAAATCGGTCGCAGCCGCGACACAAGGGACCGGACACTCAAGACAGCCGGGCGGGCTCGAGCGCTTCGCTCTGAGGATCAGCGACTGGGCCGAGCGCTGGTACCCGGACGCCTTCGTCTTCGCGATCGTCGGCGTGGTCGTGGTCGCCCTCGGCGCCGTCGTGTCGGGGGCCGCGCCGACCGCCGTCGCGAAGTCGTTCGGATCGGGCTTCTGGACCCTGATCCCGTTCACGATGCAGATCGGAATGGGCGCGCTTCTCGGCTTCGTGGTGGCGAGCTCCACCCCCGCCGCCTGGCTCATCCGCAAGCTCGCGCTTTATCCGTCGACGGGAAAGGGCGCAGTCGCCTACATCGCGCTCGTCACCATGCTCGTCTCGCTGGTGAGCTGGGCGCTCAGCCTGATCTTCAGCGCGCTCCTGGTGCGGGAGCTCGCCAGGCGCATCGAGCTGAAGATGGACTACCGGGCCGCCGGCGCGGCGGCCTATCTCGGTCTCGGCGCGACCTGGGCGCTCGGCATCAGTTCGGCCGCCGCCCAGATCCAGGCGAACCCCGCCAGCCTGCCCAAAACCCTGATCTCGATCACCGGCGTGATCCCGTTCGAGCAGACGATCTTCCTCTGGCAATCGATGTCGATGGTGGTCGTTCTGACCGTCATCTCGGTCATCGTCGCTTACCTCTCCGCCCCGGCCGAGGAGCGTTCCGTCACCGCGCAGGACCTCGGGGTGGACCTCGGCGATCCGGTGCAGGCCCTGCCGAAGCGCGAGCGGCCCGGCGAGTGGCTGGAGTACAGCCCGATCCTGACGGTCGCGCTCGCCATCATGGGCTTCGGCTGGCTCGTCCAGGAGTTCGCGGCCAAGGGCTTCGTGCTCGCGATCTCGAACCTCAACACCTACAACTTCCTGTTCTTCATGATCGGCCTGGTGCTGTGCTGGCGGCCGCGACGCTTCATCGAGGCGGTGGCGAAGGCGACGCCCTCGATCGCTGCGATCCTGATCCAGTTCCCGCTCTACGGCGCCATCGCCGCCATGCTGGTCGAGCCGAAGGGCTTTGGAGGCGTGGCGCTCGCCGATCACATCGCCTCGATGTTCGTCAGCATCTCCACCCAGCATCTGTTCCCGGTGACCATGGGGATCTACTCGGCGGTGCTGGGTTTCTTCGTGCCGTCGGGCGGCGGCAAGTGGCTGATCGAGGCGCCCTACGTGATGGCCGCCGCGAACGAGCTGAAGGTCCATCTCGGCTGGGCTGTGCAGGTCTACAACGCAGCCGAGGCGCTGCCGAACCTGATCAACCCGTTCTGGATGCTGCCGCTGCTGGGAATCCTGAAACTGCGGGCCAAGGACCTGATCGGCTTCACCTTCACCCAGTTCATGGTCCACACGCCGATCGTGCTGCTCATGCTCTGGGGACTCGGTCTGACGCTGACCTACCAGCCTCCGGTCATGCCCTGACCGCTGGCGGCGGGCCGGCGCTCCCGGCCCACCGCCGTCCGGCGCGGGAAAGGGCGAGCCGGCGGCAGCAATCGCACGTCGCTCGAAACGCCTGATCTCGCCGCGATGCCGATCGCCTCGTCCGCCGCCTGTGCGCGCAGGCTCGAACAGGCGATCGACTTGAACCGATCCTTCCCAGAGCGGAGCATCGCCGTGAAACGCAACCCGCTTCCTCCACAGCTCAACGAAGATCGGCGATGAATACAGGGCAGGTGACGTATCTGAGCGGTGACGGCTCGACGGTGCTCGAGGGCTACGTCGCCGCTCCCGATGGCCCCGGACCGCATCCGGCGGTCCTGGTCCTGCGCGGCGTGGCCGGCCCGGAGGACGGTTACATCGAGATCTGTCAAAGGCTAGCGGATTGGGGCTGCCTCGCATTCCTGCACGGTTGGAAGGTTCGCGGCGACGACCCGCCGGATCGCCCGGTCGAGCAGGATCTCGCAGGCGCCAAGAGGTTTCTGTTCGAGCGCGCGGACGTCGATGGTCGGCGAGTTGCGGTCTTCGGGTTTTGCCGCGGCGGCGTGCACGCCCTCATGGCGGCCGCGGCGCATGCAGAGTTTCGCGCTGCGGCGGTGTTTCACGGTTTCGCGTTCCGCCCGGAGCAGGCGCAGCCGGGTCTGCAGCCTTTCGATCTGGTGGAGCAGGTCGATGTTCCGGTGCTTGTTCAACACGGAACCGAGGACATCCAGGCGCCGATCGGAGGCATGCGCAGGTTGGAGGCGAGAGCGAAGAGCCTGAGGAAGAATTTTCGCTTCAGGTACCACGACGGAGCGCCGCACGGTTTCGCGGTTCGAACCCATCAGGGCTTCGAGCCGAACGCAGCGGAAGCAAGCTTCGCCATCGCCCGGTCGTTCGTGGATGAAATTCTGTTTGATCCGAGAGGCTAGGATCGTAGCGACCGACCGGCTCGCGCGTGTACCTTGCACACGCAGCCGGCGATGGACTCGGCCCCGAACCTGGCGGAGATCCGATCGATGTGGCGCATGCCGTTCAGGAACGGCTCCGACGCCACGATCATGCTCGACATGCAGTGCCCTTGGACGGTGTCTCAGGCGCTCGCGATGGACGAGCGGCTCGCCAAGCTGAAGCTGCATTGGCTTGAAGAGCCGATCTTTGCTCCGGATGACTATCGCGGCCTCGCGCGGGTGCGCGCGACAGGCCGCAACCGGATCGCCGCCGGCGAAAACGCGGGGTCCCTGCGCGATTTCGTGGCGATGGCCGACGCAGGCGCGATCGACGTCGCGCAGCTGGACGTCGCCAAGACGGGAGGGGTGACGGAACTGCTCAAGATCGCGGCGTTCTGCGAAGCCAGCGCAATCGAGTTCACGCCGCATTGCGCGCTCTTCGGGCCGGGGCAGCTTGCGACGATCCACATCAGCGCGTCTCGACAGGCGGCGCCCCTAGTGGAGCGGCTCTACATCGACTTCGAAACCGAACTCTACGGCGCTGACACTCTCCCGGTCGGCGGCAAGCTGGCGGCGCCGCAGGCCCCGGGTCTTGGAGCCGAGCCCGACGCGAAAGTCGTGGAGCGCTTCCGGGTCGCATGAGCCGCGGCCCCGGCGATCTCGGCGCGCCGCCGCACGGAGCGCAAGTCGCCGGGCGGGTTACGGATGCGCCGAGGTGGCGGAAGTCCGCGGACTAGGTCGCAGCGCCGTGGGATAACTCGCAATTCAGCCGTCGCGCCGCGCGGCCTGCGTGTTCCCGAATGATCGCGAAGGGACAGAGTTGGTCTCCCACGACTTCGGCGTGCTGGTCGCGGGCTTTGCGTTCACCCGCATCGTGACACCGGCGTCAGACCCATCTCGGTCATGGGCCGCCGCATCGGCTCGAGCCGCTTGTTCGAGACCGCCGGCCAAGGGTCCTGCTGGACATAGCCGGACGGCGGCTTGATGAGGGGAGGGGTCTCAGCGAGCCGCTTCTCCGCTTAAAGCCTGTCGGCCGACGAGAATCGCGTATTCCGGCGACGGCGCACTTCCGGAACGGTGCTCAAGACCCACCTAAAAGTTCCGTCATGATCCGAGGGCGCCGATGACAGCCGCCATCCCGTTCGACAACAGCTATGTCCGGCTGCCGAACGCGTTCTACGCGCGCGTGACGCCTGCTCCGGCGCCCAGCGCGCAACTCGTCAAGCTCAACCGGGCGCTGGCGGAGGAGCTTCGGATCGATCCGGAGGCGCTCGCGAGGTCCGAGGGGATCGCGGCCCTCGCCGGCAATGCGACGCTGGAGGGCGCGGAGCCGATCGCCACCGCCTATGCCGGCCACCAGTTCGGTCATTTCGTGCCCCAGCTTGGGGACGGTCGCGCGATCCTGCTCGGCGAGGTGATCGGCCGGGACGGCGGACGGCGCGACCTGCAGCTGAAGGGGGCCGGCCGCACGCCGTTCTCTCGCAACGGCGACGGGCGCGCCGCGCTCGGCCCGGTGCTGCGGGAGTATCTGGTCAGCGAGGCGATGGCGGCGCTCGGCGTTCCGACCACGCGCGCGCTGGCGGCGGTGACGACCGGGGAGACGGTGCGTCGGGAGCGGGCGCTGCCCGGCGCGGTGCTCACGCGCGTCGCGGCGAGCCACATCCGGGTCGGCACGTTCCAGTTCTTCGCGGCGCGCGGCGAGGTCGAAAACCTGCGGGCGCTCGCTGACCATGTGATCGCGAGGCACTATCCGACGGTCGGCGCCGCCCCCGAACCCTACCGGGCGCTGCTGGCGCAGGTCATCCGGCGCCAGGCGGATCTCGTGGCGAAATGGCTGCTGGTCGGCTTCATCCACGGCGTCATGAACACCGACAACATGTCGATCGCCGGCGAGACCATCGACTACGGGCCATGCGCCTTCATGGACGCCTACGATCCCGCGACGGTCTTCAGCTCGATCGACGCGCGCGGCCGCTACGCCTATGGCGCCCAACCGTCGATCGCGCACTGGAACCTTACGCGTCTCGCCGAGGCGCTGCTGCCGCTTCTGGCCGACGACCAGGAGGCGGCCGTCTCGATCGCGCAGGACGAGATCGAAAAATTCCCGCAAGCGTTCAACGACGCCTATCTCGCCGGCTTGAGGGCCAAGCTCGGTTTCGCCGACGCGCGTGAGGACGACCTCGCGCTGGCGCGCGATCTTCTGGACCGGATGGCGGCGAACCGCGCGGACTTCACGCTGACGTTCCGCGGCCTCTGCGCCGCGGCCCGGGATCATCGGGCGGACGCGGAGCTGCGCGACCTGTTCGAGGATCCGCGCTCCTATGACGAATGGGCGGTCCGCTGGCGCGCCCGACTGGATGCCGAAGGCGGGGATGCGGCCGCGCGCGGAGCCGCGATGCGGCGCGTCAATCCTGCGCTGGTCCCTCGCAACCATCTCGTCGAGGCGGCCATCGAGGCGGCCGTGGAACGGCAGGACTTCTCCGTCTTCGAGCACCTTCTGGAGGCGCTGACGACGCCCTTCGAGGAGGGGGCATTCGATCCGAAATTCTACGGATCGCCGCCGGCCGCGCCCGGCTACCGCACCTTCTGCGGAACGTAGGCCCGCAGGAAACGGCCTCCACAGTTTCACGCGCAAACCCCTGCGGTTCACGCAGGCGCGGCGCGTCGTCAAAGCGGAGGAGAGAGTGAGCGGCGAGGGGGGCTGGCTAAGCGAGCAGAACTGAGATCAAACAATCTCTTCTGAGCCATTAGTCGACGACGACCGCGAACGCACGGTCGACGAGCCGAAGCTGAAGCCGAACGAGCGTTTGGCGAAGACCGACATCGTATTCCCCGAAATAGTCCACCGTGAGAAGAGGGCCGAAGCCGCGAAGACGGCGCGCCTGAAAGCGGCTCGTCTGAAGCGCGAAGCGGAGAGACGGGGCGGCAAGGGTTAGCCGGGCGAACTCGCGACGGTCGCCTCGCACAGCGACGCATGGAATATCGGAAAGGATCACCAGCCAGTTCGAAGCATTAGGCCGACCGCCCGAAACTTAAGCGTCAAAATTACTCTGGAAAACCCAATTTGGACTGTGGTTGCGGCAGTAAAAAACGAAAATCCTCGTGCCAGATTTATGATGGGACGAGTACTCCCCGTCTTTTTTGGCAGCGCAGCTTCCGCCACGCGATGGCGGCGGCGAAGTAAATAGGTTCGTCATGTCAATCCAGTCGGGGTCTTGTGCGGCCAACTGTGCCGTCTTCGGTATATCGTGAGACATAATCCGCCCTCCGTTATTTGCCGAGCGTTGAATTGACACCGATTTGCGCTGCCAGCTTGGAAAATAGAACCTCCTGCGACGGCGATCGATCGCCCCCGAAAGTGCGGAGGCCCGGCTTGGTAGGCTCTGCCACCGGCCCCATACTTATGAGTAGATCGTCTTTTCGAGAGCGGAGGCCTGAAGCACCAATACCTGCGCTCGTGTTGAACAGTTTGAGAGATGGAGTAATGCCGGCCGTTACATCCGTCTGAAACGTTACATGATGCTCGATTACCTTAAGCGGGCCGGTTACGGTATTCTGACGCGACATTGTGTCTGGCGCGACAGCCGGCAGGATGCCCGCCCGTAGAGCGTCTTTGATTTTCAGATCTCCGCGAATGTGCAAGCCCTTGAGTTCTGTGCAGCTGACTGGCTCGCCGCGCTTGGCGCTTGCCGCGCGCACTCTGAGTCGATTATCCATCAGCTCTCGGAAATCTTCGTACCATGTAATCTTGAGATTGTTTTGAGCATCAAACACTGCCGAACCAGATGCGGCGGCGCCCTGTGTGCGGCTGCCAGTTATTTCAGTCCCATCTGTAAAAAGTTTGTAGTGATTTGAAAGATAGTCGTTGTATGTTGCAGTTGGCGTAAGCGTCGATTTCTCATCGACAAGTAGGGTCAAATCTATAGCAGCAGACCAATTACTTAGCCATTGTGTATCCGTGCCGTACTCGCCTAAAACGGCCTCGCCGAGTTCGCAGCGGACATACGAAACTACATTCAGAACGTATACCGCGTTCTTCGCACCCTTATCGTCCCCAATTTGAAACGAGGGTGTCTTCGCACCGCACCCGGCGACTATGCTCAATAGCACGAGCAGCAATACGTACCGGCGCATCGTGAGGGCCCCCATGCACGAATTGCGACGGTAGGGGTGCGCTCCTAGGCTGTAATCAGTTCAACTACGTATCTTGCGGTTGAGCTCATTCGTGTGTTGGTCGTTAGCAACAGTCGCGTTCGCGGTCTCTCTCGCTCGAGCGATGATAAATCGCTCTTGCCGATGACAGTGGACGTGGACGCCGGCGCGGATCAGCTCCGCGACGATGTCGGCCTGCAGGTCCGAGAAGGCGAAGACGAGGTCCGGCCTCAGTGCGAGGATCTTCGGGATGTCGGCGCTCGTGAAGGCCGAGACGCGCGGCTTCTCACGGCGCACGCGCGCCGGGGGCTCGGCGTAGCCCGAAACGCAGACGACGCGGTTTTCCTCTCCGAGCGATAGGGGGTCTCGATCGTCTCCTCCGTGCGGCAGACAATCCGTTCGGGCGGGAAGCTGCGCATGCCTTTTCTCCTATCGGGCGGGAAGTTCTCGTTGAAGCCCGCCGACGCGGGCGGCCGACCGCTCGTGCCGACTTGTCGGAGCCAGTTCCAGCGCGTCGTCGCCATCCGCGGCGGCGCGCTTCACGGCGACGAGGCGCGGGTCGCCGAACCGGTCGAGCATCGCCTGAAACGCCGCGTGGCGCACGACGTCGAACGCCGCCGGCCGGCCCTGGCCGTCGCGAAGCGGGTGTCCCGGCGCGAAACCGCCGCATGGCACGAGCCGACCCGGGATCGGCGCGTTCGCGGCATGGGTGCGACCGGTCTTCATGAGCTTGGGCAATACGTGGGTATGGGGGCCATGCGGGCTCGTCGTGCCGTCGACGGGGATCGGCTGGAACACCTCGACCCGGCCGAAGCGGGTCACGAACACGCGGTGCGGGCTCACCTGCAGCACCGCCATCAGGGTGCGGTCGAGAAGTCGAACAACGGTCGCCCTTCCGACTCTCTGAGGATCTCGATCAGGCGCACGTCGTTCGTGCGTATGCAGGCGTCGACCTGCAGGCGATCGAGCCCGAGATCGAACAGGATCGCGCGGCGGTCGTCGGCGCGCACGGCGAGCCTGTCGGCACCGAGTTCGGTGACGCCGCTCCGCCGGTTCATCGCGCAGGCCTCGCGCGGCAGGCACAAGGCGACCTGCTGGCTCCACGTCTTCGCCCGCGCGGCGGTCTCGTAGGCGAACGGCGTGAGATCGGCGCTCGTCTCGAGCCGGATCGCGCCGCGCGCGGTGAAGGCTGCGAGCCCGCAGTCGCCTGGGAAGGCGACCGGCTCGTCTTCGTCGCGCATAAACTCGGCGACCACGCCGAAGGTCCCGAGATGCCAGTGCGTCTCGTGCGAGCGGATCTGCTCCTCGAGCAGTTTTTGCACCTCGCTCATCCGCCGCCCTCTGCGCCGCGAGCGATGCGCCGCCACGGCGCGACCAGCATCTCGCCCTCGACCGCGGTCCGCGCGAGGCTGACGCCATAGGCGCTGGCGGCGGCGGCGTCCGTCAGCACCTCGTCAGGCGTTCCGTCGCCAATCACGCGGCCCTGGATCTTATGACACTGATCGCCAGCGCAACGCTGGCGCGCGTTTAACAAACCGCAGCCAAGTCTGCGTTCTGACGCTCAGCGCTGTCCACTCTTATGTCGGCAAGCCGACACGTGACCTCCGCGACGCGGCGCTACCGAGCTAAGCGGCGAGGCGCAGCACGCAACGCGTGAGGGATTGGCGTCGGAAAAGGGTTATCGACGCGCCCGAGGAAAACCAAGCTTCAGCTCGGTCTGATATTCGTCCCTTGAATGCAGAGCTTCCTCGATCACGGTCGACCGCATCTTTTGAAGCGGCTCGCCCTGCCAGCCGGCTCCCGTCTCGTCATCGTAGCTTTCCCATTCACTCGGTTCGTATTCAGCGCCGGTGAAGACCTTGAATGCCTCGTAGAACGTCCTGACCAGCGTCGGCCTGTCGACCACGTGGAAGCCGAACAGCCTGGGCGGTTCGTAGATCGAGCTTTGGAAGACGAGCAGGCCGGGAAGCGCCGAGTCGCCGACTAACGAGTCGGATTCACCAACATAGATAAAGTGGGTGACTGAAGTTTCGCCGTCGACGATCCAACGTGGTCCGTCCGAGCCGTTGAGGATCGCCTCAAGCCAACGAAGCATCTCGTTGAAATGCGATGTGAGATGCGTCGCCGAGACGCCCCAACCTTCCGTCAGCGGCGCGACATCGATGTCGATCCAGCCGGCGTCTGGCTTGCGGAAGACAACCTTGAGCGGCGCTGACGCTTCGGCGGCGCCGATCGTCTCTTCGCTCATTCAGGCGCCACCTTCGGCCTGCGTCCGCGCCTTAGCGCAGGCGCGGCGGCGCATTCGGCGCGGATGCGCTCGAGCAGAACGCTCGCCGGCTCGTCGTTCGGGTCTTGAGGCACGAGCTCGCCGCGGAAGGCCTTGGCGAGGACGGCCTGATCCAGCCGGTCGAGCAGTTTTTGGGCCGACGTCGCTTCCGCCGCCAGCCGGTCGATCGCCGCGAAGGCATGCTCGATGCGGCGGACGATTTCGTGTTGCTCTTTCAATTCGGGCAAATCAACAACAAACGACTTGATTAGATGCTGGCTAATATTTGGCTGCGCGCCCCCTTGACCCGCAGAAATAAATGCGGGACGCAGATTTCTAAGTAAATAGAATGCCCACTTATTAAAAACGTCATCAAAAGGTGCCAATGCGGCAACAGCTTGATTAGTCGTAACTGGATATGTCGTTATCCCCAGCTTGCCGATCGTTGCACCATACATTGCGATCAATACGGAGCCAGCTGGCACCCATTTGACCGAAGATTGAGCAAAACCAGCTTCGCTAATGGTCTTTACGTGTGTACTAATTTCGGCGTCGGGAAGATCTCCACTTCTAATCCAAGGAATATTACCGTCGTACAAAGCGCCGTCAGAACTTTTAGGTGTCCCGCCGCTTGACCATCTTCCGAGTTCGCCAAGCGAGGCAGATCGCCAAGGGGTTGAAACATCATTGGAATCACGCCACGCCTCCGTAAGACCGCCGTTAAAGGCCGCTTTGAGAAGCTCGGCTCGATACCTCTCTACAAGAGATGGAACGCGCTCCAGATCCTCGCGCGCACGCGTCGAGCGGGCGGACAGGCGGTCGATCTTCGCGACGATGCGGCGCTGCTCGGGAACGGGAGGCGTCCGGACGTGGAGCGCCTTCAACTCCGGGAAGTAGATTGTCGTATGCGTCGATCCTTCCCCGAAATTGCGGATGTCATCCCCTTCGGCCTGGATAGTGCGCATAAGAAAAAGCGGATCGAGCGCCGCGCTGCAGGTCCAAGTAACAAAATCCTGGCTGGTCGCCATTTCCCGCCCGAGCTGCACTACGTAGCCGACCGAGGCCGTTCTTGAGAGAGCGACCGTGCCGGCCGGCAGAAGGCGTGCGGAGGAATTGTCGAGACCTGCCTGAGTAATGGTCTGCGCCGTATTCCAGATCTCACCACCGTGATGAGCGCGTGCGTCACGAATTCCCATCCATTGAACGTCGCCATCCCAATAAGCGGAAACACTTCGGCTTGGAGTATGGCCGGTTCCCATGGTCGCAAGCTCGCCAAGCGGAAGCCACGACCAGCCTTCGGGCGTTTCGGTCTGGGGGTTTCCCACAGACAGCGCGTGGCGCCCAGGAATGACCGTATCGGTTGCAGCGCGTCCGCTCACTCCGCGGCCTCCGCCACCACGTCCGCCTCGTTCTCTTCAAGCTCTTGACTCAGCGCCTCAATCTCCGCCATCGCCGCCTTTAGGTGCCCGAGGATCGCCGCGGCGATGTCCGCCGGGTCCCGCAGGGCGTCCTCGGCGTCGGTCTCCTCGCGCAGCCAGGTGATGTCGAGATTGTCGCCGCGCGCCGCGATCTCCTCGCGCGTGAACTTCCGGAACCGGCCGGTCTCGCCCTCGTCGACCCGCTTGGCGCCACCGTTCGGGTCTTCACCGTAAGATCCGACGAACGCATCAAAATGGTCGGCGCGCAGCGGCGCGGTCTTGCCGAAAGCCGGCATAGCGGTGCGCATGTCGTAGATCCAGACCGCGTCGGTCGAGCCGGACGAGACGTGCGTCTTCTGGAAGAACAGCACGTTGGTCTTCACGCCTTGCGCATAGAAGATACCGGTCGGGAGCCTGAGAATGGTGTGGAGGTCGCAGGTCTCCATCATCATCCGGCGCAGCTCGCGGCCGCGGCCGTCCTCGAACAGCACGTTGTCGGGCACGACCACCGCGGCGCGGCCGCCGGGCTTCAGCGCGCGCACGCAATGCTCGACGAAGGGGAGCTGGTAGGAGGCGACGGCGGCGGTGACGGTGAAGTCCTCGCGGCTCGGCCGTCCGCCCGCCGGGCCGAAGGGCGGGTTCGTCAAGATGAGGTCCGCGCCTTTGAACTCCTGCGCGCCGCCGGCCGGCGAGAGCGTATCGCCGAGCTTGATGTGGTCACTCTCGACGCCGTGAAGCTGCAGGTTCATCAGCAGCAGGCGGTAGGTGTCGGCGACGTTCTCCATGCCGCGATAGGCGCCGTGGATCTGGAACGCCTGCTCCTTCTCAGAGAGCGCGGTGTGGTCATCGGTTTCGGCGCGGATCAGCTTGTCGGCGGCGATCAGGAAGCCGCCTGTGCCCGACGCCGGGTCCTGGATCACCTCGCCGGCCTTCGGCTGCATAAGGCGGGCGAGCACGTCGATCAGCACGCGCGGGGTGAAGTACTGCCCGGCGCCGCGCTTGGTCTCCTCGGCGTTCTTCTGAAGCAGGCCCTCGTAGAGGTCGCCGAACGAGTCCCGCGCGTCAGAAAACCATTCGAGCTCGTCGATGGCCGCGACGAGCGTTGCGAGGTTGGTGGGCTCGCGGATAACGGTCGAGGCGTTGACGAAGATCGCCTGGACGAGGCGGTCGGAGGTCTTTTGCGGGTCGCCCAGCGCTAGCAGCGTTTCGCGGTAGAGCTTGAGCTTCCCCGCGCCCTCGGCCTTCATCAGGTCCGGCCAGCGATGGCCTTCGGGCACCTTGATCTGATCGGTGCCGCGCTCGTCCCCCATCTTGAGGAACAGCAGGTAGGTAAGCTCGGTCACATACTGGAAGTACGTGACGCCGTCCTTGCGCAGGATCGAGCACAGTCGCCAGAGCTTGTTGACGAGGTCGGACGAGGGATTCATCGGCGGGCTCCGGCGAAGCGATTTGCGCGGGCGACCTCAGCCGACCGGGCGGACCTGCGCAACCCCGGCGCGCGCAAAATCATGCGGCCGGGGGCGGCGCCCAGATCGCCTCGTTGAGGTCCTTCAACACCTCGTCGAGCCGATCGTCGAAATCCCTGTTCGCGACCTTGAAGCCGCCCTGTTGACGGAGGGCCGGCGCTTCGAGCAGCTCCCTGTCGCCGACCGGGGTCTCCTTCAACGCGCGGCCGATGCGGCGCAGCCACTGCTTCTGCTTCTCGCTCCAGGCGCCGTTCGACAGCGCCTTCTCGATCGCGTTGTCGACGCGCGTTTCGTAGGCGACGAGCGGGTCACCTAGCGCCGCCTGACGGACGAAGCCGATGATGTGGGCCGCGATGTCGGCGTTGCGCACACGGCCGTAGGCGCGCTTCAGGGTCTCCTCCGAGAAGCCGGCGGCGTCCAGCCGTCGCGCGGTTTCCTTCAACTCCTTGCGCGTCAACTCGCGCGGCCTCTGGGTGGCGGCGACGATGCCCGGCAAGGCGTTGCCTTCCGCGGTCACGAACCGGACGAACATGGAGATGTAGTCCTCGGCCGACACGCCCTGTCCGAACACCTCCTTGATCTCAAGCAGAGTGTCAGGGTGAGGCGAGATCAGGATGCCGGGCGTCTTTCGGTCGGTCGGCGCCGCATCGAGCAGGCGGACGACCTGCGGAGCCTTGTCGAAGGCGGATGAGACTTCCTTCGGATCGGCATCTCGCGCCCAGTCGGTGAAGACGGCGGGCGGTTTGCCGATAGCCGTCTCGAAGCTCTCGGCCTCAACCTCCGTTAGGCGCTTCATGCGTGCCCGCAGCTTCGCGACGATCTGGTCGCGCACGAAGCGTCGGTCCTCGTCATGCGGCGCACGCGCCAGATCTTTCAGCAGATCCGCGAAGGAAAGCTTTGGGTCGATCACGATCGGCCGCATGTCCGTCAGCGCCTGCAGGTTGGCGTAGACGTCGACGGCGTCGAAGATCCGGTAGTTCTCCTTGCGGATTTCCGGGCAGAGCCGCGTCGCGCGACCGATCATCTGGTCCCACAGGATGCGGCTGTTCACTCGGCGCACAAAGACGAGGTCGTTGATCAGCGGCACGTCGACGCCGGTGGTCAGAAGGTCGACAGTGACGGCGTAGCGCGGCCGCGGATCGTTGCGGAAACGGCGGATGAGCCCGGATGGATTTTCGACATCACCGGTGATGCGCATGACCATGTCGTGCGGCTGCGGATCGTACTCGGCTTCCAGAGCCTTGCGGAGCTCCTCGACCAAAAGATCGGCATGGTTGCGGTCGACCGCGAAGATCAGCGCCTTTCCGGGCCGGGTCGGAGGGATCTCGCTTGCGATCGCCTCCGCCACCACGCGGTTGAAGTCGCGCGTCAGGACCCGGCGGTTAAACTGTTCGACCTCGAAGTCGATGGCGTCGGGCGTCTCGCACAGGTCGATCTGGCCGGTGCGCGGATCGAGCGTCTCGACCTCGACGCCGCCCTCGAAGCGGATGCCGGCGGTGTTGAGCGCGGTCACGATGCGCCGCGTCGGCGCCTGGTCGACGAGGAAGCCGTCGAGGACCGCCTGCCGATACCCATAGTGGAAGACTGGGGCGCCGAAAATCTGGGTCGTGTGGAGCGCGGGCGTCGCGGTGAGCGCCACCTTCACGGCGTCGAAATGCTCGAGCACGCGGCGGTAGCGCGAAAGGTAGTCGAGCGTGTCGCGGAAGGCGAGGTCGCTCTCCCGCATCTCGGCGTCGAGCGTGTAGCCGCGATGCGCCTCGTCGACGACGATGAGGTCGTAGAGCCCCGGCGACGGACGATCGTCGGACTCCTCCAGCACGCGGCGCGCGAGTGACTGGACGGTCGCCACATGCACGCGGTCCTCAACGTCGGGCAGCTTCTTCTCGAGGCCGGCGACATTGTAGACCTGAGCGAACTTGAGGAAGCCCTCGACCTCGACGTTCTCGAGCGCGGTTTGGGTCTGCTCGCCGAGCGCCGTGCGGTCGACGAGAAACAGGATGCGGCGGAAGCGCTTGGCCCGCAGCAGTCGGTACATCAGCGCGATGCAGGTCAGCGTCTTGCCGGTACCGGTCGCCATGGCGACGAGGATCTCGCGGCGTCCGTCCGCGATCGCCGTCTCGACCGCGTCGATCGCGTCGCGCTGATAGGGGCGCACTCCCGGGATGTCCGGGCCGTCTTCGGCGAGCCCTGCGGGCGCGATCTCCTGTTCGAGCCGCTCGGTCAGGTCGCGCGGCGTGAACCAGTCCGGAAGAGCGACAGGGCGGTTGACCGCCCGGCGCGCGTCCCAGAACCAGACGCCCGACTGCGTCTCGAGCTGACGCAGGTAGGGCCGGCCGTTGGTGGCAAAGACGAAGGGCGCCCGGTAGCTCTCGTCGAGCCCGTGCGCGAAAGGCGCGTCCGCCGCCGTCTCGTCGGGCGTCAGACGGATGGACCTCGCATAGCGCTTGGCCTGCTCTAACGCAGCGGGGACTGCGATCGCCGATCGTTTGGCCTCGATCACGCCGACGCAAGCGCCGTCGACGAACAGCGCATAGTCGACCGGCCCGGTCTCGGTCGGCCACTCGGCGATCGCCATCGCGCGCTTCGGCAGCGGCCGCGCGCCGAGCGAATGACGCAGTCGCAGGCTGTCCGCTTCCCAGCCTGCCGCGGCGAGCTGCGCATCCACGAGAACGCGGGTGTCCGCCTCGTCGACCACGATGCGCTCGGCGGCCGTGGCTGCGGCGGTCGCTCGTTCTGCTCTCTCCGTCGCCGGCTGATTGGCATTTGCCGTCTGCAGCGCGCGAAGCTCAGCCTCAACCTTGCCGCGGGCGGCCTCCGCCTCGGCCGCAAGCAGTTCCCACTGCGCCCGCTCATCGGCCTCGCGGCGCGCGAGCTCGGCTTCGGTCTCGCTGGCGCGGCGGGCTTCGTCGGCTTCGCGCTGCGCACGCGCCGCCGCGTCTTCGCTCGCGACGAGCTTCGACCGAAGCTCGTCGATCTGGCGCACGAGCTCGCCGGAGATGTCGCGCGGCGGCTCAGGCGGCGCAAAAGGCGTCGGCGCGAAACTCGGATCGGTGAAGGTCCGATGGAACCAGACCCCTAGCTCCCGAGCCAGCTTAAGCGACGACATCGCCTGAGCCGCGCTTCCCCTATCGCCATGCGCCGACGCGTTCCCGAGCCGCCTGAGATGATGAAAGACATCCGCGGCTTTCGTCGGCAGCGACCCAGTGCGCTGTAGACGCGCCAGGATCTCGGCAAAGCCCTCGCCGGAGGCCGCCAGCGCGCCCTGCCTGGCCGCGACGAGCTTCGCGAGCTCTTCGGAGAACTGCCGGACCTTGAGGATGCATGTCGGTGGGTCGACGTGCAGAGCCCACTCGGCCAGCGCGCCAAGCTTCGCGATCTGCGGTGAGCTCGTCGCGAGAAATTCAAAATTGGGGCTGGCGCTGATCATGCGTCCGGTAATGAAAACAGTGCCTGATAACGCCGAGACAAGCTCGATGCGACCCGACGCTACGCAACCTTAATGTGACGATCGGCGATCGGTACAGCACCCTCCCGAGCGATCAGCGGAATTCTCGTCCGCGAAGCATGATCGCGCGGATCCTTGCCTTTCCTTCCGGACTCCGAACGATCCGCACGTTTGCAAAGGATCGTATCCGGCGGTTCGTTTTCAGCGCAGCTCGCTCGACCAGACAAAACACCTGTAAACGGCATCACGCCGTTCATCCCCACCCGGCCGACCTGAACGAGCCAGCGAAGTCCGTAAGCTTCGCGCGATTACACAGCTTTGGAGAATTTTGCGCCGCGGAGAGCGAATCTGCCGCGCTAGCGCTCAGTCGGCCTACACAGTTTCACGCGCAAACCCCTGCGGTTCACGCAGGCGCGGCGCGTCGTCAAAGCGGAGGAGAGAGTTAGCGGCGAGGGGGAGCTGGCTGAGGGAGAAATGCTAAAATCGAACATTCTCTGGATTCGGCGAGCAACAGAATCTTGTTCTGACTGCGCGTCGAGCCCCGGCCGGGGGCTTTTCCTTCGCTGAAGTAAACGGCGCGCAGCGCAGCCGTTGAGCTGCTCCGCAGGCTGGCTATCGCCGATAGGACAGATCGGCCCGACGTCCTTCGGATCGCGCAACCATTGACCGCTCGGAAGGGTTCTTCTGACATGCGCGGTGAGAGAGTGGTGGAGAAGCCTATGGCCGATACGTCCGACGTCGACCGGGTCTTTGATTTCGTGGACGAGATCGGCGTCTGCATGCTGACCACGAAGACCGGACGGTCACTTCGGGCTCGCCCGATGCATGCGAAGGTCGATCGGGATCTCGGAACGATCTCCTTCCTGACTGACGCGCGTCACCACAAGGATGACGAGATCGCGAGAGATCCGGATGTCTGTCTCGCCTTCGCCAAGCCATCCAGCCAGGACTACGTGTCGATCTCGGGACAGGCTGAGGTATCGAACGACCGGGCGGCCATCGAAGCTCGCTTCAGCGAGATGGCCAAGGTCTGGTTTCCCGACGGCCCGCAAGACCCCAACGTCAGGCTGCTCTCGGTGCGTCCCGAAACCGCCGAATTCTGGGACGGGAAATCAAATCCCATCGCGGTCGCGTTCGAAGTTTTAAAGGGGAGATGGTCGAAGGAGCGACCGGACATGGGCGAAAATCGTAAGGTCGATCTGGCCAGCCGCTAGCAATCAAGAGCGGGGCGGGGAGGCCTGTTGATCCGCTATCCTGCGTCAGGGCGCCTCCAATGCCCGATCCGTGGCCACGTCCTCGCGTAGACGGGGGATGTCGGATTTTGCGACGCTTTACGATGAAAGAGAGCGCGCTCGAAAAAGGGTCGAGCGGCTACAGCGGATCATCGTCGAGCTCGCTCTGTTCTGTAACTACAAGGGCCGAACAGAGCGAATGGAGCCTCACCTGGCGTTAGCTCTCGCGAGACTGGATGACGAACTTGCGCGAGCAAGACTGGCTGACGAGCACGCGAGGCAGCGGCTGACGTTCGCCAAACGACGGTAGGGCTAGCTTTGCTCGACTACTCCGCCAGTCCACGCATCTTCACCAGCGCGCCGGGGCCTTCGACAAGACAGTCGAACCCGGTGGTGAAATGCTGAGCCAAAGCGTCGTACTCGATGAGGACGTCATAGGCCTTCGATTTGCCGGGGCTTCCAGCGGCTGGCTCCGCACGGCTTGCGGTGACGACAAGTCCGGGAACTGTGGGGAGCTTTTCACCGGCCGCCAGAATGCATCGCTTTTCATCTTGACCCATAGCGTGGGCGCTGGGCACGCCCACGCCGACCAGAGCGACAGCGGCGACTACAGCGGTCATCCCTCTCGACGCCCTCACTTCGGCGGTTCCGTTTGGGAACCGGCGTCCGACGTCACCGCCTGCGCCTGTCGATCCCGGGTCTGCTCGGCGGCGATCAGAGCTGCGGCGCGTGACGGGTAGGTCTCGCCGGAAGGCGTCCCGTCGATCTTGTACGACCACCGGCCCGGCTCGAACTCGAAAACCTCATAATCCATTTCAGCATGTCCTCCGTGAGCGAACTATCTGCGGCTGCCCAAATCCGCGGACCACGATCAGGGCGCGGTCCTGGACGGCGGATCGCTCGCCGGAAACGTGTCCTCCAGATCTTCATCCAGCCGGTCGCTGACCTCGGTCCCCGCAGCGACGCTGGGTGGCTCGGGAGGCGTATTGACCGTCATGATCTGCGCGGGGTTCATCGTTTTGCCCGCCAATCTGATCCATGGAACAAGCGGTTCATCGGGACGTGTTCGCGCGTGAGCCTGTCTGATCGCAGCCTCGTAGGTCTTGAATGTCTCGCCGGCGGCGAAGTCCGCCGCCTCGGGTTCCTGGCCGTCAGGCATCATCAGAAGAATGGCGCTGCTACTCATCGCAACGTCCCCTACTTGGACCCGGTCGCTGTCTTCGCTTCCTCGACAGCCTTGAGGCACTCCGCCTCGTCGCCCTTTTCGTTAAAAGCTTTGGCGCGCAGGATGATTTCGGAAGCGCTGCGCGTTCCGCCGCCCTTATCGGCGGTGGTTTCCGGGTTGCCGGTCGGCTTGTTTTGGCCGGGATTGTTGACGGCGTCGGCGCCGGCGGCCTTTCCCTCGAGCGCCTTGATCTCGTCCGCGCATTTGGCGACAGCCGGCGCAGTGAACACGATGGGCGCAAAGGATAACGCTGCAGCTGTCATGATGTTGGCCGAACGGTTCATGGCGCATCTCTCCACGGTGGTTGAAGAGGAAGCGAACGCGCCTCGGAAACGTTCCTGAAAAACGTCAGCGCGTGTTTAGCAACGGCGCTGAGGCGCGGGATCTACCGGCACTCGCGCTCGGAACCGTGGGGATCACTGCATTCGCCGCGCGGAGAGTCCAACTCTCCTCGGCAACTCATAATGCGACCTTGAGGGCAGGTCGCCACCCTGGGCGGGCTTATACGTCCGCCCAGGACTCGGCCCTCGGTCGGCTCATCAGCTTTTCAGCGCTTTGCGCGTCTTGTCCGCTGCCTTCCCGGCAGCGGCCTGCGCCTTGCCTTCATTCTTTTCCAGCTTGCCCTTGGCCTCGGTCGTCTTCTTTCCAGTCGCCTTGCCAGCAGCCTCCTTAACGGCGCCTTTGGCTTCCTTGGCCGTTCCTTCCACGCGGTTCTTGTCCATTGCCTATCTCTCGCTGGGTGCCGCCGACCACTGAATGTCGGCTCAAGTCAACGAAGCCGGTGTGTTTCCGTTCATCCAAGGCGGAGGCGTTCGTCGCGCAGGGCCCGAAATTCCCAAGCCGCAGGAGGCGAACTGTGTCTTCGTCTATTTCCTGCCGCGGTTGGTCTAAGTCAAATGCAGTTCTGTCTGCCCCTTTTTATACATTCAAATGCAATTAATGCCGCAAATTGATGACATTGTGCCAAAAGAGATCGCTTTACAACTAAGATGTCTTTCGACATACGTCTATTGAACTAGTGATCCAGTCGGATCGACCCCTCCTTTCAGATCGTTCCGTCGATCTCAGGAGGATTCCATGAATTCAATCATCTATCTCGTCGGCCTCGTCGTCATCGTTCTGTTCATCCTCTCGCTGTTGGGTCTGCGCTGATGATTGACACCAGGTCGCCAGCGTCCACCGACGCAGGATATGTCGATTGGGGAGCGATCTTCGCCGGCGCCGTCGTGGCGGCGGGCGCCTCCCTGGTGTTCACCACGTTCGCGGGAGCGCTAGGGCTCGGGTCCATTTCAGTCGGAAAGGATGGCGGCATCAGCTCGATTGGGCTGATCATCACCGGTCTGTTCGCGGTCGTCTCCGTCGTCGCGGTCTACACGCTCGGCGGCTATGTGGCCGGCCGGATGCGGCGCGGCGTCGGCGACGCCACTCGTGACGAGACGACAGCGCGAGACGGCTTGCATGGCCTAGTGGTCTGGGGCTTGGGAATGCTCGTCGCCGGATCCTTCGCCGCTTCTCTCGTGGGTGGGGCGGCACGAACCGTGACCAGCGCGGCGGAGACGGCGGTGCAGGCTACCGGATCCGTCGCCGGCGGTGTAGCGCAGGGAACCGGCCAGGTTCTCGGCGGAGCGATTAGCGGCGTCGGGCAGATCGCCGGCGGCGCCGCGCAAGGCGCCGGAAATGCGGCTCCCGCTCTGCAGGACGCCCTTCCAGAGGGGATGCGTTCCAACCCGGTCGATTACGTGCTCGACCAGATGGTGCGATCGGCTCCCAACAGGCAAGGATCGGATCAGCCCAAGGATCCTGCAGCAGAGCAGCGGCAGGCGGCGACAATCCTTACAAACCTGGTTCGCTCCGGAAACGTCTCAGAGGCCGATCGGCTTTTCCTTCGAGATCAGGTCGTCGCGCGAACGGGCCTCAGCCCGGAAGAGGCGGACGCGCGCGTGAAGGAGGGCGTAGGCCAGGCCACAGCTCTTCGAGCTGAAGCGCAGAAGAAGGTCGCCGACGCCAAGGCCGAAGCAGAGCGCCTGAAGGCGGAAGCTCAGAAACGGTTCGAGGACGCAAAAGCGCAGGCCGCCGAAGCGGCCGAGAAGGCGAGGGTCGCCAGCATCCTGACGGCCTTCCTGCTGGCCGCCTCCGCTCTGGTCGCAGCGGCGGCCGCCACGATGGGCTCGGTCTGGGGCGGTCGGCACCGTGACGAAGGCCGGATCTGGAAGGGCCTGACTTACAGCAAATAGCCACTGGACGACTTTGAGGAGCCCCGGCCATCGGCCGGGGCTCAGTTCAGCGGAACGACCCTTCGCCCGGCCGTCAACGCTACGGCGCGCGATGGCTCGCCCAGGCAGAGAAGAAGTGAGGATGGTTGAGCTATGGATGACCGCGAGCAGAAGATCCGGGATCGCGCCTACGAGATTTGGGTGGAGCAAGGTCGTCCCGAAGGCCATGAAGGCGAGCATTGGAGTCAAGCCGCGCGCGAACTCGGTTACGACGACGCACCAAGTGGCGAAAGCAACGAGGTTCCGCGGATCGGAGAGGGCGACGACGCTCCGCCAGCGATTTCGCCCGGCGCCGTGCCGCCGCCGGACTGATATCGAAGCTCAAAACCCTCTCGAACCTGCGGCTCTGCATGACGCAACTTCGCGCCGAATTTCGCGCCTCAACCCGCACGGTCTGCGCGATAGCGAGCGTTCCAAAGACGCCGTCTGAAATGGCGCTCACTGATAAGCTTCGCCTCGCCTCGCCTCCGGACCGACCATTCCAAGCGCATGCTTTCAAGAAATCCGTGTCCATGCCGCTTTACTACCTTCCACGGAAGGCAGGTTGACTACCCGTGAATGGTCACCGGGATCGCCTTCGCGGCGGGGACCTTTGAGACCTTCGCGTGGTGCCAGAGCGGGATGAGTGGATTGCATTCCGGGTAATATGCTCCGACACAACCTTCAGGAATGTCATAGGCGGTGACGCGAAAACCCTGGACTTGCCGTAGGCGGTCGTCCGCAATCGTCCGCATCGTCACCGTCTGACCGTTGGCGAGCGACAGCCGCGCGATGTCCTTCGCGTTCATCAGCACCACCATCCGCGTGCCCTCGACGCCTCGAAACCGGTCGTCATAGCCATAGACGGTCGTGTTGAACTGGTCGTTGGAACGCAGCGTGATCAGCGTGAGCGCGTTCGGCGACCTCGCCGGCATGTCGGGGTCTTCGTCGAGCGCCTGCGGAAATACGAAGTTCGCCTTGCCGGTCTCCGTCTTCCAGCTTCGCTCGCGAGCGGCGAGCGGCTTCGGGAAGCCGCCGGGCGTTTCGATGCGGGCGTTGAAGTCCGGGAAAACGGAGGGATAGGTCGCCTCGATGGCGTCGCGGACAAGGGAGTAGTTCTTCGCCCAGGCGGCCCAATCGATGCGCGGGTTCGCGGCGAGCGCAGCCTGCGCGATCCCGGCGATGATCGCGGGCTCGGACGTCAGCGTGTCGGCCGCGGGCTCGGCGAAACCGTGCGAGGCGTGGAAGTGCGAGGTCGAATCCTCGACCGAGACGAACTGCGGCGCGCCGTCCCGCCGATCGATCTCGATGCGGCCAAGGCAAGGCAGCAGATAGGCGGCCTTCGCGCCGACGACATGGCTGCGGTTGAGCTTGGTGGCGATCTGGACCGACAGCTTCAACCGGCGCCAGGCGTCCTCCATCGCGCCGGTCTCGGGGACCGCGCGTAGGAAGTTCCCGCCGAGCGAGACGAAGGCCTCGACCTCGCCGTCGATCACGCCCTTGCAGGCGTCGACAGTCGCCATGCCGTCCTCGCGGGGCGGCTTAAAGCCATAGAGCTCCTGCAGCTTTTCCAGCGGAGCAAGCTTCACCTTCTCGGTGATTCCGACCGTGCGCTGTCCCTGCACGTTGGAATGTCCGCGCACCGGACAAATCCCCGCGCCCGGCCGGCCGACGTTCCCGCGCAGGAGCAGAAGGTTCATGAGCATCTGAACGTTGTCGACGCCGAGGCGGTGCTGCGTCAGCCCCATGCCGTAGACGCCGATCACGGCCTTCGAATTGGCGTAGACCTCCGCCGCCTGCCCCATCTCCCGGCGCCCAAGGCCGGATCGCGCTTCGAGATCCGCCCAGTCGCGCGCCCGGCAGGCGTCCTTGAAAGCCTCGACACCGTGGCAGTGCTCGCGGATGAAGTCGGCGTCGACGACGCGGCGAAGACCCTCCGCGACCGCCCTGTCGTCCATGGCGATGAGCGCCTTGCACATGCCGAACAGCGCCGCGAGGTCGCCGCCGGCTTTCAGCTGGCAATACTGCGTCGAGATTGTCGTCTCGGCGCCGGTCAGCATCTCGGTCGGCGCCTGCGGGTTGATGAAGCGCTCGAGCCCGCGCTCCTTCAGCGGGTTGAACGTGATGATCGACGCGCCGCGCTTCCGGGCCTCCTGCAGCGGGTGCAGCATGCGGGGCGAGTTCGACCCGACATTCTGGCCAAAGAACAGGATGCAGTCGGCGTGATCGAAATCCTCCAGGAACACAGTGCCGACCGGCTGCCCGATGCTCTCGGGCAGCGCGACGGAGGTGCTCTCGTGGCACATGTTCGAGCTGTCCGGCAGGCTGTTGGTGCCGTAGGCGCGCGCGAGCAGCTGGTACATGTATGAGGCCTCGAGCGAGGCCCGCCCCGAAGCGTAGAACACAGCACGCTTCGGCTCGATGGCTTTGAGCGCCGCGCCGATTTCCTTGAACGCCGCGTCCCATGCGATCGGCTCGTACCGATCGGTCGCCCGATTGAGCCTCATCGGCATGGTTAGCCGGCCTTGATCCTCGAGGGCGAAGTCCGACCAGGTCTCCAGCTCGGCCAGCGGGTGCCGGCTGAAGAACTCCGGGCCGATCGTCTTCGAGGTGAGCTCCCAGCCGGTCGCCTTCGCGCCGTTCTCGCAGAACTCGAACACATGCGGGTCGCGCGGCTTCGACCATGCACAGCTAACGCAGGCGAAGCCGCCGGGTTTGTTTTGCTTCGCAAGGGCGGCCGCACTCTTCAGCGGGGCGCGGTCGCGGACCAGCGCCCCGGCCACGGATCGCGCCGAGCCCCATCCACCCGCAGGTCCGTCATAGGTTTTGAGCTCGGCGTCGCGGGCCATTTCGCTACCTCTGCTGAAGTCGCTTCGGCGATTGAACAAAGCTGGCCGCATGTCGTTCCGCTTCTGACCAGAGGAGCACGTGATGAGGCGTTTCCCGTCGCCGCCATTCCCGCGGCAGCCGCAATCCTTTCCGGGGCTGACCGAGAAGATGGATCCGCGGCCCGACCATGGAGAGACGAGCTACAAGGGCTCCGGCAGGCTCGAGGGGAAGAGGGCGATCATCACGGGCGGGGATAGCGGCATCGGGCTCGCCGTCGCGATCGCGTTCGCGCGGGAAGGCGCAGATCTGCTGGTTGTCCATCTGCCTGCCGAGAGCGGCTCGACCTGCCGCCGCCACATCGAGGAGGCAGGCCGCAAGGCCGTCATGGCGCCAGGCGACGTTTCCGATGTTGGGTTTCGCGTGGAAGTCGTGGAGCGCGCGGTATCAGAGCTTGGCGGCCTGGACATCCTTGTCAACAACGCGGCCTACCAGAAGCCCTTCCAGTCCATCGACGAGGTCTCGCTCGAGGAGTGGACCAGGACATTCGACGTCAACGTCCACGCGACCTTCCATCTGACCCAGCTCGCGGTCGCGCGGATGAAGCCGGGCGGCTCGATCATCAACACTGCCTCGGTCAACTCGAAGGATCCGTCGCCGCAGCTGCTGCCCTACGCGACCACCAAAGGCGCGATCGCGACCCTGACTGTCGGGCTCGCGCAGTTGCTCGCCGACAGGGGCATTCGCGTGAACGCCGTGCTGCCTGGACCGATCTGGACGCCGTTCATCCCGGCCGGCATGCCGCCCGAGGCGGTCGAGACGTTCGGATCGAAGACGCCGATGGGACGTCCCGGCCAACCCGCCGAGCTTGCATCGGCCTACGTGATGCTGGCCTCCGACGAGGCGAGCTACACCTCCGGCGCGCTTCTTACGATCGCGGGCGGACAGACGGTGGTGTGAAGGTCATCGAGAGAAGGCGAGCCGCGCGTTTGTCGAAGCGTCAAAGCGTCCTTCGCGCTGCAACGTCATCATGCGCTGCGTCAATCGAGCGTTCACATGCGCTTTCGCGGCGCAGACAGGCATCCGCTTGTTGACGGCCAGGTGAAGCGCCGAGACCGACGAAGCGCGCTGTCGGCGATCGAGCGCGGTTTTCTCGAAGCGCTGCATGATCTGATCGCATCTATCCAGCCCATCGGGATCGGCTCGCGCCAGGTCACACAATTCGGCCACGGCGGCGGCGAGCGCGCCGGCTCCGAAGTGCTCGGCGTCCGGCGCATCGACTCGATCTTCGCGCATCCCGTTTTTCCCTGTTTTTCAGTGGCGCGACACGACGGGCCACGGCGCGCGAGATAGGGAAGGGATCGCCGGGTCAATGCGTCGGACGCCGGAAAAACGAGGGCCATCCAACTTCGCGTCCGGTCGGGCGGGCGTCTTGATTATACGCGTATAACAACGTCGCGCCGCGTTATCGGATTTTGGGGGCCGATGGCACGAAACCTGTTTTCGGTCGTTTGAGATGAAGATTTCTGGGACGAACAATGCGTCCCGATTGACCCAGCCGGGGGCGAAACCTGTCAACAGCCATCATCGGAAAGCTCGAAGCGCTTCATCCCCTTCCCGAGGAAGACAAGAAGTTGCTGCACGCCGTGGTGGGGCGCGGAAAATCGTTGAAAGCCGGCGAGGACATCGTTCGCGAAGGCGACCACACCGACGTCGTGCACGTAATCATTGAGGGCCACGGATTTCGCTACAAGACGCTGCCGGACGGCAAGCGCCAGATCATCGGCTACCTGGTGCCCGGCGACTTCTGCGACCTCTATGGCTTTCTTCTGGACAAGATGGACCACGGCATGGCGGCGCGGACGCCTTGCCAGGTCGCCCAGTTGACCGAAGACCACATTCTGATGCTGACCTCGCGGCCGGCGCTGGCGCGCGCTCTCTGGTGGTCGGAACTGGTCAACGGATCGATCCTGCGCGAGTGGCTCGTCAATATGGGGCGACGGACCCCGAGCGCTCGCGTCGCTCATATTCTTTGCGAACTTCTGGTGCGACTGCAGGTCGTAGGGCAGGCGACAGCCGACAGCTTCAAGCTAGAGCTGTCCCAGAGCGAGCTCGGCGACACGGTCGGACTGACGACCGTGTCGGTGAATCGAGCGCTGCAGAGGTTGCGGGGCGCGAACCTGATCCAGTCGTCAGGGCGCGAAATCGTCATTCCCGATGTGCCGGCCCTGAAGGCTTTCGCCGACTTCGATCCGGGCTACCTCCATTTCAGGCAAGATCGAGAGGACCATTCCTGATGGAGTTCCAGCCGATCAGAGTGGCGACGGGCTCGGCCGACGAGGACGGCCGACTTGTGCTTCATGGCGGAAAGCTCGTCGCGGTGCTCGTCCGGCTGGACGATCCCAACCACGGGCCGGCGATCGGGCAATGGAGCCTCGAGGCCGGCTTCAACGGCGTCGACAGCACCAAGCCTCCGTTGTTCGCCAACCTGGCCGCAGCCGAGCGCTGGATCGCGCTCCAGATCGCGGACTTTATCCCGGTATAACGATACTCGGCGCAAATCAGCCCGGCCGCACCCAAGCGTACGATTCCGAGCCCCGCGATTGGAACAAGCGAACGCGACGGCGACTCCCCGACTCAAACGGTTGAGGGAGACAAGCCAGATGGCGACGACCAAGACGCTCGCGGACGCGTTCCAAGAAACGCTGAAGGACGTGCTTTTCGCCGAGAGAGCGTCCGCGCGGGCGCTCAAGAAAGCGGCGAAGGCCGCCAAGGAGCTCGACCTCAAGCGGGCGTTTCAGGAGCATCTTGAAGAGACCGAGACACAGATCGAGCGGCTCGGCGAAATCTTCGACATCATCGGCAAGGCGCCGCGGGCAAAGACCTGTGAAGCGATGCAGGGAATCGTCTCCGAGATGGAAGAGGATCTCGAGGATTTCAGCGACTCGCCAGCGTCGGACGACGTGCTGATCGGCTGCGCGCAAGCTGTCGAGCATTACGAGATGGCTCGATATGGGATGCTGAGGGCCTGGTCGGAGAAGCTTGGCTACGACGAGGCGACACCGCTTCTTCAGAAGACGTTGGAGGAGGAAAAGGCGGCCGACGAGCGCCTCACGAAGATCGCGGGACAACTCGCCGTCTGAGCGATCTGCTTGCGCGGGTTTTTGCGCGTTCGATCTTCGAGAAAGGGCAGGCGTCGCTTTGCGTATTGGCATCATCGCGCATTTGAAGCACCGGATCGGCGAACCGTTTGCCGGCGGGCTTGAAACGCATACCCATCTGCTGGCGGGCGGCCTGCGCGGCCGGGGTCATGACGTCGTAGTCTTCGCATCTAATGGGTCCGATCCTGCAGTTGGGGTCGAGCCGATCTGCGAAGAGACCGCGATCCGGGAGGTCGGCGTCGCGGAAGCGACGGACATCGCCTTCTTCCGCGAGCACCACGCTTATCTCAAGCTGATGAACGACCTGCGGGGCCGTCGCCTCGACGTCGTACACAACAACTCGCTCCATTACCTGCCTGTCGCGATGGCCGACGCGATCGCGACGCCGATGCTGACAACCTTGCATACGCCGCCCTTCTGCTGGCTCGAAAGCGGCGTCAGACTGTGCCGATCGTCCCGCTCGACCTTCGTGGCGGTATCTGACGCGCTGCGTCAGACGTGGGCGCCGATCGCGCCGGTGAAGGGCGTCGTGCTGAACGGCATTGACCTCCGACGGTTCCGCTATTGGGAGCAGCCGGCGTCGGAGCCCTATTTCGCCTGGTCTGGCCGGATCGTTCCCGAAAAGGGCCTCCACCTTGCGATCGATGCGGCGCGGATCGCTGGCGTCGAGCTGCGCATCGCCGGTCCCGTCGCAGATCCGGATTATTTTGAACGGGAGATCCGGCCGCGGCTCGGAGCGGGCGCGATCCATCTCGGACATCTTACCCATTCTGAACTCGCCGAGGTGGTGGGGGGCGCTCGCGTGCTTCTCTTCACGCCATGCTGGGAGGAGCCCTATGGCCTGGTCGCCGCCGAAGCGCTGGCCTGCGGAACGCCTGTCGCCGGCTTCGCGCGCGGAGCGATAGCGGAGGTTGTGGATAAGACCTGCGGCGTGCTCGCGGCGCCGGGGGACGCAAGCGCGCTCGCACAGGCGGCCATGAAGGCTCAGATGCTCGACCGGGGCAGGTGCCGGCTTCGCGCCGAGCATCACTGCGATGCCGAACTTATGATCACGGTCTATGAGCGCCTCTACGAACGCATCGTCGCCGAGAACGCCCCCGTCGCCCAGCAGCCGCCGGTAAGGCTGGTGGCGGCCGAATGAGCGGCGACCTATTCACCCGCCGAGTGTGCGTCTGCGTGCCGGCGCGCGACGAGGCCGAGCGCTTGCCGACGCTGCTTCAGTCGCTGTTCGCGCAGGACTGGCCCGGCCTTCTGCCTGTCGTCGTCGCGCTGAACAACACGACCGACCATTCGCGGGCAGTGGTCGATGAACTGGCGCGGCGTCTCCGCGGTAAGCTGGCGATTCATATCGACGAGCGCACGTTTGCTCCCGAGACGGCCCATGCCGGCTCCGCCCGACGGCGCGCGATGGACGTCGGCGTCGAGCTTCTCAGCGCCGACAAACGGGCCGTGCTGCTCTCGGCTGACGCGGATGCGCGGCCGCCCGCGGACTGGGTCAGGCGAAACGTCGAAGCGATCGACAGGGGCGTCGAGCTGGTCGGCGGGGCGCTTGTGCTCGACGACGCCGAGGCGGTCAGCCCCTTGATCCGGTCAAAGTGGGACACGCTTGCGGCGTATTGGCGGGCGGTCCGGGCGATCGAGGATCGGGGCGATCCTGTGCCTTGGGATCCGCCCCCTCGTCACGGCGACCATACCGGCGCGAGCC
The DNA here is from genome assembly GCA_902168115.1 of uncultured Methylopila sp. Taxonomy (GTDB): domain Bacteria; phylum Pseudomonadota; class Alphaproteobacteria; order Rhizobiales; family Methylopilaceae; genus Methylopila. Next base: position 12,168 of record CABHPB010000014.1, on the reverse strand, counting down.
TCGGCGTCACGATCGCGGCCTACGACGCCGTCGGGGGCATACCGCCGATCCCGACCGGCGAGGATATCTCCTTCGTGCTTAGGGCGCGCGAGAAAGGGTTTCGGCTGGCCCATCCCATCGATGTCTGGACGCGCGTTTCGCCGCGAACCGATGCAAGAGCGTCCGGCGGCATGGCCGTGAAGATGGGCGCGCTGGCGAACGGCGGGTCCTCGGCGATGATGGTCCCCTCGCTCGATCAGTGGAGGATTCGCTCGATCCAGCGTCGGGAGGCGCGGATGCGCGGCGGCGATGCCGCCGTGGCCAGCCTGGAAGCGGAAGCGCCTCCCATGGCGTGCGATGTGCTGCTCGCTCCGGCGTCGGTCGAGGCCGCCGCATGAGTGCGATCGGATATTACGTCCATCACCATGGCGAGGGTCACCGCCGTCGCGCGATGGCGATCGCCGCCCAGGCGCCAGATCGCCTGACCTTGATCGGAACCGGCGTCGCCGCACTTCGTGGACCGTTCGAAACAGTCGATCTGCCCGATGACCGCATTTCGGACGGCGGCCGTTTCGACGGCTGTGACGGAACCGATGATCGACCCGCTGCGCTGCATTACGCGCCGGTTCATCATGCCGGCGTCCGCGAGCGTGTGCGGACGGTCGCGGCGTGGATCGCAGAGACGCGCCCGGCGCTTATGATCGTGGACGTGTCCGTGGAGATGGCGATGCTTGCCCGCCTGTGCGCGACACCGACGGTCTATGTCAGGCTCGCCGGTGCGAGGTGGGACGAGGCTCACCTCGACGCATTCCGCGGCGCATGCGCCCTGATCGCTCCATTCGATCGCCGCTGCGAAACGCTCGACACGCCGGGATGGGTCCTGGAGAAGACCCGGTACTTTCCCGGTCTCGGAGCAAGCTCCATCGCCAAGACGCAAATCGACAACGTCGTTCTCGTGGCGTTCGGTCGTGGCGGGACGAGCGCCTCGCCGGATGATCTGGCGTCCGCCGCGGCGGCGACCCCCGATCGACGGTGGCGCGTGATTGGACCTGTGTCGCCGCCTGCTGTTTCGTCAGCCAATCTGACTGTGGACGGATGGGTCGACGAGGCGGAAGACGCGATCGCGCGTGGAGGGATCCTCGTCGGCGGAGCGGGCGACGGTGTCCTGTCGGCTGTGGCGGCCGGCGCTCGGCCTTTTGTCTGCATTGCCGAAGATCGGCCGTTTGGCGAGCAGCAGGCGAAGGCCCGCGCGCTAAAGAGAGCCGGCGCCGCCGTCGTGCTGCCGGCGTGGCCAGAGCCAAGGGATTGGCCTCTAATCCTCAGCCGAGCAGAAGCGCTTGAAACATACCGGATCGCGAGCTTTCACGATCCGCTGGGATCGTCGAAAGCCGCGGCGTTCATCCTTGCGCAGGCGGGATGATGACCCAGCTCCCGTCCACCGCGCTTCATTTCTCGATCTTCTCCGGACGTCTGGCGGAGCTTGGCGCGCGCTACGATCGCGAAGGCGGCTGGCCGAGCGAGAGCGTCTCGCTGCTCGTGAAAAGCGGCATGCACCGGACATTTGCGCCGCCTGCCTGCGGCGGCCAGAGGTTCGGCACGCCGCATGAAGAACATCGTGCGCTTCTTCACGCCCTGCGTCTGGTCGGGCGGGCCGATCTAAGCCTTGGCCGGATCTTCGAAGGGCACGTCAACGCGCTGAAACTGTTCGAATGGTATGGTTCGCCTTCGCAGCAGGACCGACTCACCGCGGACCTCGACGCCGGCCGCCTTTATGGGGTGTGGGCGACGGAGCCACCTCCGGGCGTGACCTTGGCGGATGATCCTTTCGGTCGCCGGCTGTGCGGCTCGAAAAGGTTCGCGACCGGCGCCGGCAGCCTTGATATGGCGCTCGTGACAGCGCGCCCGGCTTCGGGCGCGCGGCGTCTGGTGATCGTCAGCGCAAACCAGCGGGAGCGCGCGGACATCTCGGGTTGGCGGGTTCGCGGCATGCGCGCCACCATCAGCGGATCGTACGACCTCATCGGACTGCGGCCTTCCGAGGAAGACCTCCTTGGAGCTGCCGGCGATTACGACCGTGAACCCCGCTTCACGGCCGGCGCATGGCGCTTCCTCGCCGTCCAGCTTGGCGGCGTCGAAGCGTTGCTTGCGGAAACGCGCGACGCGATGTCCGACGCCGCCCACGACGATCCGCTTCAGCGCGCCAAGTTTGCCGATGCGGTCGCGGCGGCGCGCGGCGCGTATATGTGGATCCGCGAAGCCGCCGATCGCGCGGCCGATGATCAGCCGGACGCCAAGCCCTTCGTGCTGATGGCGCGCGGGGTCGTCGAGCGCGCGGCCCTCGACGTGATGGAGCTCAGCGCCCGGATCGTCGGTACGCGCAGCGCCATCGACGGCTCCCGGATCGACAAGATCATCCGGGACCTCAGCCTCTATTTGCGCCAGGCGGGGCCCGAGCACGCCAAGGACGAAGCCGCCAAGGCCTTCATCGAGCGGGACGTCTGGGGCGAAGGAGATGAACTGTGGTGAGGGGCCCCTGCTTTCCGACGCCGTTGATCCGCAGCCGGTGGGCGAAGGCCCGGTGGCTCGTGCTCGCGCCGCATGCCGACGACGAGACGATCGGGGCAGGGGCTCTCATCACGGAGGCGTCGGCGGCCTGCCGGCTCGCAGGTGTCGCATTCGTCACCAATGGTTGCGCCTCGCATGGGACCGATGGCCCTCGCGATCTCGCGGCGATCCGGCGTTTCGAAGCCCGCTCCGCGTTGCGACGGCTTTCGCCGAGCGCTCCTGAGCCGATCTTTCTCGACTGGCCGGACGCCGCGCCCCCCGCCAGCCGGGACCCATTGTGGCGTCTTGCCAAGCAACGGCTGCAGGCCTTTTGCCGGACGCGCCGTGTGGACGCCATCGCGGCGACGTCTGGGCTTGATCCGCATTGCGATCATCAAGCCGTCGCGGCTCTTGCGCGCGATGTGGCGGCGGGCGCCATCCGTCCCGTAACTGTGTTCGATTACGTGGTTTGGGCGGACCGACCGCCATCGGGGCGCGCCTTCCGCACAGGAGCGCTTCCGACTGGACCGCGGCGCATGGCGCTGGCGGCGCATCGCAGCCAGATGACGCCCCTCTACGGAAAAGGCTTTCGCGTCCCTGAGCGGCTCCGGAGGATGTCGGCGTCGGATCTGCTCTACGCGGTCAGGTCGCGTCATGCAGCGTAGGTCGACCCTGCCGGGCTCATACTTCGAGGACATGTTCGCCTCCGATCCCGACCCGTGGCGGTTCGAGACGAGTGATTACGAGGCAGCCAAATACGACCGAACCGTCGCAGCCCTCGGTTCGCGAAAATATCGCATGGGTCTGGAAGTCGGCTGCGCCATCGGCGTTCTGACCGAACGGCTTGCGGCGCACACGCTCGACCTGCTTGCGATTGACGTCAGCGAAACCGCGCTCGCTCGAGCCGCTGCGCGAGGGAGCGGCGCCTGGTTCGAGCGACGCTCCTTCCCCGGCGAGGCGCCGGAAGGCTCGTTCGACCTCATCGTCCTGTCCGAAGTCCTTTACTACCTCGACGACGGAGACCTCGACGCTGCGGGAAGGTGGACCGACCGGGCGCTCGCTCGCGGCGGCGACCTGCTGCTCGTGCATTGGACGGGAGAGACTGACTATCCCCAGAGCGGAGACGACGCGATCGACAAGTTCGACGCTGCTGTGCGCATGCCGATCGTCAAGATTCTGGGCGAACGGCACGACAAGTATCGCCTCGACCTATGGCGGCGCGTGTGACAGGCGTCAGCGTGCTAACCCTCGCGCGCGGGCGAACCGCTCATCTGATGAACCTCGTCGAGGGGCTCCGCCGATCGGTCGTCGTTCCGAGTGAACTCGTCGTCGTCGACATGAACGACGAACCGCTCGGGTTTGAGCGTTGCGCTTTCCCGATCCGAAGCGTGCGAATGCCGGACGCAAGACTTCCTCTGGCCGCGGCGCGCAATCTCGCGGCCCGAGAAGCGACCAGCGAGCGCCTGCTGTTCATTGACGCAGACTGCATAGCCGACAGCTCGCTCGTCGGCGTCGTGGGCGACGCGCTCGGGGAGCTCGATGGGCTCATCTGCCCCGAAGTGCTCTATCTCGGACCAGGAGACGCCCGAAGCGCCTGGCGAGAGACGGATCTCCTCGCCGCAGGCCGCTCGCATCCTGTCCGACCGTTCCCGAAGTCGGGTTATCGGCGCGAGCCGAACGCCGGGATGTTCTGGTCTCTCGCTTTCGGCGTGCGCCGGCGCACCTTCCAGGCTCTTGGCGGCTTCGACGAATCCTTCGTGGGTTATGGAGGGGAGGACACCGACTTCGGCTACTGCGCCCAGACGGCGGGCGTCCCCATCGTCCTGACGGGCGACGCCAAGGCGTTTCACCAGCACCACGCTGTCAGCGATCCGCCGTTCGAGCATCTCGATGCAATCATTCGCAACGCGCGCGTATTCTTTGAAAAATGGGGTTTCTGGCCCATGGCCGGATGGCTCCACGCATTCGAAGCCGCAGGCTACGTCCGCTTCAGCGCTGACCGGCGGTCTCTGCAAACCTCTCGCGCGCCCAATGGTCGGCTTGCGTGACTGTCAGGGCCGAGCTGGCTCTTTGAAAGAGACGAAAACCATTCTGCATACGGCGTGTTGTGAGCCATGCGGCGCGTGTAATCAGGAGCGCCGTCCGTCCACCAAACTGGTCCGCGCTCGCCCAGCGCCCGCTTGGCGGCGTCGATCCGCGCGCGCGCGGAGGCCAGCGCGTCCGGATCTTGTTTCGCCGCTCGTACCGCCCGACGCGCCGTCATCAACTCTGCGACGACTGCCGTGCGTTCGGATTCGCTCAGTGACGGATCAGCCTTCCGCCACAGGCGGCCGCGAACCACGATATATCGGCCATCCGGCGTCTCGAGAGGCTCGCCCAATGAATGCGTGGCTCCGTGTCTGGACTAATGGCGCAAGACATCCGGACAGCCGGACAGCCTGACCTCGAGACCGATGCAACAGCCCCCGATGCGGCTTCATATCACGCATGATTTCGGGAGCGGGATTGGAGCGGAACCAACGGGCCCTGCCTACGCTTCAGTTTGCGAAGCGGTGGAAGAGACTTGGAGGTCCATCATGTCCGTCGAAACACGCTTTCGTACCGATGAGACGGGAAAACACGTCCGTGGGGACAGCCCGGTCGACGCTCCGGCTCAGGACCCGGACATCGAAGAGTTCGACAAGAAACGCGCGGCGGGTTCGGAGAAGCGACCCCATCGGGTCGCGGGCGAACCGCCGTCCGAAAGTCAGGAGCGGCACGAGAAGCGTCCGGAAGGCCCGTACAAGGAGCCTGCTGACGAGCGCAAGCAGAGCGAACTGAAGTAGCGAGCGCACCGAGCAGATGGCCTTGATCCGTGTCACGGACGATCGTCGGTCGTCTCCGGTCCGGTGTATATGAGCGATCTTGCGACCATTCGTATCCGGCATGTCGAGGACTATCGCTTCCTCGTCGATTTCGGGTCGTCTCTTGGCGAGCTCGCCGTCGACGAGGCGCCTCCGATCGGAGGCGGCGATGGTCCGTCTCCCGAACAGCTGCTCCTCGCAGGCGTTGCGAACTGCCTTGTCGCCAGCATGACGTTCGCGCTCGGAAAGTTTCGGCAGGACGCGCGCGGGCTGAGCGCCGAAGCGTCCTGTCAGATCGGCCGGAACGCCGAGGGGCGGCTGCGGATCGAGAGCGTCGAAGTCTCGATGTTGCTCGGCGCAAAGGCCGCCGAGCTGGACCGGATCGACAGGGTGCTCGATCAGTTCGAGCGCTTCTGCACCGTCTCGGAAAGCGTCAAGCAAGGCGTGCCGGTTTTGGTGAAGGTTTGGGATGGAGCCGGAGACAGGCTTCGATAGGGGCGTGTTTGCGCTCGACCGGTTCGCTGCGCCGCCGGGTCACGAACTCTTTTCGAGCTTCTTCATCGTCACTCCGCCCAGGCTTTCCTGGCGTGAAGCCCAACCTCCGGCCCGCCGCGACCGTGCTGTTCAGGAAGCTTCAGGCCCTTAACGGCTCGTCGGCTTGAGGTCGGTGTCGGTCATATCCGTCGCCTCTGCCGTCGAAATCAGTCTTCGGCGCGAACAGAGCGCGCTTTCCAAGACGAGGTTCTCGCAGATCGGCCTCTGCTGGCGCGATCTATCCGGCGGCGCTGCGAAGATCATACCGGAGGAGGTCCTGGCCGTTCGGGTCGTCGGCAAGCTTGTGCTGGACCGCTATCCCGACAACTTCTTGGCCAAGACGGAGCAGGTCGCGTTCTGTCCGAGCCATCTCGTCCCGGGGATCGATCATACGAACGATCCGTTGCTGCAGGGCCGGCTGTTCTCCTACCAGGACACCCAGATCAAACGGCTGCTCGACGAACTGGCACCAGATCCCGGGAAACCAGGCGAAAGGGCGCGAGGGCGGCTGTCCGTTCCACAATATGCAGCGCGACGGCCCCATGCAGATGCAGGCGCCAAAGGGCCGCGCGAACTACGAGCCGAATTCGCTTCATCTCGCGGGCGAGATAGGCGGCCCGCGTGAGCATCCCGAGAACGGCTTCAGGACGTATCCCGCGGAAGAGCAGGGGCAGAAGCTACGGATTCGCGCCGAGAGCTTCGCTGACCATTACAGCCAGGCGCGGCTGTTCTGGCGCTCGATGGACCCGGCCGAGCAGGCGTATATCGCTTCCGCCTTCGTGTTCGAGCTCAGCAAAGTCTCGCTCGAGCATATTCGCAGAGCGATGATGGCGAACCTGCGCAACGTCGACGGCGAGCTTGCGCAACGCGTTGCGGACGGGCTGGCGATGAAGCTTCCAAAAGCCTCGGCCGCCAAGGTCGCTCCCATCGACATGGAGCTCTCGCCTGCGCTGAGGATCATCCGCGACCGCTCGAGAAACACACGCTCGAGGGCCGGACCGTCGGCGTCCTCATCGCGGACGGGACCGACGCCAAGCACCTGAAGGCGGTGAAAGATGGGGTGAAGGCGGCCGGCGGACACCCGCTGCTGATCGCGCCGAAGGTCGGAAAGGTGCCGCTGTCGGACGGCTCGACGATCGAAGCCGATGCGCAGCTGTTTGGCCAACCTTCGGTCACGGTCGACGCATGCGCTGTGATCCTCTCAAAGGAGGCGACCGCGAAACTGACGAAGGAAGACGCGGCGGTCCAGTGGGGTGATGGACGTCTTCGGCCATCTCAAGGCGATCGGGCACAATCTGGAAGCCAAGCCACTGCTCGATAAGGCCGGGGTCGAGCCTGATGAGGGGATTGTCGATCTCGACGGCTTCATCGAAGCGGACAAGAAGCGGTATTGGGATCGAGAGCAGAGCGTCCGCACGCTCGCCTGACGATCTCGGGGGGCGCGGCGGCATTCAGTGAAGCATGCCGTCGCGTCGTCGGACCCGACCAAGTCAGGCGACTGTTCGCCTTAACTCACGCCGGACAGCAACATAGCTGCGATAAAAAGCAAGAAGAACAGTAAAGCGGAGATGCCGCTCACGATGCGCACGCCGATCCGGCGCGAGCGTTCGGCTTCTTCCTCCGGCTGATCGTTTTCGGCGCGTCTTGACACTTGGCGAAGTTAGGACCTCAGACGTCGATGTCCTACGTCATTTGCCGCAATCAACGGGTTTGGGTCAGAGGTGACGCTACGTCTCGGTGCGTTACCTATCGCTTCCGCGAGCGTCCGCGGCGGGCCTACGCCAGCAGGGCCTTCGCTCCCCCGGCTGTCGCTTCCAGATCGTGAAACTCGACGTTGAGCGCAGCGGGTCGGCGGGCAGCCTCGCAGCGCGGGAAGAGCCAGAATGTTGTACGGGCATCATCCACGCCGGGCGGCTAGGACGCTTGTTTGGTCCCGCGCCGACGTGGGCGGCCCTTTCTCCAGCATATCGGCGCGCGCGATAGCGGCCGACACGTCTGCCCGGCATACAAGCTGTCGGCGTGCGGCAAAAGACATTCGCCTAATGCCTGAAGATAAAACTGCTCTGTTTTCTCTCTCGGCACGTTCTGTCTGTGAGGAGACCCGCTATGAAACAGGCTTATGTCGTCGCCGTCGCTTTGCTGTTCGCCAGCCCGGTCATGGCGCAGTCGCTCGGCGAAAAGACAGGCGCCACTTCCGTGCTGGGCGTGACCCCTTCGACGGGAGACTTTGTTCTGCAGGCTGCTCAAAGCGACATGTTCGAGATTCAATCGAGCGAACTCGCCGCCTTGAAGGGTTCGGAAAAGGTCCGCGACTTCGCGACCCAGATGTCGACGGCTCACAAGAAGACCTCCGACCAGCTAAAATCGGCGGTCAGCGGCGGTAGCGTAAAAGCGCAATTGCCGACCGAGATATCCAGTTCGCAGAAAAGCATGATTGACGATCTGAACGCACGGTCGGGCGACGATCTGGCGGATCAGTATGTCGATAATCAGGTCAGCGCCCACAAGAACGCCGTTTCGCTTTTCGAGCGCTACGCTGACGGCGGCGACAACGCTGAGTTGAAGGCGTGGGCTGCCAAGACGCTGCCCGAGCTTAAGCATCATCTCGAGATGGCTCAGGCGCTGGATAAGTAACGGCCTTCAGCCGATAGCGGAGCACCTGAATTGATAGCGGACGACTGCCCTGACTGCGTAACGGTCGAAGTCATGCATATCGGCCCAGCACGGACCCGACGAACTGGAGCGCTGTCCTTCGCGCGCTGGGCTCGCGCCGGGCTGGAATCGAAAGAGCTAAGCGCTGATGCAACTACTTTGACCGACTGCAAATCTACATTAGCGCATAATATTGCCTCCGCTGAAAACTAAAGATCTTGCAGAGAATGGAAGATATGAAAGTGAAAGAGGATGTAAGAAACAGCCAATATGGCGAAAAAAAGCATATTGTCTAAATAGCGAAGCGACAAAAGTCGCCATGGAGATCATCGAGCGAGAACGAACGGCTATCCAGATGAAGACAGAACGTCTTCGCAAGCTGCGGTTGGAGCGAAAAACGCTGGCGTCTCAGCCGTCGTAATTGTCCCTCGTCGGAGGAAGCGTGAGATGTCAGGCAGTGAGCTGGTGCCGATCTTGATGTTCGGCACGCTTGGAATTGCGCTGCTCGCCGCGATTGGCGCTCTTGTCTGGTTTCTACGCAAGCGCAGCAATCGGGACGCTTACAAGCGCGCAACGGGCATTGATGAAGATGCTGGTCGAAGCGGGGGGGACCAACCGTGACAGAGCTTGCGCCTGACGGATCGATCGTGTTGAGGGACAGCCCCCGCTCTGACCTGCTCGCATTCGAGATACGGGACAGGATTACAAAGCCGGACATCGAGTGGATGGCGGCGGCTGCTGCGGCAGCGATGGATCGATACCAGCAGATCGATATGCTCGTCGTAATGTCAAACTACGAAGGATCGGACGTCGGTGCGACGTTCGATAGCAGAGCGATGAGCGTGCAGGCGCGTTCCATTGCGCATGTCCGCCGATACGCCGTTGTAGGCGCTCCCCTGCTCGCGCGCGCCATGATCGCAGTGTCGGGCGTCGTCACTCCCGTCGAGACAAAGACTTTTGACCTCGCTGAAGAACATCACGCGATGGCGTGGCTGAACGCTGTATAGCGATCAGCATAGTTTCTCAGAAGCGCTCGGCCCTGACCAAGCGGATCGCTGCGCGTTTCGCCGTAGGGTTTGGCGCGAAATGAACTACGAGCGCGACGATGACAGGAAAGACTGCGGGAAAGACGTGCTTCTTGCTTGCCATTGCGATCCCAATCGTGGTGCTGGCCTACGTCTTTCTGTTCCCCAAAGATTTCTATCTCGAGAAAGAGCGCGCCCTAAACAGACTCTGCGAGGACGCTCGCACGAAGGTCGGCGGATCGAGCGAAGCCCCGCATTCATCCGGGCCAGGGGCGGGAATGCCTAAGGCCGTTCTGAGTGAATGCGAGCGGAACAGTCGATAGTGCTTATCGCGTCTAGTCAGCCACCGTGTCGGCCATTTCGTCCTTCCTTTAACGGCCGCGGCCGCCTACGGGTGGTGTCGCGAAACGTCTTAAGCTGCATGTCGGCGTTCAACTCTCCTCACTGCCGGATCACATTGGCCATCCATGCCCACAGCATGAGCCCGATTGCGGTGCCGAAGGGCGAGCCGAGATGCATTCGGGGTGACGGCGAACTCGGCGGCCGTCAGCCGCCTGTTTCCCACGGCTTCGGCGTACTAGTGGCCGGCTTCGCGTTCACGCGTGATCGCGACACGGGCGTAAGCCCCATCTCGGTCATGAGCTTTTGCATCAGCTCGAGCTGCTTGTTCGAGACCGCAAGCCATGGGTTCTGCTGGACGTAGCCGGACGGCAGCTTGATGAGGGCAGGGGTCTCCGCGAGGCGCTTTTCAGCCTCGACCCAACGTCCATACGTTTGGCAGTAGGCCGCGAGCACAGCACGGTCGAGCACGCTTAGCATCCCGAGCTCTACGAGCTGCTGGACGATCCGCTTCCACTCCGCCTTGGCGGTCGGGCTCAGATGAGCCGGGCAGGTGGGGGCGCCGCGAAGCGGGCGTGGCTCGTTGAACGGCGATCGTCGATCAAGTCCGGCGACGACCGCGAGCGACCCTATGCCGGGCTTTCTGCCTCGCATCTCAGCGCGCAGCCGAACATCGTTCGAAGATCCGGCGGAGCGCATATGAGCGCCCGAGCGAGACCAAGGTGAAGATCGCCGCGATCGCGCCGTCGGCGGCGAGCGTGGTCTGGATGCCGAACATGGGATACGCGATGCGCTGCGTGACGATCGCGAGCAGGTAACCGGCGGCGATGTTCGCCAGCGCTTCCGCGAGCGATCCACGTCGGGACTGCGGAGGGCGCGAGCTCACAACGCTTCCTTTGGGATGTCCACGCCGCGCTCCGCGGCCAGCTGCGCAAAGGTCTTCGCCTCATCGGCGAGCACCGCGGTTTCGTTGGTCGCCTCCTGCCAGCGCTGCACGATCACGTCGCAATAGCTTGGCTCAAGCTCGACGAGAGAGGCTCGCCGACCAGTGGCCTCGGCCGCCATCAAGGTCGTTCCCGAGCCGCCGAATGGATCAAGCACGACATCGCGCGACTTGCTGGAGTTGCGGATCGCCTGCTCAACGAGCGCGATCGGCTTCATCGTAGGATGAAGGTCGTTCGCCCTTGGCCGATCGTGCCGCCAGACGTCGCCCTGGTCGCGGGCCCCACACCAGAAATGGTCGGACCCCTTCGGCCAGCCATAGAGAATGGGCTCGTACTGCCGCTGGTAGTCCGAGCGGCCCAGCGTGAAGGCGTTCTTCGCCCAGATCACAAAGGTCGACCAGTGACCGCCCGCCGCCTCGAACGCGGCTTTCAGCGTGGCGAGCTCCGAGGACGACATGCAGACGTAGATCGCGCCCTTCGTCACCGGCACGAACGCCGAGCAGGCGGCAAGAAGGAAGGCAGCGAAGCCTGACCCAAGGTCATCGTTGGCGATCGCGCGATGGGCGCCGCCCCGGTAGTCGACGTTGTAGGGCGGATCGGTGAAGACCATGTCGGCGAGCGAGCCGTTGAGCGTGGTCGCAACGTCCGCGGCTCTGGTGGCGTCGCCGCAGACCAGACGGTGAGCGCCGAGCAGCCAGACATCGCTGGTTCGCGTGACAGGCGTCGCGGGCGGGGCAGGGGCTTCGTCCGCAAACTCCTGCCCATCCTGCAAGCTCGCCAGCAGCTCCTCGACTTCGCCTGCGTCGAAACCTGCAAGTCCCGGATCGACGCCGAGCGCCACAAGGTCGGCGACCTCGGCCGCGAGCAGCGCCTCATCCCATCCTGCGTTCATCGCCAGCTTGTTATCCGCCAGGATGTAAGCTCGCCGCTGGGCCTCGGTCAGCCCGGACAGCTCGATGACCGGGACGGTGTCGAGCCGGAGCTTCCTCGCCGCGAGCAGCCGGCCATGACCGGCCACAACACCGTTGGCGCCGTCGACGAGGATCGGATTGGTCCAGCCGAACTCCCGGATCGAGGCCGCAACCTGGGCCACCTGCGCGTCCGAGTGAGTGCGGGCGTTACGAGCGTAGGGGATGAGATCGGTGACCGGTCGCCAGGACACTGCAAGATCGCGAGCAACAGCGGAGTTGGTCGACTGGATCGCGGCAGACGCGGGGGCGGTCATGCGCTAGCACTCCAAGTATCTGTAAGAGCTCTCCATCCGAAGGCGCGGGGGATACCCCCTCCCCAATTTCCGGGTTTTTCGCG
>CABHPB010000013.1 GCA_902168115.1 uncultured Methylopila sp. | reverse complement strand
GCCGGTGGTCGAGGGCTCGTCGCGCGGGCGCGGGACAGGCGCGATCGACGCCATGACCGGAGCGGCCGACGGATCGATGGTGCGCGGTGCGGCCGGCTTGCCGGCGCTGGCGACCTGCTGCACGGGGCCGCGCGTCGGCGGCAGAGGAACCGCGCTCGCAAGAACCGCGGCGGGCTCCTTCGGGGAGGGCTCCTTAGCGGCGGCGGCGGGGACCGGTCCGCGCGCAGGCGGCAGCGGAACCAGAGCGGTCGCGACGGCGACGGTCGACGGCGGCGGGGCGACGCGGGTTGGCGGCAACGGCACGGCGGCCGCCTGGGCCGGCTGCGACGCAGTCGGCGTCGCCGCGACGGGGCGCGCGCCGGACACGATGGAGGCGAGGGTCGGCTGGGCTGGCGCAGCGGCGGGCGCCGGCTGGACGCTCGCGACCTGCACTGGCGCGGTCGCGGGCGGCGGAGCCGAGAACTTGCCGTCGCGACCCATGCCGATCGAGGCGAGCATGCCCTGGCGCTTGGCGGCGTAATAATAGCCGCGGGCGTAGAAGCCGACGGCGCGGCCATGGTCGCCGCGGGCCGTCTTGTAGGCGCCGGCGAGGTAGCGCACGCCAAATTTCAGGTTGGTCTCGGCGTCGAGCAGTTCACTCGGCGAACCGCGGAAGCCGGCGCCGCGGGCGGTCGCGATGCTCATCTGCATCATGCCCCAGTAGGGGCCGTTCCGCGCCTTCGGGTTGTAACGGCTCTCGCGCATGATGATGCGGTGGACGAGCGCCTCGGGCACGCCGTTCGCCTGGGCGTGACGGGCGACCATCTCCGCAAATTGCGGGGGAACGCCGGCGCCGCGCTCGGCGCAGACCGCTGTTCCCGCGCACGCTGCAGCGAGCGCGAGACCCATCGCAGTTGCCTTCAAATCCCCGTCCTCGCGCCGATGCGAAGCAGACTAGATCGCGCGCAAATGAGGCCGAAGCGTGGCTCGCCGCATTTGGGACACGATGCCTTTCGCGGGGCGAATTTCCCTTGCCGTCGGGACCGGAGGCGGAACGGTCGTCCCGCGGTGCGGGACGGCCGTTCCTGGACCGGCTTCCGTCTGGGGGGAAGCGGAAACCGGCCCGTCGCATCGCCGCAAAACCGGCGGAGCGGCAGACAAGCACGAGTTCGGCGGTCACGTCGAGCCAGAAAAGCGGTTGATCACTGACGCTTTGGGGAGATCGGCCCGCAGCTTCAAAATCGTCTCGCGCATCCAGCGATGGCCGGGATCGGCGTCGTTCGAGGCGTGCCACAGCATCGAGATCGCGACGTCCGGAAGCTCTATTGGGGCCGGGCTGACAGCGAGCCCCATCGACCCCGCGAAAAACTGCGCGAGCCGCGAATGCATGGTCGCGATCACCGGCGCCTCGCGCACGACGAAGGGCATGATGGTGAAACGCGGGGAGGTGAGGGCGATCATCCGCTTCAGCCCGAGCTTGGCGAGCGCGACGTCGACGACGCCGTGCGCGCTCTCGACAAGGCTCGTGAGCACGTGGGGGAAACGAAGATAATCCTCGAGCGAGATCGGCGGCTCGATCCCGATCAGATCCTGATTGAAGATGCAGAGATAATTCTCGCGGTTAAGCAGCCGCCGCTTGTGATGGGTCTGGCCCTCCTCGAACACGCCGATGCCGAGGTCGACGCGGCCGGCGTCGAGGTCCTGCAGGATGCGGATCCGGTCCACCGTGCGCAGCAGCAGCCGGACGCTCGGCGCGACCTCGCGCAAATGCGCGACCAGCTTCGGCATCATCATGACTTCGGTCGAGTCCGGCACGCCGAGCGTGAACAGCCGGTCTGCGGTCGCCGGATCGAAGGCCGGGGGCGGCGCGACGATCTCCTCGATCCGCGACAGCGCCTCGCGCACCGGCCCCGCGAGTCGCATGGCTTTCGGCGTCGCGCGCATGCCGTCGGGCCCACGCGTGAGGATCTCGTCGGAGAAGGTCGTGCGCAGCCGGGCGAGCGCGTGGCTCATCGCCGACTGGCCGATCCCGATGCGCGCGGCGGCGCGTGTCACGCTGCGATCCGTGAGCAGGGCGTCGAAGGCGACAAGCAGGTTCAGGTCGAGCCTGGCCAAATTAGTGTGGTCGATGTCCATTATCGATATGATCGGTTTGATTAATGACGAAGGGATAAGCACATTCGCTCTCAAGACGCGACGGCCTGTGTCCGTCGCCCAAGCACTTGAGGACATCATCATGTCGATCCGCTTCGCTCAAATCGCCGCCGCGGCCGTCCTGGCCGTCGCCGGCTCCTCCGCCGCCGCGAACGCCGCCGAGGCCGGCGCGGTCTACGGCGCCGGCACGGTCGGCGCGCTCTACAACGAGACCAAGGATCTCACCGTCAGCGCCCCGACGGCTTCGGCCGGCGTCGGCGCGGCGACCGCCGCGACCGTCCGCTGGACTCGCGGCGCCGAGGCTCCGGCCGGCGCGGTCTATGGCGCCGGCACGGTCGGCGCGCTCTACAACGAGACCAAGGATCTCACCGTCAGCGCTCCGGCGGCTTCGGCCAGCGTCGGCGCGGCGACCGCAGCGACCGTCCGCTGGACCTCCGGTCCCAACGCTCCGGTCGGAGCCGCCTACGGCTTCGGCACGGTCGGCGCGCTGGTCCGCGAGACCGCCGGTCTCGCCACCAGTTCAGGGGACGCCTCCCGCCAGGGCGGCGGCGCCACGGCGAGCGCCGTCCGCTGGGTGTCGCAGGGCTCGTAAGGCCCGAACACTGACGAACGAACCGCCGCGCCGGAAAACCGGCGCGGCGGCGTCGCATTGACGGGGCGCGCGCGGCGTCGCCTCATCCGCCCATGACGACGCTCCTCCTCGCGCTGCTCGCGCTGACCGCCGGCTATGTCGACGCCGCCGGCTTCCTTGCGCTGCACGGCCTGTTCACCACCCACGTCACCGGCAACTTCGTGACGCTCGGCGCGTCCTTCGCGCTCGGCACGACGGGCGTGCTCGCCAAGCTGCTGGCGCTGCCGCTGTTCTGCGCCATCATCCTGATCGCGCGCTTCGCGGGCATCGCTTTCGACCGGCTCGGCTGGCCGGCGCTCCGCATCTTCTTCGTGATGCAGGCGGCGTTCCTGACGGCCGCGGCCTCGCTCGCCGTCCGCCATGGCGCCTTCCCGGACGGCGACGCGCCGGCGGCGCTCGCGATGGGCGGACTGCTGGTCTCCGCCATGGCGATCCAGAACGCCATCCACCGCGTCCGGCTGACCAATCTGCCGCCCTCGACGGTGATGACCGGCACGACCACGCAGGTGATGGTCGACCTCGCCGACCTGATGCGCGGGGTGAGCCCCGACAAGCGCGCCGCGGCGAGGAAGCGCCTCGGCCCGATGTCGATCAGCCTCGTCGCCTTCGCGGCCGGATGCGCGGCCGGCGCGGTCGGCTTCACCTACGGCCACGAGATCTGCTTCGCCGCTCCGCCCGCGCTGGTGCTGGCGGCGATGCTGGTGGACGCCTTGCGCGAAGGGCAGGGGTGAAGGCGGGCGTGGTTGCGCTTTGAGTCAGTCAGACCGCAGCCGGCTCCCCTTACACGCTCCCGACGGTCTTCAGCCGCGCCCGCGGGTGGACCTCGTTCTGCGACATCACGATGGTCTGGTTGCGGAAGCGCTCGATGATGGAGCGCACGAAGGGGCGGGCCTGCGCGGAGGTCAGCAGCACCGGCGCCTCGCCGATCTTCGCGGCCTCCTCGAAGGCGTCGCGGACGCCGGCGATGAACTCGTGGAGCTTTGACGGCGCCATGGCGAGGCTCTTCTCCTCGCCGGTCCCGACGATCGACTCGGCGAAGGCCTGCTCCCATTTCGGCGACAGCGCGATGAGCGGCACGTAGCCGCCCATCGCCTGGTTCTGCGCGCAGAGCTGGCGGGACAGGCGCGAGCGCACATGCTCCACGATCTGGCCCGGCGCGCGCGTCCAGGCGACGGCCTCCGCGATGCCCTCGAGGATGCCGCCGAGGTCGCGGATCGAGACCCGCTCGTTGAGCAGCAGCTGCAGCACGCGCTGCACGGTGGTGGTCGAGATCTGGCTCGGAACGATGTCCTCGACGAGCTTCTGCTGCTCCTTCGGCAGCTCCTTCAGCAGCTTGGTCACCTCGGCGTAGGTGAGCAGGTCCGGCATGTTGGCCTTCACGATCTCCGACAGATGCGTCGAGAGCACCGTGGTGGCGTCGACCACCGTGTAGCCGCGCAGGTTCGCCTCTTCGCGCAAAGATGCGTCGACCCAGGTCGCGGGCAGGCCGAAGGTCGGCTCGATGGTGTGAACGCCGGGCAGCGTCACCTGCGCGCCGGTCGGATCCATCACCATGAACTGCGCCGGATAGACGTTGCCGGTGCCGGACTCGACCTCCTTCACCTTCACCGAATAGCCGTTCGGCGGCTGCTGCAGATTGTCGACGAGGCGCACCTGCGGCATTAGGAAGCCCATCTCGCCCGCGATGGTGCGGCGGAGCGCCTTGATCTGCTCGGTGAGCTTGTCGGTGCCCTTCGAGGCGTCGACCAGCGGCAGCAGGGCGTAGCCGAGCTCGATCTTGACGTCGTCCATCTTGAGCGCGGCAGCGACCGGCTCCTCGGCGGCGGGCGCGTCGGCCCTGGCCTCGGTCGCGAGCTTGGCGACGCGCTCGGCGTCGGCGATCCGGGCGGCCTTCTCGGCGCGCCAGGCGAGCCAGCCGGCGCCGGCGGCAAGGCCGAGGAACGGGATCAGCGGGATGCCGGGCAGCAGCGCCATCACCGTCATGACGGCGGCGGCGAGGCCGAGGGCCTTCGGATAGCCGGAGAGCTGCTTGACGAGCGCACGGTCAGCCGAGCCGGAGACGCCGGCCTTGGAGACCAGCATGCCGGCGGCGGTCGACACGATCAGCGCCGGGATCTGGCTGACGAGACCGTCGCCGATCGACAGCAGCGTGTAGGAATGCGCGGCGTCCGCGAAGCCCATGCCGTTCTGGGCGATGCCGATGATCATGCCGCCGAGCACGTTCACGAACACGATGAGCAGGCCCGCGATCGCGTCGCCGCGCACGAACTTCGAGGCGCCGTCCATGGCGCCGAAGAAGGTCGATTCGTCCTCGAGCTCCTTGCGGCGGGTCTTGGCGGTGGCTTCGTCGATCAGGCCGGCGGACAGGTCGGCGTCGATCGCCATCTGCTTGCCGGGCATGGCGTCGAGGGTGAATCGCGCCGCGACTTCCGCGATGCGGCCCGAACCCTTGGTGATGACGACGAAGTTCACGATCACGAGGATCGCGAACACGATCACGCCGATCACGAAGTTGCCGCCCATCACGAAGTTGCCGAAGGCCTCGATGACGTGGCCGGCGGCGTCGGTGCCCTCGTGCCCATGCGCGAGGATCAGGCGGGTGGAAGCGAGGTTCAGCGACAGGCGCAGCATGGTCGCAACCAGCAGCACCGTCGGGAAGGCCGAGAACTCCAGCGGCTTCTCGATGAACAGCGCCGTCATGAGGATGAGGACGGACAGGATGATCGAGACGGCGAGCAGCAGGTCGAGCAGGATCGCCGGCAGCGGGACGATCAGCACGCACAGGATGACGAGGACGCCGAGCGCGAGCCCGATCTCGCCGCGGCGCACCACGCCCCATGCGGACTCGGCCCAGGGCGGCAGCGTCAGGCCCTTCGAGCCGCCGGCGGCGGGCGCCTTCAGCGGCCCAAGCGGCGGCGTCCCGCCCGTCACCGTCACGTCAGACATGATACGCCCGCGATGCCCCCACTCGACCCGGCAGAAATTGCCGGGCGCATGGTTAACGAGGGGTTACGGAAGGGGCCGCAGCTGGCGCGAAAGCGTCGAGGCTCGCCGATAAAGAGGCAGTTTCATCCGGGTATATTGACTGCGACTTTTTATCCGGGTAAATCGCCGCCTCGTAATCGGGGAGGTAGACATGGACGCTCGTCACGCGGAACGCTGCATCGCTTTCAAGGGCGACGAGAAGCTCGCGGAGGGTCGACCGGAAGAAGTGGCGCTTGCCATGCGCGCGGCGCTCGACGCGCACGCCACAACGCCGCTGCGCGCCTTCGACGAGGCAACCGGCCGTGCTCTCGAATTTGACCTTCGGGGTTCGCAGGGTGACGTGCGCGCTCGTTTCGGCGGCGCCGAGCCCAAGAAGCCCGGCCGGCCGAAGCTCGGGGTCGCCGCCCGGGAGGTGACGCTGCTGCCGCGCCACTGGGACTGGCTCGCCGCGCAGCCCGGCGGCGCGTCGGCCACGTTGAGGCGCCTCGTCGAGCGCGCCCGATCGAAGGGCGAGGGCGTCGATCAGGCTCGAGCAGCGCAGGAGGCGACCTATCGCTTCATGTCCGAAGCGCTCGGCGACCACGCCGGCTTCGAGGAGGCGAGCCGCGCCTTGTTCGCCTGCGACGGCGAGCGCTTCGCCGAGATCGCGGGGCGCTGGCCGGCCGATCTCGCCGACTATGCGCGCCGGCTCGCCGCGCCTGCGTTCACGCCGGCCGCCGAACCCTTGCGCGCGGCGCGCGGCTGAACCAGACGGCCTGGCGCTAAGGAATGGCGAAGCTCGACATTGCGGTCATCGGCGCTGGCGTCGGCGGGCTTGCGGCGGGGCTCGGGCTCGCGCGGCGCGGTCATCGCGTCACCTTGGTCGAGCGGTTTCCCGAGCCGAAGCCGCTCGGCTCCGGCGTCATCCTCCAGCCGACCGGGCTCTCCGTGCTCGACGAACTCGAGCTCGGCTCAGAGGTCCGAGCGAGCGGACGGCGCATCAGGCGGCTGTTCGGCAGGAGCGGCGGCCGCGTGGTGCTCGACGTCGCCTACGCCGCGCTCGGCGAGGTCGAGGCTTGCGCCATCCATCGCGCCGCCCTGTTTCACGCGCTGTTCGACGCCGTGTCGCGCGAGCCAAATGTCTCGATCGAGGCGGGCTTCGAGGTCGAGCGGCTCGATTTCGCCGCCGGGGGGCGGCCTCAGCCCACTTCGAGAGACGGTCGGCGGCTCGGTCCTTTCGATCTTGCCATCGACGCCGCCGGCGCGCGCTCGCCCGTCTCGGCCGCCTTCCCGGCGCGGCGGCGCGCGCTCGGCTACGGCGCGATCTGGGCCAATGTCCCATGGCCGGGCGCGCCGTTCGACGCGGCCTCCCTCGAGCAGCGCTACGCCGGTGCGCACACGATGGCGGGCGTGCTGCCGATCGGCCGGCGTCCGGGAGACGACAGGGAGCTGGCGGCCTTCTTCTGGAGCCTCAAGCCCCAGGCTTTTCCCGCATGGCGCGCCGACGGGCTCGCGGCTTGGCGCGAGAGCGTGGCGCGGCTCTGGCCGGAGGCCGAGGCCGTCGCGGCGGCGATCGCCGATCCGGACGACGTCGTCTTCGCGGCCTATGGCCACCATACGCTCACGCGCCCGTTCGAGGGGCGCCTCGCCGTCATCGGCGACGCCGCCCATGCGACCAGCCCGCAGCTCGGGCAGGGCGCCAACATGGCGCTGCTCGACGCCGAGGCGCTCTGGAGCGCCGTCGAGACCTCGCGCGACGTCGCCGACGCGCCGCGAGCCTACGCTCGCGCGCGCCGGTCGCATGTGCGGCTCTACCAAGCGATGAGCGCGCTGTTCACGCCGTTCTACCAGTCAGACAGCGCCGTACTGCCTTGGCTACGGGATTGGCTGTTCGCGCCGGTCTCGCGCGCGCCGGGCATGGACCGCCTGCTCGCATTGCTCGTCGCCGGCCGGGCCGGCCGCCGGGTCAGCCTGACAGCAGGCCGCTCGCCAGCCCGACGCTGATCGCGATGATCACCGTGTTGAAGACGAACGACGCGGTCCCATGGACCAGGGTCAGCGTGCGCATCTCGTTGGACTTGGTGTCGACGTCCGAGGTCTGGAACGTCATGCCGATGGTGAAGGCGTAATAGGCGAAGTCCACGAAGCGCGGCGCCTCGCCCGGAAAGTTCAGGCCCGCCTTGTCGCCGCCCCCGGCGAAACAGCGATGAGCGTAGTGCACCGCGAAGACGGTGTGCAGCAGCGTCCATGAACACAGGATCGTCGCCGCCGCGAGCGCCATGACGGCGCCGCTCGACTTCGCCGTGACCATGTCGAAGATCGCGAACATGCTGGCGGCGACGGCCGCGGTGAGGACCAGCGTGATCGCCCAGCGGCCCTCGTCCTCCTGCGTCGAGAGGGCGACGAGCTCGTCCGCCGTCGCGGGCGACAGGCTGGCCCAGACGTGGCCGGCATAGGCGAGGGCGGCCGCGTCCCAGCCGATCGCCGTCGCGATCTCGGGCGGCGCGGCGAGCCGCGCGACGGCGCCCGCCGCCAGCCCGATCCCGGCGCTGATCCCGACCCGCAATCCGTGACTTGCAAGGCTGTTCATGGCATGCGCTCCATACCGGCGCGAAGGGTCGCCTCGCTCCGGACGCCGGATTGTCACGCCGGCGACGCGTCGCGCCTGCGCACTGCTTTCCACAGGACGATCGATGACCGAAGGCCGCCGACCGACCGCCTACATCCATGTCGGGCCGCACAAGACCGGCTCCAGCTCCCTCAAGCACTTCATCCGCGGCAATCTCGCGGCGCTCGAGGAGTGCGGGCTGTTTTTCCCCATGCTGCGCGACGAGTCCGGCAAGCCGGCGCGCAACCACATGGACCTTGCGACCTGCAACGAGATCCGGCCCGACGGCGAGCTCAAGCCCAAGGCGCGGCTGTGGCCGGAGATCGACGAGGTCGCGCGCAGGGGCGCGAAGAACATCCTGCTGTCGAGCGAGATGTTCTCCCGTTCGCTCGCAGACCCCGCCGCGCTCGACCGCGTGCTCGCCTTCTTCGACGCGCGCGGCTACCGCGTCGTCGTCCTCGCCTATGTGCGCGACCAGCCGGCCTGGCTGAACAGCTGGTACGTGCACAGCCAGCGGCGATTCGCGGCGCTCCAGAGCTTCGACGAATTCGTCGAGGAGGCCGCCCGTCGCGGCCGGGTCGAGCCGCTGCGCTACCTCAAGACCTACATCGACGATCCGCGGGTCGAGGTCGAGGCGATCCCGTTCGAACGGGCGGCGGCCGCTGGGCTCGAGGACGATTTCATCCGCCGCTGCGGGATCCCGGCCGACGCGCCGCTCGTCAGGACGAGCCTTCGCAATCCGAACGCCGGCGTAAAATCGGTGTTCGCTGCGCAGGAGGTGATGCGCCGGATCGGCGGGGAGGGGCTGCAGGATCTTCCCGGCTTCGCGCCGGTCTGCAACGGCTTCAAGCGGCGCTACGTCCGGCTCGGCTGGGAGGCGACGCCACATGTCGCCCTGACCGAAGAGAACGTGGCGCAGATTCGCGAGCGCTACGCCGAGAGCAACGAGGCGTTCGCGCAGACCTTCTTCGGAACGAGCTGGGCCGAGCTGTGCCCGCCGAAGCCGTTCCGCACCTCGGTGTTCGATCCGGCCTCGGCGTCCTGGTGGGAGCGTCGGCGTATCGAGCGTCTGGTGCGCGAGACGGCCCAGAAGTTCGAAGAGCTCAGGCAGGCCTCGAAAGGCGGGCGCCGCGCGCAGGTGGCGTAGGGCGGAATCGCGCCGGCGACGCTATATGCGGTTGCGAGCGCCGGGCAGCGGCGCGTCCGACCGAGGCCGCCGAGCACCCGCATGTCCATCCGCATCGTCGCGATCGTCGCGTTCATCGTCCTCGCGCCGCTCGGCGCCTTCCTGCACTACGTGCTGCCGCGCCATGACGTCGTGCGCATCGTCAACACCGAGGTGCGGCGCGTCGACTTCTCGGGCAAGCCGGTCGACGGCTCCAACCCGGCCGCGAACCGCGACGTCTATTTCATCTACGCCGAGGACATCGAGACGCGGAAGCCGCACGTCTATCGCAACGAGGACACGCGCTGGGGCTTCCCGTTCTATTTCAAGTTCAACTCTGCGGACGTGCAAGCGGTCGCCTCGTCGATCGGCGGCGAGAAGGGGGTCGCGCTCATCACCAAATATGGCTGGCGCTTCGACATCTTCTCGTGGTTTCCGAACGCCGTGAGCGTCCGGCGATGGGATCCCGCAGACACGGTCGTGCCGTGGTTCAACATCGTTTTCTTCGCCGTCTTCGCGCTTGTCGCCGTTCTGGTCGGCCGCCGGCTGCTCCGGACGCGCGCCTGAACCGACGCGCCGAGCGTCGCTCGTCTAAATCTTAACGACCGCGGCGGTCTAATGGCACCTCTGGTTCGGCCTCGCCGACGTTTGGAAGGCCTTTCGGGGCGGGCATGATCGGCGTTCTCCTTCTCAGCATCCAGGCGCTCGTCTACTTCGGCGTCATGACCGCGTTGCTCACCGCGCGGAAGGTCTACGGCGTCGGCCTGTTCGTGTGCGCGCTTGGGGTGATGCACTTCCTCGAGACCTATCTCGCGGCGGTGTTCTTCATCGAACTGCCGTTCGGCCTGCTGTCGCCGGGCTCGACGGTGCTGTTCTCCGGCAAGCTGATGATGTTCCTGCTGCTCTACATCCGCGAGGACGCGGAGGTGGTGCGGCAGCCGATCTACGGCCTGCTGATCGGCAACATCCTGCTCGTCGCGCTCGCGCTCGTGCTGCGCTTCCACACCGACGTCGTGAAGCTGCCGGGCTACGCGCCGGACCTCGCCTTCCTCGACCAGATCGGCATCCTGATGGTCTGGGGAACGCTGCTGCTGTTCGTCGACTGCATCGCGCTGATCATGCTGTACGAGCGCGTGTCGCGGCTGTTCCAGCGCAACGTGCTGGCGTCCGCGTTCGTCGCCTCGGCCGTGGTCCTGACCATCGACCAGCTGATGTTCTATCCGGTGCTGCACTGGGTCACCGGTACGCCGTTCTCCGCGCTGCTCGGCGGATGGGTCGCCAAGATGGGCGCGGCGGCCGTCTACAGCGTGCTCGTCGCGCTCTACCTGTGGTTCGGCGAGCCGGCGCGCGCCGGGCGGCGTTCACTTGGCGACATCTTCCAGGCGCTGACCTACCGCAACCGCTACGAAGACCTCCTCGCGCGCTCGCTCGTCGACGAGGTGACGGGCGTCAAGAACCGCGCAGCGTTCGAACAGACCTGCCGCGAGTGGCTGGAGCGCCGGTCGCTCGACGGGCGCCCGATCACCGTCGCCATGGCGGACGTCGACCGTTTCAAGGCGATCAACGACAAGCACGGCCACGCGGCGGGCGACGCCGTGCTGCGTTCGGTCGGCCTGACCCTCGCGCGCCATGTCCGCGACGGCGACACCGTGTTCCGCTACGGCGGCGAGGAGTTCGCGATCCTGCTGCGCGACCTCGCCCATCCCGAAGCGCTGGAGATCGCCGAGCGCCTGCGCGCGGCCGTCGCGACCGAGGTCGAGCCGCTCGACGGCAGGGCAGTCACGGTGAGCGTGGGCGTCGCAAGCTCGGCCTATGGCGCGGGCGACCTGCGCGGTCTGCTCGACAAGGCCGACAAGCGCCTCTACGAGGCCAAGCGTCTCGGCCGCAATCGCGTCATCGGCGAGACGGTCCCGGCCTGACCGGTCCGGTCAGCGACCGCCGGGAGCGAGAGCCGCAATCGGATAGCACGCGGGCGCGACGCGCCCGGAGCGATCGGGGCACGCCGTCGCGAGATCGTCGTCGCGCCGCCCGCGGTTTGCGACGTGTCGCAGGTGGTCGGAGGCCGCCGCGAGTGCCCGCGCGTAGTCGATCCGTGTCTCGTCCATCGGTCCAGCCATTACGCCGCCGCTACGCCCGCCTGCGGCGGCGGCACCGCGAAGCCTTCGTCGTCATACTGGTTAAGCTTGTTTCTGAGCGTCCGGATCGAGATCCCGAGGATGTTGGCCGCATGGGTGCGGTTGCCGCGGGTGTGGCCGAGCGTGTCGAAGATCAGGTCGCGCTCGACGTCCGCGAGCGTCTTGCCGACGAAGGAGCGCGTCACCTGTTCGGCGGTTTCGGCCGCAAGCGCCGCCGGGCCCCGGGCTGCCGAAACGGGCGCGCCGTCCGGCGTGCGGATCGCATCGGGGCCGATCTCCGGCCCGATCGCGAGCAGCACGGCGCGGTGGATCGTGTTCTCCAGCTCGCGCACGTTGCCCGGGAATCGCTGGCGGGTGAGCTCGCTCCGCGCCTCCGTCGACAGCGGGCGGATCGGGAAGCCGTTGATGCGCGCATACTTGCTGGCGAAATGCGCGGCGAGCGCCAGCACGTCGGCGGGCCGCTCGCGCAGCGCCGGAATCTTCAGGTTCACGACGTTGAGGCGATAGAGCAGGTCCTCGCGGAACGTCCCCTTGCGGACCTCGTCGGCGAGCGAGCGGTTTGACGTCGCGATCACCCGGATGTCGACCGGCACGGGCTTGCCGCCGCCGACGCGGTCGATCACGCGCTCCTGCAGGGCGCGCAGGAGCTTGGCCTGCAGGCGCACGTCCATCTCGGAAATCTCGTCCAGCAGCAGCGTGCCGCCGGAGGCCTCCTCGAACTTGCCGATGCGCCGCGCGGAGGCGCCGGTGAAGGCGCCCTTCTCGTGGCCGAACAGCTCGCTCTCCAGCAGCTGCTCGGGGATCGCCGCGCAGTTGACCGAGACGAACGGCGCCTTCGCCCGCGGGCTCCGCTCGTGGACGAGGCGGGCGAGCATCTCCTTGCCGGATCCGCTCTCGCCGGTGATCAGCACGCTCGCGGAGGAGCCGGCGATCTGGGTCGCGAGCTGCACCAGCGAGATCATCGACGGGTCCTGGAAGACCATGTCGCGGCTGTCGTCGGCGACCGCCGCGAGCACCGCCCCGATCAGCTCGGGATCCGGGGGGAGCGGGATGTACTCCTTGGCGCCGGCGCGGATCGCGTCGACGGCGGCGCGGGTGTCGCTGTCGACGCCGCAGGCGACGACCGGCACGTGGAATCGCTCGACTGAAAGGCTCGACACCAGTTCGCGGACGTCGAGCGCGACGTCGCACATGATGAGGTCGGCGCCGCGGCCGGCGCGCAGCGTGCGGAGCGCCTGCTCGACGGATTCGGCGTGGGTCACGGCGGCGCCGCGGTTCATGGCGATGCGGGTCGCCGCGGTCAGCTGGCCTTTCAGGTGGCCGACGATGGTGAGGCGCATGGCGGCTCTCCTGTCCTGGCTCAGGCCCTGTCGGGCTTGATGATTTCGGTCATGGTGACGCCGAGCTGGTCCTCGACGAGGACCACTTCGCCGCGTGCGACGAGGCGGTCGTTGACGTAGATGTCGATCGCCTCGCCGATCTTCCGGTCGAGCTCGATGACGGCGCCGGGTTTCAGGCGCATCAGGTTCCGGACCTCGAGCTTGGCCCGGCCCAGCACCGCCGAGACCGCGACGGGCACGTCGAAGACGGCTTCGAGGTCGCCCGCGCCCTTCGACTCGCCGTCGGTCTCGGCGTTCTGATCCACCAGCGCGAGGTCGGCCCCCGGCTCGAGTTCTGGCAGGGGAACGGACCGGTCCCCGCCGCTGCGACCGCTCATGGCTCGGTTCCTTCCGTGGCGTCCGCCGGCCCTGCCGGGGCGCTGACGTCTCCGAATCTCTGGGCGAGGGCGCGATCGATCGCGCGCTCGACGGCCGCCGCGTCGCGGACGACGCCGCCGTCGGCCCATTCGAGCCGGGCGTCGCCTTCCGCGACCTCCGGGTCCCCGAGCACGATCAGGCGGCCGGCGTAGCCGCGCTGCTGCGCCGCTTCCGAGAGCGAGGCGCGCACGGCCTCGACGAAATCCGGCGCGACGCGCGCGACGAGATGCGGCGCGGACTTCAGCTCCGCGAAGCAGGCGTCCGCAGCCGCCTCGATCTCGGCGAGCGGAAAGCGCGCGACCGCTGCGCCGGCAAGCTTGCGCGCGAAAGCGAGCGCCAGCGCCGCAGCGTCGCGCTCGATCTGCGCGACGCGGGTCTCGGCGTCGACGATCGCGACCGCGAGCCGGCCGCCGAGCGACTCGATCGCAGCCGTCAGGCGCGCAGCGTCGGCCTCGCGCGCGGCGCGCCGTCCGTCGGCCTCGCCGCGCCGGTAGCCGGACGCCTCGGCCTCCGCCAGCGCGGCCTCGTGATCCGCGAGCCCGACGGCGCCGGGCCCGGCCTTGGTCGACTTCGGCGCGCCGAAGTCGGTGTCGAACAGGAAGCGGACGGGCGCGGCGCTCATGCGCGCAGCCCTCGCCGCCGGGCGAAAACCTCGTCAGTAGACAAGCTCTTCCTCCCCCTTGTTCTTGGTGATGGTGATCTGGCCGTTGGAGGCCAGGTCCTTGGCGACGCCGACGATGATCATCTGCGCCTCGTCCACGTCGCGCAGGCGGACCGGGCCCATCGCCTCGACGTCGTCCGCGAGCATCTTTGCGGCGCGGCTCGACATGTTGCCCATGATGAACTCCCGCATCGTCTGGCTCGCGCCCTTGAGCGCGACCGCGAGCTTTTCGCGCGGCGCGTCGCGCAGCACCGACTGGATGCCGGCGCTGTCCAGCTTGCCGAGGTCGTCGAAGGTGAACATCAGCTGCCGGATGCGGTCGGCGGACTCCTTGGACGCCTCCTCCAGCTTGGTCAGGAACCGCGACTCGGTCTGGCGGTCGAAGGAGTTGAAGATCTCGGCCATCTGCTCGTGCGAGTCGCGACGCGTCGCCTGCGCGAGGCCCGCCATGAACTCGACGCGCAGGGTCTTCTCGATGCGCTCGAGGATGTCCTTCTGAACGGAGTCCATCGCGAGCATGCGCCGCACGACGTCGAGCGCGAACTCCTCGGGAAGGATCGCCAGGACGCGCGCCGCCTGCTCGACCCGGATCCTGGAGAGCACCACGGCGACGGTCTGCGGGTACTCGTTCTTGAGATAGTTCGCGAGCACCTGCTCCTGCACGTTGGAGAGCTTCTCCCACATGTTGCGGCCGGCGGGACCGCGGATCTCCTCCATGATCTGGCCGACGCGGTCCTTCGGCAGGAACTGGGACAGCAGCCGCTCGGTCGACTCGGCGTTGCCGACCAGCGAGCCGGCGGCCGAGAGCCTCGACACGAAGTCGACCAGCAGGCCTTCGACGGTGATCGCGTCGATCGCGCCCAGATTGGACATCGCGGCCGACAGGTCCCGGACCTCGTCGTCGTCGAGTTCCTCCCAGACCTGCGCGCCATGTTCGTCGCCGAGCGCGAACATCACGATCGCGGCCCGTTCGACGCCCGACATCTTGCGGGCGCTCTGGCTCGGTCCGGTGGTGGCGAGGGCTTGGGCGGCCATGACGCTACGCGGGCTCCTGCATCCACTGGCGAATCAGATTGGCGCTCTCGGACGGATTGGCGCGGACGATCTCGCCGATTTTCTCAAGCGACTCGGCCTTCACCTTGCCGGCGACCTCGACGGCCGCCAGGCGCCGGGCCGCGCCGTCGGGGCCCACCACGACCGGTCCGGCGTCGGCCTGCACCACGCGCACGCCGGTGGCGGTCAGGAGCGGCGCGCCGCTTTCGTCGGTCGCGGAGAAGACCTGCCCGTCCGGCATCGTGATCATGCCGTCCGCGCCGATGACGCCGCCGCGGGCGGCGGCCTCCGCGGTGGTCATGGTCGGCGCGGGCGCCGCCAGCGCGGGCGGGGTCGTCTCGAGCGCCTTGCGCATGATCGGGCGGACCACGAAGAGCATCACCAGCACGGTCAGCAGGGCCAGCACGCCGAGCTCGACGGCGCGCATGATGTCGGCCTTGGTGAAGTCGAACCAGGAGTCGCCGCCGGCGTCGGCGGTCTGGCCCGGAATGTCGGCGAAGCGCAGATTGACGATCTCGACCGTGTCGCCGCGGCTCGCGTCGAAGCCGACGCCGGCGCGGACCAACGCGCCGATCCGGTCGAGCTCCTCCTGCGGGCGCGGGGCGTAGGTCATGTCGCCGTTCTGCTGGCGGGTGTAGACGCCGTCGACGAGCACCGCGACGGACAGGCGCTTCATGCGGCCGCCGTCCTGGGTCTCGGTGCGGGTGACCCGGGAGATCTCGTAGTTGACGACCTCCTCGTTCTTGCTCGTCTGATCCTTCGGGCCCTGCTGGCCGGTCTGTCCGGCCTGCGGGTTCGGGATCTGGTTCGCCACGGAGACCTGCTGCTCGGCCTGCTCCTGAGACTGGGAGGCCTCCTCGCGGGTCTGGGTCGAACGGGCGACGCGGCTCTCGGGGTCGAACTTGTCGGACGTCTGCGTGGACCGGGTGCGGTCGATCTCGGCGCGGACCTCGACGCGGGCGCGGTCCGAGCCGACGATCCGGCCGACGATCGATTCGACCCGCTCGCGCAGGCGCTTCTCAAGCGCCATGCCGCGCTCGTCGCTCGCCGCGTCGGCCGCGTCGTCGCCCTCGGCGCCGTCGGCGAGCAAGCGTCCGCCCTCGTCGACGAGCGAGACCTTCTCAGGCTTTAGCCCCTGCACCGCCGAGGCGACGAGGTGGCGGATGGCGCGGACTTCGCCCTGGCTCAGGTCGCCGCGCGAGCGGATCACGATCGAGGCCGACGGCTGCGGCGCGTCGCGGGTGAACAGCGGGCGCTCGGGGATGACGAGATGCACGCGCGCCGACGCGACGCGGTCGAGCGACTTGATCGAGCGGGCGATCTCGCCCTCAAGCGCGCGCAGGTGGTTGACGTTCTGGACGAAGCTGGTCGCGGAGAAGCCGTCGCCCTTGTCGAAGATCTCCCAGCCGACGGAGCCGCCGGTCGGCAGGCGCTGCTCGGCGAGCTTCATGCGCAGCTTCGCGATCTGATCCTTCGGGACGAGGATACCGGCGCCGTCGGTGCGCAGCTCGTAGGGGACGTTCTGCTGGTCGAGCTCCTTGACGACCGCGGCGGCGTCCTGCGGCGACAGGTCGGTGAACAGCGGGGCCATCGCCGGCTGGGTGAAGCGGATGATGACGAAGGCGAAGAAACCCACGAGCGCGAGCGCCACCACGCCCATCGCCGCGATGCGCCCGGCGCCGAAAGAACGGAAGACTTGGATGATGCCCTGCACCGACGTTCCCCGAAGCGGTTCGGCCTCGGGGCCGCTCCACCCGGCAAGAATTGCCCGGCGCATGGTAAACGGGGCGTTAACCGGATGACGCCGGACCCCGGAAACGACGACGCCGGCCACGAGGGCCGGCGTTCGGTGAAGACGTTCTGGTCGGCCCGTCAGGCGCGATACTGCTGGATCCGCGTGGTCCTGAGGCCGGCGAGGCCGTGGCGGTCGATCGAGGCCTGCCATGACAGGAACTCCTCGACTGTGAGGGTGTAGCGGGCGCAAGCCTCTTCCAGGCTCAGCAGCCCGCCGCGAACGGCGGCCACGACTTCCGCCTTCCGGCGGATGACCCAGCGCTTGGTGTCGGACGGCGGCAAATCAGCGATCGTCAGCGGACTGCCGTCCGGGCCGATCACGTATTTGGTTCGTCCGCGAGGCATTTCGGTCATAGATACTCTCACACGCGACTGACCCGTCTTTGCTGAGATTACGGTCGGTCATTTAATATTTGACTAAGCGAAGATGCTGAATTCGCAGGGGTTTGAAAGGTTAAAAACCAGTAATTCAAATACTAACGAAAATCCGACTTAACGGTCTTCACGGGTGAAACTTGCGCAAGGCAGTTTTTGCCGGGCCGGGCAAAATCGGCCGGGGCCTCCGGCGGGCCGACCATTGAGATTTCAGGGAATTTTCGCGCCGAAGCGCTGGCATGGCCGTTGCAGCCTTGGGTCGAAATCCTCGCCAGCCGGTGCTCACGTGTCGTCAAGCTCCGTTAACGCTCCCCAATCCGCGCCAAGCCGCGCCGCGCCGCCGGCGCCCGGCAAGGCCCCCGCGCGCGGGGAAGGCTTCGACGCGCTGGTGGGAGAACAGGCCGACGAAGCCGACGGCGTGAAGTCCAAGTCGGAGAAATCGGCGCCGGACGCGGCGGTGGCCGGCCTCGTCGGGCTCCCCTTCGCGCTCATCGGCGCCGGGGTCGACGCCGAGGCGCCCGCCGGAACGGCCGCCAAGGCCGGCCAGAAGGTCGAGACAGGAATCGTCGCCGGCAAGCAGCAGGCGGCCAATCTCGCCGCAGCCCTGCAGCTGCAGGCGCAGGGCCTCTCGGCCGGACCGGGGGCGGCCGCCCAGGGCAGCGCGGCGGCCGAGGCGCTCGCAGCCGCAGGCGTCATCAGCCTGAAGGGCGAAAGCGAGAGCGTCGACGTGAAGATCGGCGACGGCGCTGGCACGAAGTCGACGTCCGGACCCGCCGCGTCGCTTGCGGCGAGCGCCGAAACCGGGAAGGCCGGCAAAAGCGAGGGCGGCAAGGGCGCGGACAAGACCGACGTCGCCAAGGCGACGGCGCAGGCGGCCGTGGTCGGCGCCTTCGAGAAGGAACAGCCCGACTCCGAGACGAAAGCGACGCCGAAGGTCGACGTCGCTGGAACGGACGCCGCGAAGCACGGTCAGCAGCCCGACCGGATCCAGACCCTCCAGACGTCCGCCGCGCCGGCGACGCCTTCTGCGCCCGGCGCCGCGTCCGGTCAGGTCTCGGCCGCGCAGGCGGCCGCGGTTCAGGTGGCGAACCACATCGCGGAGCACGCCGGCTCCCGCCGCACCCGCTTCGAGGTCCGGCTCGATCCGTCCGAACTCGGCCGCGTCGACGTGCGGCTCGACATCGGCCACGACGGCCGCGTTTCGACCCGCCTGATCGTCGAGCGCGTCGAGACGCTCGACATGCTGCGGAACGACGCGCGCGAACTGTCGCGCACGCTCGAGCAGGCCGGTTTCCAGCTCGGGCAGGGCGGCCTCGCCTTCCAGCTCAAGGACGGCCGGCAGCAGCAGTGGAATTTCGACGAGGCCGCATCCGGCGGCTCGCAGACGAATGCAGAGATCGAGGACGTCGCCCCCGTCGCCGCCGCCTATGCGCGCGGCGCGGCGCCCGGCGTCAGCGGCGTGGACCGAACGGTGTAAGGACGCGAGATGGCTGTCGATAGCGTTGCAGGTCTCGGCTCGAACGCCGCCCAGGTCTCGAACACCTCGGGGGCGACGCTCGCGTCGAACTTCGAGACCTTCCTGTCCTTGCTGACCACGCAGCTCAAGAACCAGAGCCCGCTCGACCCGCTCGACACCAACCAGTTCACCCAGCAGCTGGTGCAGTTCGCGGGCGTCGAGCAGCAGCTCAAGACCAACGACACGCTGTCTGCGCTGCTGCTCTCGTCGCAGACGGCGCAGGCCGGGGCGGCGCTCAACCTTGTCGGCCGCGAAGTCACCGCCTTCGGCCAGACCTCGCAGCTCAGCGACGGCAAGGCGACCTGGAACCTCGACTCGCCCAAGGCCGGCGTCACCGCCACCATCACGATCCGCGACAGCACCGGCGCCCTCGTCTACACCGGCAAGAAGGACCTGAAGTCCGGCGACCAGGACTTCGTCTGGGACGGCAAGCGTACCGACGGCACGAAGGCGCCCGAGGGGCTCTATACGATCTCCGTCGACGCCAAGGACGCCGCGGGCAACGCCGTCGAGGTGACCTCGGAGGTCGCCGGCGTGGTCGACGGCGTCGACCTCTCGACCGGCGAGGCGATCCTGCTGATCGGCGACATCCGCGTGCCGCTCGGCCAGCTGAAGTCGGTCAAGGCCGTCAAGGCCTGATCCGACCGGCGGCTGATCGCTTCCATCCCCTGTCATGGCGCGGTAGAACCCGGCCGCCCATGACGATCCTGCCGACCATCGACCTCGACCTGCCCGGACCGCGCGCCTCCCAGCGCGTGGTCGTCGCCATGTCCGGCGGAGTGGATTCGTCCGTCGTCGCCGGCCTCGTCGCGCGCGCCGGCTACGACGTCGTCGGCGTGACGCTGCAGCTTTACGACCACGGCGCGGCGATCGCGCGCAAGGGCGCCTGCTGCGCCGGCCGCGACATCCACGACGCACGCGATGCGGCGGCCAAGCTCGGCGTGCCGCATTACGTGCTGGACTACGAGGCGCGGTTCCGCGAGGCGGTGATCGAGCCTTTCGCGCAGAGCTACCTCGCCGGCGAGACCCCGATCCCCTGCGTCGCCTGCAACCAGACGGTCAAGTTCCTCGACCTGCTCGCGATGGCGAAGGACCTCGGCGCGGCGGCGCTCGCCACCGGGCACTATGTCGCCTCGCGCGCTCTGCCGGACGGCGGGCGCGGGCTGTTCCGGGCGGCCGATCCCGCGCGCGACCAGAGCTACTTTCTCTACGGCACGACGGCCGAGCAGCTTTCGATGCTGCGCTTTCCGCTGGGCGGGCTCGAGAAGCCGCAGGTCCGCGAGATCGCGCGCGAGCTCGGCCTGTCCGTCGCCGACAAGCCGGACAGCCAGGACATCTGCTTCGTGCCGTCCGGCGGCTACGCCGACGTCATCGAGAAGCTGAGGCCGGGCGCGGCCGAGCCGGGGCCCATCGTCGACCTCTCGGGCCGAGAGGTGGGGCGTCACGAGGGCGTCGTGCGCTACACGGTAGGACAGCGCCGCGGTCTCGGCCTCGCCGGCGGCGAGCCGCTGTACGTCGTGCGGATCGACGCGGCCCGGAAGACCGTCGTCGTCGGCCCGCGCGAGGCGCTTGGCGTGCGCCGCGTCGCGCTGCGCGACGTCAACTGGATCGGGGAGGGGCCGTTGGAGCAGATCGGTCCCGAGGGCCGTCCCGTGCTGGCGCGCGTGCGGTCCACCCGCCCGCCGGCGCCGGCGCTGCTGCGCCCGACCGGCCCGCGCGAGGCCGATGTCGAGTTGATCGACGGCGAGACGGGCGTGGCGCCGGGGCAGGCCTGCGCGCTTTATGACGAGACGGGCGAGCGCGTGCTCGGCGGCGGGATCATCCGTCAGGCGGCGCCGGCCGCCACGGTCGCAGGAGAAGTCGCGGCGTGAGCGTCCAGTACGATCTCGACGGCCAGAAGCGCGCTTACGAGAAGTGGGCGCCGATCTACGACAAGGTCTACGTCAAGCTGCTCGCCGACGGGCAGAGGAAGGCCGCGCAGGCCGCCGCCGCCTGCGGGCCCGACATCCTCGAGGTGGGCGTCGGAACCGGACTGGTGCTCCGCTACTATCCCGCCAATGCGCGGGTGACCGGCGTCGACCTCTCCGTGCATATGCTCGCCAAGGCGCGCGAGAAGGTCCGGGACCTCGGGCTTTCCCAGGTGAGGTGCCTTGCGGCGATGGACGCCTGCAATCTCGGCCTGCCCGACGCGAGCTTTGACGCCGTCACGGTGCCCTTCGTCATCACGCTGGTGCCGGACCCGGAAGGCGCGCTCGACGAGATGCGCCGCGTGCTCCGTCCGGGCGGCGAGATCGTCGTCGCGTCCAAGATGGGCGCCGAGGGCGGCTTCCCGATGAAGGTCGAGACCGCCGTCGCCCCGCTCGTCGCCAAGATGGGCTGGTCGTCCGACTTTAAGGTCTCGCGCCTGCGCGCCTGGGCGGACAAGGCCGGCGACATGAAGGTCATCGACGTCCAGCCGGTGTTTCCGGCAGGCTTCTTCAAGATTGTCCGGATCAAGAAGACGGGTTAAGGCCCGGCCCCCGCGCCTCAGACGCCCTGCTTTCCTTGCGCCCGGGCGGCGCTGGTTGTGAAACCATCTTTAGGAATTAGAGTCTGGCCCACGGGCGCGATGGGCTAAGGATGTCCTGTCCGCCGGCCGAGCGTTGCGAATGGCTGCCCAGTCCCACCCGTTCTTCTCGATCCATTCCCAAGGGTTTGTGCGCGTCGGCGTCGCGACACCGCGCGTCGCGGTCGCCGATCCCGCGCGCAACGCCGCCGCCGCGATCGAGCTCGCCGAAAAGGCTTCGGCCGAACATGTCGATCTGCTCGTCTTTCCCGAACTCAACCTCTCCGGCTACGCGATCGACGACCTGCATCTGCAGGACGCGCTGCTCGACGGTGTCGAGGCGGCGATCGGCGAGATCGCCGAACGCAGTCGCGATCTCGCGAGCGTCCTGCTGCTCGGCGCGCCCGTCCGGCGCAACGGGCGCATCTACAACTGCGCGGTGGTCGTCTCGCGCGGCGGGATCCTGGGCGTCGTCCCGAAGTCGTTCCTGCCGAACTACCGCGAATACTATGAGAAGCGCTGGTTCGCCTCCGGCGCCGGGCTGCGCGGGCTCTCGGTCGATCTGGCAGGGGCGACCGCGCCGTTCGGGCCGGACCTGATCTTCGCCGCATCGGACCTTTCCGACTTCGTCTTCCATGTCGAGGTCTGCGAGGACTACTGGGCGCCGACGCCGCCCTCGACGGCAGGCGCGCTGGCAGGCGCGCTGATCCTCTGCAACCTCTCGGCCTCCAACATCACCGTCGGAAAGGCGGAGGAGCGCTCGCTGCTCTCCGCCTCGCAGTCGACGCGCTGCGTCGCCGCCTACGCCTATTCGGCGGCCGGGGCAGGGGAGAGCACCACGGACCTGTCCTGGGACGGGCAGGGCTCGATCCACGAGATGGGCGAGCTGCTGGCGCGCTCCGAGCGGTTTTCGCGCGAGCCGCAGCTGATCGCGGCGGACGTCGACGTCGAGCGGCTGAGGCTCGAGCGCGCCCGCTTCGGCACCTTCAACGACGCGGCTGCGGCGGCCGGGCATCCTGAGACGTGGTTCCGGCGCGTCGCGTTCGAGCACAGGGCGACATCGGCCGACATCGGCCTGAGGCGGGCGCTCCGGCGCTTTCCATACGTCCCGGCCGCGCCGGAGCGGCTCGATCAGGACTGCTACGAGAGCTTCAACATCCAGGTCCACGGCCTCGCTCGGCGCTTCGAGGCGACGCGCGCGAAGACGATGGTGATCGGCGTCTCGGGCGGTCTCGACTCGACGCAGGCCCTGATCGTCGCCGCCAAGGTCTGCGACCTGCTCGGCGTCTCGCGCGAAAGGATCCTCGCCTTCACGATGCCGGGCTTCGCGACGGGCGAGGACACCAGGGCGAACGCCTGGAAACTGATGCGCGCGCTCGGCGTGACGGCGGGCGAGATCGACATCCGTCCGGCCGCCCGGCAGATGCTCGCGGACATGGACCACCCCTTCGCGCGCGGCGAAAAGATCTACGACATCGCCTTCGAGAACGTGCAGGCGGGCCTTCGGACCGACTATCTGTTCCGGCTCGCCAACCAGCGCGGCGGCTTCGTCATCGGTACGGGCGACCTGTCGGAGCTGGCGCTCGGCTGGTGCACCTACGGCGTCGGCGACCAGATGAGCCACTACGCCGTCAACGCCGGCGTGCCGAAGACGCTGATCCAGTACCTGATCCGCTGGAGCGTCTCGTCCCGGCAGTTCGACGAGTCGACCTCCGACATCCTGACCGCGATCCTCGCGACCGAGATTTCGCCGGAGCTCGTGCCGGCGGACGAGGCCGGCGCGATCCAGAGCACGCAGGGCAAGATCGGCCCCTACGAGCTTCACGACTTCTTCCTGTTCCACACGCTGCGCTACGGCCTGAGGCCCTCGAAGATCGCCTTCCTCGCCTGGCGCGCATGGCGTGACGCTTCCGCCGGACTCTGGCCCGCCGGCTTCCCCCACGACGCCAAGAACGCCTACGACTTGCCGGTCATCGCACGGTGGCTCGAAGCCTTCCTGAAACGCTTCTTCGAGACCAGCCAGTTCAAGCGCAGCGCGATCCCGAACGGGCCAAAAGTGTCGTCCGGCGGGGCGCTGTCTCCGCGCGGCGACTGGCGCGCGCCGTCGGACTCGGTCGCCGACGTCTGGCTCGCCGAGCTGAGGAAGGCGCTGCCACCCGAAACCCTCGGCTGAACGGCGCGGAACGGAGTCCGCGCCGGCGGCGTTCCGACTCGTTTTTCAAGGAGTCGGGCCGTGGCGCCGCGCGCGAACTGGAAGGGTTTTCTCAAGGTCGGCGAGGTCGTCTGCCCGGTCGCGCTCTATACGGCCGCCTCGGCGTCGGACCGCATCGCCTTCCACACGCTGAACCGCGAGACCGGCAACCGCGTGCGTCGCCAGTATGTCGACGTCGAGACCGGCAAGCCGGTCGAGACCGAGGACCAGGCCAAGGGCTACGAGGTCTCGTCCGGCGAATATGTGATGCTCGACAAGGAGGAGGTCGCGGCGGCCGTCCCCGAGAGCGACAAGACCCTCGACGTCGACGCCTTCCTCGCCTGTTCGGAGGTCGACGACGTCTATTTCGACAAGCCGTACTATCTCGCCCCCGCCGACAAGGCGGCCGAAGAAGCCTTCGCGCTGATCCGCGAGGGCATGCGCGCGAAGAAGGTCGCGGCGCTGGCGAGAACGGTGCTGTTCCGCCGCGAGCGGACCTTGCTGATCCGGCCGCACGGCGACGGTCTCGTCGGAACCACGCTCAACTTCGACTACGAGGTCCGCTCGTCCAGGGACGCGTTCGACGGCGTGCCGAAGAGGAAGAAGATGGACGCCGAGATGCTCGATCTCGCCAAGCACATCATCTCGACCAAGCGCGGAAAATACGATCCGGCGAAGTTCGAGGACCGCTACGAGGCGGCGCTCGCCGATCTCGTAAAGGCGAAGATCGAGGGCAAGCCGATCAAGGCGAAGAAGCCGAAGCCTCCGGCCAAGGTCACCGACCTGATGGAGGCGTTGCGCAAGAGCGCGCGGCTCGGAGGCTCGGAAGCGTCCGGAGCGACGCGCAAGAAGCCGGCGGCGCGGGGCAAGGCGGGCGGGTCGCGCAAGGCCGCGCCGCAGGCGGAGCGCCGCAAGGCGAGCTGAGCGATGGCTCTCGACGTCTACCGGAAGAAGCGCGACTTCAAGAAGACGAAGGAGCCCGTCGGCGCCGAAAAGGCCACCGGCGCCGGCGACGCCTACCTCATCCAGAAGCATGACGCGACGCGCCTGCATTACGATCTCAGGCTCGAGATGGACGGCGTGCTGAAGAGCTGGGCGGTCGCCAAGGGGCCGAGCCTCGTGCCGGGCGAGAAGCGGCTCGCGGTCCATGTCGAGGACCATCCGCTCGAATATGGCGAGTTCGAAGGGACCATCCCGAAGGGCGAGTATGGCGGCGGGACGGTGATCCTGTGGGACCGCGGCGGCTGGACGCCGATCGGCGACGCGGCGAAGGGATACAGGAAGGGCCATCTCGAATTCGAGCTTCACGGAGAAAAGCTCGCAGGCCGCTGGCATCTCGTGCGCATGGCGCAGAAGCGCGGCGAGAAGCGCGAGAACTGGCTGCTGATCAAGGGCGAGGACGAGGCGGCCCGGACGGCAGCCGAGCCCGACATCCTCAAGGAGCAGCCGGACTCCGTTAAGACCGGCCGGAACCTCGATCAGGTGGCCGAGGAGGCGCCGGGCTGGTCGTCGAAGACCGGCAAGATCGACGGCCCACGCGTCGATCCGTCGAAGCTGAGGAAGTCGAAGAAGGCCGCGCTTCCCGACTTCGTCGAGCCCGCGCTCGCCACGCTGACCCCGAAGGCCCCGTCCGGCGCGAAGTGGCTGCACGAGATCAAGTTCGACGGCTATCGCCTCATCGCGCGGATCGAGCGTGGCGACGTCCGGCTGATGACGCGTAGCGGCCTCGACTGGACGAGGCGCTTCGGCACGCAGGTCGCCGAGGCGCTGAAGGCGCTGCCCGTCGAGCAGGCGATGATCGACGGGGAACTGGTCGTCGAGAACGACTCGGGCGCCTCCGACTTCTCCGCGCTCCAGCAGGCGCTGAGCGAGGGCCGCAAGACAGGTTTCGTGTTCTACGCCTTCGATCTCCTCCATCTCGACGGTTTCGACCTGACGCCCTGCAAGCTGGTCGACCGAAAGACGGCGCTGGCCGGCCTGATCGAGAAACAGGACGGGATCGTGCGGGTCAGCGAGCACTTCGAGGAGAACGGCTCGATGGTGCTCGAGCACGCCTGCCGGCTGAGCCTCGAAGGCGTCGTCTCGAAGGACCGGGACGCGCCTTATGTTCCGGGCCGTGGCCGCTCCTGGTTGAAATCAAAATGCTCGCACCGGCAGGAGTTCGTCATCGGCGGCTTCACCCCGTCGAGCACGTCTCCGCGGGCGATCGGCTCGCTCGCGCTCGGCGCCTATGAGGGCGGCAAGCTCGTCCATGTGGGCCGGGTCGGCACCGGCTTCACCGCGTCGGTCGCCGCGGACCTGTTCAAGCGGCTCGACAAGCTGAAGGACAAGTCGTCCCCATTCGCGGCGAAGCTCACCGCCGACGAGGCGCGAGGCTTGTCCTACGTCAAGCCGGAGCTCGTCGCCGAGATCGAGTTCCGCGCCTGGACCGGCGACCATCACCTGCGCCACGCGGCGTTCCGGGGTCTGCGGGAAGACAAACCCGCGGAGGAGGTCGCGCGCGAGACGGACGCTGCAGGAGCCGCGCCGAAGGTCGCGGCGCCGAGCGTCAAGCTGACCCATCCGGATCGGCTGTATTGGCCGGAGAGCGGCGTCACCAAGCAGGGCCTCGCCGACTACTACATGGAGGTCTGGCCGAAGTTGGCGCCCTTCGTCGTGGGTCGTCCGCTGTCGCTGCTGCGCTGTCCCGGCGGCGTGACCGAGCAGTGCTTTTTCCAGAAGCACGGCTGGAAGGGCATGAACTCGCATATCGGCGAGTACAAGGACCCGACCGACGACGAGCCGCTGCTGACGATCGAGGATCGCGAGGGGCTGCTCGGCCTCGTGCAGGGCGGCGTGCTGGAGATTCACCCCTGGGGCTCGACCGTCGCCGAGCTCGAAAAGCCGGACATGATCATCATGGATCTCGACCCTGGCGACGGGGTCGGCTGGGATCGCGTGATCGAGGCGGCGCAGGATGTGAAGCGTCGGCTGGAGGACACAGGCCTTGCGGCCTTCGTGAAGACGTCCGGCGGGAAGGGCCTGCACGTCGTCTCCCCGCTGAAGCCGCGGGCCGACTGGACCGAGACCAAGGCCTTCGCCAAGGCGATCGCCGAGGCCATGGCCACGGACGAGCCCGACGCCTATGTCGCGACCGTCTCCAAGGCCAAGCGCAAGGGCAAGATTCTGATCGACTACCTGCGCAACGGCCGCGGCGCGACGGCCGTCGCGCCCTATTCGACGCGTGCCCGGCCGGGGGCGGCGGTCTCCGCGCCGCTCGCCTGGGAGGAACTGGGACCTGCGATCGGCCCGGCTTACTTCACGGTCGACAACATGCCGACGCGGCTCGCGGCGCTGTCGTCCGATCCGTGGAAGGATTTCCGGAAGGCGGCGGCGCCGATCCCGAAAAAGGCAGGGGCGAAGGTGGGGCGGAAGGCGGCCTGAGCCGGCGGACGGTGCGTCAGCGTCGCTTCGACTTGCCGCCCTCGGAGGCGAGGCTCTTCTTCAGCGCGTCCATGATGTTGATGACGTTGCCCGTCTCCGGCGGCGCCTGTGTCTTGGGCTTGGCGACCTTCTTGCGGCCCTTCTTCTTCGAGGCGATCAGGTCGAGCAGGCGCTGCTGCACCGGATCGTCGACCATGTCTTCGGACCACGGTTTGGTCCGCTCGTCGATCAGCGACTTGACGAGCGACAGCAGCTTCGCGTCGGGCTTGGCCTGCTTCAGGTCGCCGAAATAGTCGTCGGGATCGCGGACCTCCTCGCCGTAGCGCAGCGTCCAGAGCACGATGCCGTTGTCGCGCGGCTCCAGCAGCACGGCGCGCTCGCGGCGGTAGAGCACGAGGCGGGAGATCCCGACCATGTCGGTCGTCGCCATCGCCTCGCGGATCACAGAAAAGGCTTCCTCGCCGACCTTGTCGTCCGGCGTCAGGTAGTGCGGCTTGTCGTACCAGATCCATCCCACGCTCTCGCGCGGGCAGAACATCTCGATGTCGATGGTGCGCGTGGTCTCGAGCGCGACGGCGTCGAGCTCCTCGTCCTCGAGCATGACATGCTCGTCCTCGCCGCGCGGATAGCCCTTGACCTCGTCCTCGCGCTCGACCGGCTTGCCGGTGACGCTGTCGACATATTCGCTGACGACACGGTTGCCGGTCCTGGCGTTGAGGACGTGGAACCGGACCCGCTCGCTCTCGGAGATCGCGGGCGTCATCGCCACCGGGCAGGTGACGAGAGCCAGCTTCAGATAGCCCTTCCAGAACGGTCGAACGGCCAAAGCGGGGCGCTCCCATGAACCGCCGGTTCAACCGACGGACACGGGAATAAGTTCCGGGTCCAGCAGGCGGACCGACCGCCGAGGGATCGTCGCGCCTACTTCTCGCCGCGGAACACGATCGGGAAGCTTTCCGGCTTGGCGACGCCGTCGCATTCGTCCTTTGCCCGGTATTCGATCATCCGGAACGCGGCGCCGACCCATTCCCACAGGCCCATCTGTCCGCAGTCCCCGGCGCCGCGGCCCTTGTCGAAGGCCTTCAGCTCGCGCTTTTCCGGATCGTAGGTGACGTTGGCGAGGGTGTCGGTCCCCGTCCAGCCGATCGCCTCGACGAAGGCCGCGAACAGCAGCGACTCGAAGCGGTCAGCGGCCTTCGATGGGTCTTCGACGAACAGCGCGAAGTCGGCGTTGTAAGAGCCTGCGGCGCAAACGATCGCCCAGAGAGTGCGGCCGTCCCCGAGATCGGCGGCGAAGGATTCGTCGGCGAGGAAGGACGGGCTCGACTCGGCCTGGTCCCACACAGGGCAATCGCGGGCGACCATGATCTTCTTCAGCGTCTCGGGCACGGCGTCGCGCGCGACGTCGCGCAGCTTGCCGGCGAGGGCGGCCGGGCTGCCGCCGCCGATCAGTTCCGCGATCGTGTCCTTCGGGTCCTTGCGATTCTGTCGGCGGTCGACTTCGGACGCGGCGGCCGCGAAGCCCGGCAGGTCGAGCGTCGCGGAGATCGGCTGGCCGCCGTCCCCGGTCACGGTGAGCTGGATCGACTTGCCCCGGCGCAGGAACGGCAGGAGGCGCTTCGCCGCCGCCTCCGAGAGGCCGAGCGTGACGGAGCCGGGTTCAGGTCCGGGAGAGGTCGTCAGATCGGACCCGGATGCGAAGCGGACGGGCGGGCCGCCGTCGACAGCGAGCGCGAGGCGCGGCCGGGGCGGGGCCAGGCCCGGCTCGACGAGGGTGACGTTCAGGCGGGTCGGCGCAGCCTTGGTCGCCTCCCGTGAGACCACGAGCCGTGCGATCCGGGCGCCCGCCGCGGCTTCCTCGGTCGAGATGCGGCAGTCGGTTCGCGCCGGAACGTCGGCGCAATTGACCGTCCATGACTCGTGCCTCGTCTCCGAGCCGAACGCCGGCGCGCTGAGCAGAACGACGGCGGCCGCGACGGCTCCGATCCTCATGGGCGTCCCTCTATGAACTGTCGGGAGAGAGAAAGCGCGCGAGGTCGCCGAGACCAAGTCGCAACCTTTTTGATCACGGGAACGTTACCGGCTCATGCGCTGCCGACGCAACCGCATGTCGGATTGCGGAGTTTTCGAAGCGGTGGGGTGACGCCTTCAAGGCGCGCGGTTTCGTGCGCCCCAGAAACGGAGAAACCTGATGAAGAAAACGCTCATCTACACCTTGGCGACGGTGTTCGGGGTCGCGGGCGTGGCTGAGACCGCCCCACAGGCTCAGGCCAACGAGACCCAGCCGAGCGTGCGCTCTCTCGACCAGCTTCGCGCGAAGGTCCGCAGCGAGGCCATGAACGAGATGGCCGGCGGCGACCTGCAGACGGTCGGCCGGCGTGGCTGGCGTGGCGGCGGTCGTGGCTGGCGTGGCGGCGGCCGCGGCTGGGGTCATCGTGGTTGGGGCGGGCGGCGCTTCTACGGCGGCCGTCGCTGGGGCGGCCGCCGGTACTATGGCGGTCGTCGCTTCTATGGCGGTCGTCGCTACTGGGGTCCCCGCTACTACTACGGCGGACGCCGCTGGGGCGGCCGGCGCTGGTGCGGCGGACGCCGCTGGCGCGGCGGCTATCGCTGCTACCGTCGCGGACCGGGCTTCGGCGTCCGGATCATGCTCTGACGCGATACACCATCCAGACCCCGGCGCGATCGCGCCGGGGTTTTTCTTCAGATCAATCGGATCCGCACGATGTGGTCGGCCGCCTCGTGGCGAGGCGGCGGCCGCAGGCGACGGAGTGGCGGGACTACGGGAGAAAAGACAGATGAAGAAGACCCTGCTCTACGCGCTGGCCGGCGTGTTCGCCGTTTCGGGCGTCATCGAAACCGCGCCGCAGGCACAGGCCGGTCCGGCCTCCGCGTCGCCGCGGACCCTCGAACAGCTCCGCGAGACCGTGCGTGCGGACGGTCTCGCCGCGATGCAGGCTGGCGATCTCCAGACCGTCGCGCACCGTCGCTGGCACCGCCGGCGCTACGTCAAGCGGCGCTGGGCCCCGCGCCGCTATTCGCTCCGCTACATCCACCGGCGCGGCCACTGGTGCAGCCGCGGACGCTGGTACGGGCGTCGGTGCTATTACACGCCGAGGGCGCTGCGGCCGCTCCGCCAGCGCTGAGGCGTTTTCGCCCGCATCTTCGACCCCGGCGCTTAGCGCCGGGGTTTTTCTTTTCCGTCCTTAACGTTCCGCTGAATGCGCGCCGTGCGAGGAAAGCCTCACAG
Source organism: uncultured Methylopila sp. (assembly GCA_902168115.1). GTDB lineage: Bacteria > Pseudomonadota > Alphaproteobacteria > Rhizobiales > Methylopilaceae > Methylopila. Next base: position 27,499 of record CABHPB010000013.1, on the reverse strand, counting down.
CGCGCTCTCGCGGGCTTGAACCTATGTGAACCCGCGCGAGGCAACTCAGGGGGAACGCGTCCCGTTCTCCAGACGAGGTCGCATAACCCGCCGGTCGATGGCGGGTCGAGTAAGGAGAATGGAATGAAGCGTATGTTCGTCATCGCGCTCGCCGGCGCGACCGCCGTCGCCGGGCTCGCCGAGACCGCGCCGCGCGCGCAGGCCGCCGAGGCGGTCTCGTCGCCAAGAACACTCGACGCCGTGCGCCAGAACGCGCTCGCGGCCATGAACAGCGGGGAGCTCCAGGAGGTGCGCTGGCGCGGCAAGCGAGGCTGGCGCGGCGGCAATCGCTGGCGGAACAGTCGGTGGCATGGCCGCCGGCATTATCGCCGCGGGCGTGGCAACGCAGCGGTCGCCGCCGGGATCGCCGGACTGGCGGCCGGGGCGATCATCGCCGGAAGCGCGGCGCGGGCCCACCAGAGCGGGCCGAGCAAGCGCTGGTGCGCTAACCGCTACCGGTCCTACGATTGGCGCTCCGGCACCTATGTCGGCTACGACGGCCGCCGGCACGCCTGTCCCTGAGCCGATCCGCGGCCGCGGGAACCCTCCTGCGGCCGCGACGTTCCTGTAAGAACGAAACAGGAACTCAGGCGAAACTCATGGATGGAAACCCGCAGATTGACCGGACCGCCAAGCGTCGCGCGCACGATCCCGACGCGCCGGCTCCGGGCGGCGAAGCGCGTCATGTCGAGCCCAACCCCAATCTCAACCCAAAGACGACTCCGGATCCCGAAAGCAACGGCGAGAAAGATCCGGCTGACTGGGTTTCGGGCGACGATCCGATGACCGGCGCGCAGGCTTCCTACCTGAAGACCCTGTCGGAAGAGACCGGAGCCGCGGCCTATCGCGAGGATCTCACCAAGGCCGAGGCGTCGATGCTCATCGACGAGCTGAAGTCGTCCCGCGACCGGAAGCGGTAAGTCCGGCGGTTCGCGCCGTCAGCTCTCGGCGATCGCCGCCGCGCTCGCGTCGCCCTGCAGCCGATCGAGGTGCGAGCGGATATGCGCCGCCTCGGCCGCGCTGTTGGCGAGCGCGATGGCGCGGTCGAAGGCGACGCGGGCTTCCGCGTTCCGGCCGAGCTCCATCAGCAGGGCTCCGGTGACGCCGTGGAAATAGAAGTAGCCGTTGAGGCGCTCGCCAAGCGGCGCGATCAGGTCGAGGCCGGCCTCGGGGCCGGACAGCTTTGACAGCGCCACCGCGCGATTGAGCGTCACGACCGGCGAAGGCTGGATACGCTCGAGCGTTTGGTAAAGCGCGTCGATCGCGGCCCAGTCGGTGTCCTCGTAGCGCCGCGCCCGGGCGTGCATCGCGGCGATGGCCGCCTGAACCTGATAGGCGCCGGGCCTGCGGTGGCGGATCGCCTTGTCGATCAGCGCAAGGCCCTCGACGATCATCCGCGAGCTCCAGAGCGACCTGTCCTGGTCCTCGAGCAGGACGATCTGTCCGTCGGCGTCGTGACGCGCGTCCGTTCGCGAATGCTGCAGCAGCATCAGCGCAACAAGACCCATGACCTCGGGCTCGGACGGGAACAGCCGCAGCAGCAGGCGAGCCAGCCGGATGGCCTCGTCGCAAAGCGCGGCCCGCGTCTCGATCTCCTCTCCCGAGGCCGAATAGCCTTCGTTGAACACGAGATAGATCATCGCGCCGACCGTCCTCAGCCGCTCGGCGCGCTCGGCCGCGCCCGGCGTCTCGAACGGCACGCCCGCGGCGGCGACCTTCGCCTTGGCGCGGGTGATACGCTGCTCCATCGCCGCCTCGCCGACGAGGAAGGCGCGGGCGATCTGCTTCACGCTGAGGCCCGACACGATGCGCAGCGCCAGCGCGATCTGCTGTGTGGAAGGCAGGCCGGGATGGGCGCAGACGAACAGCAGCCGCAGGATGTCGTCGCGGTAGTCGGACTGGTCGAGCCGCTCGACGATGTCGGCCTCGGCGTCGTCGAGATCGGACAGCTGATCCTCGTCCGGCAGGTCCGTCTGCCGGGACCGGCGGCGCAGCCCGTCGAGCGCGACGTTGCGGCCGACGAAGATCAGCCAGGCGGCGGGATCGCGCGGAGGGCCCTTGTCGGGCCATGTCTTCAGCGCGCGAAGGCAGGCTTCCTGAAACGCCTCCTCCGCCGTGTCGAGGTCGCGGAAATAGCGCAGCAGGGCCGCGACCGCCTGGGGACGGGCGGCGGTCAGCGCCTTGTCGACCCAGGCGATATCGGTCATGCGTGCGTACCTTCGGGCGTGTTGGCGGGATCGAAGTAGCCGACGGGCCGGATCTCGTAGGAGCCGCCGGGATTGACCTTGCCGAGTTCGCGCGCGAAGCCGAGCGCGTCCTCGAGCGAGGCCAGATCGACCACGTAGAAGCCGAGCAGCTGCTCCTTGGTCTCGGCGAAGGGGCCGTCGATCACCATAGCCGGCTCGACGTTCTTGTTGAGCGTGGTGGCCGCGGTCGTCGGCAGCAGGCGGGCGTTCGGCCCCATGCTTGCGCCGAGCTTCGCCTTCACGTCCTGCAGCTTCGCCATGACGGCGTCGTCATGCTCCTTGGACCAGCCGCCGACGACGGCTTCGGAGTGGTAGCAAAGGATTGCGTAGAGCACTGGTCTCGGTCTCCCGGTCTCGCATCGAAGGACGCGCGACTATGGCGGGCACCGACACCGGCACGAAGTTTTTTCGCGCGGGCCGCGTTTGCGCCTCCGGAATAGGCGGTGCGGTAGCCCGCGGCGGACCGCGATGCTTCCAATCGAGTCAGGATGATTGTGCAACGCACCGCCCTTGGCGTTGCGCTCGGCCCCGTGACGCGACAACGTAGTGGCTATAGATCATTTCGATCACCGACCGGACCCAACGCAGAAATGACCTCGCAGATCGCAAACAAGCCCGAAGCCGCGCAGGACGCAGGGGAATTCGACTCTTTGCGACTGGAGAACCAGCTCTGTTTCGGCCTCTACGCCGCAGCCCACGCGATGAATCGGGCCTATCGCGTCTCGCTCGGCCCGCTCGGTCTGACCTATCCGCAGTATCTCGTCATGCTGGCGCTGTGGGAAAGCGACCGACGCAGCGTCTCCGAGCTCGGCGAGCGCCTGCGGCTCGATTCCGGCACGCTGACGCCCGTTCTGAAGCGCCTCGAGCAGGCGGGCATCGTCAATCGCACGCGCAGCCGGTCCGACGAGCGCCAGGTCGAGATTTCCCTGACCGAGCGCGGCGTCGCGCTGAAGAACGAGGCTCTCGGCGTCCGCCGCGACATGGAGTGCCGGCTCGGCATGAGCGAGGGCGAGATCAAGCGGCTGCGCGCGGACATCGACGCCGTCATCGCGAGCCTCGATGCGTCCCGCGGGTCCTGCTGATCCCGTGGAGAACCGCTTCACGATCTCTTCCGGAGCCGTTTCGGCCGTCGTCGCGCTCAAGGGCGCGGAACTCGTCAGCCTGAAAGATGGCGCGGGCGACGAACTGCTTTGGCAGGCCGGTCCCGAATGGCCGCGGCATGCGCCGGTGCTGTTCCCGGTCGTCGGACGGTTGACCGACGACGCGTTGCGGCACGCAGGCGAAACCTATCGCGTCACCCAGCACGGCTTCGCGCGGGACATGGACTTCGCGCTGGTAGAGCGGTCTGCGACGCGCGTCGTCCTCGCCTTGACTGACAACGAGGCGACGCGAGCGCTCTACCCCTTCGCCTTCCGGCTCGAAATGGACGTGTCGGTCGAGCGCAACGCGCTGTCGGTCGTCTCTCGCGTCTCAAATCCCGGCAAAGGCGAACTGCCGTTCTCGATCGGCGCGCATCCCGGATTCCGCTGGCCTCTGGCCGACGGCGTCCCGAAGGATCGGCACGTGCTGGAGTTCGGCGCCCGCGAGACCGGCAAGCGCCGGACAGTCGAAGGCGGCCTGCTCGGTCCCGAGGCGCCGCTGCCGTTCGACGGCGACAGGCTGCCGCTCGACCCGGCGCTGTTCTCCAGCGACGCCCTCGTGATTCCGGACGCGCGCAGCAAGTCGGTGCGCTACTGCGCGCTCGCGCAGGACGGCGAGGTTTTGCGCTCGATGACCGTGTCGTGGCGCGGCTACGAGGACCTCGGCGTCTGGTCGGCGCCGAAGGGCGCGCCGTTCCTGTGCATCGAGCCGTGGCGCGGCATGGCGAGCTTCGTGGGCTGGGACGGCGAGTTCCGGGACAAGCCGGGCGTCGTCCGGCTGCAAGCCGGCGAGGTCATGGAGTTCGAGTGGCGGGCAGAGATCTGACCCGTCAGACCGCCTCCCGGGCCGGCCGTTTCTGGATCGCCGCGTCGAGCGCCCTCGCCACGCGGCGGGAGACGGCGTCGAGCCGCTCGGTCCGGCGCTCCCGGGGGCGAGGAGCGTCCACCTCGATGGTCTCGGCGATGCGCCCCGGCCGGGCCGCCATCACCGCGACCTCGTCGGCGAGATAGACGGCCTCCTCGACGTCGTGCGTCACCAGCACGATCGTCGGGCGGAAGGCCTGCCACAGCTCGAGCAGGTGGTCCTGCAGGTCCGCGCGGGTGATGGCGTCGAGCGCGGAGAACGGCTCGTCGAGCAGCAGAGCCTTCGGCCTCAGCACGATGGCGCGCGCGAGCGCCGCGCGCTGCGCCTGTCCGCCGGACAGCTGCCGCGGCCAGGCCTCGGCGCGCTCGCCCAGCCCGACGCGTTCCAGCGCCTGATCGACGAGCGCCCCGCGCTCGCGGGCGTCACGACCGTCGAGGCCGAAGCCGACGTTCTGGCGGACCGTCAGCCACGGGAACAGGCGGGGCTCCTGAAAGACGAGGCCGATTTCCGCGCGCGGACCGACGACGGCCGAGCCGTCGAGCGCGATGTCTCCCGCGCTCGGGAGGTCGAGGCCGGACATCAGGCGGAGCAGGGTGCTCTTGCCGCATCCCGAGCCGCCCACGATCGCGAGGATGCGGCCCGGCTCGACGTCGAGCGACAGGCGGGACAGCACGGACGCGCCGCCGAGAACCTTCGAGACGTTCCGGACTGAAAGGGTCATCGGTCTTCCGCTCCCGTTACGTCCTGCCATCTCAGCGCCGGCGTGGTCGCGGCGACGAGGACCGTGTCCGTTAGCTTCCCGCACAGCGCGAAGATGAGGATGATGGCGACGATCTGGTCAGGCTTGCCGAGCTGCTGGCCGTCGACGAGCAGGTAGCCGAGCCCTTCGGACGCGCCCATGAACTCGGCGGCGACCACAAACATCCAGCCGAGGCCGAGCCCAGCCCGCAACGCGACGACGTAGGACGGCAGGATCGCCGGCAGCAGGATGCGCCGCACGAGGGCGAGGCGCGACAGGCGGAAGATGCGCCCGACCTCGACGATCTTGCGGTCGACCGAGGCGATCGCGCCGAGCACGCCGAGATAGACCGGGAAGAACACGCCGACCGCGATCAGCGCGATCTTGGACGGCTCGAAGATGCCGAGCCACAGGATGAACAGCGGGACCCAGGCGATCGAGGGCACCGCTCGCAAACCCTGCAATGTCGGGTCGACGACGCGGCGCACGACCGTGGAGGCGCCCGCGAGCGCCCCCAGCGCCGTGCCGGAGAGGACCCCGAGTCCGAAGCCCGCCGCGACGCGCCATGCGGTCGCGGCGAGATGGCTCGCGAGGTCGCCGGACCGGGCGAGCTCGACGAGGGTCGCGGCGATGCGGCTCGGCGGGGCGACGAGCCTTCCGTCCGACAGACCGGCGCGGACCGCGGCCTCCCAGAGCAGCGCGAGGCCGACCGGGAGAGCGAGCCCGAGCAGCGGGCGCGCCCAGCGTCCGGCCACGGTGGACCCGCGGCGCCGGACGTCGGGCTCGGCGGCGTGGGCGGACGGAAGCTCGAGAGCCGTCATCGGCGGGGACCGTCCGTCAGTTGGTGAGCTTGGCGTCGAAGGTCCGGTCGATCAGTTCGCCCGTGACCTTCTTCGCGTCGGTATCCGCCGGCAGCACCCCGGCCTGCGCCAGCGCCTCGCCGGCGGCGACCACGGACTGGACGTCGGAGTCCGAAATCGGGGTGTACTTGATGACAGTGCGCTCGAGCTGGCGGGCGACCACGTCCTCGGGCAGCTTCGCCGCCTTGGCGAGCAGCGCGTTGAGCTCCGCGGGATGCTCAAGCGACCACGTCCGCGCCTGGTCGTAGGTCTTCAGCACCTTGTCGACGAGCGCCGGGTTCTCGGCCGCGAAGGCCTCGCGCACGTTGAGCGCGCCCCAGCTGTTGAGCGACGGGTCGCGGAACACGAGCTTCGCGCCGTCCTGCAGTTCGGCCGAGGCCATCATCGGGTCGAGACCCATCCAGGCGTCGACGTCGCCACGCTGAAGCGCGAGCCGTCCGTCCGCGTGCTGCAGCAGCACCAGCTTGACGTCCTTGTCCGTCAGCTTTTCGCGGGCGAGGGCGCGGATCAAAAAGATGTGCGGATCGGTGCCGCGGGTGACGGCGACGCGCTTGCCCTTCAGGTCCGCGACGCCGGCGATTCCGCTGTCGGGCTTGGTGACCAGCGCCGTCCATTCCGCGCGGGAATAGACATAGACCGACTTCACTGGATTGCCGTTGACGCGGGCGATGAGCGCTGCGGCGGACGCCGAGGAGCCGAAGTCGAGCGAGCCGGCGTTGAGGAATTCGAGCGCCTTGTTCGAGCCGAGCGACTGGACCCAGCGCACCTTGACCCCGTCGGGCTCCAGCGCCTTTTCCAGGAACCCGTTCTCCTTCAGCGCGATGCTGACGGGGCTGTAGGTCGCCCAGTCGAGCCGGATTTCCGATGGGGCCGCGGCTGCCGCTCCCGACAGGACGGCTGCGACAAGCGGCGCGAACAGGACCGCACGCCGGGACAGGAACGACATGTGACGTCTCCAAGGATCGGTGATCGCCATTACTCAAGTCATTCTATAAATTCAGTCAATATATTTTTTCGCACGCGCGAAGGCGGGAGGCGTTATGAAGCCATGGCGCTCCGGAACCGCCGGGACGCCAGTTCGTTGTCGGATGTGGGCGAAGGGCGCGGTCATCCGCGTCGTGACCGGTTGGCTCGATTGGCAAGAAACGTTGGGCTGAGGGGGCAGGCCGCCGAAGAGGGCAGCGGCGCCATGGTCGTCGCCTCATGGTGCATCATCGCCTTCGCGGTGGTCGCCACGCTCTATGTCGGGGCGGATCTTCTGATCCCGATCGCGCTGGCGCTCCTGCTGTCCTTCGTCCTGTCGCCATTGATCAGCGCCGCCAAGCGGATGCGGATCCCACGTCCGCTCGCGGTCATCGTCGCCGTCATGCTCGCCTTCGGGATCATCTCGGGGCTCACCGCGATCCTCGCCGGGCAGGTCGGGCAGCTCGCCGGCGACCTGCCGCGCTACCAGTCGACGATGCGCGACAAGATCCAGTCGCTGCGCGGCTGGACGTTCGGCAGCGGCACGCTCGAGCGCGCCGCGGACATGTTGCAGAGCCTCGGCAAGGAACTCGACGCGCCGAAGGGCGGCGCCACCACGCGTCCGGGAGAGCCGGCCCAGACGCGCGCGCCGGACGCGCCGACGATCGTCGAGGTGCGCGAGCCGCCGCGCAGCGCGATCCAGAACCTCAGCGACATCGCTGCGCCGCTGCTGCATCCGCTGGCGACGATCGGCATCATCGTCGTGTTCGTGATCTTCATTCTGCTGGAGCGAGAGGACCTTAGGAACCGGCTGATGAGCCTGGCCGGCGCCCGCGACATCCCGCGAACGACGGCCGCTATCGACGACGCGGCGCGGCGATTGTCGCGACTGTTCCTCACCCAGCTCGGCCTCAACGCCGCCTTCGGCCTCACGATCGGGATCGGTCTCTGGATCATCGGTGTGCCGAGCCCGGCGCTGTGGGGGATCGTCGCCGGCGTCCTGCGCTTCGTCCCCTATATCGGCGCCTTCATCTCGGCAGTGTTCCCGCTCGCGCTCGCGGCCGCCGTGGATCCGGGCTGGACCATGCTGATCGCGACGGCCGCCCTGTTCGCGATCGTCGAGCCGATCGTCGGCCATGTGATCGAACCGCTGATCTACGGCCGCACCGCCGGCCTGTCGCCCGTCGGCGTCATCATGTCGGCGACGTTCTGGACGGCGCTGTGGGGGCCGATCGGCCTTGTGCTCGCGACGCCGCTGACCGTCTGCCTCGTCGTTCTCGGCCGGCACGTCGAGAGCCTCGCCTTCCTCGACACGATGTTCGGCGACCGCCCGGCGCTGACGCCGGCCGAACTGTTCTACCAGCGCATGCTGGCCCGCGATCCCGGAGAGGCGGCCGAGAAGGCGGAGGAGTTCCTCCGGGAAAAGTCGCTGTCGGCCTATTACGAGGAGGTCGCGATTCCCGGCCTCCTGCTCGCGCAGCGCGACGCCGAGCGCGGGGCCCTCAAGGGCGAGCGCCTCGCCGCGCTCAAGACCTCGGTCTCGGAGCTCGTCGACGATCTTGAGGTCTACGCCGACGCCGATCCGACCGTGCCCATCCCGAGCGACGATCCCGAAACCCAGGTCGCGCTCGCGGGCGCGGAGAAGGCGGCAGCCGAGGCGCCGAAGGGATGGAGCATCCCCCGGCCGCGCTTCATGGGCCCCGCGGCCCCTGCGCTCCCGGACGTCACGGGCGCCGAAAAGCCGATCGAGCCGCCCGATCCGGCCGCGGTCGTGTGCGTCGGCGGACGCACCCCGATCGACCAGGCCGCCGCCCTCATCGTCGCCCAGATCCTCGTCAAGAACGGCGTCGCCTCCCGCCTGTTCGAGCGCGACGAGGCGCCCGGCGGATCGGTGTGGTGCGCGGTCTGCCTCGATCCGACCGAGGCGCATATCCGCCTCGCCGTCAGGCGGATCCGGCGGCGCGCGGACAAGGCGGAGATCGTCGTCGCGCGGTGGCGCGCCTCCGCGCCCCCGATCGCCGCCGCGCCGACCCGCGCCGACCGGGATCCGACCGTCCAGGCCGACGCCTTCGCAAGGTCGCTCAAGGAAACGGTCGAGGTCTGCCGCGCCGCCAAGGAGCGCGCCGGCAGCGCGACGCCGGATCCGGTGCAGGCACTGCCGGCCTGACGCCCCGCCCCTGCCCAAACCGGCCCGGAGCGCCCATATTCGGCGCGAAACCGATCCGGAGGCGCAACGACATGTCCACGACCGACGCCGCGTACGCGGTGACCCGCACCGACGCCGAATGGCGCGAACTGCTCACCGCCGAGCAGTATCACGTGATGCGCCAGCACGGCACCGAGCGCGCCGGGACCTGCGCCTTGATGCTCGGCGAGAAGCGCCGCGGCGCCTTCGTCTGCGCGGGCTGCGCGCAGCCGCTGTTCCAGTCCGGCGAGAAGTTCGAGAGCGGCACCGGCTGGCCGAGCTACACCTCGCCTGTCGAAGGGTCGGTCGAAATCACCGAAGACCGCAGCTATGGCATGGTGCGAACCGAGGTTCACTGCTCGCGCTGCGGCAGCCATCTCGGCCACGTCTTCCCGGACGGCCCGCCGCCGACCGGCCTGCGCTATTGCATCAACGGCGTCGCGCTGAACTTCGAGCCGGAATGAGCCTTGGACGCCGTCTCGAAACCCTTTCGGGGCGGCGTCTGTTGCGCCGCTTGCCGGGCGCGCATTCCGGAGATCAACGCGCCGCGCCGGCCGCGGGCGGCGGGCCGACATAGGTGACGCGATAGACCGCGCCGTTGTGGTCGTCGGAGACCAGCAGCGATCCGTCTTTCATGACGTGAACGTCGACGGGCCTGCCGACGTAGTCGCCGTTCTCGACGAAGCCGGTCAGGAACGGCTCGACCGTGATGACCTCACGCTTGTCGTTCAGATAGGCGACTGCGACGTCCGCATATTTGGCGGCGCGGTTCCAGGGACCGTGGCGGGCGATGAAGATCGCGCCCCGAAACTGCTCGGGAAACGCCTTGCCGTCGTAGAACCGCATGCCGAGCGGCGCCGCGTGCGGACCGAGCAGCGCGGCAGGCGCCGTGAACTCCGAGCAGGATCGGCCGCCGCCGAGGTCCGGATCGACCATCACGCCGGAATGGCAGTAGGGGAAGCCGAAGTTCTGGCGGCCCGGCTTCGTCACGTGGTTCAACTCGTCGAGCGGCATGTCGTCGGCGATCCAGTCGCGCTGGTTGTCGGTGAACCACAGGTCGCCGGAGCGCGGGTCGAAGTCGAAGCCGACGGTGTTGCGCACGCCGAGCGCGACCGGCTCGACGTCGGTGCCGTCGGGGTTCATGCGGTAGATGCGGGCGTGGACCTTGTCGGGGATGCAGATGTTGCAGGGCGCGCCGACCGGCGCATAGAGCTTGCCGTCAGGCCCGAAGCGCAGGAACTTCCAGCCGTGCTGCGAGGAGGGGGGAAAGCCCTCATAGACCGCGGTCGGCTTCGGCGGATTGTCGAGCCGGTCCTCGATTGCGTCGAGCCTCAGGATCTTCTTCGGCGTCGCGACGTAGAGCGCGCCGTCGCGGAAGGCGACGCCGTTGGCGAGCGGCGTGTCGTCGAGCACGACCTTCACCTCGCGCCGGCCGCCCTTGTCGATGATCGCGTAGACCTTGTTCGCGACGAACAGCGAGGAGACGAAGATCGTCCCCTTGTCGCCCTCGGCCAGCATGCGGGCGTCGAGAATGTCGCTCGCGAAGGTCTCGACCTTGAAGCCGTCAGGCGCCTTGAGGCGCGCCGTCGGCAGCTGCTCGGCGGGGGTGGGCACGGGGAAGGCCGAGACGGGCGCGAGCCTGTAGCCCTGGTCGGACTTCGGACGGCCGACCGACCAGAAGTCCTCCTGGCGATCCGCCGCCGCGGCGGTTCCGGCGACGAACGCGACGGCCGCCGCCAGAACGACGCTTAGAACTCGCGGCCGGAACTGCACCCTGAAAAGCTCTCCTCGCGGCGGCCTCTGCGGGACCGCTTCGGCGCGAGGCTATTCGCTCGGGCGCCGGGCGTCACGCCCCCGTCGCGAAATCGAACACCAGCTTGACGTTGAGCGCGACGATCACCGCGGCCACCAGCGCGGCGAGCACGCTCATCCAGCGCGGGGCGACGAAGTCGCCCATCTTCGAGCGGCTCGCGGTGAACCACACAAGCGGAATGACGGCGAAGGGCAGCTGGAGGCTGAGGATCACCTGGCTCAGCACCAGCAGCTTCGCCGTGCCGCTCTCGCCATACATGATCGTCACCACGATCGCCGGGACGATGGCGATCGCGCGGGTGATCAGCCGCCTCAGCCAGGGCGAGAGCCGGATGCGCAGAAAACCCTCCATCACGACCTGGCCGGCGAGGGTGGCGGTGACGGTGGAGTTGAGGCCGCAGCAAAGCAGGGCGACGCCGAAGGCGGTCGCGGCGATAGAGCCTCCGAGGAGCGGCCCGAGCAGCGTGTGCGCCTCGCCGAGCTCGGCGACCTCGGTGCGCCCGTTGGCGTGGAAGGCCGCCGCCGCAAGGATCAGGATCGAGGCGTTGATCAGGAAGGCGAAGGACAGCGCGATGGTGGAGTCGGTGACCGCCCACTTGATCGCCTCGCGCTTGCCGGCGTCGTCGCGGCCGTAGGCTCTCGTCTGCACGACGGAGGAGTGCAGGTAGAGATTGTGCGGCATGACCGTCGCGCCGACGATGCCGAGCGCGATGTAGAGCATCTCGCGATTTTTCACGAGTTCGGTGGTGGGCGCGAGACCCCGGATGACGGCCCCGAGATCCGGGTCGGCCATCGCGAGCTGGATCGCGAAGCACGACGCGATGACCAGCAGCAGGCCGATCACGAAGGCCTCGATCCAGCGAAACCCGACGCGCTGAAGCATCAGAACGAGGAACACGTCGAGCGCGGTGAGGACGACGCCGATCTCGAGCGGAATCCCGAACAGCAGGTTGAGGCCGATCGCGGTGCCGATGACCTCGGCCAGATCTGTCGCGCAGATCGCGGCCTCCGCCAGTATCCAGAGCGGGAAGGAGATCGGTTTCGGGAAGGCGTCGCGGCAGGCCTGGGCGAGGTCGCGACCGGTCGCGACGCCGAGCCGCGCGCAGAGCGCCTGCAGCAGGATCGCCATCAGGCTCGACATCGCGACCACCGCCATCAGCGCGTAGCCGAACTGCGAGCCGCCCGCCAGCGAGGTCGCCCAGTTGCCGGGGTCCATGTAACCGACGGCCACGAGATAGCCGGGGCCGACGAAGGCCAGCATGCGGCGGAGCGGCGTGCGGCCGCCGACCCGAACCGACGCATTGACTTCGGCGAGAGACGCTTCGCCCGGCCGTCCGCGCCATCCGCTGAAGGGGGTCTGGTGTTGAGGCTCGGCGATGTCGGTCATGCGGGGAGGAGCTCGCATCTGATCGGAAGTCGACTGCTTCTGATAATCGTTCGCAACAAATATTTTTGCAAGTGGTTCGCAAGAGCAATTTTGCAGGTGCGAAGGCGGCGCGCCGCAGGTGACGCGACCTCTGCGCTCCGATACCGTCCCGCCGGGGCGTCGCGGAGAGTTTCGCTTGCTGATCTGCATGCATGCCGGCGCGCACAAGACGGCCAGCACCTACGTCCAGTCGCGCCTGATGGAAGAGCGGGACCGGCTCGCCGACGCGGGCGTCGGCGTGGTCGCGCACGGCTTTTTCCGTCGCCAGGTGTCCGACCGGCTGGACGCGGCCGAGGGATTCGGCGGCGTCGGCCACGCGCTCGCCAGAAAGTCGCTCAAGCGCCCGCTCGCCAAGATGGTCGAGTTCCACGCGGGGCGGGAGCGGGTGATCATGTCGGACGAGAACCTCGCCGGCCCGATGCTCGGCGCGATCGGCCCCGACGGGCTCTATCCGCAGGCGCGCCGCCGGATCGGCGCGGCGTTCGACGCGCTTCCAGCCAGCAGCGACCGCACCCTGTTCTTCGCGATCCGCAACTACGCGGCCTATTTCAGCTCGATCTACGTCTATCGCCGCGAGAAGCGCGAGGCGCGCGAGACCGAGACGTTTCGGCGGAGCGCCCTCGATCTGCAGCGCGGCTGGACCGACGTCGTCTCCGACCTCTGCGCCGCGGCGGGAGCGGACCGCGTGGTGGTCTGGACCTATGACGAGTTCGCCAAGCGGCCCTCACTCATCAACGCGGCGCTGCTCGGCGAGGACGCCCCGAGGATCTTCGCCAAGACCGATCGCGCCAGCCTGCCGTCGCTCAGCCGCAAGGGCCTCGCCGTGCTCGACCGCGTCTCCGACATGCTGAGCGAGAACGAGCACGCCGGCCTCGCCCGTGCGATCGCCCGCTTCCAGTTCGACAAGCCGGACGAGAAGTTCTCGCTCTTCGCACCGGAGGAACTCGCCGCGCTCGACGCGCGCTTCAACGCCGATCTCGACGCGATCTCCGCTCTCGGCTGCCGCCTGATCAAGGCCGAGCCGCGCTCCGCCGACGCGCAGGAGACGCCGGCCGAGGACGATCTCGATCCCGAGACGGAGCGTCCGGCGGCGTAAGGGTCAGTCGAATTCGGCCGTGCGCCTGCGGGGCGTCGGGCGGCCATATTCGTGCCTGAGGCGCGCGAGGGTCCAGAGCGGATGCGAGCGCCAGCGCGCGCCGCCGAGCGTCGTCGCGTAGCCGAAGCCCGGGCATTCCTCGATCACCGCCGCCTCGAAGGCCGCGAGCGCCGGCCGGTCGAAGAACGCGCTCTCCTGCGGCTCGCGCGGCTTGTAGACGACAGCCTTGCGCCCGCCGCGCTCGGCCAGCGCCTCGCAGGTCTGCGCGATCAGCGCCTCGTCCGGGTCGCGACCGAGCGCGGCGTCGATGTCGCGCAGCACCCCGGCGGGATCGGCTTCGAGGCGCTCATGGGCGATCTCCACGGAACGCGCCGGCGGCGTGACGATCCACTTGTCGTGGAAGCGCCGATAGTAGGCGAGGCGCTCGGCGAGGAAATCGTAGAACTTCCAGCGCGCGACGAGGCCCGCCGAGGCCGGCTTCATGCCTCGTTCGCGCCCCCTGAGCTCCGCGCCGGACATCGCGTTCGGCACCGGATGCCGGTGCTGGATCAGGTAGAGCGCGTCTGGAACGTCGGCCGGCATGCGGAAGGCGAAGTCGTGGCTCTTCTGGAAGACGAGCGGACGGCCCTCGGTCTTCACGCAGGGCGTCTGCCTGCAGCAGTCCGCGATCACATAGGTCGCGCAATAGCGCAGGTCGTCGGCGTAGTAGCGCCGCATCAGCCGCGACAGGTGGCCGTGGCCGGACCGCGGGATGGAAGCGCCGAGGATCGGCGTCGAGCTGACGCTGGTCGGGAGGGTCACGGAGCGGCCGGGCTGCAGGTCGTCGGACGGTCTGGCGTCCGCGGGAGGGGCTACCTAGCACATCCTTGCGACGACAGGCACCAGCCCGCGCGCCGCCGCTGGCGCCCGCACGCCATGCTTGCCAAGCGGACGTGCGGGGTCCATCTGGCGCCTGCGAAATGAAGGCTTTTCCCTCGGGGAGCGAAATCAATGACCAAGTGGGTGCTCACCTTCGGCGGCGGCAAGGCGGAAGGGAGCGCGGCGATGCGCGACCTGCTCGGCGGCAAGGGCGCGAATCTCGCCGAGATGGCTGCGATCGGCCTGCCGGTGCCGCCCGGCTTCACCATCACCACCGAGGTCTGCACGCATTTCTACGCCAACGGCCGCAGCTATCCGGCCGAGCTGGAGCATCAGGTCGCCAAGGGCCTTGAGCACATCGAGGCGATCACCGGCCGCAAGTTCGGCGACGCCGAGAACCCGCTGCTCGTGTCGGTCCGCTCCGGCTCTCGCGCCTCGATGCCGGGCATGATGGACACGATCCTCAACCTCGGCCTCAACGACCAGACGGTCGAGGCGATCGCCGCCGGCGCCGACAACCGCCGCTTCGCCTATGACAGCTACCGCCGCTTCATCCAGATGTATGGCGACGTCGTGCTCGGCGTCGACCACTACGTCTTCGAGGAGATCCTCGAGGGGCTGAAGGAGGAGAGGGGCGTCACCGAGGACACAGAGCTCGACGCAGAAGACCTCGTCGCGCTGGTCGCGAGCTACAAGGCCAAGGTCGAGGAGGAGCTCGACGAGCCCTTCCCGCAGGATCCGAACAAGCAGCTCTGGGGCGCGGTCGGGGCCGTGTTCTCCTCGTGGATGAACGCCCGCGCCATCACCTACCGCAAGCTCAACCACATCCCCGAGGACTGGGGCACGGCGGTCAACGTCCAGGCGATGGTGTTCGGCAACATGGGCGACACCTCTGCGACCGGCGTCGCCTTCACCCGCGACCCGTCGACCGGCGCGAACAGCCTCTATGGCGAGTTCCTCGTCAACGCGCAGGGCGAGGACGTCGTCGCCGGCATCCGCACCCCGCAGCCGATCACGGAAGCCGCGCGCGCGGAAGGCAAGGTCGACGCGCCCTCGCTCGAGGCGCGCATGCCCGAGGTGTTCGCGGAGTTCCTCGAGACGTCGCGCAAGCTCGAGGCGCACTATCGCGACATGCAGGACCTCGAATTCACGGTCGAGAGCGGCAAGCTCTGGATGCTGCAGGCCCGCTCCGGCAAGCGCACGACCAAGGCGGCGATCAAGATCGCAGTCGATTTCGTCAACGAGGGCGTCATCACGAAGGAGGAAGCGGTCGCGCGCATCGAGCCGGCCTCGCTCGACCAGCTGCTTCACCCGACGATCGACCCCAAGGCCGAGCGCAAGATCATCGCGACCGGGCTTCCAGCCTCGCCGGGCGCCGCGCAGGGCGAGATCGTGTTCTCGTCCGAAGCCGCCGAGGAGGCGGCGGGCCGGCTCGACGAGGACAAGAAGCGCAAGGCTGTCATCCTCGTGCGCGCCGAGACTTCGCCCGAGGACATCTCCGGCATGCATGTCTCGGCTGGCATCCTCACCACCCGCGGCGGCATGACGAGCCATGCCGCCGTCGTCGCGCGCGGCATGGGCAAGCCCTGCGTTTCGGGCGCGGGCTCGCTGCGCATCGACGAGAAGGCCGGCACGCTCACCGTCGGCGGAAAGGTGTTCAGGGCCGGCGACGTCATCACGATCGACGGCTCGACCGGCCAGGTGATCGACGGCGCCGTCGCCATGATCGAGCCGGAGCTCTCCGGCGACTTCGCGACGCTGATCGGCTGGGCGGACGAAATCCGCCGCATGAAGATCCGCGCCAACGCCGAGACGCCGGACGACGCCCGCGCGGCTCTCAACTTCGGCGCTGAGGGCATCGGCCTCGCACGCACCGAGCACATGTTCTTCGACGAGGCCCGCATCGTCGCGGTGCGCGAGATGATCCTGGCCGACGACGAGGCCGGCCGCCGCAAGGCGCTCGCCAAGCTGCTGCCGTTCCAGAAGGCCGACTTCCGCGACCTGTTCGAGATCATGAAGGGCCTGCCCGTCACCATCCGCCTGCTCGACCCGCCGCTGCACGAGTTCCTGCCGCACAGCGACGAGGACATCGCCGAGGTCGCGGCCGCGATGGGCGCCGACCCCGACAAGCTGCGCGGACGGGCGCAGGAACTCGCCGAGTTCAACCCGATGCTCGGCTTCCGCGGCTGCCGCCTCGCCATCGCCTTCCCCGAGATCGCCGAGATGCAGGCCCGCGCGATCTTCGAGGCCGCCGTCGAGGCCGAGAAGTCGACGGGCGAGGCGGTCACCTGCGAGGTGATGGTGCCGCTGGTGGTCGGGCGGCCCGACTTCGACTTCGTGAAGGCGCGTATCGACGCCATGGCGAAGGCGGTGGAGGAGGAGTCCGGCTCGAAGATCAAATATCAGGTCGGCACGATGATCGAACTGCCGCGCGCCGCGCTGCGCGCAGGCGACATCGCCGAGACGGCCGAGTTCTTTTCCTTCGGCACCAACGACCTGACGCAGACCGGTCTCGGCGTCAGCCGCGACGACGCAGCGCCCTTCCTCGGCCATTACGTCCAGAAGAAGCTGCTGCCGTTCGATCCGTTCGTCACGATCGACCGCGAGGGCGTCGGCGAGCTGGTCGAGATCGCGGCGGAGCGGGGCAGGGCCGTGCGGCCGAAGATCAAGCTCGGCATCTGTGGCGAGCACGGCGGCGACCCGGCCTCGATCGAGTTCTGCGAGGAGGTCGGCCTCGACTACGTCTCCTGCTCCCCATTCCGTGTGCCGATCGCCCGGCTCGCGGCGGCGCAGGCGACGCTCAAGGCGAAGGCGGACAAGCCGAAGGGCGGCTGAACGGTCGATCGGCGCATCAAGTTCACGTTATGTTCTAGATCCGCGGACGCTACGGGGCTATTGCTCGCTCCGGAGCATTCGCCGGAGGACGCAACGTGACGTCGCCCGAACCGTCCGTATCCGAGTCCGGCCCCGACGACGTACAGCGCGTGGCCGCGACCATGACGCTCGCCTTCGCCGCCGATCCCATGGCGCGCTGGTCGCTCGCGGAGCCGGACCGGTTCCTGACGTACTTTCCGAGGATCGCCCATGCCTTCGGCGGCAGAGCGTTCGAGCACGGTTCGGCGCATGAGGCCGGGGGTGGCGCGGCCGCCGCTCTTTGGCTGCCGCCGGGCGTCGAGCCGGACGAGGAGGCGCTGGGCGCCGTGTTCGATGAAGCGGTTCCGGACGCTCTGAAGGGTGAGGTCGGGGCGGTGCTCGAGCAGATGGACGAGCGCCATCCCAAGGAGCCGCACTGGTATCTGCCGATGATAGGCGTCGATCCCGCCCGGCAGGGACAGGGCCTCGGCGCGGCGCTGCTCCGCCATGGCCTGGCGCTCTGCGACCGGGACGGGCTGCCCGCCTATCTCGAGTCCAGCAACCCGGCCAACATCAGCCTCTATGAGCGCTTTGGTTTCGAGAGGGCCGGCGTGATTCGGGCCGGCTCTTCGCCCGAGCTCGTGCCCATGCTGCGCCGGCCGCGCTGAGGCGTGTCTTTTCACTGCCTCGATCGCCGTTGCGAGGTGAGGAGTCGAATCTTGCGCAAGCGCGCGGAGCATCCGGGAACTTAGTCCTGCGCTGCCTGTTGTGCGCTCGAAAGCCGAAGGCCTGCCGCCTGCGTAACGACGTCCCCCGACGGCGCGTAGGGACGTCGCAGGCCGCAAGGAGCGTTTGAATGGCCGATCCGGCACGCAAGACAAGTCCCGCGCCCGAACTCGCTGAAGCCTATGCCCGCGTGCGCCACGACAGCGCCACGCTCGCCGCGCCGCTTTCCGACGCGGACGCCACGGTGCAGTCAATGGCCGACGCGAGCCCCGCCAAATGGCATCTCGCGCACGTCACCTGGTTCTTCGAGACCATGGTGCTGAAGCCGAATTTGCCCGGTTACCGGACCTTCGACGACAGCTTCAACTACCTGTTCAACTCCTATTACGAGAGCGTCGGCGAGCGGCAGCCCCGGCCACGTCGCGGGATGATCACCCGCCCGCATCTCGACCGCGTGCTCGCCTACCGGGCTCATGTCGACGCCGCGGCGGCGCAGCTGCTGGCCGGCGATCCGTCCCCGGACGTGCTGGACCTGATCGAGCTCGGCCTGAACCACGAGCAGCAGCATCAGGAGCTTCTGCTCACCGACATCCTGCATCTCTTCGCCCAGAACCCGCTGAAGCCCGCCTACAGGGATCCGACGCCGCTGCCGGTGGCGCAGGGACCGGGAACGGCGCGCATGCTCGGCTTCGACGGCGGGATCGTCGAGATCGGCCATAACGGCGACGGCTTCGCCTATGACTGCGAGGGCCCACGCCATCGCGCGCTTCTCGAGCCGTTCCGCATCGCCGACCGCTGCATCACCAACGGCGAGTGGATCGAGTTCATCCGCGACGGCGGTTATCGCGATCCGCTGCTCTGGCTCTCCGACGGCTGGGCGACGATCCTCGCCGAGGGTTGGAGCGCGCCGTTCTACTGGGAGGAGCGCGACGGCGAGTTCTGGTCGATGACGCTGCGCGGCATGCAGCCGGTCGATCCCGACGCGCCCGTCACCCATGTCAGCTATTTCGAGGCCGACGCCTTCGCCTCCTGGGCCGGCAAGCGGCTGCCGACGGAAATCGAGTGGGAACGGGCCTCCGAAGGGCTGGCCCTCGCGGGCAATTTCGCGGACGGCGGCGCGGGGCGGCTGAGGCCGAAGCCCGCCGAACCCGGACGCCCGGGCCTGCGCCAGATGTTCGGCGACGTCTGGGAATGGACCCGCAGCCCCTTCACGCCCTATCCGGGCTTCAAGCCGGCCGAGGGCGCGGTCGGCGAATACAACGGCAAGTTCATGAACGGCCAGTACGTGCTGCGCGGCGGCTCCTGCGCGACGCCCACCGGCCATATCCGCGCGACCTACCGGAACTTCTTCCAGCCCGACAAGCGCTGGCAGTTCTCCGGCCTGCGCCTCGCCGAGGACGCCTGAATGCTCGAACGCGTCGATTTCCGGGCCGCCCAGCGCGAGGCGTTTCGCGCCGACGTGCTCGCCGGCCTGACCGCTGCGCGCAAGACGCTGCCGAGCCGCTGGCTCTATGACGACCGCGGGTCGGAGCTGTTCGAGGAGATTACTCAGCTCCCTGAATACTATCCGACCCGCACCGAGACCTCGATCCTCAGGACCCACGCCGCCGACATGGCGCGGTTCTGCGGCGCGCGGGCGGTGCTGATCGAATACGGCGCCGGAGCGGGCGTGAAAACCGAGATCCTGCTCGGCGCGCTCGAAAGCCCCGCGCTATACGTGCCCGTCGACATCGCCGGCGACTTCCTCGTCACCGCCGCCGAACGCATCGAACGGCGCTTCCCTTACATCGAGATCCGGCCCGTCGTCGCCGACTTCACCGACGACTTCGACCTGCCGGCGGACCTTCCAAAACTGCCGCCGCGCGTCGCGTTCTTCCCCGGCTCGACCATCGGCAACCTCGCTCCGCCTGACGCCGTCGAGCTTCTGGCGCGCATGCGCGGCCATGTCGGCGCGGGCGGCAAGGCGATCGTCGGCGTCGACCTCCGCAAGGCCCTTTCCACGCTGCTCGCCGCCTATGACGACGCGGCGGGCGTCACGGCGGCCTTCAACCTGAACCTGCTCGCCCGGATCAACCGCGAGCTCGGCGCCGGTTTCGACCTCGCGAAGTTCGCCCACGAGGCGCGCTGGAACGAGGCGAAGTCCGCGATCGAGATGCATCTCGTCAGCCTCGGCGACCAGACCGTCTCGGTCGGCGGGCGCACGGTCTCCTTCGCCGAGGGCGAGACGATCCACACCGAGGATTCCCGCAAATACGACCTCGCCGGTTTCACGCGGCTGGCCGAGAAGGCCGGCTGGCGCGTCGCCGAGACGTGGATCGATCCGGATCGCCTGTTCGCGGTGGTCGGCCTCGCCTGAGGCCGATCGGCGCAAGGCGGCGGGCAGGGGTGACTCATCCGGCGCCCCCGTGCCAAACGTAAGCCGCCGATAAGAACGGACGGCGCCGCGCAAAGACGGCGCGTTAAAAAGACCGGAGGAGTTTTTCCATGCGTTCGGTTCGTATGCTCGTCGCGGCGGCGCTCGTCGCGGCGGCCGCCCCCGCTTTCGCGCAGGGCAAGGCCACCGATTCCGCCAAGGACGACCAGGGCGCGACCGCCGATCCCGCCCAGCAGCGCGCCATCGACGAGAGCTATCGCGGCCGTTGCGAGGCCAAGGTGCCGCGCGAGCTCTGCTCCTGCGTGATCGCGGTCGCCGACAGCCAGATCGGCGATCCGACCGAGCGGCAGATCTTCTACGACTTCATGATGGGCGACGTTGAGAAGGCCAAGGCCGCGCGCGGGGCCTTCGCGCCGGAAAAGAACATGCGCTTCAACCTCGCGCTGCAGAAGGCCGACGTGATGCTCGGCGACCAGTGCGACAAGCTGAAGCCCAAGGCGCCCGAGGCCCCCGAGGGCCAGAGCCCGGCCGCGCCCTCCGGCAGATAGTCTGACGCCGGCGCCGTCGCGCGCGGCGGCGGAACGTGGCATGGGAGGGCTCTCCTCCCACGCCGCTCCGGACGCATCCTTGACCGCGCAGGCCTTTCCCGATCTCGACACGCTGCAGGGCGCCGGCAAGGCCGGGCTCGCTAGGGCGCTCGCGCGGCTGGAGCGCAGCTTCGGGCAGGACGAGGCCGCCGCGCTGCTCGACGCGGCGGACGCTTCGCCGCGCGGGGAAGTGCTCGGCCTCACCGGTCCGCCCGGCGTCGGCAAGTCGACCCTGACCGGCGCGCTGGTCCGCGCCTTTCGCGCCAGGGGCGAGACCGTCGGGGTCATCGCGGTCGACCCGTCCTCGAGCCGCTCCGGCGGCGCGCTGCTCGGCGACCGGGCGCGCATTCCGTCCGACCCCGAGGACCGCGGGATCTTCATCCGCTCCTACGCCGCCCGAGACCGGCTGGGGGGCCTCTCCGACCTCGCCTTCGGCGCGACGGTGCTGATGCGCGCGCTCTACGACCGGGTGATCGTCGAGACCGTCGGCGTCGGCCAGTCGGAGGCCGACGTCGCGCTCGTCGGCGACACCATCCTGCTCGCGGTCCAGCCGGCCTCGGGCGACGCGCTGCAGTTCATCAAGGCCGGCGTCATGGAGTTGCCGGACGTCGTCGCCGTCACCAAGGCGGACCTCGGACAGCCCGCGAAACGCGCCCGCGACGACCTCGAGGGCGCGCTCTCGCTGACCGGCGCGGGCGAACCCGGCTGGGAGCCGCCGGTCGCGCTCGTCTCGTCCGAGACCGGGGAGGGGCTCGACGTGCTCATGAGCCATCTTTCGGCTCATTCGGCCTTCGTGCGCGAGGGCGGCCGGCTCGCCCGCCGCCGCAAGGAGCAGTCGGACGCGCGGCTCGAGGCGGCGCTGAAGGGCCTCTTTGGCGCCGAAGGGCTGCGCGCCGGACGGCCGCTGCTGGCCGCGGCGGAGGGCGGCCCCTTCGCCCGCGAGGCGCATGTGGCGCGCCTGCTTCGCACGCGCCTGAACGGGGCCCCGTAAGCTCCCGGAACCGCTGCGTTAACCCGCCATCAACCGTAACGCCCGAAAACGGATCGGGTGTGTTGGTTCGGTCGCGTCGGGTTAAGCGTCCCGCAAGGACCGCAGGTGGGTCGGTGGCGTCATGCGGGGACGGGGACGGAGCCTGACGCGGCCGCATCGCCGCAGGCGTCTTACGCGCGCAAAACTGCTCGGGCTCGCCATCGCGCTCACCGTCGCGCCGTTCTCCACGACCTCGATCGCCCGCCAGGACGCCTCGACGCTGCTGCCGGACAGCGCCGCGACCCGTGCGCCCGGCCGCTACGTCGCTTCGCTCGCGCGCAAGCCGCTGGAGCTTGCCTCGCTCGAGGCGGCGGACCTGTTTGCGGGCGGGCGCGGCCCGATCGCGACGCCGGACGTGCTCGGCGGCGGGGCGCTCGTCGTCATCGACATGGCCGAGCCGGACGCCGAGCCGCGCGCCAAGGCCGACAACCCGCCGCCCTTCGTCGACCGCACGCTGAAGGCCGACCGCCAGCCGGTGCGCCCGGAGCACGCGGTCGATCCGCTCCGCCGCAGCGTCGCCGAGCTGGACGATCCGTTCGCCACCCTTCCCGACGTCGCGGCGCTGGTGCGGGACGAGCTCGGCATCGACAGCCTGCCGCGCATGGATGCCGACCTGATCGCGCCGGCGACGGCGCCAGTGCTGCAGCTGGAAACGGAAACGCCGGTCGCCTCCGCCGAGACCCCCGACGACGACGTCGCCTTCGCCGACGCCGGCCTCACCGTCCTGCCGATGCGGCCGCGCGAGGCCGGCCCGCATCACGACGGCTCGACCCCCTCCGTCGCCGCCCTCAACGGCGGCGCCGTCCCCTCGACCGCGACGCCCTCGACCGACCTTCGCCTCGCGCTCGCCGCTCTCCCCGTCCTGCCGCGCGCCGGCGCGCTGACGACGCCCGCGCCGCGCCTTCGCGACCGGCTGGCGCTCACCCCCTCCAGCGGCGGCGAGGCCGAGGGCGAGACCGTCGCGATCCGCGCCTCGCTCGAGGACGGCGTCGTCGAGACCCGCCTCAGCCACCGTCTGCTGATCCCGCAGCGCGAGCTCGCCCGCTCCGAACAATGCCTTGCGGAGGCGATCTACTTCGAGGCGCGGGGCGAGCCGCGCGAGGGCCAGTACGCGGTCGCGCAGGTGGTGATGAACCGCGCCCGCTCCGGCTACTACCCGGCGGACGTGTGCGGCGTCGTCTACCAGAACAAGCACCGGCGCGACGCCTGCCAGTTCTCCTTCGCTTGCGACCGCATCCCCGACCGCGTCACCAACCGCCACGCCTGGAACGTCGCGAGCGCGATCGCCAAGGACGTGATGCTCGGCGGCGCCTGGCTGCCGGACGTCGGCGACGCCACGCACTATCACGCGACCTATGTGCGGCCCTACTGGATCCGCGACATGGTCAAGGAAGACAAGATCGGCCGCCACATCTTCTACCGCGTCCGCTGGCGCGGCCCGATCCCCGACGTGAACGCGTAAGCGGCGTTCTTCCCTTCTCCCCTTGAGGGAGAAGGTGGCCGCGAAGCGGCCGGATGAGGGGTGCGGGCGGCGCCCTGTCCTGCGATGGCGCCGCCGTCACCCCTCACCCTACCCTCTCCCTCAAGGGGAGAGGGGAAGAGCGCTCCCGCCGCCTCTTCCCGCGCCTCCTCCGTCGCGGCGGGGGCGGATCGGGCGGCCTCGGCAGGTCCGGGGGCTTCGGGCCCTCGCCGAGCTTCCACTTGATCGTCTGGTAGAGCCACGGAATGGCGTTCGGGTCGCCCCGCGCCTCGCTCTCGCGATGGCAGCGATAAAGCGTGAAGCGGCAGCGGCGCTCGCGGCGGCAGGCGGCGTCCGCGCAGGCGCGCCAGCGCCGGTCCCAGCGCGCCTGCTCCGCGCGCCGCTCGGCGGCGGTGGGCGCGGGCGGAACAGCCTCCGCGACCGGAGCAGGCGCCGGCTCGGGAACCAGCGCCTCGGCCGGCGGCGGGGCAGGGCGCTCGGAGCTCGCCTGCTCCCGTCTCGTTTGCTCGGATCTTGGCCGCGGGGCCTGTCCCGGCCGCAGCCATGACGGGACGAGGCCGAGCGGGGCGTTGCTGTAGGACATCGCTTGTCTTCCTTGCTGGCTGATCTTTCCTCGATGAATGGGCGAGCGCCGGCGTTCCCGCCGCTTTTCGCGCGGGGCGTTCGGCATGTGGGAGGCGCGGGACGCCGGGCGGCCGCATCTCTTGTGTTTTAGGAACCGGTCGCCCGGCGCCCCACGCACGGCGATTTCGCGAGCGACCGAAGAAACCGCGCTCCGACGACGGGCCACCCGTGGGCCTCGGGGGTTCCGAGGGTCCGGACGAGTCCCGCCGCGTTACGGCCCACTCAAGGGCGGCCCCGTCGTAATGCAGGGCGGGCGGCGTTTTTCGCCTCCGTCGCTCTCCCGACGCCCTCGGTCCCAAGACCTCGAACGTCGGCTTCGCGCCGAAGACGTCTTCGATCGACGTCCCGGGAGGCTTCGGACCGGTGCCGAAGCCGCGCAGGCGCCGCCCTCATATCCCGCGCGAACGGCCGGTCCGGACGCGCCTCCCGGCGGGAGGAGGTGGGCGAAGGGTGTGGGATGGGAAGCGGAAAGTCAAGGAAAAAATACCTACCTCCAAGAGGCGTACTTGCTCATCCTGCAATACAAGGTAGCGTTCCATTTGGTGGCCGAAGAGTCTTATGCAGAAACACGCTGTTGAGATAAAAAACATGGGGATTATCCCCTTGAGACAGGTATGCGGATTTGCGTCCTAGCGCCGCGAGGCTTGACACCACGGCGGCCCGACACAACTTTCATTGCGTTGCGGAGTTGGCGGAATTGGTAGACGCGCGGGCTTGCCAGAGCGCTTCAAGTGAGCGCTGTACAAGCCCGTGAGGCCTTAAAATCTTGTGCGGGTTCGAGCCCCGCACTCCGCACCAATAGCGAGAAGGCTTTACTCAAATAGACCCGGACCTTTTTTTGATTTCAGCTCTGGGTAGCGATCTTCCAGAACTCCAATCTCGGTCTCAAGATTTCCATATTCTTCCACGTCTCGTTCCGTAGGGTCATCTAGCTTTTCAAGCTCTCTCAGGCGAGCAACGCCTACTGCATGTTCTTCGGCTATATCTCGAGCCCGTGAGATCGCTTCGGGATCGTAGTTTGCTGGATGAAACGGACGGTCTTTAAACCAGTACCCGTGCGGTGGCAGGCGAATAAAGCGGTCGCTCATGCGCCAAATCATCGTGCTTAGGATCATTCGCGGATCTTTGCCGACAAGATGAATTCCGCGCTGTTCAAGCTCGTCAAAAAGTGGATCTCGAAGGATGGGCTCATTGCGTTCATCGAGGATGGCCGCGACCGCGTCGCCGATTTCTTCCCGTGGAGGATTGCGCGGCTTCCGTCTCGGTCCAGCTGCCTTGACCTCATGCGGCGCAACGTCGGGTTCGGATACGCCTGCGAACTCGCGCCAGTCTTGTATGAACCGATCAATTCGATCCAGTTCAGCGGTCAGCACGCGCACTTGCGCTTGAAGCTGTTCAAGTTCCGCCTTGGCCTCAGAGCGGCGAGCCTCGGCGTTTTTCAGTGCGGTATCCATAGATTTGTTCTCCGAACGTTTCGGAGAGTGCCACACGAAGCAGTGGATTTGAAGGGGGCTGCCCTTGCGAAGTGTATCTGAATGCGGCATGGTGAATCGTCCGGGAAGTCCGGAACGCGAAAGGCCCCGCACGGGGCGGGGCCTATCGTTCACAGCGAGCAGACTTCGGCATGCGACAGCCGAAGAGGAAGGAGAGACCAGATGTTCAACTACCGACCCCTCGAACGGTGGTTTGGGGTTGCACCCCCATTCCAGAATTCGAGGTTATTGACATCGGACTCAAACGGGGCGGCCTAGGCCGCCCCTGCTTTTTTATGTACCTCGTCGCGCTTGGAAAGTCTAGAGGCGCCATTTTGCCACAATCTCTGACGCTTGCTTAAGCCATCCGCGCAAACTGCTTGAGCGATTGCTTCGCCCAGGCAGAGGCCGCAGGATCGCATTCTCCATTTGACGATGCTTCGAGACTGGAACGTGAACCTGCGACAGTAGCGGTTCATGTACTTGGCCGACACGTGGATGGGGGCCGAGCGGACGGGACGCTTCGAACAGCTTCCAGAAGCTTTCGACATATTTACGTAGTCCGTGACGCCCGACGGTAGTGGGAATAGCCCCGCTCCTGGAGCGCGTCGTCTGTAGTCGGCTGAACCCCGCTCATACGCCTCTTAAAATCTGGCGCGTTGGGCTCGACGGCCTGACTTGGATCGGCGCCCCCGTCTTCCTGCCGCCGCATCCGCGCTGTTAACGTCCGCGAGCCTCGGAAACCGGAGCGGCGGATGCAGAAATTCGAGACCGGGCGCGACGCCGCCTTGAGCCTTCGGCCGGACCGGCCGGTCTACGGTTTTCGGCCGGACGTGCTGGCGACTGATGCGCGCGCCTTCCTCGACGCCTTCCGCGGCGAGACCGCCTACGCCGTGAAGACCAACGGCGAGCCCTTCGTGCTGAAACGCCTCGCCGAGGCGGGGGTGAGCGCCTTCGACGTCGCGAGCCCCGCCGAGTTCGCCGCCGCCTTCGCCGCCGCGCCCGCCGCGAAACAGTTTTACATGCACCCGGTGAAGGCGCAGTCCGACATCCGCCTCGCGCTCGAAGGGTTCTCCATCGGCGCGCTCGCGCTCGACCATGAGGACGAGGTGGCGAAGATCCTGCGCATCGTGCGGGCGCAGGATCTTGCGCCCTCCGACGTCACCCTGTTCGTGCGGATCGCGACGCGGGGCCATGCGGCCTATGAGCTGTCGAAGAAATTCGGGGCGGCGCCGAAGCATGCGGTCGAGCTGCTGCAGCGGATCGACCGGATCGGCTTTCGCGCCGGCGTCACCTTCCATGTCGGCAGCCAGGTCGAGGACCTCGGGACCTACGAGCGGGCGCTCGCCTCGGCGGACTGGGTGCGCGGGCGCTCCGGCGTCGAGCTCGCCGCGCTCGACATCGGCGGCGGCTTTCCGGCGCAATACGGCCACGACCCCAAGCGGCCCGGGCCGCCGACGCCGCAGGTCGGCGACCTTGTCGCCCGCATTGAGAGTGAGATCGACGCCTGGGGCCTCGGCGACCTGCCGCTGATCGCCGAGCCCGGCCGGGTGATCGTCGCGCGCTCGCTCTCGGTGATCGTGCGCGTGCTGCTGAAGAAGGGGCAGCGGCTCTACATCAACGATGGCATCTGGTCCTCGCTCTCCGACAGCTGGACCGGCAAGATGACGCTGCCCGCGCGGCTGATCCCCGACCCCGCCCGGCGGCGCGCGCCGAAGACGTCCGCCGGCAAGCTCGCCCCGTTCCGCGTGATGGGCGCGACCTGCGACTCGGTCGACATCCTGTCGCGGCCGTTCTGGCTGCCCGACACGGTCGACACCGGGGACTGGATCGAGATCGGCCATATCGGCGCCTACAGCCTGGCTTTGAGGACCCGCTTCAACGGGTTTTACCCGGACGACTTCGTCGAGGTCGCGACGCCCTTCGACATGGAGGAGGGCGAGCAGGGTTTTGCGAGCATCGAGACGATGGGCGACGCGGCGGAGTAGGGGGCGAGTAGGGCGCCGCGCTCTCCAAATCCCTCCCCCTTGAGGGGAGGGTAAGGGTGGGGGTGAAGGCGGCGCCCTCTGAGAAACAGGCGCTCCGAATTCCGAACCTGGAGACGGCGCCGCCTTCACCCCCACCC
>CABHPB010000012.1 GCA_902168115.1 uncultured Methylopila sp. | reverse complement strand
GGCATCAACTTCGTCGGCGCCGGCATCTCGGGTGGCGAGGAGGGCGCCCTGCTCGGCCCGTCGATCATGCCCGGCGGCTCGGACGAGTCCTGGGTCACGCTCGGACCGATCCTGCGCTCGATCGCGGCGGTCGCCGAGGGCGAGCCGTGCGTCACGCACGTCGGCCACGACGGCGCCGGACACTTCGTGAAGATGGTGCACAACGGCATCGAGTACGCCGACATGCAGCTGATCGCCGAAGCGTACGACCTGATCCGCCGCGGCACGGGCAAGTCCCCCGCGGAGATCGCGGAGATCTTCGCCGAGTGGAACCGCGGCGAGCTGGAGTCGTACTTGATCGAGATCACCGCCGAGGTGCTCCGCCAGGTGGATGCCGAGACCGGCAAGCCGCTCGTCGACGTGATCCTGGATCAGGCCGGCGCCAAGGGAACCGGCGCGTGGACGGTGCAGACCGCGCTCTCGCTCGGCGTCCCCGTCTCGGGCATCGCCGAGGCGACCTTCGCCCGCTCGCTCTCCTCGCACCCCGAGCAGCGCGCCGTCTCCGGCGACCTGCCGGGCCCGGAGGAGGAGTTCTCGGTCGAGGACACCGACGCGTTCATCGAAGACGTCCGCCTCGCCCTCTACGCCTCGAAGATCGTCGCGTACTCGCAGGGCTTCGACGAGATCCGCGCCGGCGCCGCCGAGTACGGCTGGAACATCGACCTCGGCGCGATCAGCAAGATCTGGCGCGGCGGCTGCATCATCCGCGCCCAGTTCCTCAACCGCATCGCCGACGCCTACGCCGAGACGCCGGACCTGCCGGTCCTGCTCACCGCCCCGTACTTCACCGAGGCGATCACCCGCGCCCAGGCCGCCTGGCGCCGAGTCGTCATCGCGGCCGCCGAAGCAGGCATCCCGGCCCCGGCGTTCTCGTCGTCGCTGTCGTACTACGACGGCATCCGTGCCGACCGCCTCCCCGCCGCGCTCGTGCAGGGGCAGCGCGACTTCTTCGGCGCGCACACCTACAAGCGCATCGACAAGGAAGGCAC
>CABHPB010000011.1 GCA_902168115.1 uncultured Methylopila sp. | reverse complement strand
GACAGCGAAGCGCATCCTTCTCGGCGTCCTCGCCGTCGCGGTGGTGGCGCTCGGCGTCGCGATCTGGCGCTTCAACATGAGGGGCGATGGCCAGCCGCTCTCCGGCCAGACGCGCGCGGACTTCGTGCGCTCGGCCGTCGAGGCCTGCACGGCGCGCCAGAAGGCGACGCCGGTCGACGCCGACGTCACGCCCGAGACGATCGGAAAATTCTGCGACTGTTTTGGCGAGACGTTGGCGCGCCGCGTTACGACCGCGGACCTCGATCGCCTGACCGGGCGACCGGTGTCCGAGATTCAAACCGCGATGCGCGAAAAGACCGGCGACGTCGACGCCGTATGCCTTGCGAGGCTCGACGAGGCTGCGGGGCGCTGAAGGCTCAGCGCCGTCCGCCGAACGCCTGCCGCAGCAGCTCCATCTGGCCCTCGAGCGGATTGCCCGAGGCCTCCTCCTCGGAAGCGCGGCCGTCGAGCTGAGCGTCGAGGACCTGCACGCGCTCCTGAAGGCGCGCGGTGCGCGAGACGAGGTCGCGCAGGCGCTCGGGCAGCCGCTCGAACATGTCCGTCGAGAGCGTCGAGGTGATGGGGGTGAGCTTGACCTTGCGTTTCTCGTCGCGCGCCTGGTCGGCCGACATCTCGCCCTCGTTGACGGCGCGCTGCACCAGCAGCCAGGAGGCGACCTGGATCAGTCGGGTCGTGAGGCGCATGCTCTCGGTCGCGTAGGCGATCGATTCGGGTCGGCCGAGTTTGCGCGACTCGGTGCGGCCGTCGCCGTCGAGATAGGCCGCCGTCTCCTCGACCAGCGCCATGCCCTCGCGGAACAGCGCGCCGAAGCCGGCGGAGCCGACCAGCCGCGCGCCGAACGAGACCGCCGCGACCTTTTCCGAGCGTCCGAAACCATCCGTCATCTGGCGCCTCTCGACCGAGCCCGACCGCGTGAGCGACATACATAGACGCCCCAGCATCGCATCAACCCGAGGCGAAGGGCAATCGGCGGACCAACGGACGGGTTTTCCCCAGAAGGACAGGC
>CABHPB010000010.1 GCA_902168115.1 uncultured Methylopila sp. | reverse complement strand
GCCTTCGCCCTGGCGCGCGCCGCAGGATCGGTGGCCGGCACGTGGATGAAGACGCGCGTCACGCCGGCGGTCGACGGCAGCGCGATCTGCGTCGCCTCCCGGCGCGCAGGCTCGGCGGAGCTTTCGGCGTCGGACGCCGCATCGACGCTCGCGCTTGATCGGGCCTGCCTCTCCTGACCGGCAGGGCTCGACGCGGTGACCGCGCCGTCGACTGCGTCCTCGTCCGGCGGAGACGGATCGTTCGCCGCGGTTGCGCTGTCCTCTCCGGCGCTGGGGGCTCCGCGCTCGTCGCCGGCGGCGGGCGCGACCGGAGCGGTGAGTTCGGCGACCTCGCGCTGCAGGTCCGTTCGGCGAGCCTCGAGCTCGGCGAGCCGGCGCTCGGCGTCACGGGCGCCGCTTTCGGCATTAGCCTTGCGCCGATCGAACTCGGAAAGCTGCGCTTCGCGCTGCCGGATCGACGCCTCGCGCGCCGCCAGGCTCTGCTCACGCTCCGAAGCGGCGGACTGTGCGTCGCCTTCGCCGGCCCCGAGGATGCTGGCGCCCGCGATCGTCAGGACGATCAGGGCGACGCCGCCGGCGGCCATCAGCGCGCTCTTGGGTCGCGCCAGCGCGTCGAAGGGGATGCGCCCCGTCGACGCCAGCCGGACGCGTTCGAGCGGATTCCAGCCGAAGCTGTGGGTCTTCAGCGGCTCTCGCGTCGCTCTGCTTGGCGCGCCTGCGCCGCTGAGATGTTCGCCAACCATCGTCGTCGTCCTTCCCGGCGCCCTCGATCCGGCGGACCGTCTGTGGGCAGACGCGAGCGGCGGACATTCATGCAACGCTCGAGGAGCCGCGGGAGTTTCCGCGCATTCCCGCGAAATGAAGCCAGCGTCCCTTCAGGCGGCTTTGACGAAGGGGGCGGCGAGACCGAGATCGGCGACGAACCGGTCATACTCCTCGCGTTTGCGCGCCTCGTCGGGCAGCCTGAGAAGGAAGGACGGGTGGACGGTGACGAGCACCTCCACGCCTTCCGCGATCG
>CABHPB010000009.1 GCA_902168115.1 uncultured Methylopila sp. | reverse complement strand
CGGAGATGTGTATAAGAGACAGGTCAAGACCGGCGTCATCACCTACCGGATCGCCGCCCACGCCGCCGACCTCGCCAAGGGCCACCCCGCCGCCAAGGTGCGCGACGACGCCCTCAGCCGCGCGCGGTTCGACTTCCGCTGGGAGGACCAGTTCAACCTCTCGCTGGACCCCGACACGGCGCGCGCCTTCCACGACGAGACGCTGCCGAAGGACGCCCACAAGGTCGCGCACTTCTGCTCGATGTGCGGGCCGAAGTTCTGCTCGATGCAGATCACGCAGGAGCTTCGGGCCGAAGCGCGGGCGATGGGCGGCAACGCCAAGACGTCGCTGGAGGCGGAGGCCGGCATGGCCGAGAAGTCGAAGGAGTTTCTGGACGGGGGCGGCAAGCTCTACGTCGACGCCGGCTGAACGGGCTTCGGCCGACATCACCGGAGGAGAGGCGTCGCTCCGCGGCGCCTCTTCTCCCAGTCCGGCGACCGCGAGGGATTGCGTAGTTCCCCTAAGTTTTCGCCGCCCGGAAACCGGCTAGCCTCCGCCGAGGTCAGGGGAGGCGGATCACCATGCGCGGCGTGCGGTTGCTTCTCGTCGCGGCGTTCGCCGCAGGTCACGCGCAGGCGCTGAGGGCCGCCGAGCCCGCGCTCGGGACGCCCGCGCTGTCGGCGGACGATCTGCAGTCGGCCGCCAAGGGCGGCGCCTGCGACGCCAGCACGCTGCCCGGCAAGCCCGGCGGCGGCCAGATCAAGCGCTACAAGCTGACCTTCATCGCCTCCTTCACCGAATACGACCCGGACACCTGCAAGCCCCACGGCGCCGGCTCCTGGACGCTGGTCGATCAGGAGATCTGCGACACCGGCAAATGCGGCAAGGTCACCACCGGGATCATCCAGAACAAGCCGCTGTCGAGCGGCGCCTGTCCCGGCAAAACCTTCGATTTCGCCTCGGTCTGCTACACGTGGGAGAAGCATTCCAACGTGAAGGTCACCGACAACGTGACCATGCTCTACGAGCCGCCGCGGCTCTCCCCGGTCCTCAAGGGCTTCGAGCTGAAGGTGCCGGTCGTCTATCCGGACACGGAGTCCACTTCCTTCGCCGGCTGGCGCAAGGACGGCTACGGCAAGTGGCGCGGCAAGGTGAAGAACTCGGACCCGAAGTTCGACTGGTCGCTGAACCTCGTGCGCGAGGCCGACCCCGGCGGCGGCGACCCCGCCAACGACAGCTGCTGGTGCGAGGGCTCGATCTACGACCCGTTCTACAGGATCAGCGGCGGAACCTGGGAGGTCAGCGAGGACGGCGGCTGGGGCGTCGACAACATCGGCTACGGTCAGGAGATCACGGCCTACTACCGCACCAAGCGCCGCGCGCCCTGCGGCACCTCGTTCAGGCAGCAGATGCAGTTCCAGGCCGAGCAGGTCTCCGAGGACTGGGTGGAGTACGGCGCTCCCGGAACGCTCAAGGCGTCGATGACCTACCAGACCATCACCTCGTCCCGGCTGGGCAAGTCCGAGACGAAGACGTTCCAGCCGCAGCCGAAGAAGAAGCGGCTCGACTGCACGGCGTTCGATCGCCGGCCGATCGCGCCCGCAAGGCTCGGGTCCGAGATCGTCGTCTCCGGCTCGCGCCCGGTCGCCGAGGCGGTGCGCGAGATCGAGCGCCTCTCCGGTCAGGTCGTGACCTATGAGGACGCGCCGATCGCCGACCCCGGCGCCGTCGCGCCGATGGTTGCGGGGGGAGACGCCGCGTTCGCGATGCCGCGGATCGGCCGGCTCTCCTTCGAAGGGCCCGAGACGGCGTCGCTAGAGGCCGCCGGCAAGGCCGTCGAGGCCGCTCTCGCCGCCTACGAGGCGGGCCGGCCTGCGGCCCGCTTCGCCTTGCTCCGGAGCGGCGACGCCCTCCACGTCGTTCCGGTCGCGATCAGCGATACGGCTGGCCGGTCGGCCAAGGTCATGCCGGCGCTGGACGTTCGCGTGTCCGTGCCGGGCGGGCGGAGGTCCGCGCTAGACGCCCTCGACCAGTGGCGGCTTGCCCTCGCGGCCGCGCTCGGGCGGCCGGTCGGGCTGGGAGCGGCGCCGCTCGCCACGCTGCAGGCGCGCCGGATCGAGTTCTCCGCGAACGGCGAGCCTGCGCGCGAGGCGCTGTCACGCCTACTCGCGGCGACGGGGATCCGGCTGTCGTGGCGGCTGCTCTACGATCCCGGGACGAAGGAATACGCGCTGAACCTGGCCGAAGTCGCGGCTCGCTGACCCGTCAGACCGGGAACGCGAGCACGATCCGCGTGCCCCGCATCGTGCTCTCGCGTTCGACGCGGGACTGGATCGAGGCGGCCATGGCGCGCACGATCTTCTGGCCGAGGCCCGTCCCGCTCGGCGGCGCGTCGTCGGCCATGCCGACGCCGTCGTCCTCGACGCTGAGCGAGAGCATCGCCCCGTCGAGCGCGAGGCGCACGCGCACCTGTCCTTCGGCGCCCTGCGGATAGGCGTATTTGAAGGCGTTGGTGACGAGTTCCGTCACGATGACGCCGAGCGACACCGCGCGGTCGGTCGCCATCTTCACTGGGACCGCGCTGATGTCTATGCGATGCGGCCGGTCGGCCGTGCGCAGCGAGCTCTCGAGCTCTTCGGCGAGGCCGGACAGATATTCGTCCATGTCGACGGAACGGACGTCCGGCGAGGTGTAGAGCCGGCGGTGGATCTGCGCGATCGCGAGGATCCGCGCCTCGGTCTCGCGCATCATCTCGCGTGCGGGCCCGTCGGGCAGACTCGACGACTGCAGGTGCATGAAGGCCGAAACGAGCTGGAGCGAGTTGCCGACGCGGTGGTTGACCTCGCGCAACAGCGTCTCGGCGCGGTCGCGCGCCTCCACGACGGCTCGCTCGGCGGCTTCCTTGGCGCGCCGCATCTCCACCTGCTCGAGCGCGTGGGCTATCGAGGCGCGCAGCAGCGCGAGGAACTCGCCGGCGACGTCCTTGATCACGTAGTCGACGGCGCCGGCCTTCAGCGCCGCGATCGCGACCCGCCCGTCCTCCGAGCCCGTGACGTAGATCACCGGCGGCGCGTCCGGCAGAGCCTTCAGCGCCGGCAGGATGTCGAGGCCGGTTTCGTGCCCCAGGAAGTGGTCGAGGGCGATGACGTCGAACGTCTGCGAGCCGACGGCCGCCAGCGCCTCGCCGCAGGAGGCGACCGAGACGACATCGTAGCCCGCACGGCCGAGGTCGCGGCCGACGAGGCGGCGCAG
Source organism: uncultured Methylopila sp. (assembly GCA_902168115.1). Taxonomy (GTDB): domain Bacteria; phylum Pseudomonadota; class Alphaproteobacteria; order Rhizobiales; family Methylopilaceae; genus Methylopila. The sequence continues at coordinate 116,236 of CABHPB010000009.1, read as the reverse complement.
CCCCTCATCGTCCTCGATGAGCAGGATTCGCTTTGCGGCCGCCTCTTCGGTCGCGACTCCGCTCATGCGTCGGGAACCTGCATGACGGACAGGAACAGGCCGAGCTGGCGGATCGCCGTCGCGAAGGTTTCGTAGTCGACGGGCTTTGTGATGTAGACGTTGCAGCCGAGATCGTAGCAGCGCTGGATCTCGACCTTGTCGTCCGTGGTGGTCAGCACGATCACCGGCGCGCGCTTCAGCCGGTCGTGCTGCTTGAGCACGCCGAGGATGTCGATGCCGGTCATGTCCGGCAGATTGAGGTCGAGCAGAATCAGCAGCGGTCCGTTGGCGTTGGTCTCCGACGACTGCAGGAAGGCGAGGGCGGAGGTGCCGTCGGAGAAGTGCCGGATCTCGTTGTTGACGCCGGCGCGCCGCACGTTCTTCTCGATCAGCCGCGCATGGCCCTCGTCGTCCTCGATCATCACGATCACGACGGAGCGCTGGTTCGGACTGCTCATGTCGCTGGACTCTCTTGGTTCGGCCGCAGCACGGCCGGGAAGGTGAGGTGGAAGGTCGAGCCCTGCCCGGGCTCGGAGGTCAGGCGGATCACGCCGCCCAGCCTGCGGACGTTGGCGCGTACGAAGGCGAGGCCGAGGCCCTCGCCGGGCTGGTCCTGCGCGCCGGCGCGCCGGAACAGCTCGAACACCCGCTCATGATCCTTGGCGTCGATGCCGCGGCCGTTGTCGGCGACCGCATATTCGACCATGGCGCCGACCCTGCGGCCGGAGATGGAGACCCGCCCCGGGCGCGAACGATCCAGGTATTTCACTGCGTTTTCGATCAGATTCTGGAAGATCTGCTCAATGGAAAGCCTATCGCTGACCAGCGGCGGAAGACCAGGCTGGACCTCGATCTCCGCATCAGCCGCCTGCGTTTGCTGGTAAATAGTGTCCGAGATGGACTTGACCATCTCCTCGACCGGAATCTGCTCCGGGCGGATCTCGCGGCGGCCCTGTCTCGACAGGTTGAGGATGGCGTTGATCAGCCGGTCCATCTTGGCGGTCGACGTCCGGATGAAGCCGATCGCCTCGGGCAGATCCTCCTCGATGGCGAGCTTCGCCTCGGAGCTCACGCGCTTCGATTCCTCGTCGTCCAGCCGGTCGATCTGATCCTTCAGGACCTTCCGGGCGGCGTCGAGCTCGCTGGTGAAGCCCATGACGTTGACGAGCGGCGCCCTGAGGTCGTGACTGACGATGTAGGCGAAGCGCTGAATCTCCTCGTTGGCGGCGCTGAGGTCCGCGGTGCGTTCTGCGACGGCGGCTTCCAGCCCGGTGTTCGCCTGCTCGAGTTGCTGACGGGCCTCGTCCAGCTCCCGGAACTGGCGGCGCAGAAGCAGCTGCGCGCCGATCGCGAGAGCGCCAGCCACCACGAGCCCGATCGCCACGGCGGCGAGCAGCAACCGCGAGGAGGCGATCGCCGCTTCCGACCGTTCCGCGAACTGCTGGTCCTCATATTCGGACATCACGCGGACGACGCGGCGGATCGCGAGCATGGCGTTGCGCCCGCGCTCCGTGTCGACGATCGCCTTCACCTCGTCGGTCCGACCCTGCCGCTGGAGCGCGATGGTCTGGGCGAGCTCGCCGAGCTTGATGTCGAGCTGCTCGAGCAGCTCCCTGAAACGTGGGCCCTGCAGGCTGTCCGGATCGATCAGTTCGCGCAGCCGCTGGAGCCGGGCGCCGGAATTCTCGATCGCGAGCTGGTAGGGGCGGAGGTAGCGATCGTCATTGGTGAGCAGGAAGCCGCGCTGGCCAGTCTCGGCGTCCTGCGCGAGGCTGAGCGCGCGGACGATCTCGCCCTTGGTCTCAAGCGTCCTTGCGACCTGGCGACCGTAGGTCACGCTGCGCTCGACGAGGAAGACGGAGACGGCGCCGACGGCGAGCAGCGCGGCGAACCCCAGCGCGAGCAGCAGCAGCTCCCGCCTCTGAAGCGCTCCCCCGAACGGGCCTCCGCTCATTTCAGCTCCACAGGCGCGCAGAACTGGCGCGCGCCATACCCCTTACGAACGTCACATGCCCACTCGCGCATTGCGCGTCCAGCGAATTCGCAGGCAGCCGAGCGTTTTCGACCGACTACTGCATGATCGAGATGGTGGCGGAGGCCGCCCGGTCGAGCGCCTTGCGTCGGCTGTCGACGCCCGCCCAGTTGAAGCGCATCCGCACCCGACCGTTCGCGAGCCGCCTTGCGCCGCGCGCCGGACCGAGCCGACCGACCGGGTCGCCGAAGGTCGCGACCGGCACGGTCCCGGTCACCTTGAAGCCGCGCGCCGCCAGAATCTCGCGCACCCGGACGCAGTAGGCGACCGAGCGGTACGAGAACCGCGTCTCGCCGTGGCCGGCGCGATACTTCATGACGGTGCCGCAGATGTCCTCGCCGGTCTTCTTCCAGGCTTCGCCGAGATAGCGAACGCCATATTTGATGTTGGTCTCCGGATCGAACAGGCGCGGCAGCGGCTCCGCGAAACCCAGCATGCGGGCGGTCGACGGCAGCACCTGCATCAGCCCGATCTCGCCGACGCCGCCGACTGCGCGGACGTCGAAGCCGCTCTCGACGCTCGCGACGGCTTCCGCGAGTTCCGGCGGCAGGCCGACCTTCTCGGCCTCGGCGCGGACCATGCCGCGAAGCCGCGCCTCGTCAGGCGAGGGGGCCTCGGCCTTTTCGTCGTTCGGACCGGGATCCGGCGCAACGACAGGCGCCGTCGGCGCGGCGGCCTCTGGCGCGAGCGCCGCGGCGGGCGCGGCCTCGCCGGGCGCGATGGTCGGCTCGGCTCGCGCCGGCGGCGCGACGAGACAGGCGAGGACCGTGGCCAGAATGATGGGACGCACGCGCGTCATCCCCGGACATGGAACGGGGCGCCGAAGCGCCCCGCAGGCTGCGAGACGGCCGCTGTCGCACGGCCGTCCCGTAGGATGACGCAGGATCAGACGATCAGGAAGTCGCCCTTGTCGAGATCCTTCACGCCGTCGAGCGTCGCGACATAGAACTCCTTGCCCTTGCCGTCGCCGTTCGCGTCCCAGAACAGCTCGTGAGACTTGGTGTTGTAGAGGAAGGTCCCGTCGCCGGTGTCGGCCTCCGGGTTCTTGCCCGTCACCAGATCGAAGTCGGCGTCGAGGTTGTCGAAGCCCGACGCCTTGAAGGCGAGCAGGTCGTCGCCGCGATCGAAGTCGAGGATCGTGTCGCTGCCGTGCTCCTGCTTGACGAACTGGAAGACGTCGTCGCCTCCGCCGCCGAACAGCGTGTCGAAGCCCGCGCCGCCGACCAGCGTGTCGGCGCCCGCGCCGCCCGAGAGCGCGTCGTCGCCGGCGTCGCCGGAGAGCGAATCGTTCCCGTTGTCGCCGTAGATCTCGTCCTTGGCGTCGCCGCCGGTGACGGTGTCGTTCCCGGCGCCTGCGCCGATGAAGTCGTTGCCGCCGCCGCCGCTCGCGAAGTCGTTCCCGTCGCCGGACTCGATCTGGTCGCCGCCGCCGCCGCCGATCAGGCTGTCGTCGCCGCCGCCGCCGTTGAGGCTGTCGAATCCGGCGTCGCCGTTGAGGGTGTCGTTGCCGGCGCCGCCGTCGAGACGGTCGTCGTCATAGCCGCCGGCGAGGATGTCGTCGCCCTTGGCGCCGACCAGCAGGTCCTGGCCGTCGCCGCCGAGAAGGCTGTCCGCGCCGGAGCCGCCGAACAGGTTGTCGGCGCCGTCGCCGCCATTGAGGGTGTCGTCGCCGCCGTCGCCGATCAGCGTGTCGTGGCCGAAGAAGCCCTTGATCAGGTCGTTTCCGTCGTAGCCCTGCAGCTTGTCGCGGGCCGAGCCGCCGGCGAGATCGTCATTTCCAGACAGCAGATCGGCGGTGAACTTGTCCGGATTCCCGTCGTCGACGACGGTCTCGTAATACTTCACCAGCGAGTAGGAGACGTCGTCGACCCGCCCGACGAGGTCGCCGTGGGAGTCGTACAGGAAGATGTCGGTGATCGTGCCGTCCTTCGGCGTGTTGCCGGATCCGTATTTGAAGCCGTCGCCCTTGAGCACGAGCTCGTAGCCGTCGCGGCTGACGAGCGAGATTTCCGACTTGTTGCCGAAATTGAAGCGCGCGTTGGGGTCGAAGAACTCGAAGAACTCGAGGCTGTTGGGTGCGAGATTACCGATAGTGCCGACTGCCATGGCGGTCCGTCCCGATTGTTTGAGGCGCCCCAAATGCGCGTGTGCGTCCCGTAAGGACCGGAAGCTGCTACCCCTTCCGGTCGGCAAGGTGGCCGGAATGCGGCGGAAACCGTCCGCCGCCCGTCCGCCGTGCGCTCACGTCGGCGCGTCGCCGCGACGACGCGCCGTTCGGTCTAACAAACGTCGCTCGCGCAAGTTCCCTGCGCCATGGTAGCCATCGCTTAAGGCGTCGGTGGGAACGTCAACCGCGACAAGGCCATAGCTTGGCGTGCGTCGTCGGGGGAGGCGGGCAGGAATGATCGTGGACGAGGCTTCGCCCGGCGGCCGCCGCGGCCTGAGCCGCTGGTCGTTCGTCGCGCTTGCGGCGCTGGGACTGGTCGCGGCGCTGCTCGGCGCCTTCGCGCTGCGGGCGTGGGGCGAGGTCGGCGGCACGAACAGCTACGCGCTGCTGGCCGACGCCTTCCTGCACGGCCGCTTCGACAGCCCGACCTGCTTCGACATCGACTGCGCGCGCTACGCCGAAAAAATCTACGTGATCTTCCCGCCGGCGCCGGCGATCGTCGCGATGCCGCTGGTCGCGATCTTCGGGCCGAACGCGTCCGGGTTCCTCATCCTGTCGGGCCTGATGCTCGCGGGCGTCGCCTGGAGCTGGTTCGGGATCGCCGGTCGCCTCGGCCTCGGGCGAGAGGCGCGGCTCTGGGCGACGATGGCTTTCGTGTTCGGCACGCCGGCCTTTTATGTCGGCCTGCGCGGCGACAACGTCTGGTTCTTCGCGCAGACCTTCGGCCTGCTGGTCAGCAGCGTCGCCGTGCTGGCGGCGATGGACCGTCGGCTGTGGCTCGCCGGGATGATGATCGGGCTCGCCTTCCTCACCCGCCAGATGACGCTGTTCCTCGCCCCGTTCCTCTTCGCCCTGTCGCGGCCGAGGGACGCCCGGCTGATCGCCTTCGACCGGGCGACCATCGTCGACGCCCTGCGCCTCGGCCTTCCGCTCGCAGCGGCGCTCGCGGTCTATCTCGGCTACAACTACGCCCGCTTCGGCTCGCCGCTCGAGACCGGCTACGGCTACATCGCCGCCTATCCGAGCGGGGACGACAGGTCCTTCATCACCTGGCGGATCGAGGACCTCGGGCTGTTCTCGAAGCAGTATTTCCTCTCGAACGTGCTCTACCTGTTCGTGCAGGGATTCCACGCCGAGTTCGGCGGCCGCTACATGACCGAGCTCCTGCGCATGGACCCGTCGGGCACCTCGCTGCTCGCGGCGAGCCCCTTCGTCCTGTTCGCCTTCTATGCGCGCCCCGACGCCAAGCTGCTGGCCGGCCTGCTCGCCATCGTCGCGGCGGCCGGCATCACGCTGTTCTACCACTCGAACGGCTTCATCCAGCACAACGTGCAGCGCTACGTGCTGGACTGGCTGCCGGCGCTCTACGTGCTGATGCTGCCCGCGCTCGCCGGCGTCTCGGAGCGGATCGACGAGCGGCTGCGGCTGTTCAAGCTGCTGGCGGTCTACGCGGTCGGCCTGAACGTCGTCGCATTCGTGATCGCGGGCGTCACCAAGGGCGCGATCTGACCGCCGGGTTCAGAACAGGTCGAAGTCCCTGGCGCTGAGGTCGAGGCCGGGATCGAGCCTGGCGAAAGCGACGGCGTCCTGCTTGCCGCTGCCGTCGGGGTCGTAGAACAGCTTGCCGGACTTGTCGTTGTAGATGATGCGGTCCGACCGGTCGTGCGCCTCGTCGCCGACGAAGAAGGCGTCCTTGTCGAGCCCGCCGGTCCCGAGTTTCCGGAAGATGTCGTGGTCGAGCGCGATCGTGTCGCCCCGCACCTCGAAATCGGTGATGACGTCGACGTTGCTCTTGCCGAGGCCGGCGTCGAAGCGGAAGCGGTCATCGCCGAGCCCGCCGGTCAACGTGTCGTTTCCGTCGCCGCCCGACAGGACGTCCTTGCCGGCGCCGCCGTCGAGATCGTCCTTGCCGCCGCGACCCTCGAGATCGTCCGAGCCGCCGAGGCTCGAGAAGTCGTCGCCCTTGGCGGCGCCGATGAAATTGTCGTCGCTCCGGTCGAGCTCGCGGTTGATCAGGGCGATGTCGTCGGAGGTCGAGACCGTCCGCGCCGCCGCGGCGATGTCGACCGCTTTCACATTGAGGTCCGAGAGCTTGATGACGACGCCGTCGCCGCTTGAATAGGCGTAGGACTTCACCGTGCCCGCGATCGGATAGCCGTCCGCGTTGTATTTGAAGCCCTTGCCGTGGAACTCGTCATATTCGCCGCCTCCGTAGGAGACGCGGAATTCGGTCGATGTGGCGACGTAGCTGTCGCCCTGCGTCAGGGCGAAGAAGTCGACGTAGCCGAGGCTGAAGCCGAGCTTGCCCGAAGCGACGATCGTGGCCATCGGATCATTTCCGTGATCTTGCGATCCGGCATCCTATGCTGCCGAACGCGACGATCAAGAGACGTTTGCGCGGTCAAATACCGCGGAAAGTCAGCAATCGATGACCGACGTAACTTGTCGCGGCGCCGATGCCGATCGCGGCCGCGTGGCTGATCGGCTCGACCCAGAGCGTCCAGCCGACAGCCGGCGCGAGCCAGTGCGCAAAGAACAGCGCGAGCAGCCAGACCTCCGCCGCGCCGATCAGGTTCACGACGACGAACTTCCAGAGCTGGTCGCGCGCGTCGCCCTCATGGGCCTCGAACACGAAGAAGCGGTACAGGAAGAACCCGACCACCATGCCGACGCCGTAGGCGCAGATGACCGACGCGCCGAACGGCATGATCTCGTTGAGCGGGAACCGCGCGCCCCAGTTGACCAGCGCCGCGAAGCCGCCGGCGAGCAGGAAGCGGCCGATGCGCTTCAGCTCCGCCGGGGTCATGCGGTCGCGCAGCGGCGAGGGGAGGAGGGCGACGGCGTCGAACGGCATGGGGCGGTCACCACGGCATGAAGCGGGCGGGCCAGACGGCCGCGACGAAGGCGACGGCCATCGCCGCGGCGAGGCACAGGCTCGCCTTGTCCTTGATCGCGAACACGACAGGGTCGTCGTGGAGCTCGCCGCGTCCGGAATAGATCCAGATGCGGCCGATGAACACGAACAGCGCGCAGGGGAAGACCCACAGAAGGTGGGGGCTCGCGTAATAGCCGGCGCGGAACGCCTCCTCGATCAGGTAAAGCACCATGACGAGCACGGCCGAGACGCCGCTCGCGACGCCGAGCGCGATCAGCACCGGCCCGTCGGAGGCGAGATAGCCCCGGCCCGCCGCGCGATCCTTGCCGATCTCGACCACGCGCAGGATCTCGGTGTGGCGCTTGGCGAGCGAGAGCGAGGCGAACAGGAACATCGAGAACACCAGCAGCCAAGGCGAGCCGGGCACCTGCGCAATGGCGATGCCGATCACGAGGCGCATGGTGAACAGGCTCGCCAGCGCGAAGGCGTCGAGCACCATGATCCGCTTCACGCGGAAGGAGTAGCCGAGGGTGATGGCGAGATAGGCGAGGAAGCCCGCGAACACCGCTGGCCCCAATGCAAGCGCGCCGAGCAGCGCGAGAAGGATGCCGACCGGGGCGGCGACGAGCCCGGCGCCGATCGGCAGACGGCCGCTGGCGAAGGGACGGTTGCGCTTGGTCCAGTGCTTGCGGTCGTCCTCGAGATCCCAGAGGTCGTTCAGTACATAGGTCGAGGACGCCAGCAGGCCGAGCAGCAGCATGCCGGCGAGCACGGCGACCCAGCCGTCGATGTCGAAGGCGCGGCCGCCGAGCACGAGCGGCACCGCGACCAGCGCGTTCTTGCTCCATTGGTGAAGCCGCGCCGCCTTGGCGACCAGCCGGAAGGTGGACGCGCCGCCGCTCGGCTCGAACGGAGGCGCGGTGACCACGGAGTCGGCGGGGACGCGTTCCCCGAGCCGCCGCGCGAACTCCGCGCGGCCCCGGAGCGCCCAGAGCAGCAGCAGCGGGGCTTCCGTCGGATGACGGCGCAGGAAGGCGAGCGCGGATTCGTCGAGGCGGGCCGCAGGCGCCCGTTCGGCCGCGCCGGCCTCGTCGCCGCGCCTCATACGCTCGGTGGCTGCGGTCACACGCCTCTCCGAAAAGTCGACGCGCCGCAGGGCGTCGTTTCGCCGCTCCATTGATTTGCGGCGCCACGCTGTCATACAGCGTTCCGGTTAAGAAGCGCCCTATGTCCGCCGCGTTCTCGCGATTGAAGTCCGCGCCGCCGGGAGGCGGGACGCGACGTCTCTCCGGCCACCACAGCCCAGAGCCCTTTCACCGTTCTATGTCCGAACAGACGACAGACGCCGAACAGCCCGAGGCGAGGGCGATCGACGCCGCCGAGGACGGGCAGGCGCCGTCGCCGCTCCATTTTCCGCGACTGCGGGCCTGGGCCACGACGGTGCCCTGGAGGACGGTCGGGGCGTTCGCCTCAATCATCCTGTTCGCGATCGTCCTCTACGTCCTGCACAACCTCCTCGAGGAGGTGAAGCTCGACGACGTCAAGACGGCGATCTCGGCGACGCCCTGGAGCAAGCTCGGGATCGCGCTCGCGGCGACCGCCGCAAGCTATGTCGCGCTCACGGGCTACGACTGGTTCGGCATCATCCACATCAAGCGGCGCGACGTCGGCTATCCGGTCGCGGCGCTCGCCTCCTTCACCGGCTACGCGCTCAGCTACACAATCGGCTTCCAGCTGCTGGTCGCGGGCGCCGTGCGCTACCGGATCTACGCCGGCGCCGGGCTCGGCGCGGCGGAGGTCGCGGCGATCACCGCGATCTCGGCGGTGACGCTGTGGCTCGGCATCTTCTTCACGCTGGCGCTCGGCCTCGTGACGGAGGCGCCCGACGTCTCGCGGCTCGACGGCCTCAGCCCGATCATCAACATGGGCCTCGGCTTCGCGATCATCGCCGCCATTGTCGCCTACGTCGTCTGGGTGGGACGCCGCGAGCGGGCTGTGACGGTCGAGGGCTACCGGCTGGCGCTGCCGGGCGCGAGGTCGACCGGCGCGCAGATCCTCATCGGCCTCGTCGACATCCTCGGCGCGTCCTTCGCGCTCTGGATCCTGTTGCCGCCGTCGGCCGTCATAGAGTTCCCGACCTTCGCGGCCCTGTTCGTCGTCGCCATGACGCTCGGCATGCTGAGCCACGCGCCGGGCGGGGCGGGGGTGATCGAGGCGACGGTCCTGCTCGCGCTGCCGAACCTGCCGGCCGACACCGTGCTCGCGAGCCTGCTGCTCTGGCGTGTCGTTTACTACCTGATCCCGTTCACGCTCGCCCTCGCGCTGCTCGGCGGCTCGGAGCTGACGCGCCGGAAGGGCTACCTCTCCCGCGCCGGCGCACTGCTGGCGGCCGTCATGCGGCCTGTCGCGCCGATCGTGCTCGCCTCGGCGGTCTTCCTGGGCGGCATCGTGCTGCTGATCTCGGGCGCGCTGCCGGCCGAGACCGACCGCCTCCACATCCTGCGCAAGATCGTGCCGCTGCCCTTCGTCGAGGCCTCGCATCTACTGGCGAGCGTCGTCGGCGTCGTGCTGCTGGTCGTCGCGCGCGGCCTGCTGCGACGGCTCGACAGCGCCTACCGCGTCGCGCAGCTGCTGCTGCTCGCGGGGCTGCTGTTCTCGCTCGCGAAAGGCTTCGACTTCGAGGAGGCGACCGTGCTCGCCGTCGTCCTCGGCCTGCTCACGATCAACCGGCGGGCGTTCTACCGGCGCGCCTCGCTCTGGGACCAGGACCTCGCGCCGGCGTGGCTGGCGGCGGTCGCGATCGTGCTCGCCGGCTCGATCTGGCTCGGCTTTTTCGCTTATCGCAACGTCGGTTACACCACCGAGCTGTGGTGGGACTTCGCCTATCGCGGCGACGCCCCGCGCTTCCTGCGCGCGAGCCTCGCGGCGGGCGTCGCGGCGCTCGCCATCGGCCTGCACGCGCTGCTGCACCGGCACGGGCGGCCGAGGCCGACGCCGCCGGAGCCCGCGAGCCGCCTGATCTCGATCGTCGGGACCTCGCACCGCGCCGACGCCAACCTCGCCTTCCTTGGCGACAAGCGTTTCCTGTTCTCCGAGGCCGGCGACGCCTTCATCATGTACCAGGTGCAGGGCCGCAGCTGGGTCGCGATGGGCGATCCGGTCGGGCCGGCCGAGCGCACCTCGGAACTGCTCTGGGCGTTCCGGGAGCTCGCCGACCAGCACGGCGGCTGGCCGGTGTTCTACCAGGCGAGCGTGCAGCGCCTGCCGACCTATCTCGACCTCGGCCTGTCGCTGCTCAAGCTCGGCGAGGAGGCGCGCGTCGACCTCTCGCTGTTCACGCTGGAGGGCAAGGCCGGCTACGAATGGCGCTACGTCGACCGCAAGGCGACCAAGGACGGCCTCGAGATCACGGTCGTGCCCGCGCCGGACGCTGTCGCCCTCTATCCCGAGCTCAAGGCCGTCTCCGACAGCTGGATGAAGACGCGCAAGAGCGGCGAGAAGGGGTTCTCGCTCGGCTTCTGGTCGGAAGACTACCTGCGCCACTTCGACATGGTCGTCGTGCGCCATCAGGGGAAGATCGTCGGCTTCGCCAACATGTGGACCAGCGCCGACAAGGAAGAATCGACCGTCGACCTGATGCGCTACGCGCCGGACGCGCCCAAGGGCGTGATGGACGCGCTGTTCGTGCGCCTGATGCTGCGGGCGAAGTCCGAGGGCTATCGCTGGTTCAACCTCGGCATGGCGCCGCTGTCCGGCCTCACCGAGCATCCGCTCGGGCCGACCTGGAACCGGGTCGGCGCCTTCCTGTTCCGCTACGGCGACAACTTCTACAATTTCGAGGGTCTGCGGACCTACAAGTCGAAGTTCAACCCGGTCTGGGAGCCGCGCTACCTCGCCTGTCCGGGCGGCTGGGTGCTGCCGCAGATTTTGATCGACATCACGACCCTGATCGGCGACGCGCCCAAGCGCCACGTGCCTGTCCCCACCGACACGCCGCCGCTCCTTCCCGAGGAATCCGTCGCGTGAAACTGCTGTTCGGGGCGCTCGTCGCCCTCCTTCTGGCCGCGCCCGCCTCCGCCGCCGACGTCCGCCGCATCACCGTCGGGAACGAGACACTGGCGAGCGTGCCCGTTCAGGCCCCGGCCGGCGAGCCGACCGCGATCGTGGTGATCGTCTCCGATCTCGACGGCTGGACGCCGGCGCGCGCGGCCGAGGCCGACGCCCTGGTCAAGGGCGGCGCGATGGCGATCGGCATCGACCTGCCGAGATATCTCCAGGGCATCGCGCGCGAGACGGACGCCTGCACCTACCTGTCCGGCGACATCGAGGAATACGCTCGCCTCGCCGGAAAGGAGCTCGGCCTAAGGGCCTACAGGCTCCCCGTGCTGATCGGCGTGGGGAAGGGGGCCGACGTCGCCTACGGCATGCTCGCCCAGGCGCCGGCGAACATGTTCTCGGGCGCGGTGTCGCTCGGCTTCACCGGGCGCGTGCCGATCCCGGCGCCGAAGACCCTGTGCGACGGGCCGAAGACGCAGACCCGCGACGGCGCCGACCTCGTGCTCGGCAACGACCGGCCGCAGCCGATCCAGGGCGAATGGCGGATCCTGACGCAGGGCCCGGCGCCGGAGTGGATCAAGGCGTTCGTGAAGGACCTGCCGGCCGCCGACTACGACGAGCAGGCGCCCGACGCCGACATGGCGGCGGCCGCGCGTGAGGCTGCCTTCGACATCGGCGGCGGCTCGCAGGACGCGGTCAACAACCTGCCGCTGGTGCTCTACGCCCCGACCACGCCCAACCCGAAGGGGCTCGCGGTGATCTACGCCGGCGACGGCGGCTGGCGCGACCTCGACAAGACCATCGCCGGCTACTTCCAGCAGGAGGGCTACGGCGTCGTCGGCGTCGACACGCTCCGCTACTTCTGGAACGAGAAGACCCCGCGCGAGATGGGCGCCGACCTCGAGGCGATCGTCGGGCGCTACGGCAAGGACTGGAAGATCAACCGCATCCTGCTCGGCGGCTATTCCTTCGGCGCGGACGTCATCCCCTTCGCCTGGCAGCACGCCTCGCGGCAGGTGCGCGACCAGGTCAAGCTGATCGCGCTGCTCGGCCTGTCGAAGACTGCGGACTTCGAGGTCAGCGTCTCGGGCTGGCTCGGGGTCGGCTCAGGCGATCACGACGTGCTCAAGCCCGCCGCACAGCTGCCGATGGACAAGGTGATGTGCGTCTACGGGCAGGACGAGCTCGCCGACAAGGACAACGACGTCGCCTGCGCTTCGGACGCGATCGCGCCGAAGGCCCGAGTCGAGCTGCCAGGCGGCCATCATTTCGACGGGAACTACGAAAAGCTCGCCGAGAAGATCGACGCCGAATATTCCAAGCGCGTCGGCGCGCCGCCGAAGCCGTAACGGATCCGTCATGCCCGGACTTGATCCGGGCATCCATCTGAGCGGGCGCGTCCGCGCCCGATGGATCGCCGGGTCAAGCCCGGCGATGACGGCTGGGGTCGAAGAACGATCGCGTCTCGGCAGAACGCGTCAGTTCTCGGTATAGCTCTCGCCGCGCTTGCCGCCGACGCGGGTGAAGCCTTCCATCGCCTGCTTGTTGCGCTGGTCGATGCCGAGCGCCTGCGCGTAGGAGGCGCGGGCGTTGCCGAGCTCGTTGCGCTTCTCGAAGGCCTGCGCGCGGCCGAGCCAGGCGTCGATGTTCTTCGGCTGCAGAGTGCGGGCGGTGTTGAAGTCGTCGATCGCCGCCGCGTAGTCGCCCTGCGCCAGGTAGCTCATGCCGCGGCCGATATAGGGCTCCGCCTGCGTCACCGAGATCGCGGTGGCCTTGGTGAAGTCGTCGATCGCGTCTTCCTGCCGGCCCTGCGACTGATGGATCAGGCCTCGATTGTGCCAGGCCTGCGCGTTGTTGGGGTCGACCTCGATCGCCTTCTGGAAGTCGGCGAGCGCCGCGTCGGTGCGGCCCGTCGTGCGGTAGAGGTTGCCGCGGCCGACATAGGCCGAGCCGTAGGCCGGGTCGGCCTCGATCGCGCGGTTGTAGTCGGCCAGCGCCGCGCCGCTGTCGCCCTTGGAGCGATAGGCCAGCGCCCGGTTGGCGTAGGCCTTGGCGAAATTGCCGTTGATCTGGAGCGCGCGGTTGAAATCGCCGATCGCGTTGTCGTACTGGCCGAGCCGGGCGTAGGCGGAGCCGCGCATGTTGAGCGCTTCCGGGTCGTTCGGATTGCTGTTCACGACTTGGCTGAGCGAGTTCAGGTCCGAAGTGCGGGCGGCGTAGACGTCCGGATCGACGTCGCGCGCGCTCGGGCCGCCCATCGTGTCGCAGCCCGCCAGCGCGAGTGCGGCGCCGAGCAGCGCGGCTGCGCGCCAGATCGCGATCGTGCTCGCCGGACGAGCCATGGCCTCATCACCTCGATGGTTCGGAAAGCGTCGGAGCCCAGACACAGGCGGATTGCGGCGAGATTGCGATGTCGCGCCGCCTTTCCGTCCGCGAGAGCCCGAAGACGCAAAAACGCCCGCCGGGCATGTCCGGACGGGCGCTTGTCGGCGTGGCGATCAGCGCGGCCGCGGCAGGCGCGGCCGGCGAATCACTTCTTCTTCATCGGAAGCAGGCCTTCGCGCTGGGCGCGCTTGCGGGCCAGCTTGCGGGCGCGGCGGACGGCCTCGGCCTTCTCGCGCGCCTTCTTCTCGGAGGGCTTCTCGTAATGACCGCGGAGCTTCATCTCGCGGAAGATGCCCTCGCGCTGCATCTTCTTCTTGAGGGCCTTCAAGGCCTGGTCGACATTGTTGTCGCGAACGAGAACCTGCACGTCGTGCCTCGGATAGCGTTGTCGTTTGTAGCGAAGCGAGCCGCGCACGGTCGCCGGAAAACAAAAAGACGACGTCCGCGCAAGCGACGCGCGGCGTCATCGTTGAATCGTGTCTAGCAGCGGACGCGATGCTTGTCCACGAAAAGCAGCTAGACTTTCACTCGCGTGACATGACCCATCTTGCGGCCGGCCTTGGGCTCGCCCTTGCCGTAAAGATGGACGGCCGCGCCGGGTTCGGCGAGGAGGTCGCGCCAGCGGGTCGCCTCGGCGCCGAGCAGGTTGGTCATGACCACCTCGCCGCGCGTCTTTGCCGAACCGAGCGGCCAGCCGGCGATGGCGCGGACGTGCTGCTCGAACTGGCTCGTCGCTGCGCCTTCGATCGTCCAGTGGCCGGAGTTGTGCACGCGCGGCGCGATCTCGTTGACGATCACGCGCTCGCCAGCCGGACCGTCGACGAGGAACAGTTCGACGCCGAGCACGCCGACATAGTTCAGCGACTGCGCGATCTTGCGGGCGATCTCGACGGCGGCCGCCGCCGTTTCGGGCTTGATCTGCGCGGGAACATGGCTCGAGCGCAGGATGTGGTTCTCGTGCCGGTTCTCGACGACGTCGTAGGCGCGGAACTCGCCCGTGCGCCCGCGCGCCGCGATCACCGAACATTCGGCGCGGAACGGCACGAATGCCTCGAGGATCGCCGGCTGCCCGCCCATGGCGGCGAGCGCCTGGTCGACGGCGAGGCCCTCACGGATCAGGATCTGGCCCTTGCCGTCATAGCCGAAGCGGCGGGTCTTCAGCACCGCGGGACGGCCGATCGCGGCGAGCGCCGCCGCGAGGCCGTCGCGGTCGTCGGCGGGCGCGAAATCGGGCGTCGGCAGTCCGATCTTGCGCAGGAAGGTCTTCTCGGTCAGCCGGTCCTGCGTGGTCTCGAGCGCACGGGCGTCCGGGAACAGCGGTTTCTTCGCCGACACGATCTTCGCCGTCGCGGCGGGGACGTTCTCGAACTCGTAGGTGACCACGTCGACCGCGTCGCAGAACGCCGCGAGCGCGGCCTCGTCTTCATAGGCGGCGATGGTGTGGGCGCTCGCGACGTCGAAGGCGGGGCTGTCGGGATCGGGGCAGTAGACGCGGGTCTTCAGGCCGAGCGGCGCGGCCGCAAGCGCGATCATGCGCCCGAGCTGGCCGCCGCCGAGGATGCCGATCGTGCAGCCGGGGGTGAGCGGGGCTGTCGTCGTGGGGCCTAGCGCCATGGCTTCATGCTCCGTGGGACGGGTGGTCGGCGACGCTCTCGGTCTGGGCCGCGCGCCATGCGTCGAGCCGTCCGGCCAGCGCCTCGTCCGACAGCGCGAGCACGGAGGCGGCGATCAGCGCCGCGTTGACCGCGCCGGCGCGGCCGATGGCGAGCGTACCGACGGGGACGCCCGCCGGCATCTGGACGATCGACAGCAGGCTGTCGAGCCCCGACAGCGTATGCGACTGGACCGGAACCCCGAAGACTGGCAGGGGCGTCATCGCCGCGACCATGCCCGGAAGGTGCGCCGCCCCGCCGGCGCCCGCGATCACCGCCTTGAAGCCTTCCGCCTTGGCCCCCTTCGCGAACGCGACCAGCCGGTCGGGCGTGCGGTGCGCGGAGACGATGCGCGCCTCGAAGGAAACGCCGAGCTTGTCGAGCGTCTCGGCCGCGTGGGTCATCGTCGCCCAGTCGGACTGGCTGCCCATGACGATCGCGACGAGCGGAGAAACGGACGGCGTTTCGGCGCGGAGGTCCGCGGCCATGATCAGGCTCCGTGGGACGGGAAATGAGGGCGCGGACGATAGGCAAGGCCGCGCCGCTGCGCAAGCGGCGCGGCTCCGGCGATTTGTATCGGTCGCAAGGCGTTGAACGGCCTCGCATTGACCGGACCGGTCCTGCGCGCGATGTCGGACGCAAGCCGGCGATCGACCGGCGCATCCAGGGAGGACGCTGCATGAACCTCGCCGCCAAGCTGCGGAATCGCGCAGACGAGGGCCGGCCGGTCCGGGTCGGGCTGATCGGGGCCGGAAAGTTCGGCACGATGTTCCTGTCTCAGGTCCGCACGACGCCGGGGCTGCATCTGTATGGCATCGCCGATCTGTCGCCGGACCGCGCGCGCGCGGCGCTCGCCTCGGCCGGATGGAACGCGGACGAGGCGGTCGCACGGTCCTTCGACGAGGCGCGCCGGACCGGCGGCGTCGCGCTGACCGACGATTCCGAGGCCCTGATCCGCGCCGACGGACTGGACGTGGTGATCGACGCCACCGGCAATCCGGCGGCCGGAATCCGCCACGCGCTGCTCGCGGCCGAGAACGGCCGGCACATCGTGATGGTCAACGTCGAGGCGGACGTTCTTGCCGGTCCGTACCTCGCCGAAAAATTCGAGCGGGCGGGGCTGGTCTATTCGATGGCCTATGGCGACCAGCCGGCGCTCGTCTGCGAGATGGTCGACTGGGCGCGGACCTGCGGCTTCCGTGTCGTGGCGGCCGGCAAGGGCACCAAGTATCTGCCGGCCTACCACGCCTCCACGCCCGACACGGTCTGGGAGCACTACGGCCTCGATCCGGAACGCGCGCGGCTCGCCGGCATGAACCCGCAGATGTTCAACTCCTTTCTCGACGGCACCAAGTCCGCGATCGAGATGGCGGCGATCGCGAACGGCACGGGACTGACGGCGCCGCGCGACGGCCTGACCTTCCCGCCGGCCGGCGCCCGCGAGCTCGCGACCGTGCTGCGCCCGAAGGCCGACGGCGGCGTGCTGGACGGGTCCGGCATGGTGGAGGTCGTCTCCAGCCTGAAGCGCGACGGCAGCGACGTGCCCGACGATCTGCGATGGGGCGTCTATGTCGTCTTCGAGCCGGAAGGGCCCGGAGCGGCCGGTGACTATGCGCGCCGCTGCTTCGGCGAGTATGGCGTCTCGACCGACCCCGACGGCCGGTTCGCGGCGCTCTGGCGGCCCTCGCACCTGATCGGGCTCGAGCTCGGCGTCAGCGTCGCCTCGGCCGCGCTGCGCGGCGAGCCGACCGGCTGCCCGACCGGCTTTCGCGGCGACGTCGCCTGCTGCGCCAAGACCGGGCTCGCGGCCGGCGACACGCTGGACGGGGAGGGCGGTCGCACCGTCTGGGGCAAGCTCATGCCGGCGGCGGACTCGCTGGCGCAAGGCGCGCTGCCGATCGGCCTCGCCCATGGCGTAAAGCTGAAGCGGTCGGTAGCGGAAGGCGCGATCCTGACCTGGGACGACGTCGAGGCGCCCGACAGCGAGGCGTTCAGGGTGCGGCGCGAGATGGAGGCGGCGTTCAGGCCGGGCTGACCGGCGATCAGGCGATGATGTCGGGCGTCAGCTGGTCCTCGAGGAACGAGATCCGGTCCTTGATGCTCAGCTTGCGCTTCTTGAACCGCTGGATCTGGAGCCTGTCGCCGGCGCCGATGCGCTCCAGCGCCTCGATCGCATGATCGAGGTCGCGGTGCTCCTCGCGGAGCCGGCCGAGTTCCTCGCGGGCGGCCGCCTCGTCGGTCGGCTCATCCTCGTCACGCCCCGTCATTCAAGTCGCCCGCCGTCCAACGCCACCCCAAGTCCTGGTAGTATCGCCCCCCGCAGGGAGGGCGGCAAGCACGGCGATCGGCGGCGGGTCTGGGATCCCATTTTGGGACACGCGAACCCAACGCGGGCGTGACTCAAAAGTGTGCGAAACCCGTTCGACAGACCGTCGGCGTCGTGACATGCTGATGACGTCAAGACCAGACGAGGGAGACGGACTGAATGTCTATCGAGTCGCATCTTGCCGAGCTTGAGAAGAAGCATCGCGCCATCGAGAAAGAAATCGAAGACGAGTTGTTGCACCCAAGTTCGGACGACGTGAGGGTGGCCGCCCTGAAGCGAAAAAAGCTTCGAATAAAGGACGAGATAACACGCCTCGGTCCAGCAGAGCCGACTATTCATTAGTCGCAGCGATTCGTAAGTAGTCTAGTTTCTAACGCCGTCGATCGATCAGGTCGGCGGCGTTTTTCATGTTTCGTCTGCTGAAGACTTGTGGCGCGCGATCGCGGCGGCGCCGCTCCGGCCGCCGAATCGCCTACGGGTAATTGCGTATGCGACGCCTTCGGGGCCGCCCGTAGGGGACCGACGCGCAGCGCGCCGCGCGGCCGCAGCGCCGACCTCGGCGGCGACCGATCCGGGCCGGTCGGGCCTGTCACGGTCTCCGCACGTTCCCAAGACTTCGCCGGGCGGCTTTCTCCCGTCGTCCTTAACGATTTTCGAGCCTATTCGGCGACCTTGTGAGCCGCCATGATCTCCAGGGCGCGGACCATGCCGGAATGGTCCCAGCCGGCGCCGCCATTGGCGACGCAGACCGAGAACAGCTGCTGCGCGATCGCGGTCGAGGGCAACGCGACGCCGAGCGCCTTGGCGCCCTGCAGCGCGAGGTTCAGGTCCTTCTGGTGGAGCTCGATGCGGAAGCCCGGATCGAAGGTCCGCTTGATCATCCGCTCGCCGTGAAGCTCGAGGATCCGCGAGGTCGCGAGGCCGCCGGTGATGGCCTGCCGGACCTTGGCGGGATCGGCGCCCGCCTTGGCGGCGAACACCAGCCCCTCGGCGACCGCCTCGATGGTGAGCGCGACGATGATCTGGTTGGCGACCTTCGCCACCTGGCCGCTGCCGGCCGGGCCGACCAGCGTGATGGTCTTCCCCATCAGCTCGAACAGCGGCTTCACCGTCTCGAAGGACGCATCGTCGCCGCCGACCATGATCGACAGCGCCGCGTTCTTCGCCCCGACCTCGCCGCCCGAAACCGGCGCGTCGAGATAGGACGCGCCGAGGGCGGCAACCTTTTCGGCGAAAACCTTGGTCTCGATCGGGGAGATCGAGCTCATGTCGACCACGATCTTGCCGGTCGACAACCCTTCCGCGACGCCGCCCTCGCCGAACAGGACCTTCTCAACGTCCGGGGTGTCCGGCACCATCGTGATGACGACGTCCGACCTCTGCGCGACCTCGGCGGCGCTGGCGCATTCGACGCCGCCGGCCGAGATCAGCTCCGCCGGCACGCCCTTGCTGCCGCCCTTCAGGAACAGCGTGTGCCCGCCCGCGATGAGGTGGCCCGCCATGGGCTTGCCCATGATGCCGAGGCCGACGAATCCGACGTTCATGTCGCTTCTCCGTTTCGTTTTCGCGGTCAGCCGTTCTTGAACTTCGCCGCCAGCGCTTCGGTCGTGCGCGCCAGAATGCTCATGTCGGAGCCGACGGCGGTGTAGTCCGTTCCCGCCGCGATGTAGCGGCGCGCCAGCGTCTCGTCGCCGGTGAGGATGCCTACGGCGGGGCCTGCCGCCTTGATACGCGCTATGGTCTTCTCGATCACCGTCACGACGTCCTCGTGGCCCTGCCGGCCGAGATAGCCGAGGCTGGTCGAGAGGTCGCCGGGCCCGACGAACAGCGAGTCGACGCCCTCGACCGCCGCGATCGCCTCGATGTTGTCGAGCGCCTTCTGGGACTCGATCTGCAGGATGACGAAGATCTGCTCCTCGCAGGTCGCGTGGTAGTTCGGGATGCGGCCGAAGCGGGCCGCGCGTGGCGCCTGGCTGAAGCCGCGCACGCCGCGCGGGGCGTAGCGGGTGGCCGCGACCGCGCGGGCGGCCTGCTCGGCGTCCTCGATGTTCGGGATCATCAGCGACTGGGCGCCGGCGTCCAGGATGCGCTTGATGGTGACGGGATCGTCGCTCGGCACCCGCACCACGGCCTGCGTCGGGCTCTCCATGATGGCCTGCAGCTGGACGTAGATGTCGCCGAGGTCGTTCGGCGAGTGCTCCATGTCGAGCAGGATCCAGTCGAAGCCCGAGCCCGCGATCACCTCGGTCGAGATGGTGCTGGCGAGGCTCGACCACAGGCCGATCTGCTGGCGGCCTTCCCGGATGCCGGCCTTGAAGGTGTTTTTGGGGAGGTCCATCGCTTTTCGCCTTCTTGTTCGTCTCGGCCTGCTCCGCCGTCACCCCGGGCGAAGTCCCAGGGTCCATTTCCGCTCCCGTTTCGAGAGCTCCCGAAGCGTGGTGGTTATGGGTCCCGGGACTTCGCCCGGGACGACGCGTCGTGTTTCCCTGCTCAGCGCACCATCGCGGGGCGCTTGTTGTCGAATTTCCAGTCCGGAATGAGGAACTGCATGGCGGCCGCGTCGTCGCGCGCGCCGAGGCCGTGCGACTTGTAAAGTTCGTGCGCCTTCTCGACTTCCGGCCAGTCGATCTCGATCCCGAGGCCCGGCCGTTCCGGCACCTTGACCAGCCCGCCCTCGATCTTCAGCGGCTCCTTGGTCAGGCGCTCGCCGTCCTGCCAGATCCAGTGCGTGTCGATCGCCGTCACCTTGCCGGGCGCCGCGGCCGCTGCGTGGGTGAACATCGCGAGCGAGACGTCGAAGTGGTTGTTGGAGTGCGAGCCCCAGGTGAGGTCGTGGTCGCGGCAGAGCTGCGCGACGCGCACCGAGCCCGCGAGCGTCCAGAAGTGCGGGTCGGCGAGCGGGATGTCGACCGAGCCGAGCTGGATCGCGTGGCGCATCTGGCGCCAGTCGGTCGCGATCATGTTGGTCGCTGTCGGAAGGCCCGTCGCGCGGCGGAACTCGGCCATGATCTCGCGTCCCGAAAAACCCTGCTCGGCGCCGCATGGGTCTTCGGCGTAGGCGAGCACGTCGCGAAGGCCCGAGCAGACCCGGATCGCCTCGTCGAGCGACCAGGCCCCGTTCGGGTCGAGCGTGACGCGGGCGTCCGGAAAGCGCTGCTTGATCGCGGTGACGGCGGCGGCTTCGTCGTCCGCCGCCAGCGCGCCGCCCTTCAGCTTGAAGTCGTTGAAGCCGTAGCGCTCATGCGCCGCCTCGGCGAGCCGCGCGACGGTCTCGGGCGTCATCGCCTCCTCGTCGCGCAGGCGCATCCAGCCGTCCTTCGCCTGGCCCTTGCGGTAGGGCAGGGCCGTCTTGTGAGCCGGACCGACATAGAAAAGGTAGCCGAGCATCTCGACCGCATCGCGCTGCTGGCCTTCGCCGAGCAGGGCGGCGACGGGGACGTCGAGATGCTGGCCGAGCAGATCGAGCATGGCGCTCTCGACCGCGGTCACCGCGTGGATGGTGATCCGGAGGTCGAAGGTCTGCAGCCCGCGCCCGCCGGAATCCCGGTCCGCGAACGCCTTGCGCATCGCGTTGAGGACCGCGTTCCAGTCGCCGACAGGCCTGCCGACGATCAGCTCGCGGGCGTCCTCGAGCGTCTTGCGGATGCCCTCGCCGCCGGGGACTTCGCCAAGGCCGACATGGCCGGAGCTGTCGGCGAGGACGAGCAGATTGCGGGTGAAGTACGGGCCGTGGGCGCCGGAGAGGTTCATCAGCATGCTGTCGTGGCCCGCGACCGGGACCACGCGCATTTCCGTGACGACAGGCGCGCCGGTGACGCGCGTCGCGGCTTCCTCGGACATCGGGTTCCTCCACGCCGGATCTTCGGCCGGCTTCGGTGAACCCTAGCGGCTCGGCTCGATGCCGGTCCAAGCCAAAAACTGGATGCATCAATTCAAAGGCGGCATTGCGGAGGAGCCGGCCCGGCGCCCGCCACTTGTCATTTCCTTCGCCGCAGGCGGGCGGCTAGCATCGCGCGACTTCAGGAGAGCCCGATGCGCATTCGGCCGGATATCGACGCGTCGCGGCGCCTTTTGCTGACGCGCGCCGGATTGGCCGCCGCGCTCGTCGGGGCGCCGACCTGGGCGTACGCGCTGCCCGGCGCGCTCGACGCGGACGAGGCCGGCGTCCGGCCGAGCTCCACCGACCAGACGCGCGGCCTGCAGCGGGCGATCGACCGCGCGGCCCGCGAGGGGCGGCCGCTCGCCCTCGGGCCGGGGAGCTATCGCGCGGCCGGCCTGACGCTGCCCGACGGCGCGACCCTCGTGGGGGCGGGCGAGTCGACGCGCATCGAGCTCGCCGGCCCCGGACCGCTGTTCTCCGCGAAGGGGGCGAAGCGCATCGCGCTGCGCGGTCTCCTGCTCGACGGAGCGAACTTTCCCGGCGGCGCGCAGTCAGGGGTCGTGGAGGCCGCAGACGTCGGACAGCTGACGGTCGACGAGGTCGCGGTCGAGGACGCCGGCGGCTCCGCCTTCGCGCTGCAACGCACCGGCGGCGCCATCCGCGCCTGCCGGATCTCCAACGCCCGGCAGGCGGCCGTGTTCTCGATGGACGGCAGGGGGATCTCGGTCGTCGACTGCCTGATCAAGGGGTGCCGGAACAACGCGGTCGTCATCCGCCGCGCCGACAAGGGCGACGAGCCCTCGATCGTCTCGCGCAACCGGATCGAGGACACCGGCGCCATCGAAGGCGGGCTCGGCTGGAACGGAAACGGCGTCAACGTCTCCAAGGCCGGCGGCGTCGTGATCTCCGACAACGCCATCCGCCGCTCCGCCTTCACCGCGGTGCGCGCGCACCAAGCGGACGACGTGCTGATCGCCGGCAACCTCTGCATCGACAGCGGCGAGGTCGCCGTCTTCGCCGAGTACGGTTTCTCGGGCGCCGTCATCCAGGGCAACGTGATCGACGGCGCGGCGAACGGGATCTCGATCGCCAACTTCAACGAGGGCGGGCGCCTCGCCGCCGTATCGGGAAACCTCGTCCGGAACCTCTTCAAGCGCCCCTATCTCGACCAGCCTGGAGAAGGCTACGGCGTCGGCATCGGAGTCGAGGCCGACACCGCCGTGACCGGCAACACGATCGAGAACGCGCCGGCGATCGGCATCCTGGCCGGCTGGGGGCCCTACCTTCGCGACGTCTCGATCACCGGCAACGTCGTGCGGAGCTCGGGCGTGGGAGTGGGCGTCTCGGTTGTAGACGGCGTGGGGGCCGCGACGGTGAGCGGTAACGTGATCATCGGCTCCCGTCAGGGCGCGGTCAGGGGCTACCGCTGGGCGGAGATCGCGACCCCGGATCTCGGCTCGGGCGGCTCGGGAGGGCTGCCCGGCCTCGTGGTCGCCCAAAACGCGGTCAGATGAGAGGTTAACGCGTCCGTGAGGCGGCGCAAATTTGGCGTCCCAGCCAACTGACTGGAATCTTTATTATTTGCCCAATTCGCGGGCGCCGTTACGCCAGTTAACGCTCGTAAACACATCTTAATGGCGTCCTAGAAGTTGCGACATTTCGGCGACACTGAGGCTTCGACGGCGATTCCGAGGCGTGATTCCAGTGGCGTCGCGAGCCCAAAAAATGTCCTCTGCGGAAGGCGGCGCCGAGTCGGGGGCGCTTGTTGAGCCTGATGGTTCTCGTTCCGACGGACTTCGTTTCGGGGACATTCGGACCCGAACCGGCAGGCGAAACCAAACTTAATGCTCGGAGAGGCGGCGTTCCCGGCAGGGCGCCGATCGGAGGAAAAGGCAACATGAAGACTGTGATGAAATACGCGGCTGCTGGCGCTTTCGCGCTTTGCGCCACCACCACGGCGGCTTACGCCGGCGCGACTGCGCAGCCCGGCGAGACCGCCGGTCTGGCCATGGGCGCTCCGCTCCCGGAAGGCGTCTACTTCGTCAACACCCTCGACTGGGGCGTCCGCAAGCTCCCGGGCGAGGACATCAAGGTCGGCGTCGACATTCCGGTCATCGCCTGGTCGACCCCGTGGTCGTTCCTCGGCACCAACCTGCAGCTGCTCGTCGCCACGCCGATGATCCACGCTGACGTCCCGGGCGGCGCCAACGACGATTACGGCTTCTACAACCCGTTCGCGGCCGCGAAGCTCGCCTTCGACCTCGGCGGCGGCTTCGGCGTCAGCTACCTGTCGGGCATCTACTTCAACGCCGGCGACAAGTTCATCCGCGTGCGCGCCACCACCTGGCGTCAGGACTTCGCGGCGAGCTACACCGGCGACGGCTGGAACCTGACCGCCAACCTGATCTGGGGCATCACCTTCGACTCCGATAAGGCTGTCGGCGGCAAGACCTCGAACGGCTTCAACCTCGACCTGACCGCGACCAAGACCTTCGGCAAGTGGGAAGTCGGCGTCGTCGGCTTCGGCTCGACCGAGTACGACCGCGTCAAGGGCGACCGCAAGACCGAATCCTTCGCCGTCGGCCCGCTCGTCGGCTACAACTTCGGCCCGGTCATCCTGCAGGCCTACCTGACCCGCGAAGTCTACGCCAAGAACACCACCGGCAACGGTGGCCCGGGCGCCGACCGCAAGGACACCCGCTTCTGGTCGCGCATCATCATCCCGCTGTGGACCCCGGCCACCCCGGCCGCTCCGCTCGTGACCAAGTACTGATCTCTTTCGAAGACTTCCTTCGATCGCGGAACGGGGGCGCCAAAAGCGCCCCCGTTTTCGTTTGTGCTGAGTTTACTTGCGACGAAGCGGCGGACGGGGCCCGGCGGGCGCTCCCGACGCGCCGCGGAGCGGTCAGGCGGGCTGGCGCAGCTCGTAGTCGAACCGGCGCGCAAACCAGTCCAGCTCGAGCCCGATCTCGGCATGGACGGCGTCGAGGTCCTGGATCAGCCCCGCATGGCGCCGCCAGGAGCCGACCGACGCCTGGTCGACGGGACGCGCGACATGGGCGTGCGGCGTGTCGCCCGTAATCTCGTGGAAACGCGAGAACGGCAGCCCGATCGTCAGGCCCCACTTTTCCGCGATGTGCGCCTGCACGCCGTCGGGATCGGCGACGAGATCCTCGTAGCGGACCAGCATCATGTTCTCCCGGCCGCCCGCCATGACGGCGGCGAGGGCGGCCGCTTCGTTCCGCCAGCGGTCGGGCTCGATGTAGCGGTCGCGGTCGCCGAGCTTGCTGGCCATGACGTCGTAGGGGTGCCTGACGATGTAAAGCAGGCCGATTTCCTCGGGCAGCCCCGGAATGTACTCGTAGGCGGTAGAGGACCGCTTGATCGCGACGGCGTCGTAGCCGGCCGGCGCCCGCATGAACGCGCCGGCGTGGCTTTCGTCATAGTCGACGAACAGCCGCGAGAAGCAGGCCATCTGGTCGATCAGCAGCGTGGTGCCCGAACGTCCGCAGCCGCAGACGTAGATCCGCGTCGGCTGGTCGGGCCGCGCGCGCAGGCGTTCGGCGAGGCTGTCGCTGCGGGCGAGCGCGTGGTCGCGGCGGGAGCTGATCCAGGCGCTCGGCCCGGCGAACGTCTCGTAGGCGTCGAGCTCCGTCAGCGCCGCCTCGAACGATCCTTCGCCAAGCATGCGGGCGATCGCCTCCCGGCTGCGCGCGCCCTTGGCGCGGGCCGCGCGAGAGGCGAGCTCCGTCGTGTCCGTCCCGAGCGCCCCGAGCCGCCGCAGCGTGGCGTCGGCGCCCGCGAACTGGCCCGCCTGGAGCTGGGCCGAATGCAGCCTCAGAAGATGGGCCGGCTCGCCGGTCTGCGCCGCGACCAGCGACCACAGGCGGCTCGCCGCAGGCCAGTTCCTGGCGGAGGTCTCCGCCAGCGCCTTCTGGAGCAGCTCCGGAGCGGCGCGTCCGGCCGTCACGAACCGACCCGCGTGAACTCGTGCCAGGCGCTGGTCGGACGCGGCCACTTCTTGCTCAGCGCGAACAGCGGATAGTGTGCTTCGCCGGCAAAGCTGTGTCGGAAGCCGAGCGCCTCCATCTCCGCGACCGGCAGCTTGGACTCGGCGGACAGGAACACGCGGCCGCCCTCGTTCATGCAGGCGGCGATGTTGCGATAGGCGAGGCGCACCTGGTCCATCTGCAGGCCGCGGGTGACGCTGAAGTCGAACACGGCGTCGAACCTCCGGCCGAAGGGGGCGACCTGGAAGGTCGAGGTGAGCAGCAGACGGGGCCGCTTGGCCGCGAGGCGATGGATCACCGTCTCGTAGCGCGCGAAGGCGACCAGGCTCCAGAGATGGGAGTCGAAGCCGCAATAGCGATCGGCCTCGAGATAGGGGATGACCTGCGCGCCGACCCGCCCGACGCCGCACCCGACGTCGAGCACATGGTCGGTCGGCTTCAGGCCGCGGGCCATGAGCTGGTCGAAATAGTAGACGCCAAGGATCCAGGGGCCGCCGTAGAACCGCCGGTGGCGCTCGTCGAGGAGGCTGTCCAGATCGACCGGTTCGCCGCCGACCAGCTCATCCTCGGACATCTGCAGGGTGAAGCGGAACTCCGGGGCGGATCGGAAATCCGTGACGACGCTGCCGTCCGGCCTCTCCACCTCGACGCCGACCTCGCCATATGCGTCCTGCATGCCGATCCGCTCCCCCAAAGCCGGCTGACAGCCGATCGGACTGGACCACGTCGCATCCGCGCGCACAATGGCCTCACCCCAAGGCGCCGTCGACGATCCTGACTTCGCCGACCTCGTCGCCGGCGGCGCTGTAAAGCGGACGCCGCGTGCGGGCGGCGAGCGTGTCGGCCGCCGCGCCGTCCGGAGTCAGCAGCCGGACGAGCGTCGCGGCCATCGCGGCCTCCGCGGCGCGCTCGGCGCCGTCGTCGATCTTGACCGCGACGCCGAGGCCGAACTCGGGCAGGGCGGCGACATAGACGCCCTCCGCGCCGCTCTTCACGAAGGCGCTGCCGGCGAGCGACTGCATCGCCTCGGTGTCGAACCGCCGCGCGCCGCTGATCATGGTGGGCGCCGACCAGGCGGCGCGCATCAGCCGCTGCGCGGCCTCGGCCCGAGCAGAGGGCAGCCCGGATCCAGACCCGAAGCGCGCGAAGCCGAGCGCGATCGCGCCGAGCGGCAGCGCGTAGGTCGGCGCGCCGCAGCCGTCCATGCCGATCGGCGCCGTCGACAAGTCGTGGTCCGTCGTCTCGGCGATGGCGGCGCGGACCTCGACCTGGACCGGATGCTCCAGCCCGAGATAGCCGGCCGTTTCCTCGCCGCGCGCGCAGGCGAGGCACAGGAACCCCGCATGCTTGCCGGAGCAGCAGTTGTGCAGCCGGGACGGGGCCTGTCCGGCGGCCGCCAGCGCCCGCGACGCGGTGCCGTTCAGCGGCCAGTGGGCGCCGCATTCGAGCGCCTCGCCGTCGAGCCCGAGGCGTGCGAGCGCGCCGGCGGCGGTCTCGACATGCTCCGGTTCGCCGCCATGCGATCCGCAGGCGAGGGCGAGTTCGGCGTCGCTGAAGCCGTAATGGTCGGCGGCGCCGCTTTCGACCAGCGGCAGCGCCTGAAGCGCCTTGATGCTGGAGCGGGCGAAGACCGGACGCTCGACGTCGCCGATCGCCATGACGAGCCGCCCGTCCGCGTCGGCGACGGCGATCGATCCGGAATGACGGCTTTCGACGCTCGCGCCGCGGGTCGTCTCGACGAGGAGGCGTGGGCTGGCGATGGCGGGGTCTTTCGGGATCGTTTCGGCGCGGGGAACTTAGCGCGCGGCGCCCTGTCCGGCCACTCGCCCGGAACCGATCCGCGCGCCGTCGAGTTGGATTGGCGCGGTCGAGAGCGTGGAGGAGACAATGGCGGCGACCAAGGCCTCGCAGAAGAGCCCGAAGGACAACCCCTCGATCAAGAATCCCGAGGTGTACGAGGCGCTGCGCGAACAGGGCGCGAGCGCCGAGAAGGCCGCCCGAATCTCGAACGCGCAGGCGAAATACGGGAACAAGGGACCGAACGCGCCGTCGCGGAAGGGCGGCAAGTCGCCGGACTACGAGGACTGGACCCGCGACGACCTTTATTCAAAGGCGAAGGAGATCGGCATCGGCGGCGTCTCGCGCTCGACCAAGGGCGAGCTCATCAAGGCGCTCAGGACGCACTGATGGCGGAAGAGCAGGACGAGGACCAGATCGCGCTGGAGGCGGCGGCCAAGGAGGCGGGTCTCAAACTCGGCGGCCCGGACGACCTCGTCATCCAGCGCCGCCGCGCCGGAACCGGCTTCACCTATCTCGACTCAAAAGGCCGGCGGATCTCGAACGAGAAGACGATCGCGCGGATCAAGTCGCTCGCAATCCCGCCCGCCTATGAAGAGGTGCGGATCGCGGCCGACGAGGCCTGCCATCTGCAGGCGGTGGGTCGCGACGAGGCCGGGCGGACGCAGTACCGCTATCACCCTGACTGGGACGCTGTGCGCGAACTTCGCAAGGTCGAGCGGCTGGACCGCGTGATCGAGGCGCTGCCGAAGCTGCGGCGCGCGGTCGCCCGCGACATGGCCGGCCCGAAGCTCAGCCGCACCAAGGCGCTCGCGACCGCGGTCGCGCTGATCGACGAGACGCATATCCGCGTCGGGTCGGAGTCTTACGTCCGCTCCAACAAGGCGCACGGCGCCTCGACGCTGCTGAAGCGCCACGTGAAGGTTCGCGGCGAAACGGTGAAGCTCTCGTTCCGCGGCAAGGGCGGCAAGGACGTCGAGATCGCAATGAAGTCCAGCCGGCTCGCGCGCGCCATCCAGCGCGTCGGATCGCTGCCGGGCCGGCGCCTGTTCCAGTATCGCGACGAGGCCGGCAAGGTCCGGCGCGTCACCTCCGTCGACGTCAACGCCTATCTCCGCGACGTGACGGGCCTGTCGGTCACCGCCAAGGACCTGCGCCAGCTCGGCGCCAGCGCGACGGCGGCGGAGGAGCTGGTCGAGATCGAGCCGGCGGCGAGCGAGACCGGGCGGCGCAGGCAGCTCGCCCATGTCATGCGGGCGATCTCCGAGCGCCTCGCGAACACGCCGGCCGTGGTGCGGAAATCCTATGTGCACGCCGTCGTGGTCGAAGCCTTCGCGAGCGGCGCGCTGCGGAAAGCGCACCGGGCATCCCGGGGCCGGCCCGGGCTGAGACGCGCGGAGAAGACCGTGGCGCGGCTGGTGACGCGGATGAAGCGCGGCCGCTGAGGCCGCTTTCGTCGGCCGAACGCGCGCCGCGGCGGCGTTTCGCCTTGTCTTCGCCGCGTTTGGCCTGCGAATGAAGGAGTCCCTCTGGTCGCGCCGCGCCGAACCCGGAAAGCCCGCCGATGCCGCTTGCCCTTCGATGCGCCGTCGCCGCCGCGCTTCTGGCCGCCTCCGCCGCGCCGGCGCTGGCGCAGTCCGCCGCCTGCGGCGGGGATTTCGCGACGTGGCTCGACGGGGTGCGCGCCGAGGCCCGCGCGGCGGGCGTCTCCGACAGGGCGATCGCCGCCGGCCTCGACGGCGTGCAGATCGACCAGAAGGTGCTGCAGCTCGACCGCGGCCAGTCCGTCTTCCAGCAGACCTTCCTGCAGTTCGCCGGCCGCATGGCCGCGCCGCCGCGCTTGCCGAAGGCGATCAAGACGCTCGGCGAGAAGCGCGCGCTGTTCGACGAGATCGAAAAGAAGTACGGCGTGCCCGGCGAGGTGATCGTCGCATTCTGGGGGCTCGAGACCGACTTCGGCACCAATATCGGCAAGTTCGACACCCGCAACGCGCTCGCAACGCTCAGCCACGACTGCCGGCGACCGGATTTCTTCCGGCCGCAGCTGATCGGCGTGCTGAAGATCGTCGACCGCGGCGACCTGCAGCCGGCCGAGATGCGCGGCGCCTGGGCGGGCGAGCTCGGCCAAACCCAGATGATGCCGGTCGACTATCTGCGCTCGGGCGTCGACGCCGACGGCGACGGCCGCGTCGACCTGATGAAGAGCCTGCCGGACGCGCTGAACTCGGCCGCCAAGTACGTCGCCGACCTCGGTTGGCGGCGCGGCGAGCCCTGGGTGCAGGAGGTGACGCTGCCGGCCGACATGCCGTGGCAGGAGGCCGACTTCGACGTGAAGCACCCGGTCTCGCAGTGGCGCCAGTGGGGCGTGAAGGCGCGCACCGGAAACCTTGCCCCGGACGACGCGCCGGCGGCGCTGCTCCTGCCGATGGGCCGGAAGGGCCCGGGCTTCCTCGCCTACCGCAACTTCGACGTCTACCGGACCTGGAACCAGTCCTACATCTACTCGCTGACGGCGGCCTATCTCGCGACCCGCATCGCCGGGGCGCCGCAGGTCTCCGAGGGCGCCGCGCCGGTCAGGCCGCTGTCGTCGGACGAGCTGCGCGAGCTGCAGAAGCAGTTCGTGAAGGCGGGGCTGCTGCCCGAGGACGAGGTGGACGGCAAGCTCGGCGTCGACACGCGCAAGGCGACGCGCAAGGCGCAGCTCAAGCTCGGCCAGCCGGCCGACGGCTACCCGTCGATGGAGCTGCTGCAGGCGTTGGCGTCCGGCGGCTGACGGCCGTCTCGTCTTCGGCCGGTCAGATGTGAGTCCTGCGGGCCACAATCGTTCGACCACATCAGCCGCCCGAAAGTCTGCGCTTGCGCGCGAATCGACCCGGCGAGACCCTGTATCCGGTGATGATTCGCGAGGGGCTGCGCGGATGAGCGCATCGGTTTACTTGGACGACGAAGCATTCGATGCGCTGGTCGAGACGCTCGACGCGCTCGTCGCCAAAAGTTCTTTCGAGGATGTCGGCCGCTGGGAGATCCGGCTCGCGCTCGGAGGCTATGGCGTGCTTCCGGCCAGCGCCGGCCTCGGGCCCGATCCCGCCGACGCGCTGGTCGCGGCGCTGCGCTCGATCTGCGCCCCGCGGCGCACGGAAAGCCGGGCCGCCTGAACCGCGTTTCGCACGTTTTCCTTTCGGATGGCGGCTCTGCGCCCCTTGCATGACTAGCCGGGGCGGCGGATGCTCCGCACATGCTGGCTTGGACGCTGACGGACGGGAGCGCTGAAGACGAGATCCGGTGTCTCGGCGTCGCCGAGGCCATCGCCGATCGGGTCGAGCGCCGTCGCGTGACGCCTCGCGCGCTGTATGGCTGGCTAGCTCCCTTCGGGCCGATCGATCCACGCCACGCGCCCGGCGCGACGGGCGGGCCGATCACGCCGCTGCGCGGCTGGCCGGAGCTCGTCGTCGGGGCGGGCCGGAAAACCGTTCCGTATCTCGCCTCGGTCAAGCGGGCCGCCGGCGGCCGCACGATCACCGCGTTCATCGGCGCGAGCCTCGCGGGACGCGCGGTCGCCGACGTCGTCGCGGTGGATCAGGGCGACCGGCTGCGCGGGCCGAACGTGATCGCCACGCCGACGCGCCCGCATCGCATGAGCGTCGCGCGCCTTCTCGCCGCGCGCGGAGCGCCGCCGCTGTTTCCGGCCGGGAGCGAGGGGCGCCGCGTCGGCGTCCTGCTCGGCGCGCGGCGCCGGCGCTGGCACGGGGAGGACGTGGCCCGGTTCGCGGCCGCGCTCGCGCGGCTTCGGGACGACGGCGCCGTCATCGTCGCCGTCCCCGCGCGCGACGGCGACGACCGGCTCGATATGGTGGTGAGGGCGTCGGCTCATTATCTGTGGGACCGCCAGGGGCAGGACCCGACGGCCCGGCTGCTGGCGCAGTCCGACGCGCTCGTCGCGCCGGCCGACGACTTGCTCGTCATGGACGAGGCTGTCGCGACAGGGTGCCCGGTGATGGCCTTCCGTCCGCACGGGCTGGATCGCCGCTCCGCCGGACGCCTCGACCGGCTCTTCTCGCTCGGCGCGGCCCGCATCTTCTCCGGCCGTCTGGACGACTTCGCCTACACGCCGATCGACTCGACGGCCGAGATCGCGCGTGCCATCAGCGCCGTCATCGCCACGCGCGCGGCGCTCAGGCCGCGACCCGAAAGACGGGCGCCCGCCCGCAGCCGGGAAACCAACGGACCGAACTTCCGATGACCACAAACCGGATCGACCATGTGCGCCTCGCCATCATCGGCTCGGGGCCTGCCGGCTGGACCGCCGCCCTCTACGCCGCGCGCGCGATGCTCGAGCCGGTGGTGATCTCCGGCCTGCAGCCGGGCGGCCAGCTCACCATCACCACCGAGGTCGAGAACTATCCCGGCTTCGCCGAGCCGATCCAGGGGCCGTGGCTCATGGAGCAGATGCAGGCGCAGGCCGAGCGCATGGGCACGCGCACGCTGCACGACCATGTCGCCAAGGTCGACTTCTCGCGCCGCCCCTTCGTGATCGAGACGGAGTCGTCCGGCCGCATCACCGCCGACGCGGTCGTCGTTTCGACCGGCGCGCAGGCGCGCTGGCTCGGCCTCGCGAGCGAGGAGACCTTCAAGGGCTACGGCGTGTCGGCCTGCGCGACCTGCGACGGCTTCTTCTTCCGCGGCAAGGAGGTGATCGTCGTCGGCGGCGGCAACACTGCGCTCGAGGAGGCGCTGTTCCTGACGAACTTCGCCTCGAAGGTCACGCTCGTCCATCGCCGCGAGGCGTTCCGCGGCGAGCGCATCCTGCAGGACCGCGTGTTCCAGAACCCGAAGATCGAGGTGGTCTGGAACGCGACCGTGGGCGAGATCCTGGGCAATACCGGCATGCCCCCGAAGGTGACGGGCGTGAAGCTGGTCGACACCCGCACCGGCCAGGCGACGACGCGCGCCTGCGACGGCGTGTTCGTCGCGATCGGCCACCAGCCGGCGACGGAGCTGTTCCGCGGCCAGCTCGACATGCGCCCGTCCGGCTACCTGAATGTGCGGCCGGGAACCTCCTTCACCAACATCCCCGGCGTCTTCGCGGCCGGAGACGTCGCGGACGAAACCTACCGGCAGGCCGTCACGGCGGCCGGCATGGGCTGCATGGCGGCGCTCGACGCGGAGCGCTTCCTCGCCGCCGAGGAGGCTGCGCGGACGGCCGCCTGAGGCCGGACGGCGGCGAGCGCAGCAGGCGAGGGGACCGAATGGACTGGGACAAGCTGCGCATCTTCCACGCCGCCGCCGACGCCGGCAGCTTTACGCGGGCCGGCGAGTCGCTCGGGCTCAGCCAGTCGGCGGTGAGCCGGCAGGTCTCGGCGCTGGAAAGCGAACTCAAGGCGCCGCTGTTCCACCGCCATGCGCGCGGGCTGATCCTGACGGAGCAGGGCGAGCTCCTGTTCCGCACCACGCAGGACGTGTTCTCGAAGCTCGAATCCGCGCGTTCGCTGCTGACCGACAGCCGCGACCGGCCGCACGGCATCCTGAAGCTGACGACGACCGTCGGATTCGGCGGGGCGTGGCTGACGCCGCGCCTCGGCGAGTTCATGGAGCGCTATCCGGACATCCAGGTCCAGCTGATCCTGACCGACGAGGAGCTCGACCTTGCGATGCGCGAGGCCGACGTCGCGATCCGGCTGCGCGCCCCGACCCAGCCGGACCTGATCCAGCGGCGGCTCTTCACCGTGCATTACCACGCCTACGCCGCGCCGGAATACATCAAGCGGCATGGCCGGCCCGCCAGCCTCGACGACCTTGACCAGCACCGCATCATCGAGTTCGGCGGGCCGATCCCGCCCTTCCTGCAATCGATCAACTGGCTGAAGACGGCCTCGCGCGCGCCGAAGAACCCCCGGCTCGCGAGCCTCGTCATCAATTCGGTCGCGGCGATCAAGCAGGCGGCCGAGAAGGGCGTCGGGCTCGCGGTGGTGCCGGACTACCTGATGGACGAGACCTGCAATCTCGTGCGGGTGTTCGACGAGTCGGACATGCCGACGCTCGAGGCCTATTTCGTCTACCCCGAGGAGCTGAAGAACGTCGCGCGCATCAACGTCTTCCGCGACTTCCTGCTCGAGAAGGCCCAGCGCTGGTCGTACTGAGGCGCAAGCTCGGGGCGGTCCACGGAGCGCCATCAGGGGTATTATGATCCGTTGACGGATTGTTCACTCTGTTCTGCCATCATGGGACGGCCGGAACGCTGGCTGGCGGCCGGCGTCCCAAATGCGAGGCGGCATGGCGAGGAAACCAGGCGACGATCTTCAATCGTCTGAGGCCGAACGACTCCCGATGTGGCTCGCGGACGCGGCCACCTCGCGGTTTCTCGACGCGATCATCGACAACATCCCGGCAGCGATCTTCGTCAAGGACGCCCGCGATCTGCGGTTCCTGCTGATCAACAAGGCGGCCGAGCAGCAGATGCAGTGCAGCCGTCGCGACGTCGTGGGCCGCACGAACGCCGAGCTTCTGCCTGCATCGGAAGCGGACGCCTACGACGCCGTCGATCAGGAAGTGCTGCGGTCTGGCGTGATGCATGTCGGGGAGGGCGTGTTCCGGACGCCGGACAATGGCGACCGGCTGATGCACACGACCACGATCCTGGTGAAGGACCATGGCGTCCCGCGCTATCTCGTCGGCATCTCCGAGGACATCACCGAGCGCCGGGCGAACGAGGCGCGGATCGTCCATCTTGCCCATCACGACGCGCTCACGGATCTCCCAAATCGCGTCTTCCTGCACGAGCGTCTCGTCGAGGCGGTGGCGGCGCAGCGGCGCTCCGGTGGTCTGGTCGGACTGCTCTGCGTCGATCTCGACAACTTCAAGGCAGTCAACGACAGCCTCGGCCACGCCGCCGGCGACGACGTGCTGCGGGAGGTCGCCGAGCGGTTGCGCGGCTGCGTGCGCGAGGACGAGCTCGTCTCCCGCAACGGCGGCGACGAGTTCACCGTGCTGCAGCCGAGGCTCGGCTCGCCGGACGAGGCGCGGCAGCTCGCCGAGCGGCTGATCGTCGAACTGTCCCGGCCGTTTCTCGTCAACGACCAGGAAATCGTCATCGGCGCGAGCGTCGGCATCTCGGTCGCGCCCCAGGACGGAGAGTCGGCCGACCTGCTGATGCGGCACGCCGACATGGCGCTCTACCGCGCCAAGGCGGAAGGGCGCGGCGCGGCGCGCTTCTTCGAGGCCACGATGGACGCGCGACTGCAGGCGCGGCGGAGCCTGGAGCGGGATCTTCGCCTGGCCTTCGCCAAGGGCGAGCTCGAACTCTATTACCAGCCGCTGCTGACTGC
Organism: uncultured Methylopila sp.; assembly: GCA_902168115.1. Classification (GTDB taxonomy): domain Bacteria; phylum Pseudomonadota; class Alphaproteobacteria; order Rhizobiales; family Methylopilaceae; genus Methylopila. The sequence continues at coordinate 81,695 of CABHPB010000009.1, read as the reverse complement.
GGGCGACGAGCGGATCAGCGGCTTCGAGGCGCTCCTGCGCTGGCGCCACGCCGAACGCGGCTTCGTCTCGCCGACCGAGTTCATCCCGGTGGCCGAGGAGATCGGGCTGATCGGCCCGATCACCGAATGGGTGCTGACGACGGCGTGCGCCGAAGCCGTCGGCTGGCCCGGTGACGTGAAGGTCGCTGTCAACCTGTCGCCGGCGCATTTCCGCAAGCAGAACCCGGTCTTCGCGATCGCGCGGGCGCTCGCCGAAAGCGGACTGGCGCCGAGTCGTCTTGAGGTCGAGATCACCGAGACGGTGCTTCTGAACGACAGCGAGTCCAATCTCGCCATCCTGCACCAAATCCGGGCGCTGGGCGTACGGATCGCCATGGACGACTTCGGGACCGGCTATTCGTCGCTGAGCTATCTGCGCTTCTTCCCGTTCGACAAGATCAAGATCGATCGCTCCTTCGTTCACGAGCTGCATTCGAACGCCCAATGCGCCGCGATCGTGCGGGCCGTGACCTCCCTCGGCGCGAGCCTCGGCGTCGTGACGACGGCCGAGGGCGTGGAGACGGTCGATCAGATGGAGCGTCTGCGCGCCGAAGGCTGCCACGAATTGCAGGGTTTTCTCTTCAGCCGGCCCGTCCCGGCCGATGAGGCGCGCGCCCTGCTCGGCGTCGCATCCGGCATCCGCGACGTCTCTTGACGGAGTCGCCGTCGGCTCCGTGATGGATCGGTTCGCGCCCTAAATCGTTACCTCCCTGAGAGGCCATTTTCAGCTTGGCCAGACAGGGAGATTTCGACGTGAGCGACGCGCACACAATCCATCGCAGCGAAGCCCCGAGCCGCACGCCGCCGCCGGGCGAGACGACCGAAACCAAGGGCGAGGTGCAGGCCAAGCAGGGCACCGACAAGCCGCGCGGGATGCCCGTCGTGCTGATCGTCAGCACGGTCGGCGCCGCGGTCGCGCTCTGGATAATCTGGGCGACGTTCTTCGGCTGACGACACGAAAAAGGCGGGCCGCGACGGCCCGCCTTCGTTGCTGCGCAATGGTTCGGGGACGCCTCAGGCGAACTTGATCTTGAGCACTTCGTAGCTCTTGCCGCCGCCGGGCGTCGCGACCTCGACCGTGTCGCCGACCTTCTTGCCGACGAGCGCGCGTGCGATCGGCGAGCCGATCGAGACCCGGCCGGCCTTCACGTCCGACTCAGCCTCGCCGACGATCTGGTAGACCTTCTCCTCCTCGGTGTCCTCGTCGACGAGGGTCACCGTCGCGCCGAAGGTGATCGTGTCGCCCTGCAGCTTCGAGACGTCGATGATCTCCGCGCGGGCGATCATGCTCTCCAGCTCGGCGATGCGGCCCTCATTGAGGCTCTGCTGCTCTTTCGCCGCGTGATACTCCGCGTTCTCGGACAGGTCGCCATGCGAGCGCGCTTCGGCGATCGCCGCGATGATGCGCGGGCGTTCGGAAGAAGCGCGGTGCTTGAGCTCCGCCTCCAGCGCGACATGGCCTGCGGCGGTCATCGGGATCTTGTCCATTTCCAGTTCTCTCTCGACACAAAAAAGCGCCGCGCCCGCCGTGTGCCGACAGCGAGCGCGCATAAGAGTAGAAACGTCGGTGGATCGAACGACGTTCCGATCGCTCGGTCGAACGCGGTGGTTCAGCCGAAATAGGACTGCAGGGACCGCACCTCAAGATCGCCGGCGAGATACGCCTTGATGCCTTGAGCGGCCGCTACTGCTCCCGACAGGGTCGTATAGTACGGGACTTTGTGCAAGAGGGCGGCCCGGCGCAGCGAGCGGCTGTCGGCGAGGGCCTGCGCGCCCTCCGTCGTGTTGAACACGAGCTGGACGCCGCCGTTCTTGATGGCGTCGACCACGTGCGGCCGGCCCTCCAGAACCTTGTTGACCTTCTGCGCCTCGATGCCGTGCGAGGCGAGGTAGCGCTGGGTGCCGGACGTCGCGATCACCCGGAATCCGAGCTCCGACAGCATCCGCACCGGCGCGAGGATGCGCTCCTTGTCGGCTTCCTTGACCGACACGAACACCACGCCCTCGCGCGGCACGCGCGTGCCGCCGCCGAGCTGGCTCTTGGCGAAGGCGACGCCGTAGTCGCGATCGAGGCCCATGACCTCGCCGGTCGAGCGCATCTCCGGCCCCAGCACCGTGTCGACGCCGGGGAAGCGCGCGAAGGGGAACACCGCCTCCTTGACCGCGATGTGGTTCAGCGGCTCGTCCTTGAGCTCGAAGGAGGCGAGGCTCTCGCCCGCCATGATGCGCGAGGCGATCTTGGCGAAGGGCTTGCCGACGACCTTGGCCACGAACGGCACCGTGCGCGAGGCGCGCGGGTTGACCTCGAGCACGTAGATGACGCCGTCCTTGATGGCGTATTGCACGTTCATCAGGCCGCCGACTTCGAGCGCGAGGGCGAGCTTGCGGGTCTGGTCCTCGAGCGCCGCGATCGTCGCCTCGTCGAGCGAATGCGCCGGCAGCGAGCAGGCCGAGTCGCCGGAATGGATGCCGGCTTCCTCGATGTGCTCCATGATCCCGCAGATGAAGACGTCCTTGCGGTCGCACAGGGCGTCGACGTCGATCTCGATCGCGTCGGAGAGGTAGCGGTCGAACAGCAGCGGGTTGCGCGACAGGACCGTGTTGATCTGTCCGGTCTTGTCGTTCGGATAGCGCTGCTTGACGTCCTCGGGGACGAGGTCGGGCAGCGTGCCGAGCAGGTAGTCCGACAGCATCTTCTCGTCGTGCAGGATGGCCATGGCGCGGCCGCCCAGCACGTAGGACGGACGCACGACCAGCGGGAAGCCGAGGTCGGCGGCCACGATGCGCGACTGCTCGACCGAATAGGCGATGCCGTTCATCGGCTGGATCAGGCCGAGCTTGTCGAGCAGGCGCTTGAAGCGGTCGCGGTCTTCCGCGAGGTCGATTGCGTCCGGCGTCGTGCCGAGGATCGGGATCCCGGCCTTTTCCAGCGCGTTGGCGAGCTTCAGAGGCGTCTGGCCGCCGAACTGCACGATCACGCCGTGAAGCGTCCCGTTCGAGCGTTCGACGTCGAGCACCTCGAGGACGTCCTCGGCCGTCAGCGGCTCGAAATAGAGCCGGTCGGAGGTGTCGTAGTCGGTCGAGACCGTCTCCGGATTGCAGTTGACCATGATGGTCTCGTAGCCGGCGTCGCGCATCGCGTAGCAGGCGTGGACGCAGCAGTAGTCGAACTCGATGCCCTGGCCGATCCGGTTCGGGCCGCCGCCGAGAATCGCGACCTTCTTGCGGTCGCTCGGACGCGCCTCGCTCTGCGGCTCGCCGCCCGCGAAAGGCGGCGCATAGGTCGAGTACATGTAGGCGGTGGGGGAGGCGAACTCGGCCGCGCAGGTGTCGATGCGCTTGTAGACCGGCCGCACGCCGAGCGAGCGCCGCCGGGCGGCGACCTGCTCGGCGGTGAGGCCCGAAAGGGTGCCGAGGCGGGCGTCGGAGAACCCTTGCGCCTTCAGCTTGCGGAACGCCGCCTCCGTCGTCGGCAGGCCGACCGCGCGGACCTTCTCCTCGGTGGCGACGAGGCCCTGCAGCTGCGCGATGAACCACGGGTCGAAGGCGCAGGCGTCGTGGATCTCCTCGATCGTGAAGCCGTGGCGCAGCGCCTGCGCAACCTTCAGCAGCCGGTCGGGCGTCGGCTTGGCGAGCGCGGCGCGGATCGCATTCTTGTCGTCGCCCTGGCCGAGACCCTCGATCTCGACCTCGTCGACGCCGGTGAGACCGGTCTCCAGCGAGCGCAGCGCCTTCTGCAGGCTTTCGGCGAAGGTGCGGCCGATGGCCATGGCCTCGCCGACCGACTTCATGGAGGTCGTCAGCGTGGCGTCGGCGCCGGGGAACTTCTCGAAGGCGAAGCGCGGGATCTTGGTGACGACGTAGTCGATCGTCGGCTCGAACGAGGCCGGCGTCGCTGCGCCTGTGATGTCGTTCTCGATCTCGTCGAGCGTGTAGCCGACCGCGAGCTTGGCCGCGACCTTGGCGATCGGGAAGCCGGTCGCCTTCGAGGCCAGCGCCGAGGAGCGCGACACGCGCGGGTTCATCTCGATGACAATCATGCGGCCGGTCTTCGGATCGATCGCGAACTGCACGTTCGAGCCGCCGGTCTCGACGCCGATCTCGCGCAGCGTCGCGAGCGAGGCGTCGCGCATGCGCTGATATTCCTTGTCGGTCAGCGTCAGAGCCGGGGCGACGGTGATCGAGTCGCCGGTGTGGATGCCCATCGGGTCGACGTTCTCGATGGAGCAGACGATGATGCAGTTGTCCGCCTTGTCGCGGACGACCTCCATCTCGTACTCCTTCCAGCCGAGCACGCTCTCCTCGATCAGCACCTCGTCGGTCGGCGAGGCGTCGATGCCGCGCTCGACGATGTCGAGAAACTCCTCGCGGTTGTAGGCGATGCCGCCGCCGGTGCCGCCCATGGTGAAGCTCGGGCGGATGATCGCCGGCAGGCCGATGTCCTCGAACGCCACCAGCGCCTCGGACAGGTTGTGCGCCAGCCGCGAGCGCGGGGTCTCGAGGCCGATCTTGGTCATCGCCTCGCGGAACAGCTCGCGGTCCTCGGCCTTGTCGATGGCCTCGGCCGTCGCGCCGATCATCTCCACGCCATGCTTTTCGAGCGCGCCCATCTTGCGCAGCGAGAGCGCGCAGTTCAGCGCCGTCTGGCCGCCCATGGTCGGCAGCAGCGCGAAGCCGCCGGGGATGACGTTGCGCTCCTTGGCGATGATCTTCTCGACGATCTCGGGCGTGATCGGCTCGATGTAGGTGGCGTCCGCCATGTCCGGATCGGTCATGATCGTGGCCGGGTTCGAATTGACCAGCACGATCCGGTAGCCCTCGGCCTTCAGCGCCTTGCAAGCCTGCGCGCCGGAATAGTCGAACTCGCAGGCCTGCCCGATGACGATCGGCCCCGCCCCGATGATCAGGATCGTCGCGATGTCGGTGCGTTTGGGCATGTGGACCTGTCGTCAGTCGGGCCGGGCGCGGCCGTCCTCGCGCGGATGTGCGCGAGGCGAGGGAAGGGCGATTGCGTGGCTGAGCGCGTTCCTTACACAGTCACGGCGAGACAGGGAAGCGGCCTTCGCCGCTTGGCGGACTTCTTCGCGGGACGAGCTTGGAGAATAGAACGATGGGCTTCTTCGACAACAACCGCACGGTGCTGGTGACCGGCGCGTCCTCCGGCATCGGCGTCGAGCTCGCCCGGCTGTTCGCGGCGAACGGCGACAAGCTGATCCTCGCCGCCCGCCGCGAGGATCGGCTCGCCGCGCTCGCCGAGGAGCTGTCGGCCAAGCACAAGATCGAGGCCGCGGTCGTGCCTTGCGATCTCTCAAAGCTCGACGGGGCGAGAGAGCTCGCGATCGAGGTCGGCCGCAAGGGTCACGTCGTCGACGTGCTCGTGAACAACGCCGGCTTCGGACTGCGCGGCAAGTTCGTGAAGCTCCCCTTCGACCGGCAGCTGGAGATGATCCAGGTCAACGTCACGGCGCCGACCGCGCTCGCCGGCCTGTTCCTGCCGGGCATGCTGGCGCGGGGCAAAGGCGGCATCCTCAACATCGCCTCGCTCGCGGCCTTCCAGGCCGGCCCCGACATGGCGATCTACTACGCCACCAAGGCCTTCCTGCTGTCGCTCTCCGAGGCGCTCTACGAGGAGACCCGCGGGTCCGGCGTCACTGTCACGGCGCTTTGCCCCGGCCCGGTGCCGACCGAGTTCAGCGACGTCGCCGACCTCGGCGGCACGCGGCTCTTCAAGACCGGCGTCGTGACGGCGGACGTCGTCGCGAAGGCGGGGTTCGACGGGTTCCGGGCCGGGAAGGCCATCGTTATCCCCGGCGCCTTCCCGAAGGCCGCGTCCTTCATGACGCGCCTTGGACCGCGCGGCCTCAACCGCCGCATCGCGGGCGCGATGCAGGGCGTCGACTGAAACATCGGCGTCCGCCGGCGACGACCTCACGATCCCGTGAGATGCGTATTTCTCCCTATGGTAGAGCCGCGTAAGGGCTGCGCTCACTCTCAGAACCCGGGAGAAAGAGTCGGTTCTCATGGCTTTCCGCGTCCTGTCGCTCGCCGTCGCATGCGCGCTGTGGTCGGCCTCTCCGGGCCTTGCGGAACCCGGCGATTGGCCGGCCTTCAAGGCCGGCCCCGAACGCACCGGCTTCAACCCCGACGAGACCGCGCTCGGCCTCGCGAACGTCGGCGCGCTTGTCGAGAAGTGGAAGATCAAGCCCGAGGGCGAACTCAGCGAGTCGCCCGCCGTGGTCGACGGGGTGGTTTATGTCGCCAGCCGCGACGTCGCCGCCGCCTATGACGCCGAGACCGCGCGCAGGCTCTGGCGGCGCAAGCTCAAGATCCCCGGGGCGTCCTCTCCCACCGTCGTGGACGGCGTCGTCTACGTCTCGCTCGAGGGCGCCTCGGTGATGGCGATCGACGCTTCCAACGGCAAGACGAAATGGACGGCGAAGACCGGGAAGTTCCGCGAGTTCGAGTCGAGATCCTCGCCGGTCGTCGCCGACGGGCTGGTCTATGTCGGTGGGAGCGACGGCAAGCTCTACGCGCTGAAGGCGAAGACCGGGAAGATCGCCTTCGCCGCCAAGACCGGCAAGATGCCGATCTTCGCCGCGCCCGCGCTTTCCGACGGCGTGCTCTACGTGCCCTCGCAGGACGGCAGGCTCTATGCGCTCAACGCCAAGACCGGCAAGAAACTCTGGGACTACAAGGCCAAGAGCGACCTGTTCGAGGCGCCGGCGATCGCCGATGGCAAGGCGTTCTTCAGCGACGACTACGGTGGCCGCCTCTATGCGCTCAACGCGAAGACCGGCAAGGAGGTGTGGGTGAAGTCCCTCGGCGACCGGGTCTCGACGCCCGCGGTCGCGGAAGGCCGGGTGTTCGTCACGACCGGCAACGCGATCGCCTTCAACGCCGAGACCGGCTCGCAGATCTGGAGCGGCCTGACCGGGCAGTCAGGCGTCGGGCCTTCCGTCGCAAACGGCGTCGCCTACGCGCTCAACACCTTTGGCCGCTTCGCCGCGTTCAACGCCGCGACCGGCGCCAGCCTGAAGGTGATCCTGCTTTCGGACACCGCGCATTCGACGCCGGTGGTCTCGAACGGCGTCCTCTATGTCACGACCGACGGCGCGATCACGGCCTTCTCCGCCGACTGAGGCCGCGCTGAAACGCGAACGGGGCGCTCCTTGCGGAGCGCCCCGTCGTCAGTTCCGGCTCTCGCGAGCGAAGGTCACTCGGCCCTGAGGTTCGCGGCCTTGGTCTTGCCGCGATCCATCACGATTTCGAACGCAACCTTCTGGCCCTCGACGAGGGTGTGCAGGCCCGACCGCTCGACGTCCGAAATGTGGACGAAAACGTCCTTCGAGCCGTCGGCCGGCTGAATGAACCCGTAACCCTTCTGAGTATTGAAGAACTTCACGGTGCCGCTGGGCATTCCAAGCTTCCCTTAAGAACAAGCGCATGTGCGCAGTTGACCGTCCGTCCGCCAGGACGGCTCGATCGGGCACAATCTCAACTTTGGGCAAGTCCTGTTCGGCGAAGCTTTGACGGGGAAACCGCCAGATGCGTAGGCCAGAGGGGGGCGTCCAAAATCCGATTGCGGCGCCACTATGCCGCACATAGGGCAGGCTCCGTCAAGTCGCCCTTTCGGTCCGGGTCAGGAACCCGACACCCCTTCATCCGTTGTCGGAACTCCGGCGGATCGTTCCGTCCAAGGAGGTCAACGGCTTGCGTGGATCGCACGACGAAACGGTGACGGAGGCGCTGATCTTCGCCGACGACGGCCGCACCCCCAACCATCCGCGCTTCGCGCTGCTGGTGCATCGCGGCGCCGTCGACGAACCGGGCGCGGCCGCCGTCGAGGCGCTGTTCGGCGCGAACGGATGGACCGGGTTCTGGCGCGACGGCGTGTATCCGTTTCATCATTACCACTCGACATGCCATGAGGCTCTCGGCGTGGCCCAAGGCTGGGCGAGGGTCCGCTTCGGCGGCGAGTCGGGCGAGACGCTCCGGCTGGAGACGGGCGACGTCGCGGTGCTGCCCGCCGGGACCGGCCACAAGCTGGTCGACGCAAGCGAGGACTTCCTCGTCGTCGGCGCCTATCCGCCCGACCAGCCCTACGACATGATCCGCTCCGACGAGGCCCCGGGCGCGACGCGGCCGGCCGCCGTCGAGAGAATCGCCGCGACGCCGGTTCCCGCCACCGACCCGGTGTTCGGGGAAGAGGCCGGGCTGCGCAGGCGTTGGTCGTAAGGCCGCTGTGGGCCGGCGCCGGCTACTGCGGCGGCGCGGCCGCGAGGCGCTCGTCGACCGCCTTGCGGATTTCCGGAAGCTTCGCCTTGAGCTTCGCGCCAGGGCACTGCGTTTTGGCGAAATCGTCATGCGCGCCGACCGCTTGCGACGTCAGCTTGTAGCGGCGCGCGAGCGTCACGATCAGGTCGGTCAGCGCGGCGATCTGCGCGGCCGACGGCTCCTCGACCTCGAAATTGCCTTCCACCGCGATGCCGACATGGCCGCGCGGGTCGTATTCGGTGTTGGTGTCGCCGACGAATTGCGGCTCGCGCCCTTCCGCGACGCGCCCGTCCGCGCCGACATAGAAATGGTAGGGAACGTCCGGCCAGGCCGGCTTCATCCGCCCGTCGCTCAGCTTCTCCGCCCTTTGAGAAAAGGACTGCAGCGACTTCATCTTGGCCGCCAGGTCCTTGTTCGGCCGCGCGCGCGTCGCGGTGTGGTGGATGGTGATCCGGACCGGCGCGTTCGGCTCCATCGCGGCGACGGGCGCCCGCGCGCCCCAGCCGTCGCGGGTGAGCATCGCCGGCTCCGCGCCGGCCGCGGGCGCGGCGAGGCCCAGCGCGGCGGCGCAGGCCAGCATGACCGGTCGGAGTCTAGCGGCCGCCCTTGATGTAAGCGTCAGCGACGATGTCCTTCATCTGCGCGCCGACGACCGACGCCGTCGGCTTCACATAGGGCCCGAGCACCACGGCGTAGTAGCCGGGCGAGAAATTCGGGACGCGATCGGTGTCGACGATCCGGGCCGGGACGCCGTTCGCGAGCATCGCGGCGCAGCGGTCGCTCGCTTTGTAACCATCTGCGTGCGGAAAGGTGCCGAGGATCACGAACCATCCGCCGGCGGCGCCGGTCGGGATGCGTCCATACATGACGCCGTTCGGATTGAGCCGGCCGGCGCAGGCCGGGCGTGGCGACGGATCGGCGGGCGGGGGCGGCGACGGAGGAGTCGTCGGCGCCGCCACGGCGACCTTCTCCTGTAGCTTCATGCGCGCGAAGCTCGCGAAGGCGCAATCGCCGAAGCGGTCGATGTGCTCCTGATAGAGCTCTTTCCGGTTGAACTCCTTCGCCTGCTGCCAATGAGCCTGCGCGGAGGCGCAAGGGTCGGTCGGCGGCGGATCGCGCAGCGGCAGCGGCGAGGTCTCGGCCGTCTTGGAGGCGGCCGACTGCTGTTCGGGTTCGCGCGGCGCAGGAGCCTGCGCCGGAGCCGGCGCCGGAGCCGGAGCCGGCGCCTGCGCGCTCGCAGGCGGGGGCGGGGGCGTCTGTCCCGAAACGGGCGGCATGAGAAAGACCTGCCGGACGTTCCGGATCTGGTGATAGACGCCCGGCGTCTGCTGGTGGCCGATCGTCTCGGCCATGGTCGAGACCTCCTCGCGCAGGTTTTCGGCGAGGTCGAGCACGTTGAGGCCGGGCTTTCCCATCTCGCGCAGCAGCACGCGCGTGAAGACCGAGTTCGGGTCGGGGTCGCTGGTCTGGTCCGCGGCGCTGCGCGTCAGCTTGTCGAGCGCCTTCTCGCCGGCGCCGGCCGAGTAGATCGAGAACACGCCCTGCGGCGGCTGCCGCACCGCGAGGCCGCGCGTGGCGCCCACCGAGCGGTTCGCCGTCTTCGGGAAGGGGTTGTCGCGGCAGGCGTCGATGATCATCACGATGACCCGCGCCCCCTGCTTCTGCAGGTCCTCGACGAGATCGGTCTCGGCGACCGAGGCGCCGCGGATCAGCCGGTCGTCGCCCGCGATCGGCTCGGGGATGTCGGAGGGCAGCAGGTAGTTGGTCTGCTCGAAGGCGACGCCGTGCCCGGCGAAGAACACCACCGCCATGTCGCCGGGCTGGATGGCGCGCTTGAAATTCGAGAACTTGACGAGGAACTCGGTGCGCGTGACCGAGCCTGTGGCGCTCGTCACGGCGTAGCCCATGGCGCGGAGCTTCTCCGCCACCGCCCTGGCGTCGGCGGAGGGCCGTTCGAGCTGCTGCTGCTGCGGCAGGTTCGCATAGACGTCGACGCCCGCGACGAACGCGAACCTGCCCTCGGCGCACGACGGGCTCGCACCGAGCGACCACGCGACCAGCACGGCGAACACGACCAGCGCGCGCATCGAAAGCCCCCTTGGGGCGGACTGTGCCGCGCCTCCCGCGCAACCGCAACACGACAAAGCGCGATCAGCCGCGTGGGCGGTCCAGCGCCTTGAGGCCGAGCGCCGCCATGAGCGCGGCGCATGCGATCGCGAGCGACAGCCAGACCGCGGAGACCGCTCCGAACCGCTCCAGCGCCGCCGCATAGACGACCGGCGCGGCGGCGGAGAGCAGGAAACTCGGGACGATGAGCTTTCCGACGAGCGAGCCGTAGGTCGCCGGATCGAACAGCGCGAGGGGGAGGGTGCCGCGCGTGATCGTGGAGAGGCCGTTGCCGGCCCCGAACATCAGCACGAAGCACGCCGCAGCCGCAAGGTCGCCGCGCACGGCGAGCGCCAGCGCGTAGCAGAGCACGAGAAGCGTCGCGGCGAGGAGGTTGAGGTCGACCGCCCTGAGCCGCGCGCCGAACAGGACCTCGCAGCCGCGCGCGCCGGTCTGGCCGAAGCCGCGCAGCGAGGCGGTCCAGACGGCGGACTGCATGCCGAGACCGAGGCCGGCGAGCAGGCCGATCATATGCGCCGACATCGCCGAGTTCAGCGCGCTGACGCAGGCCGCGGCCACGGCGTAGAGGATCGCCGCCAGCCGCGCTCGCTCCGGCGACAGCGCCGCCAAGGGCGCGGCCGTTTCCGGGCCGGGCGGCGCGTCGGCGAAGCGCGCGTCCGGGATGCCGATGTGAAGCAGCGCCGAGGCCGCCGAAATTCCGGCGAAGGCGAGCGCTGCGCCGCGCCAGCCGAAGGCGTCGGCGAGCGCGTCGCCGAGCGGCCAGAACACGGTGGAGGCGAAGCCGCCGAGCAGGGTGATCTGCGCCATCGCGCGCTTGGCCTGCGCGCCGCCGATCCGCGCCAGCGCCGCGAACGCCGCGTCGTAGAGCAGCAGCCGCATGGCGAGGCCGATCACGACCCATGCGCCGTAATAGGCGATGGCGGAGTGGGCGAGCGCGAGCAGTCCGCAGCCGACGGCGCCGAGCAGCGAGCCGGCCGTCATGACGCGGCGGCCGCCATGGACGTCGATCCAGCGGCCGGCGAGGGCCGAGGAGAGGCCCATGACCAGCAGCCCGACCGCGAAGCCGCCCTGAACGGCGGTCAGACTCCAGCCGAGGTCGTCGGCGATGCGCCGGCCGAGAACGCCGATCAGGTAGTAGGTGACGCCCCAGCCGATCAGCTGGCCGAAGCCGAGCCGCCAGACGAGGCCGCGGCTGATCACTCCGCGCTCACCTGTCCGACTTCGGCAGGGTCGTCTCGCCGTCGCCGAGCGCGCGCTGCATCAGCACCGAGTCGACCCAGCGGCCGAACTTGAAGCCGACGGCGCGGAAGGTCCCGGTCATCTCGAAGCCGAGCTTGCGGTGGACGGCGACGGAGCCGGCGTTCGCGCTGTCGCCGATGACGGCGATCATCTGCCGCCACGGCCCGGCCTCGCAGCGCCGGATCAGCTCGGCGAGCAGCGCGCCGCCGACCCCGCGCCCGAGCGCGTCGTGGGCGACATAGACGGAATCCTCGATCGTGTGCCGGTAGGCTGGCCGCGCGCGATAGGTGTTGGCGTAGGCGAAGCCGACGACGCGGCCGTCGAACTCGGCGACCAGATAGGGCGCGCCGAGCTTCAGCACGCCTTCGCGCCGCGCCGCCGTCTCCGCGACGGTCGGCGGGACCTCCTCGAAGGAGGCGCAGCCGGTCAGGACGTGGTGGGAGTAGATCGCCGTAATCGCCGAAACGTCGGTTTCGACAGCGTCACGGACGGCGGGCGCCGCGCCGGGGCTCATCGCGACCTCGGCTCCCGCCGCAACGTCTTCAGCCGGCCCGCCCACGATCCATCAGCTCGACGAAGCGATGGAACAGGTAGTGGCTGTCCTGCGGGCCGGGCGAGGCTTCGGGGTGGTGCTGCACGGAAAAGGCCGGCCGGTCAGTCAGTTCGATTCCGCAGTTCGAGCCGTCGAACAGCGAGACGTGGGTTTCGCGCGCGGTTGCGGGCAGGGATTCCCGATCGACCGCGAAGCCGTGGTTCATCGAGACGATCTCGACCTTGCCGGTGTCGACGTCCTGGACCGGATGGTTCGCGCCGTGATGGCCCTGCTTCATCTTTGCGGTCTTCGCGCCGACGGCGAGGGCGAGCATCTGGTGGCCGAGGCAGATGCCGAAGGTCGGCACCTTCTTCTCCAGCACGCCCCTGATCATCGGCACGGCATACTCGCCGGTCGCGGCCGGATCGCCCGGGCCGTTCGACAGGAAGACGCCATCCGGCGAGAGCGCCAGCACGTCCTCGGCGGTCGCGGTCGCCGGCAGCACGGTGACCTCGCAGCCGGCGCTGGTCAGCAGGCGCAGGATGTTGCGCTTGAGGCCGTAGTCGACGGCGACGACCCGCCGGGCCCCGCCGTCGGGCCGCTTGCCATAGACGCCGGGCGCGTCGTGGCCGGGCCATTCCCACGACCCCTGATCCCAGTCGTAGCGCTGGGTCGCGCCGACCAGCGGCACGAGGTCCTGGCCTTCGAGGCCGGGAAAGCCGGAGAGCGCGCTCTTCAGCGCCGCGTCGTCGAGCGCGCCGTCCGGCGCGTAGCCGACGACGGCGTTCGGCATGCCGTTGTCGCGGATGAGCGCGGTCAGGGCGCGGGTGTCGACGCCGGCGATCGCCACGATGCCGCGCGCCTTCAGCCAGGCGTCGAGCCCGCGGGTCGAGCGCCAGTTCGACGGGTCGGTGACGTCGGCCGCGAACACCGCGCCGCGCACGCCCGAGGCGCCGGAGGCGTTCACCGTCTCGAGGTCGTCCTCGTTCACGCCGACATTGCCGATGTGCGGGAAGGTGAAGGTGATGATCTGACCGGCGTAGGACGGGTCGGTCAGGATCTCCTGATAGCCCGTCATCGCGGTGTTGAAGCAGAGCTCGCCCGCGGCGACGCCCTCGGCGCCGAGGCCGTGGCCCTCGATGACCGTTCCGTCGGCAAGGATCAGCCGCGCCGTCGGGCGCGCTTCGTCCCAGCCGCCCGTCGCGGCGTTGATGTCTTGCGTCATGATTGTCTTGACCCGGGGGCAGACCCCACATAGGCGGGGCGGCTGACGTATAAAGCGGCCTTACAGATTTGGCCGGAACCTAGGCGCCGGCCCCGAGCGCGTCAACAGACGCTCGGGACATGACGGCCCCGCTGGAATTCGAAGGACGGAAGAACCCATGCGCGAGGCGATCAACGCCGCCCTGAAGGACGCCATGAAGGCCCGCGACGCGGACCGGACCGGCACGCTCAGGATGATCGGCGCCGCCATCAAGGATCTCGACATCGCCTCGCGGACGACGGGGACCGGGACCGCGACCGACGACGAGCTGAAGACGCTGTTCGCCAAGATGATCAAGCAGCGGCAGGAGTCCGCCTCGATCTACGAGCAGAACGGCCGGCCGGAGCTCGCCGCCAAGGAGCGCGCCGAGATCGTGACGATCCAGGACTTCCTGCCCGCCCAGATGAACGAGGCCGAGGTTTCGGCCGCGATCGACGCCGCCATCGCCGAGACGGGCGCCGCCTCGATGAAGGACATGGGCAAGGTGATGGGCGTCCTGAAGGGCAAGTATGCCGGCCAGATGGACTTCTCCGCCGCCAACGGCGTGGTGAAGGCCAAGCTCGCCGGCTGAGTCCCGCTCAGCGCTTGCGCTCGTAACGCAGGATGATCGCGCCGGTGTCGAGGGGAAGGCTCTCGACGAGGCGCAGGTCGATCCTCGGCGATGCTCCGAACAGCCTCCTGCCGCCGCCCATCAGGTTCGGCGTGATCATCAGGTGGTACTCGTCCGGAAGGTCGGCGGCGACGAGGCTGTGGGCCATGCCGGCGCCGCCGAAGCTGTAGAGGTCGCCCGGCTCATCGCGGCGCTTGAGGTCGGCGATCACCGTCGCCGGGTCGCCCTCGGCGAGTTCGCCGTTCCAGCCGACGTCGCGCCCGAGCGTCGTCGAGAACACGGTCTTCGGCAGCCGGTTCATGATCGGCGTCTCGGACATGCCGACGGCCGGGCTCTCCGGGTCGGTCTCGGCCGACCCCCAAAACCCCTTCATGAACTCGAAATTCACCCGGCCGAAGACGAGGCGGCCGGCGCCGCCGAGCGCGTAGCCGGACCAGTGCTCCTCCAGCTGGTCCGACCAGTCCGGTCCGACGAACGCGCCGTCCGGTCCGGTGATCGATCCGTCGAGGCTCATGAACATCGAAAGCACGAGCTTGCGCATGGCGTCCCTCCGTCGTTTCAGACTGATTGCGAAAGGCAAGCAGTTGCGGCGTAGCGTATCCGATTGCATATTGCAAGCAGAATGGACCAGAGCGAATGACTGACTCGATCCGATCCGGCTGCCCGATCAACCTTACCCTCGAGGCGCTCGGCGACCGCTGGAGCCTGCTGGTGATCCGCGACGTGATGTTCGGGAATCGTCGGCATTTCCGTGAGCTGCTCTCGCGGTCGGAGGAGGGCATCGCCTCCAACATCCTCGCCGCCCGGCTGAAGCGCCTGACCGAGCAGGGGCTGCTGAGCCGCGCGGACGATCCGACCCACAAGCAGAAGGCGATTTACAGCCTGACCGAGAAGGCCATCCAGCTGGTGCCGCTGATCGCGCAGATGGGCGCCTGGGGCCGCCGCTATATGCCGGTGACGCAGGAGCTCTCGATCCGCGCGGAGCTGCTGGAGGAGGGCGGCCAGCCGCTCTGGGACGAGTTCATGGAAGACCTGCGCGAGCTGCACCTCGGCAAGCCGCGGACGCGCAAGGGTCCGACCGTCGGCGAGCGGCTGCATGCGGCGTTCCTCGAGGCGAAGGGGCGTCAGGACGCCGAACCGGCGGCGCGCGCTAAAGGAAAGAGCGCGTGACGAACTGTCCGATCTCGCTGTCGGGCCGGTACGGCGCGTGGCGGACGGCGATCGAGCGGCCAGCGAAATCCTCGTCGTCGGGCGACGACGGCCGAATCGAGCCGTCGGCCGAACAGACGCTGAAGCCGGTCAGCGAGACGGCGAGCGCGTCGAAGGCCGCTTCGGTCGAGCGGTAGCGGCCGGGACCGCCATTGGCGGACTCGAACTGGCGCAGGGCGTCAGACGCGCTCATGTCGAAGACGGCCCGCCCTTCGAAGGTCGCCGGACCGCAGGCCGGCTCGACCATCACGCATGACAGCCGCTGCTCCTCGAATTCGAGCAGGGTCGGGCCGGCCCCGAACAGCGTCTGGGTCGCGAGCTTCGCCTGTCCCGCGGCCGCAGCCCTGATGGCGGCGAGATCCTCGGCGGATATCGCGTTCGCGAGCCCAAGTTCGGCGAACACCTTCTCGACGTCGTCCGCGACGTGGGCCTGCGACATGAGGGGGCTTGGCGCGCCGTAACCGTCGGAGAGCGTCGCGACGTCCGCCGGAGACAGCCCGAAGGTCAGCGCGCCGACGCCGCGCATCGGCTCGATTCGCCATGCTTCGGTCGCCCGGTCGTCGATCATTGGCGGGCGCTCAGTCCTTCACTTCGGCGTCCGGGCGGTCATGGCCGTCGGAATGCTCGCCATGCCATTTGCCGCGAGAATCCTCCCACTCGATCTCCTCGTCGTCGCCGGGCGCGCGCTGCTCGCGCGCGACGGCCTCGGCGGCGTCGTGGGCGTCCTGGCGGGTGGGAAAGGTCTCGGAATAGACGCCGTCGGACCGGTAGGCCCAGCCGCCGTCATGCTCCACGACCTCGTACGTCACCTTGCCCATCGCGCCCTCCGTCGAGGCGCGGGAGCATAAACGAAAAAAGGCCGCCCGGAGGCGGCCTTTCGAATTGGTGAGATCGCGGACGATCAGCGCGAGTAGTACTCGACGACCAGGTTCGGCTCCATCAGCACCGGATAGGGCACTTCGGTCAGGGCCGGGACGCGGACGTACTTCGCGACCATCTTGTTGTGGTCGACCTCGAGATAGTCCGGCACGTCGCGCTCGCCCGACTGGGCGGCCTCGAGCACGATGACGAGCTGCTTGGAGGCTTCCTTGACCTCGACCACGTCGCCGACCTTCACGAGGAAGCTCGGGATGTTGACGCGGCGGCCGTTCACCTTGACGTGGCCGTGGTTCACGAACTGGCGCGCGGCGAACACGGTCGGCACGAACTTGGCGCGGTAGATCACTGCGTCGAGACGGCGCTCCAGCAAGCCGATCAGGTTCGCGGAGGTGTCGCCCTTCATGCGGGTCGCCTCGGCGTAGACGCGGCGGAACTGCTTCTCGGAGATGGAGCCGTAGTAGCCCTTCAGCTTCTGCTTGGCGCGCAGCTGCACGCCGAAATCGGAGAGCTTGCCCTTGCGGCGCTGGCCGTGCTGGCCGGGGCCGTATTCGCGGCGGTTCACCGGGGACTTCGGACGTCCCCAGATGTTCTCGCCCATGCGGCGATCGATCTTGTACTTCGAGGCGTGTCGCTTCGACATCGCGTCCTCCTATACGAGGTTGAGGAACGCGCCCTCCTGTTTCTCCCTGCCGGGAGACGACAGATCCGGTCGTCGCGAGAACGCCGGATCGCGGGTGCGCAAAACAAACCGCGCGGAGCTTTCGCCCCGCGCGATGGGCGGTTCCTTAGAGGGACGCGGTTGCGGTGTCAACGCGCGGGCCGCCCGCCGCCCGCAAAGAGAGCGGTGGAGCGCGCTCCGTCGCACCGTCCGCGCCGACTCCCGTCCATCGCCCAAAACCGCTAAGATTGTCGGCATGCTGGACAGGACGGACCCGGACGAGACGGCGGGGCAGGGCGGCGCCCTGCGCGAGGCGCTGCGCCGCGCGCGGGCGGAGGCGGCCGAGCAGACCGACGTCGTGGTCGGCCTGCGCCACGCCGAGATCGCCCGACTCGCGCTGCTGCACGAGGAGCTGGAGCCGGTGTTCGCCCAGACGCCGCGCGAGGTCGACATCTTCGACCTCGGCCTCGTGCCCGGAGACCGGCCGCGCTTGTTCGTGGACATGGTGTCGTTCGTCGAGATGGGGCGCGACAAGCGAACCTATCGCTTCATGCGCGACGGTCGTTATGGTCGCTCCACGATCGCCGAGAGCGATCGGCTCGATCCGATCGTCGAGGCGGTCACCGCCTATGTCGCTCGCCGGCTGATCGAGCGCGAGCGTCTGCTCGCCGACGACGACAGGCTGGCGGGGATGGCCTCGCTCGCCATGGAACGCAGCCCGGCGCCGCCGAGACCCGTCGTTCAGGCCGCGGCGCCGGCGACAGAAACGATCGCAACGCCTGTCTCCGCCGTCGAGACGCGTCGCAGCACGGGATGGGGTCGCTTGCTGAAGCTCTTTGCCGCCTTCGTGGTCGGCGCGGCCATCGGCGGCGTCGTGGTGATCGCCGCCATCATGGCGGTGGCGAAGGGGCTCATCCCGCTCTGAAGAGCAGCTGGCGCGACGCCTCCGATCCCCCTCTCCCCTCGCGGGAGAGGGTAAGGGTGAGGGGGCGCTTCAGGATAAGGCTGGACTGGCCCGCCAAGCGGAGCCGCCCCCTCATCCGACCTCCGCTTCGCTCCGGCCACCTTCTCCCAGCTGAAGTCGGATGTTTCCGACTTCAGGCATTTTGAGTGCGCAACTCGGCAAAAGCCGAGTTGCTAGGGGAGAAGGGATGAACGTCACGCCAGCTGGAATCGGTCCGTCTCCGCGATCTCGCCATCGCGCGTAAAACCGCGCGTCACGCCCTCGCAGGCCCAGGCGCCGGACTCTCCCGTCACGTGATAGAGGTTGTAGGCCGCCAGCGGCTCGTGGCTGAGCAGGCCCGTCGAGCAGGACGGCACGGCGACAACCGGCGTCGGCCTGTCGGGTCCCGCGATCTCCGCGCGCGCCGGCTCGTGGTTGTGGCCGTGCAGGACGAGCTCGGCGCCCTCGCGCGCGATGATCTCGCGCAGCTCCGCGGCGTCCCGCAGGCGCCGCAGCCAGGGCGTGCCGTCCTCGGCGACCGGATGGTGCACCATCACGATGCGGAACAGCCCCTCGTCCTTCAGCGACCGGAGCAGCGGCCCGAGCGCGTCGCGCTGGATCGCGCCGACCTCGCCGGTCGCCGCGAGCGGATAGGTCGCCACCGCCGACGACAGGCCGATCAGCGCCACGAGCCCATGGCGGCGCACGTAAGGAAAGCCGACGCGGCCGTCGTCGCCGGACATATGCGCGCCCCACACCCGGGCCGGAGCGCCGGAGACCTTGCGGACATAGGCGTCGTGATTGCCGGGAATCGCCGCGACCTTTTCCGGCGGCCCGAGCCGGCCGAGGAACAGCGCGGCCGGCAGGAACTCGCCTTCGAGGCCGAGATTGGTGAGATCGCCCGTCACCGCGACGGCGTCCGGCGCCTCGTCGACGATGTCGGCGACGATCATGTCGAGCACCTGCATGTCGTGCCAGCGGCGGCGACGGCGCATGTAGTTGATCGCGCCGAGCCCGCGCTTCGACATCAGGTCGAAGGCGCTGAACGAGGGCAGGGGGCCGAGATGGGGGTCGGAGAGATGGGCGACGACGGTCATCGGGCGGCGTTATAGCCGCATACTGCCGAATCGCCCATGTCGCGGCGAGGCCGGAAAAGAAAACGCCGGCGCGCGGAAGTCCGCGGCCGGCGTCTCGGTCAAAGCGCTCCGTCCCTTAAAGCACGGACCTCAGTCGCGCGAGAAGGTCAGGAGCGCGGCGATCGCGGCTCCGGACGGCGCACGGCGCGCGCTCGCGTTGGAAAGGGCCGCCAGGCGCGAAAGCGCGCCGGAGCGGAGCGAAAACAGCCAGAACATGATGGTCCTCGAAATGAGCGGAGGCCGCGCCCGCGCCGGGCGCTCGGCCTGTCCGCCGGGCAGATGTGGCGATCCGCGAAGAGGCCGTCGAGCCTGTCGAAAGGCCCGGCCGCTATGCGAATTCGCGCGGGGTCTCTACCACAGTCGTTCGAAATCCGGGAGATCCCTCCGCATGGCGAGGTTAAGGACGAGAGTCTTCCGTGCGGCGCGGGCGCGCTGGACGCGCTCGACCAAGGGCATGACACTCGGCGTGCGGGCGCTCGCTATCGATGCCGACGGGCGCGTGCTGCTGGTCCGGCACGCCTATACGAGCGGCTGGCATCTGCCGGGCGGCGGGGTCGAGATCGGCGAGACGGCGGAGGCCGCCGCGATCCGCGAGCTTGTCGAAGAGGCGGGCGTCGTCGCCGAGGGACGGCCGTCGCTGCTCGGTCTCCATTTCAACGTCGCCTTCGGCGGCCGCGACCATGTCGCGCTGTTCCGCTTCGAGCGCTTTTCGAAGGGGCCGCAGCCGAAGCCGAACAGCGAGATCGCCGAAATCGGCTGGTTCGCGCCCGATGCGCTCCCGGAGGGCGCGACGCCCGCGACGCGCCGCCGGCTGGCCGAGGCCCTGGAGGGGGCGGAGGCGGACGGCCGCTGGTGAGGGCGGCTTTCGGGCTTGCCCCGAGGCGTTCCGGCGGCGATGGTCTGACCGCGTGAACTGCTTCCATCGCGTTGCGACCCAGCGACTTTCCGTCGGCGGCCGGCGCTTTCGATCCACCTCACGAAATCCCGGACCGTCAAAAATGCGACCGAACCGCCGGACAGCGACGGCGCTGTGCATCGTCCTCGCCGCAGCGCCCACGAACGCCTTCGCCCAGGATCTCTCCGGCACGCGTCCCATCATGCCGGACGCCTGCTATCTGATGCCGCAGCCCGACGTCGAGGCGCTCTATCCCGGCAGTCCCGTCGTCTCGAAGGGGCCGACGCTCAGCCCGATCGCCCGTGGGCCCCAGTATGCCGAGAACTGCATGTATTCGGCGAGGCTGCCGAGCGCGACCTCGCAGGCGACCGTCGCGCGCTTCTTCTCGCTCACCGTCGTGAAGTTCGGAGGCGACAAGCCGGGGGACGCAGCCGAGACCTTCGCCTCGATGCGCGACATGAAGCAGAAGATCGCAGCCGATCCGAAGATCACGCTCAAGGTCGAGCCCGCGCCGGGCGTCGGCGACGAGGCCTTCGCCGAGACGCGTTCCGGCGCCGTGGCGGTGACGGCGCGCAAGGGCGACCTGATCTTCGTCGTCTCAGCCGACATCCACGCCGACGACACGCGGCGCAACGCCGAAGCGCTCGCCGCTCAGGCGGCGTCGCGCTGGCAGGAAGGCGTCGGCATGGTCGATCGCAGGGAGGCGGTCGCGCGCAACGCGGCGACGGCCGTGCCGCCGGACACACGCAAGCGCGCGGTCGCGGGCGTCGAGGCCTGGCCCGACGCCTGCGCGCTCGTGACGGGCGAGGACATGCGTGCGGTGTTCATCGACGCGACCGTCAAGCCGCCGCGCGCCACGACCGGCCGCATCCGCCTCGAGAGCCGCGAGACGCGCGAGGAGCCGCTGCCGAAGCCAATCGGCTGCCAGTACGACGTCGTCCGCAAGCCGGCCGAGGCCGCCGGCAAGGCGACCTTCCAGCAGGCGCAGGTCGCCGTGAAGAACGTGGCGGCGACGCCGGAGCTGTCGAAGAAGTTCTACGACGTCTCGACCAGGGTCCTGGGGCCGCTGTCGCCGGTCGACGGGCTCGGCGACGAGGCCGGCGTCGACAACTATAACCGCGTCAGCGTCCGAAAGGGTCTGATCGCGATCGAGGTGAAGGTGACGGGCGGCGAACGCGACCAGGCGCTCTACGCCGACGCGCGCCGCCGGGCCGTCGACCTCGCGCGCATCGCCGCGGCGCGGCTGCCCTGAGCGGGCGCTATCCCAGCCGGTCGCGATCGTGGGGCGCGTCGAGGTCCAGCGCCGGGCCGAGGGGCACGACGCGGGTCGGATTGATCATGTGGTGCGACCAGTAATAATGCGTCTTGATGTGCGCGAAATCGACCGTCTCTCGGAACTGCGGCCGCTGGTGGAGGTCGCGCAGGTAGCCCGACAGGTTCGGATAGTCGGCGATCCGCCGGCGGTTGCACTTGAAGTGGCCGACATAGACCGGGTCGAAGCGCACCAGCGTCGTGAACAGCCGCACGTCCGCTTCCGTCAGCTGCGGGCCCATCAGGAATCGGCGGTCGGCGAGCCGCGCGTCGAGCGCGTCGAGCTCCTCGAACAGGGCGAGAAAGGCCTCTTCGTAGGCCTCCTGCGACGTTGCGAAGCCGGCGCGATAGACGCCGTTGTTGACGCGCTCGTAGACGCGCGCGTTCACCGCGTCGATCTCGCTCCGGATCGGCGCCGGATAGAAGTCGTCGGCGTTTCCGGTCAGGCCGTCAAAGGCCGTGTTGAACATGCGGATGATCTCGGCGGATTCGTTCGAGACGATCGTCGAGCGAGCCTTGTCCCAGAGCACCGGAACCGTGACCCGGGTCGTCGCGTCGGGAGCGGCCTTGAGGTAGACCTCGTAGAGCCTCTTCGCGCCGTTGACGTGGTCCGGCGTCGCGCCCGGAAACGCGCCGAAGACCCAGCCGTCCTCGCCCATGCGCGGATCGACGACGATGACGTCGATCAGGTCCTCGAGCTCTTTCAGCCTGCGGAAGACCAGCGTGCGGTGCGCCCAAGGGCAGGCGAGCGAGACATAAAGGCAGTAGCGCCCGGCCTCCGCCTTGAAGCTGCCGTCGCCCGAGGGCCCGGGCGCGCCGTCGGCCGTCACCCAGTTGCGGAACTGCGAGGCCTGCCGCTCGAACCGCCCGCCGGACTTCGAGGTGTCGTACCACTTGTCCTGCCAGCGCCCTTCGACGAGCAGTCCCATCACGCGATCTCCACTCAACGCGCCGGCCGTCCGCGGCCGGGCTTTCGCATCCATCCCTTCCGGCGGAGCGCCCGGTCAAGCTCGCCGGCGCAGCCGGGCGACTGCGCCCCCGCAAAACGTTGTCGCGCTGGCGCGGCGGGCCGGCGCGTGATATGCGCCGCGCCGTCATGACGAACGACGCGCTCTTCCTTCTCCGACGACGCCCCGCGCGGCGCGCTTTCGCGCCGAACGGCTGAACCGTAGCGCCTGGCGCACGGGGTCGGCCCTGTCTTCCGTCCCTTCCGACCGTCGGCGCGTTCTATGACCTCCCTTCCGCTCGCCATCCTCCACGAACAGCCCGACGACGCGCCCGCGATCGAGCGGCTGCAGGAGCGCGCCTTCGGCCCCGGCCGCTATGCCCGCACCGCCTACCGGCTGCGCGAGGGCGTGCCGCCGATCGCGGAGCTGTCCTTCGTCGCGCGGGTGGGCACGTTCCTCGTCGGCTCGAACCGGATGTCGCCGATCAAGATCGGCCAGACTCCCGCTCTGCTGCTTGGGCCGCTGGTGGTCGACCCGGCCTTCCGCAGCCGGGGCATCGGCGAGGCGCTGCTGGGCGCCTCGCTCGAGGCGGCCGTGCGCGGTGGGCATGGCCTTGTGATGCTGGTCGGCGACGAGCCCTACTATGCGCGCGTCGGCTTCGCCCGCATTCCGGACGGTCGCGTGGCCCTGCCGGGGCCGGTCGATCCCAACCGGCTGCTGTGGCGCTCGCTCGTCGCCGGCGCGCAGGACTCGGCGGAGGGCGCGGCCCGGCGCGCCTGGCTCTGACGCGCCCTCAGCGGCCGAGCGCGGTCGCGTCCGGCACGACGACCGCGAACAGGTCGGCGAGATTCGACAGCGCGCCGTCATGGACCTCCTGCGCCGACCGGGCCTTCTTGCCGACGGCGCCGGGCAGCGGGCGGCTCGCGGTCGCGTTCTCGACGATCGTGACGCCGTAGCCGAGGTCGACGGCGGCGCGGGCGGTCGAGTCGACGCACATATGCGTCATGAAGCCGGTCAGGATCAGGTTCCTGCGGCCGAACTTCTCGAGCGCCGGCTTGAAATCCGGATTGGTGAAGCCGTTCGGAAGCTCCTTCTTGAAGACCTGCTCGCCGTCCTTGGGGGCGGCCTGCGGCGCGATCTCGGCGCCCTCGGTGCCTTCGACGAAGACGCCGGCCGGGGCGCGATGGGCGAGGTGGACGACCGGCGTTCCCGCCGCGCGCGCCTGCGCCAGAAGGTCGGCGATCGCCCCGAGCGCGGGACCGACGCCCGGCAGCGCGATCGGCCCGGCGACATATTCGTTCTGGGCGTCGATCACGACGAGGACGGCGTCCTTCAGCGAGGCAGGCTGGGGATTTGCGCCGGCGAGTTCCAGCAGCGTCTTCGGATCGTCGGACATTGCGCGTCTCCTTTTTCGGTTGTCTTCGCGCGTTCGGGGCGGAGCATCGCCGAAAGACGGCGCGCCCGGAAGGGCGGCCGGCGCCGCGGCGCCTCGGACTTTCGGGCGCCCTCTTCGACGCGCCGCCCTTGACCGGTCCTTAACCGAAACCGTCGCATTCTAGCGGTCATGAGGACCAGAGTTGCGTACGGCCTCTTGCTGGGTTGCCTTGCGGCGACGCTCTCGGGCTGCGGTTTCGTCCAGAAGCCGCAGCGCGAGGCGTGGCGCGGCCAGGTCGAACTCGCCTGCCTGAAGTCCAAGCAGATCGTACCGACCTCCTTCACCCGTCCGATCAGGGAGATCGAGGGGCCGGGGACCTGCGGGCTCGACCATCCATTCGAGGTCTCGGCCTTTTCGG
The DNA here is from genome assembly GCA_902168115.1 of uncultured Methylopila sp. Lineage (GTDB taxonomy): Bacteria > Pseudomonadota > Alphaproteobacteria > Rhizobiales > Methylopilaceae > Methylopila. The sequence goes on along the minus strand of CABHPB010000009.1, from coordinate 57,839 downwards.
AAGGCGCCGTCTACGTCTCGCCGAAGGCGCGGCTCGGCTGCCCGATGGCGGCGGCGATGAACCGCTGGATGGACGCGGTGGTCCAGCCGGCGGCCATGTCGCGCTTCGGCGTGCGCGTGGCCGAGATCAAGAACATGGCGTCATACGGCTGCCGCACGCGCAACAACCAGCGCGGCGCCCGGATGTCGGAGCACTCCTTCGGCAACGGCCTCGACATCGGCGGCTTCATCCTGACCGACGGTCGCCAGGTCTCGGTGCTGAACGACTGGCGGCGCGGAACGCCGGAGGCGCAGGCCTTCCTGCGCGAGGTCCACGCGGGCGCCTGCGGCATGTTCAAGACGGTGCTCGGCCCGGGCTCGGACCGCTTCCACGAAAACCACCTGCATCTCGATCTCGCCCGCCACGGGCGCAGCAACAGCGCCTACTGCCGTCCGAAGCCCGTCCAGCCGGAGCCGGCGATGGTCCAGGCGCCGTCGACGGGCGAGGGCGGCGGCTATGCGGGCGGGCAGGGCGCCTATCGCCCGGCGGCCTATCCGCAGCTGGAGCGTGACGGCTACGGCGCGCAGGATCGCGGCTACGGCGCGGCCGGCCGTCAGGGCGAGGAGGCCTATCCGGCCTCCGAGGAAGGCTATCCGGTCGAGGACGGCGAGGAGCCCGCGCTCAGCTACGCTCCGAAGCAGAAGCTGCCGGACGTGTTCGGCTCGATCGTCAAGGAATGGCCCAACCCCGACGAGGATTATGCAGGCCTGGAGGGCGACGAGTAGGCGGCCGCAGCCGCCGCCTCACCCCGCCGCGATCTTCGGCTTCGCGCCGTAGAGGTGCTCTTCCGCCGGGAAGCGCCTGGCGCGCACGTCCTCGGCGTAGGCCTCCGCCGCGCTCCGGATCGTCGCTCCGACGTCGGCGTAGCGGCGGACGAACTTCGGGACATGGCCGAAGGTCATGCCCATCATGTCGTCGGTGACGAGGATCTGGCCGTCGCATTCCGCCGAGGCGCCGATGCCGATGGTCGGCACGCGGACCGTGGAGGTGACGCGGGCGGCGAGCGGCGCCACGACGCCTTCCACTACGATCGCGAAGGCGCCGGCGTCGGCGACGGCGCGGGCGTCCGCAAGGATCGATTCGGCCTCCGCCGCCTCGCGGCCGCGCGCGGCGTAGCCGCCCAGCGCGTTCACCGACTGGGGCTGCAGCCCGATATGGGCGAGCACCGGGATGCCGCGCTGGGTGAGGAAGTTGATGGTCTCGGCCATCACCGCGCCGCCTTCGAGCTTGATCGCGTCGCAGCCGGTCTCGGCGAGGATGCGCGCGGCGTTGGCGAAGGCCTGCGCCGGGCTTTCCTGATAGGAGCCGAACGGGAGGTCGACGACGACGAGCGCGTGCCTCGAGCCGCGCACGACCGCCGCGCCATGGGCGATCATCATGTCGAGCGTGACCGGAATGGTCGATTCCATCCCGTAGACGACCATGCCTAGGCTGTCGCCGACGAGCAGCAGGTCGCAGGCCTCGTCCAGCGCCTGCGCGACCGGGGTCGTGTAGGCCGTGAGGCAGACCAGCGGATCCTTGCCCTTGGCGTTGCGGATGGCCGCCACCGTCACGGGCTTCTTGGCGCCCGATCCTTCGACCGGGGCCGGTTGATGCACGCTCATGAGCTCGGGGTCTCCTCGGGGCGTCCCCAGCCGCCGCCTGTCGGCGTTTCTATGACGACGGCGTCGCCGGCGTCGACCGAGATTTGGTCACAGCCTTCGAGTTGTTCCAGCCCGCAATTGGTCCGGCGCACGAAATTCCTGCCGGTCTGCCCGTCTTCGCCGCCCTCCATGCCGAAGGGCGCGAGGCGCCGATGGCCGGAAAGGATCGCGCAGTCCATCGGTTCGAGGAACCTGATGACCCGGCGCACGCCGTCGCCGGCCGACCATTTTCCACGCCCGCCGGAGCCCTTCCGGACCGAAAACTCCTCCAGCACGACCGGATAGCGCTGCTCCAGGATCTCCGGATCGGTGAGGCGCGAATTGGTCATGTGGACGTGGACGGCGTCGGTCCCGTCGAAGCCGGGGCCGGCGGGAGAGCCGGAACAGATCGTCTCGTAATACTGCCGCCGGTCGTCGCCGAAGGTCAGGTTGTTCATCGTGCCTTGCGCCGCCGACATCGCCTTCAGCGCGCCGAAGAGCGTGTCGACGACCGCCTGACTGGTTTCGACATTGCCGGCCACGACCGCCGCCGGATGCTTCGGAGACAGCATCGATCCCTCGGGCACGACGATCCCGATCGGACGGAGGCAGCCGGCGTTCATCGGGATGTCGTCGTCGACCATCACGCGAAAGGCGTAGAGCACGGCGGCGCGCGTCACCGGCTCGGGGGCGTTGAAGTTACTCGGCTGCTGCTCGCTCGTGCCGGTGAAGTCGACCGTCGCGCGTCGCGCCGGCTTGTCGACCGTGATCTTCACGCGGATGACCGCGCCCTGGTCCATCTCGTAGGAGAACTCGGCGTCGTCGAGCGTCTCGATGACGCGCGCGACGCTCTCGGCCGCGTTGTCCTGAACATGGCCCATATAGGCCTCGACGACGTCGAGCCCGAACGACGCGATCATCTTGTTGAGCTCCTGCACCCCCTTGGCGTTGGCGGCGACCTGCGCCTTCAGATCCGCGACGTTCTGGTCGGGGTTGCGCGCCGGGTATCGCGCCGAGCCGAGGATCTCGCGGATCTCCTTCTCCAGGAACCGCCCGTCCTCGACGAGAGGGACGACGTCGATCGTCACCCCTTCCTCCTCGATCGTCGTGGCGCGCGGCGACATGGACCCCGGCGCGATCCCGCCGATGTCGGCGTGGTGGCCGCGGCTCGCGACGAGGAACAGCAGCTTTTCGCCCGCCTCGTCGAACATGGGCGTCACCACCGTGATGTCGGGGAGGTGCGTGCCGCCGTCGTAAGGCGCGTTGAGCACATAGACCGAGCGTGGCCTCAGCTTCCCGCCGGCCCGCTTGAGCACCGCCTCCACCGAGCGGTCCATGGAGCCGAGATGGACCGGCATGTGCGGCGCGTTCGCGACCAGCGCGCCGTCGGGGGCGAAGATCGCGCAGGAGAAGTCCAGTCGTTCCTTGATGTTGACCGAGGAGGCCGTGTTCTGCAGCACGAGACCCATCTGCTCCGCGATCGACATGAAGAGGTTGTTGAAGATCTCAAGCATCACCGGGTCGGCCTCGGCGCCGACGGCTCGTCTCTCCGCGCGCGGCCGGGCGCGGGTGAGGACGAGATGATCGCGGGGCGTCACGGTCGCGCGCCAGCCGTCCTCGACGACGACGGTCTGGTTGGGCTCGACGATCAGAGCGGGACCGTCGACGGCGTGCCCGACGCCGAGATTTTCGCGCCGATGGACGGCCGCCTCCTTCGCCTCGCCATTTGAGAAGACTTTCGTGGTCTGATCAGGGCCGGGCAGGGGATCTGCGGCGTCGTCCCGCTCCGGCTCGTCGAGATCGGACCCGCCGCCGAAGCACTCGACCTCTATGGCCTCGACGATCAGGTCTCGGGAGTCGTCGACGAAGCCGAAGCGGGACTTGTGGATTTCGGCGAAGTCGGAAGCGATGCGGTCGAGGTCGACCGTTCCGCTCACCGCGTCGTCGGCCGGAACCTCCAGCGTGGCGTCTGTGCCGTCGTAGCGGATGTGCAGGCGGACCTCCGTCGCGGCGTCGTAAACCTCCTGACGGGCGAGCTCGTCCAGCGCCTCGGCGGCCAGCGTTTCGGCTTGTTCGACAATGGCCTGGGCCGAGTCGCCAAGCTTCAGCCGCAAGCTCGCGGTGCGCTCGGCGCGGATGTCGGCGAGGCCCATGCCGTAGGCCGACAGCAGGCCCGACAGCGGATGGATCAGCACCGTGTCGACGCCGAGGGCGTCGGCGACCAGCGCCGCATGCTGGCCGCCGGCGCCACCGAAACAGTTGAGCGCGTACTTGGTGATGTCGTAGCCGCGCGCGACCGAGATCGTCTTGATGGCCTCGGCCATGTTGGCGACCGCAACCGCGACGAATCCGTCGGCGACCTGGTCGGCGCTGCGCCCGTCGCCGATCTCCTTCGCCATCGTCTCGAATTTTTCGCGCACCACGTCGGCGTCGAGCAGCTGGTCCTGGTTCGGCCCGAAGATTTTTGGGAACAGCTCCGGCGACAGTTTGCCGAGCATCACGTTGGCGTCGGTGACGGTGAGCGGGCCGCCGTTGCGGTAGCAGGCGGGACCGGGGGAGGCCCCGGCCGAATCCGGGCCGACGCGGAAGCGGCCCTTGTCGAAGTGCAGGATCGAGCCGCCGCCGGCCGCGACGGTGTGGATGCGCATCATCGGCGCGCGCATCCGGGCGCCCGCGACGACCGTTTCGAAGGAGCGCTCGAACGCGCCGTCGAAATGCGCGACGTCGGTCGAGGTGCCGCCCATGTCGAAGCCGATCACCCTGTCGAAGCCGGCGGCCTTCGCGGTCGCCGCCATCGCGACCACGCCGCCCGCGGGCCCGGAAAGGATCGCGTCCTTGCCCTGGAACAGGCTCGCGGAGGTGAGGCCGCCGGCCGAGGTCATGAACATCAGGCGGCCGGCCTCGTCCTCAGGCAGGTTCAGCTCGTCCCGGACGCGCGCGACGTAAGCTGCGAGGACGGGCGTCAGATAGGCGTCGACCACCGAGGTGTCGCCGCGGCCGACGATCTTCGGCAGGCCGGAGACCTCGTGGCTGATCGAAACCTGCGCGAACCCCATCTCGCGGGCGAGGCCGCCGACCGCCTTCTCGTGGTCGGGATAGGCGTAGGAATGCATGAGGACGACGGCGAGCGAGTCGAACCCGTCGGCCTTCAGGCCCTCCAGCTGCTCGCGCACGGCGTTGAGGTCCGGCGCGGTCTCGACGGTTCCGTCGGCCAGCACGCGCTCGTCGATTTCGACCACCCGGCTGTAGAGCGGCTCCGCCTTCTCGATCTTCTTCGCGAACAGTTTCGGGCGGGCCTGGTAGCCGATCCTGAGCTGGTCCCCGAGGCCCTTGGTGATGAGCAGGGCCGTCCGCTCGCCCTTGCGCTCCAGAAGAGCGTTTGTGGCGACGGTGGTGCCCATCTTCACCGCGCCGATCTTTTCCGCCGGGACCGGATCGTCCGCCTCTAGCCCGAGCGCTTCGCGCACGCCCGCGACCGCCGCGTCGCGATAGGCCTCCGGGTTCTCGGAGAGCAGTTTTCGGACGTGGAGCTTTCCGTCCGGCGCCTTTCCGATCACGTCGGTGAAGGTGCCGCCACGGTCGATCCAGAACTGCCAGCGTGCGTCGGTCATGCGTGGTTCGCTCTTGTCCCGGCATCGAGCCGGGACCCGGACGCGCTTCGTTTCGAGATAGAAGCGGGCCGGGCGCGGCTGAATCCTGTCCGGTGGTGGTTATGGGTCCCGGCTCGAGGCCGGGACAAGAGGGCCGCGACCACGGCGCCCTCGCCACATCGCGGGGCGGCGCCCTAAACTGGCGACGCGAAGCGGGAGCGTGATCGGACACATGGCGTTTTGGGGAAAGCTTGGAGGGGCGGCCGGCGGCTTCTTTCTCGGCGGCCCGCTGGGCGCGGTCGCGGGCGCGCTGGCTGGGCATTTTCTCGTCGACCGGGAGGCCGATCCCAACGCGACGGCGGCCGAGGAAGCGGACGCGAAAAGCCTCGCCTTCACGATCGGCGTCATCGCGCTGTCGGCGAAGATGGCGAAGTCGGACGGCGTGGTCGCCCCGGTCGAGGTCGAGGCGTTCCGCAAGATTTTTCACATCGACGACAAGGACCTCGAGGAGGTCCAGGGCGTGTTCGACCGCGCGACCTACGACGTCGCGGGATACGAGTCCTACGCCCGCCAGCTGCATGACCTGTTCAAGGACGAGCCGGCGACGCTCGAGGACGTGCTGCACGGCCTCGCCCATATCGCCGCCGCCGACGGCGCGATGCACGAGGCGGAGATCAACTACCTGACCAGCGTGGCGGGCTTCTTCGCGCTCGACAAGGCCAGCCTCCGGCGCGCCTTCGGGCGCTACATCCAGCTTCCCGAGGACGACCCCTATGAGGTGCTGGGCGTGGAGCCGACCGCGTCGGACGCGGAGGTGAAGCGTCGTCACCGGGCGCTGGTCGCGGAGAACCATCCGGACCGGGCCACGGCGCGCGGTCTGCCGCCCGAGGCCGTCCGGATCGCGACCTCGAAGCTCGCCGTGATCAACGCGGCCTGGGACGCCATCCGGTCTGAGCGAGCCTTGGCGTGAGCGGTTTCAAGGCGGACAGCAGGCTGGTCGACGAAGTTCGCCCGGCCGCCAACCACGACGAGCGCAGGGACGGGCAGGAGCCCGAGATCCTGCTGCTGCACTACACCGGCATGGCCTCGACCGAGACAGCCTGCGAGCGGCTCACGATCGCGGAGAGCCAGGTCTCCTGTCACTACGTCGTTCTCGAGGACGGACGCGTGCTCCAGCTCGTGCCGGAGCGCCTGCGCGCATGGCACGCCGGGCTGTCGAGCTGGGATGGCGAGACGGACGTCAATTCGCGCTCGATCGGAATCGAGATCGGCAATCCGGGCCACGATCACGGCTATCCAGATTTCCCCGACGTCCAGATCGAGGCGGTGATCGCGCTCTCCCACGATATCTGCGCGCGCCGCGGGATCAGGCCGCAATGCGTGCTCGCGCATTCAGACGTGGCGCCGCAGCGCAAGGACGATCCGGGCGAGAAGTTCCCGTGGGGGCGGCTGGCGCGGGGAGGGGTCGGACATTGGGTCGCGCCTACCGACCTCAAGGCCAAGGGCGCGGGCATCGGTCCGGGCGACGAGGGCGAGCCGGTCGAGCACCTGCAGGCGATGTTCTCGATGTATGGCTACGGCATCGAGATCACCGGCAGCTACGACGCCGGAACAGCCAAGGTCGTCACCGCTTTCCAGCGCCACTTCCGGCCCGCCAGAGTGGACGGTCTGGCGGATTTCTCGACCATCGAGACGCTGCGCCGTCTGCTCGCAGCGCTGCCTGAGCGGTGAGACAGCGCGGGCCGGCCGCGCCCAAGTCTCGACATCCGACGGTCATGCTCTGACCCGCGGATCGTCGATCCGAGAACAATTTTCTCGCACTTAAGCTTCGCCCCATACGTCATGTATCGGGAGCGTAAACTTATGCGTAAATCGACGATCGTCGTCGCAGTCCTCGCGGCGACCGTCGCCTCGGCGTCAGCCGCGCCGTCCTCTACAAAGCTTCGACCGGGGGCTTCGTTCCAAAACAAGTCTGCAGCGACGGCGAACGCGTCCGCCGCTCAACCTCAGGCGCCGCTCGGCGCCTCGGCCTTCACGTCGGCCCGGAGCGCCGGCGCCGCGCTGCCGCAGCAGGCCGCCGCGCCGCTTCCCCGGGCGAAGCCGTCTCGCGCCCAGCCGGCGCAGCGCCTCGCGGCCCGCGGACAGGCGCAGAGCCGCCCGGTCGCCCTGTCGCGCGACGTTCCATATTCCCGCGTCGCCCGGCCGGCCGAGGCGCCGGTCGCCGCGGCGCCGCGCGGCTCGATCCAGAACATGGTGACGGCCGAGGCGCAGCGCGCCGGCGTCAGCCCGTCGCTGGCCCACGCGGTGGTCAAGGTGGAGTCCATGTACAACCCGCGCGCCACCGGCCGCGGCGGCTACATCGGGCTGATGCAGCTCAGCTACCAGACCGCCAAGGGCATGGGCTATCGAGGCTCGCGCGCGGGCCTCTACGAGCCGTCGACGAACCTCAGATACGGGATGCGCTATCTCGCCCAGGCTCATTCGAAGGCTGGCGGTTCGACCTGCGGCGCGGTCTCGAAGTACCAGGGCGGACACGGCGTGAAGGGCGTCACCCGCGCCGGCGCGGTCTATTGCGGCAAGGTCCGCCGCTTCATGGCCTCGCGCTGACGGCGCGCTATCGGCCCCGCCGCGCTTGACGCGTCGGGGCCGAACTCACACAAGTCCCCCGCCAGTCGGCCGGACGGCCGCTTCGGACCCAAAAGTCCGGGGAGGAAAGTCCGGGCTCCACGGAAGCACGGCGCCGGATAACGTCCGGCGGGGGCGACCCCAGGGAAAGTGCCACAGAAAGCAGACCGCCGGCGGCCTTCGGGCCGCAGGTCAGGGTGAAAGGGTGCGGTAAGAGCGCACCGCGCTGCCGGCAACGGGAGCGGCATGGCAAACCCCGCCGGGAGCAAGACCGAATAGGGGCGACCGGCGAGCCGCTTCGGCGGGCTCGCAAGATCCGCTTCCGGATCGTCGCCCGGGTTGGTCGCTAGAGGCGTCCGGCGACGGACGTCCCAGAGGAATGGCCGTCACGTGCGCGTCGGGAAACCGGCGCGCGCCATACAAAACCCGGCTTACAGGCCGACTGGCGCCTTTTTCCGTTCCCTCTCCATCCCGAGTTGTCCACACCCTTGTGGATAACCTCTGGCCGTCGGGCGCGCCGATCCCGCGCGGGCAGCGAAACGGCTTCTTAACCCTAACAAGTCTCTAGTGGTCCCCGTCGCGCCGCTGGTCGCGACGCGGCCCTTGAAGGTCTCGCGTCCTGGGTCGCGCGCGGCGGCGGGCGTCGCCCGTTTCGTTGACGCCCATAGGGGCCCATGATATCCCAAATCATCCCGTCGAGACGGCGCGTCGACAGCTTCCACAGCAGCAGTCGGACCGTTCTGTTCGCGGCCATCATGGCCGCGGGCGGCGCGTCTGCGCGCTCTGCGGGGCGGAGGTCCGCGGGGGCGGTCAAGACGGACGTCGGCGTCGCCGATGCGGGGGGCCATGGACCGCTTCGTGTCCAATTTCGCGAGCCGGATCGACGCCAAGGGGCGGGTCTCGATACCTGCGCCGTTCCGCGCGATCCTGACGCGCGACGGCTTTCCGGGGCTTTACGTTCATCCCTCGCTGGATCAGCCTGCGCTGGACGCAGGCGGAAACCTGCTGCTGTCGGAGATCGACGCGCTGCTGTCGACGCTTCCGCCCTATTCGGAAGAGCGCGACAGCCTCTCGACGGCGCTGCTCGGCGTCAGCGAGATCCTGAAGATCGACGGGGAGGGCCGGGTGGTCCTGACCGAGAGCCTCAAGGCCTATGCGGGCGTGGCGGATCAGGTGACCTTCGTCGGCCAGGGCGCGAAGTTCCAGATCTGGGAGACCGGGCGTTTCCAGGAGCACCTTGCGGCGGCGCGCGCGGGCGCGCGCGAGCTGAAGCGGCGGCTCGGATCCATGCGCATGCCGGACGCCGCGAAATGACCGGGGCGCCGCACACGCCCGTCATGCTGGACGAGGTGCTCGCCGCGCTCGCGCCGCGTGACGGGGAGACCTATCTCGACGGCACCTTCGGCGCCGGCGGCTACACCTCCGCAATCCTCGCCGCAGCCGACTGCCGCGTCGTCGCGCTCGACCGCGACCCAACGGCGATCGCCGGCGGCTACGACCTCGTCTCGTCCTCCAGGGGGCGGCTCACGCTGGTCGAGGAGCGCTTCTCCAATCTCGCCGACGCGCTCGACAGGCTCGGCCTGCAGCAGATCGACGGCGTCGTGCTCGACATCGGCGTGTCGTCCATGCAGGTCGACCAAGCCGAACGGGGCTTCTCCTTCCGGTTCGACGGGCCGCTCGACATGCGCATGGGCGGCGAAGGCCCGACCGCCGCCGAGCTGGTCGCCGAGCTCGAGGAAAAGGAGCTCGCCGCGATCCTCAGGACACTCGGCGAGGAGCGCCGCGCCGGCGCGATCGCGCGGGCGATCTGCGCCGAACGCGCCAAGGCGCCGATCGAGACGACCTCGCGCCTCGCGGCCATCGCCGAGCGCGTCCTCGGCCGCTCGACCGACGGCATCAACCCGGCGACGCGCACCTTCCAGGCGCTGCGGCTCGCGGTGAACGACGAACTCGGCGAACTCGCGCAGGCGCTGTTCGCCGCGGAGAAGCGGCTGAAGCCGGGCGGCCGCCTCGTCGTCGTCTCCTTCCATTCGCTCGAAGACCGGATCGTCAAGACGTTCCTCGCCGACCGCGCGCGCACGCAGGCCGGCGGCTCGCGGCACATGCCGCAGGCCGAAGTCGCGCCCGCGACCTTCGAGCTGCTGTCGCGCGGCGTGGTCAAGCCGGGCGACGAGGAGGTCGCGCGCAACGTCCGGTCGCGGTCCGCGAAGCTTCGGGCGGCGCGCCGCACCTCTGCGCCGGCCCGGGAGGGCGACCCGTTCGCCTTCGGCGTGCCGCGTCTGCCGCTGAGCGGCCTGATCGGAGGCGCGTCTTGAAGATCGCCCGCATCCTCAACGTGCTCGCCGTGCTCGCGCTCGTCGTGTCGGCAGTGCTGGTCTATCGGATCAAATACGACGCCACGCTCCATGCCGAGCAGGTCGCCAAGCTCAAGCGCACGATCAGCCAGGAGGTCGACTCGGTCGCGACCCTGAAGGCAGAATGGGCGATCCTCGCCCGTCCCGACCGCATCCAGGCGCTCGCCGCCAAGCATCTCGACCTCAAGCCGGTGACGCGCGAGCAGTCGATCCAGCTCGCCTCGCTGCCGTCCCGTCCGGCGCCCGTCGACGAGATCGGCAAGAAGCTCGAGGCGCTCGGCCTGATGGGCGAGGACGCCTCGATCGCCGTCGACAGGGAGCCGTCCGCGCCCGCCGTCAGGAAGCCGGCGGCCCCTGCCAAGAAGACGACGATCGCCGTCAAGCCGGTCTCGCAGCTCAAGGCGCCTGCCGCCCGGCCGGTCTCCGCGCCGAAGTCGATCGCCGCCCCGACGGTCGCTCCGCCTCCGCGCTCCAGCGGCCCGGTCAGCCTGACGGACTTCCTCAAGAAAATGGGCCTGGTGCGATGAGCGCTCAGTCGGACGCTCGCGGCGGCGCGGCAGCCGCAGCCTCGGGCGCCGCGCAGGCGGCGCTGGACGGCGCTTTTCGTCACGGCGCGACCGCGGGAGCAGCGGTCGGTCGCGGCCTCGGCGCCTTCGGCCGCCACAGCTGGATCTTCGCCAAGTTCGCCTGGCGCATGTCCGGACGCATGATCCGCATGCTCGTCGGCACCGGCGAGGGACTCGGCCTCACCACCGGGCGCCTCCGGCTCGCCGCGATCGGCTTCGGCTGCATCTATCTCGCGATCGTCGGGCGCCTGGTTTACTATGCGGTCGCTCCGGATATGGACACGATCGACCGGGTGGCGCGGACTTCCGCCGCGATCCAGCGGCCCGACATCGTCGACCGCAACGGCACCGTGCTCGCGACCGACGTGAAGGTCTCCTCGCTCTACGCCGAGCCGCGCAACATCATCGACGTCGACGAGGCCGTCGACCTGCTCGGGCAGTCGCTGCCGGATCTCGACCGCAAAGAGCTGCGCGCCAAGCTCTCGACCAAGAAGGGCTTTGTCTGGCTGAAGCGCGAGATCACGCCGCGCGAGCAGGTGGCGATCTTCCGCCTCGGCATCCCCGGCGTCGGCTTCGTCCAGGAGAACAAGCGCGTCTATCCGAACGGTCCGGTGGTCGCCCACATCCTCGGCTTCGCCGACATCGACAACAAGGGCATCGCCGGTATCGAGAAGTACTTCGACACGTCCGGCATGACGGCGGCGGCCGCGGCCGAGGCTGCGAAGGGCGGTCGGATGGCGCCGATCCACATGGCGCTCGACCTCAAGGTCCAGCACGCGGTGCGCGACGAGCTGATCGCCGGCATGGCGAAGTTCAAGGCGATCGCGGCGTCCGCCGCCATCGCCGACGTCGAGACCGGCGAGATCCTCAGCCTCGTCTCGCTGCCGGACTACGACCCGAACAATCCGGTCGACGCGCAGAAGCCGGACGCCATGAACCGGGTCAACACCGGCGTGTTCGAGATGGGCTCGACCATGAAGGCGCTGACCATCGCCATGGGTCTCGATTCAGGCAAGATGAGCCTGCAGAGCCGCTTCGACGCGCGCTCCAACCTGCGCTACGGCCGCTTCACCATCCACGACTTCCATCCGACGCGCCGCATCCTGTCGATACCCGAGGTCTTCATCCACTCCTCCAACATCGGCACGGCGCGCATCGCGCTGGCGATGGGCGTCGAGGCGCACAAGGCGTTCCTCAAGAAGATGGGCCAGCTCGACCGGCTGCAGACGGAGCTGCCCGAGAGCGCGCGCCCGCTGGTCCCGGCCCGCTGGGGCGAGCTCAACACCATCACCATCTCCTTCGGCCACGGCGTCGCGATCGCCCCGATCCAGTCGGTCATGGCGGTGAGCGCGCTGGTCAACGGCGGCTGGCTGATGAAGCCGACCTTCCTGCAGCGGAACATCCAGGAGGCGCGCGCGGTCTCGACCAAGGTCATTAAGGACACGACGTCGACGCAGATGCGCTACCTGATGCGCCTCAACGCCGAGAAAGGCTCGGCCAAGAAGGCCGACATTCCCGGTTACCGCGTCGGCGGCAAGACCGGCACGGCCGAGAAGGTCATCGGCGGCCGCTACTCCAAGAACAGGAACCTCACCGCCTTCACCGCCGTCTTCCCGATGGACAAGCCGCGCTACATGCTGCTCGCGGTGCTCGACGAGCCGAAGGCGCTGCCCGAGACCCACGGCTTCGCGACCTCCGGCTGGAACGTCGTACCGGTCGGCGGGAAGATGGTGGAGCGCATCGCGCCGCTGCTCGGCGTCGAGCCGGACTACGACGCGCCGCCCGCGCAGGCGCTGCTCGGCGGCATCCCCACCGGCTCGGTTCAGGAATGAGCCCGGCGGCGTGAGCGATCCCGCCCATACGCTCGGCGAGCTGTTCCCCGATGCCGGCCTCGACGCCGCCGCGTCGACGACGCCGGCCGGCGGGATCACGGCCGACAGCCGGGCGGTGAAGCCGGGCGACGTGTTCGCCGCGCTCGCGGGAGCGAAGACCGAAGGATCGAAGTTCGTTTCGTCCGCGATCGACGCCGGCGCCGTCGCGATCCTCACAGAGCAGCCGCTCGAGGCGAGCGTGCCGGTCGTGCGCGTCGCCGACGCCCGTCGCGCGCTCGCGCTCGCCGCCGCGCGCATCCATCCGCGCCAGCCGGAATTCATCGCCGCCATCACCGGCACCAGCGGCAAGAGCTCGACGGTCACGTTCCTTCGCCAGATCTGGGCCCATGCCGGCCACGCCGCCGCAAGCCTCGGCACGCTTGGCGTCACGAAGCCGGGCGGGGCGACCTACGGCTCGCTGACGACGCCCGACCCGGTCTCGCTCCACCGGACGCTGGACGAACTCGCGGGCGAGGGCGTCACCCACCTTGCGATGGAGGCCTCGTCGCACGGCCTCGACCAGCGCCGGCTCGACGGCGTCCGGCTGAAGGCTGCGGGCTACACCAATCTCTCGCGCGACCACATGGACTATCATCCGACGGTCGAGCACTACCGCGACGCCAAGCTCCGGCTGTTCCGGGACTTCTTCCCCTCCGGCGGCGCGGCCGCGATCTGCGTCGACGGAACCGACTCGGCTCATTTCGTCGCTGCGGCGGCCAAGTCCAACCTGCGCGTGATGACGATCGGGCGTCGGGGCGGCGAGGCGATCGAGCTCAAGGGCGTCGTGCGCGACGGCATGGGCCAGACGCTGCGCGTCGGCTTCGGCGGCTCGACCCGCGAGATCCGGTTGCCGCTCGCCGGCGACTTCCAGGCCGACAACGCGCTGCTGGCCGCCGCTCTCGCGATCGAGACGGGCGTCGATCCGGACGTCGCCTTTTCCGCGCTCGAGGCGCTCGAGGGCGTGCCGGGGCGGCTGGAGCTGATCGGCGAGCGCGACGGCGCCTCGGTGTTCGTCGACTACGCCCACAAGCCCGACGCGCTCTCCGCCGTTCTGTCCGCGCTGCGGCCCTTCGTGAAGCGACGCCTCATCGTCGTGTTCGGCTGCGGCGGCGACCGCGATCCCGGCAAGCGCCCGCTGATGGGTGAAATCGCTGTCCGCGACGCGGACGTCGTGATCGTCACCGACGACAATCCGCGCACCGAGGAGCCGGCGTCGATCCGCGCCGCGATCATGGCGGCCGCGCCCGGCGCCCGCGAGATCGGCGACCGCCGCGCGGCGATCCGCGCCGCCGTCGACGGGGCCGGGGAGGGCGATGTCGTCGTCGTCGCCGGCAAGGGTCACGAAACCGGCCAGATCGTGGGCGATCGAACGCTGCCGTTCTCGGACCACGAGGCGGTTCGGGAAGCGCTGGCCGGCTCGGCTGGCGACAGGGGGGACCAGTCTTGAGCGCGCCGAACAGTTTCGCAGAGCCGCTGTGGACGCCGCCGGAGCTCGCGCTCGCGACCGCCGGGCGGCTCGTCGGCCGGCCCGAGGGCGCGCTGACGGGTGTGTCGATCGACAGCCGGACGGTCGGCCGCGGCGAGATTTTCTTCGCCATCAGGGGCGACGTCCATGACGGCCACAAGTTCGTCGGCGACGCGCTCGGCTGCGGCGCCGGCCTCGCCGTCGTCGACGAGGCGCACGCCGCCGAGTCCGCGACGCATGGCCCGGTGCTCGTGGTCAAGGACGTGCTGGACGCGTTGGTCGCGACCGGGATCGCCGCCCGCGCCCGCTCGCGCGCGAAAATCGTCGCGGTGACCGGCTCGGTCGGCAAGACCTCCACCAAGGAGGCGCTGCGGCTCGCGCTCGCCGAGGACGGCCAGACCCACGCCTCCGCCGCCTCCTACAACAATCACTGGGGCGTGCCGCTGACGCTGTCGCGGCTGCCGAGATCGGCCGCCTACGGCGTGTTCGAGATCGGCATGAACCATCCGGATGAGATCCGGCCGCTGGTGAAAATGGTGCGGCCCCATGTGGCGATGGTCACGAATGTGGAGCCTGTCCATCTGGAGGCGTTCCCGAACGTCGAGGCGATCGCCGACGCAAAGGCCGAGATCTTCGAGGGCCTGCAGCGCGGAGGCCATGCCGTCGTCAACCGCGACAACCCGCATTACGAGCGCCTGAAGGCGGCGGCCATCGAGTGCGGCGCGGCTGTCTGGAGCTTCGGCGAGCATGTCTCGGCCGACGCGCGGCTCGACCGGGTCGCGCTGAAGGAGACGAGCTCCTGCGTCGCGGCGACCATTCTCGGGGAGCCGGTGACGTTCAAGATCGGCGCGCCCGGCCGCCATCTTGTCCAGAACGCGCTCGGCGTGCTGCTGGCGGCCAAGCTCGCCGGGGCGGATCTCGCGCTGGCGGCGCTCGCCCTGGCCAAGTTCGCCGCGCCTGCGGGTCGCGGCAGCCGGTTCGAACTGCAGGCGCCGGCCGGCCCGATCCTCGTGATCGACGAGAGCTACAACGCCAATCCCGCCTCCATGCGCTCCGCGCTCGCGCTGCTCGGCCAGACGCCTGTCGGGCCGGGCGGGCGTCGAATCGCGGCGCTCGGCGACATGCTGGAGCTCGGCGAGACCGGTCCCGACCTTCATGCGAAGATCGCGGAGGCGATCGCCGCCGCGCGCATCGACCTCGTCTATTGCGCCGGTCCGCTGATGCGCTCGCTCTACGAGGCCCTGCCCGGAAAGCGGCGCGGCGCCTGGGCCAAGAGCGCGGCCGAGCTCGAAGGCGCGCTGCTCGGCGGCCTGCGCGCCGGCGACGCGCTGATGGTCAAGGGCTCCAACAGCTCCCGCATGGGCAAGCTCGTCTCGGCCCTGCGCGACCGCTACGCGCCGGTCTCGTCCGTTGACGAAACCGTCGCGGCCGGGTAGCGCGCGCCATGCTCTATTTCCTCGCCGATTTCGCGGGCTACGTCCCCGGCTTCAACATCTTCCGCTACATCACCTTCCGCACCGGCGGAGCGGTGATGACGGCGGCCCTGTTCGTTTTCCTGTTCGGCCCCTGGATCATCGACCAGCTCCGGGTGAAGCAGGGCAAGGGCCAGCCGATCCGCACCGACGGGCCGCAGAGCCATCTGGTGAAGCGCGGCACGCCCACCATGGGCGGTCTGATGATCCTGTCGGGCCTGATCGCCACTGTCCTGCTCTGGGGCAACCTCACCAACCCGTATGTCTGGATCGTGCTGTTCGTCACGATCGGCTTCGGCGCGATCGGCTTCTACGACGACTACCTGAAGGTCACGAAGCAGACCCACGCCGGCTATTCCGGCAAGGCGCGGCTCGCCATGGAGTTCGCGATCGCGCTGATCGCGGTCTACTGCATCGCCGTCGCCTCGCAGCCGCTCGGCTTCCGTTCGGCCGGGCTGCCGCTGCTCGAGCACGGCTTCTCGACCTCGCTCGCCTTCCCGTTCCTCAAGAACCTGCTGGTCGACCTCGGCTGGTTCTTCGTCGCCTTCGGCGCGATCGTGGTGGTGGGCGCAGGCAACGCCGTGAACCTCACCGACGGGCTCGACGGCCTCGCCATCGTGCCGGTGATGATCGCGGCCGCGAGCTTCGGCTTCATCGCCTATCTCTCCGGCAACGCGATCTTCGCCGACTACCTGCAGATCCACTTCACGCAAGGGACCGGCGAACTCGCCGTGGTCTGCGGCGCGCTGCTCGGCGCCGGCCTCGGCTTCCTCTGGTTCAACGCCCCGCCGGCCTCGATCTTCATGGGCGACACCGGCTCGCTGGCCCTCGGCGGCATGCTCGGCGCAGTGGCCGTCGCGACCAAGCACGAGATCGTGCTGGCCATCATCGGCGGACTGTTCGTGCTGGAGGCGGTGTCGGTGATCGTCCAGGTCGCCTCCTTCAAGCTGACCGGCCGGCGCGTGTTTCGGATGGCGCCGATCCATCATCATTTCGAGCAGCTCGGCTGGTCCGAGCCGCAGGTCGTGGTGCGCTTCTGGATCATCGCCGTCGTGCTGGCGCTGGTCGGGCTCGCCACGCTGAAGCTGAGGTGACGGGAATGGGCGAAAGGATCGAAAGCGAGCGCAAGCGGTTTCGCGTGCTTCGAGACGCCGTCCTCTGGACGGCTCCTCAGCATGAGGAGCGTTTGAGCAAGCTGAACGGTCCTCATGCTGAGGAGCGCTGCGAAGCCGCGCGTCTCGAAGCACGCACTCCCTCCGCCGCCGCCTTCTTCTGGATCAACCTCGCCCAGAGGCGGGACCGGCTGTCGTGACGCCGGCGACGTCGTTCAGGGGCAAACGCGTCGCAGTCTTCGGGCTCGGCGGCTCGGGTCTCGCGACCGTCCGCAGCCTCGTCGCCGGCGGCGCCGACGTCACCGCCTTCGACGACAGCGAGGCGAGCGTCGCGAAAGCGAAGTCCGAGGGCCTGCCTGTCGGCGACCTGCGCGAGGGCGACTTCGCCCGCTTCTCCTCGCTGGTTCTCGCGCCAGGCGTGCCGCTGACACATCCCACGCCGCACTGGAGCGTCGAGCTTGCAAAGGCGGCGGGCGTCGAGATCATCGGCGACATCGAGATTTTCTGCCGCGAGCGCTGCGCCATCGCGCCGGGCGCGGATTTCGTCGCCATCACCGGCACCAACGGCAAGTCGACCACCACGGCTCTCACCGCCCATGTGCTGCGCGAGGCCGGCCGGGACGTCCAAATGGGCGGCAATATCGGCGTCGCGATCCTCGACCTCGAGCCGCCGTCGCAAGCCCGCGTGCATGTCGTCGAGTGCTCGTCCTACCAGATCGACCTCGCGCCGAGCCTCGACCCGACGGTCGGCGTGATGCTCAACCTCTCCGAGGACCATCTCGAGCGGCACGGCACGATGGAGAACTACGCCGCCATCAAGGAGCGGCTGGTCGCAAAGTCCCGCATGGCGGTGATCGGGCGCGACGACGAGATCTCCGTCTCCATGGCGCGGCGGCTGAAGGCCGCCGGCGTCAATGTCGTCGAGATTTCCGAGAACGACGCGATCGACCTCTCCGGCGCCCGCGCGCTGCGCGGGGCTCACAACGCCCAGAACGCCAGCGCCGTCCGCGCGGCCGTCCGCGCGCTCGGTGTCGACGACGCGACGATCCTGAAGGGCTTCTCGACCTTCCCGGGCCTTGCGCACCGGATGGAGGAGATCCCGACCGCCGACGGGATCACCTGGATCAACGACTCGAAGGCGACCAACGCCGACAGCGCCGAGAAGGCGCTCGCCTCTTTCGACAAGGTGTTCTGGATCCTCGGCGGCAAACCGAAGACCGGCGGCATCGAGGCGCTCGTCCCGTTCTTCGACCGGGTGGAGCGCGCCTATCTGATCGGCGAGGCGGCGGAGGCCTTTGCGAAGACGCTCTCCGCCCATGACGTGCCCTGGGCGATCCATGGCGTGATCGAGCGGGCCGTTGCGGCCGCTGCGGAGGACGCCAGGGGCGCCATCGACGGCGCGCCGGTCGTGCTGTTCTCGCCGGCCTGCGCGTCCTTCGACCAGTACCGCAACTTCGAGCAGCGCGGCGAGGCGTTCCGCGAGGCTGTGCAGGCGGTTACGGCCGGTTAACCATAATTCGCGCGAGCGACAGGCGGCCGTCTTGCCGCCGAAGCGCCGGCATCCATTCCCGCGACGATCCGGAAGTGCCTGAGACGGCCGAGCTAATGGGCCCCGGCACTTCGGCCGGGGCGACGGCGGGGCCCTTACCTTGCTTGCCGCAATGGCGTTAGGCCGCTTTCGGCGGTCAACTCTGGAGCCTTCGAGGTGGCGTACGCCGCCTGGTACATCACGTAGTCGAGCTCGTTGACCGCCTCTCCAGAGAGCCGCGGCGCATAGGTCGCAACGAAGCGCAGGTCCTGCGCCCACATGGCGAAATAGGAGCCGAAGCTGGTGGTGATCAGCGGCGAGTTCATCGAGAACGCGCCGTCGTGCCAGAAATTGTACGAGCTTCCATTCTGCCGCAGGAACATGCCGATGCTGTAGTAGGCGCCGTTGCCGAAGCTGTATTGCGGCCACTTCGCCGGCCCGCTCTTCATGAACTTGGACTTAGGGCGAAGATTCTCGAGGAAGCGCGTGTAATTGAGCGCCGAAATCTTCCAGCCGCCATAGGCGTTGAGAATCCGCAGCGGCGGGTTGAGCCTGGCCTTGGCGCCGGCGGGCTTCAGGACGGTCTTGGCGCAGTAGGTCTCGTACGGCTTGTCCGTCACGGCCTCGATGACCATGCCGAGCGCGTCGTAGTTGATGTTGTTGTAGAAGAACGTCTTGGCGCCGAGCGGCCGCTGCAGCGCCAGCGTGAGCTGCTCCGGCATGTTGGTCTTCGTCAGGTCGTAGTCGCCCGAAAAGACGCCGGTCCCCTGCGTCGGGTCGTAGGCGATGCCGCTGGTCTGGGTCAGGAGCTCCGCGATGGTGATCTGCTTCGCCGCGTTGTCCACCGGCTTGTCAGCCTTGAAGTAGGGCTTCAGCAGCTTGCCGATCGTGTCGGAGTATTTGAGCTGCTTGGCCTCGACCAGCCTGGCGACGCAAACGCCGGTGATCGCCTTCGAGAGGCTGGCGACCGGCACGTCCTCGTCGGGCTGGTAGTCGCCCGTCTGGCCCTGACCGATCAGCTTCGCGCCGCGCATGATCGCGAGGCTAGTGTTCTGCACGCCCCACTTCGCGACCCAGGTCTTGAAGGCGGCCTCCATGCGGGCGGCCTGCGGGTCCTTGGCGGCGGCGAGGGCGGGCGAACCGAGGCCGCCGAGCGACGCCGCGAGGATGATCATCCGAACGAATCGCTTAGGCATGCCATTGCTCCCGCTGACCCGAGCCTCGTACCCCTCGGCCCATCTCGCGACATCCGTACTTCCACGTATGAGACAACCAAAACCGGTCCAGAATTGCTGCCTGCACCTCCGCCGGCCTCGTGGGCGCATGACGAAAATCCCGGAGGCGCAGGCGAGAAAGCATTAACCCTGTTGGGGGCATTCTGACGGGCGCTTCCGCGGTGTCGCGGAGGCGTCGAACGCTGCGTCGGCCAGCGGTCGGCCAGAGGCGTCGCCGGCAGAGTGCGCAGCCCATGATCTCCCGCGCGGAACGCACGCTCTTCGGCGAGTGGTGGTGGACGATCGACCGTTCGCTGCTGTTCGCCGTCACTGCGCTGATGATCCTCGGCGTCGTGCTGTCGCTGGCGGCGTCCCCGCCGGTGGCCGAGCGCATCGGTCTCGACCTGTTCCACTTCGTGAACCGCCAGGCGATCTTCCTCGCGCCTGCGGCCGTGATCATGATCGGCGTGTCGTTCCTCAATCCCCGGCAGGTGAGGCGGCTGGCCTGGCTGCTGTTCATCGGCGGGCTCGTGCTGCTCGCCTTGACCCTGATCCACGGCACCGAGATCAAGGGCGCGCGGCGCTGGGTGAGTTTTGGGCCGCTGGTCGTGCAGCCGTCGGAATTCGTCAAGCCCGCGCTCGTCGTGCTGGCGGCCTGGATGTTCGCCGAAGGCTCCGAGCGCCGCGACGTGCCCGGGCACTTCTTTGCGATGCTGCTGCTCGGCTCGGTCGTCGGCTTGCTGATCCTGCAGCCCGACCTCGGCCAGACGGTGCTGACCACCACGGTCTGGGGCGCGATGTTCTTCCTCGCGGGCCTGCCCTGGATCTGGATGATCGCGCTCGGCGGCGCCGGCGTGTTCGGCCTCACCGTCGCCTACGCCTTCCTGCCGCACGTCACCAAGCGCATCGACAGCTTCATGTCCGACGACGGCGACGGCGCGGCGAGCTTCCAGGTGCAGAAGGCGATGGAGAGCTTCCAGTCCGGCGGCTGGTTCGGCAAGGGACCGGGCGAGGGCACGGTCAAGCGCATCATCCCGGACGGCCACACCGACTTCATCTTCGCCGTCACCGGAGAGGAGTTCGGCATCGTCTGCTGCATCATCATCGCCGGCATCTACGCGTTCATCGTGCTCCGCTCGCTGCATCACGCGCGCCGCGAGCAGGACGGCTTCGTGCGCCTCGCCATCGCTGGACTTGCGATGCTGTTCGGGCTTCAGTCCGCCATCAACATGGCGGTCAACCTTCACATGATGCCGGCCAAGGGCATGACGCTGCCCTTCATCTCCTATGGCGGCTCCTCGATGTTCGCGCTCGCGCTCGGCATGGGCATGCTGCTCGCCCTGACCCGCAAGCGCCCGCGCGCCGACGCGCTCGCGGCCGAGATCGCGCGCCACCGCCGCAAGCGGCAGGCGCTGCCCGCCGGGGCGACGGCGTGACGGCTGGACGGCCGATCCTGCTGGCGGCTGGCGGCACCGGGGGACATCTGTTTCCGGCCGAGGCGCTCGCCGTCGAGCTGACCAAGCGCGGCGTGCCGGTCGAGCTCATCACCGACGAGCGCGCGCTCGCCTACGCCCAGCATTTTCCGGCGCGCGCGCTCCACGCCGCGCCCGCCGACACGCTGCGGGGCAGGGGCGCCGGCGCCTACGCCAAGCTGTCCGCGACGCTCGCGCGCGGCGTGGTACGCAGCATTGGGATTGTCAGGCAGGTGAAGCCGCGCGCCGTGGTCGGCTTCGGCGGCTATCCGACCTTCCCGCCGCTGGTGGCGGCGAAGCTGCTGGGCGTTCCCGTCGTGCTGCACGAGCAGAACGCCGTCATGGGCCGCGCCAACGTCAAGCTCGCACGGCTCGCCACTGCGATCGCGACCGGCTTTCCGAGCGTCGCGGGCGTGCCGGGGAACAAGCCCTCGACCCATGTCGGCAACCCGGTGCGTCCGCAGGTGATCGCCGCGAGCGAGGTTCCGTACGAGTCCCCGACAGACAGCGAGCAGGTGCGCATTCTGGTGTTCGGCGGAAGCCAGGGCGCGCGGATCATGTCCGAGGTGGTGCCGGAAGCGCTCGCGCTGCTGCCGCCCGACCTCAAGGGGCGCCTGCGCGTCACCCAGCAGGCGCGTCCGGAGGACATCGACGCCGTCGCCGCCGCCTATCGCGCGGCGTCGATCGAGGCGGAGCTGTCCTCCTTCTTTACCGACATGCCGGCGCATATGGCGAAGGCGCAGTTCGTCATCGCCCGCGCCGGCGCCTCGACGGTGGCCGAGCTCTCGGTCATCGGCCGCCCGTCCATCCTGGTGCCGCTGCCGCATGCGCTCGACAACGACCAGCTCGCCAACGCCAATGCGCTGGCGCTAGCCGGCGGCGCCGTCGTGACGCCGCAATCCGCCTTCACGCCGGAAGCTCTCGCAAGCGACCTCGAATCGAGGCTCGCCGACGGGGCCAGCCTCGCCGCGGCCGCCGAGGCCGCACGGCGCGTCGGAACGCCCGACGCCGCCAGGCGGCTCGCCGACGTGGTGCTCGCGGTCGCCCTGCCATCCTCGAACTGAGCCAGCCGCCATGAAGCTTCCCCGCGACATCGGGCCCATCCATTTCATCGGCATCGGCGGCATCGGCATGTCGGGCATCGCCGAGGTGCTCGCCAATCTCGGCTACACGGTGCAGGGCTCCGACGCCGCCGAGAGCGCCAACGTCAAGCGCCTGCGCGAGAAGGGGATCGCCGTCTCGATCGGCCACGCCGCGGAGAATCTCGGCGCGGCCGAGGTCGTGGTGATGTCCTCGGCCATCAAGCGCGGCAATCCGGAGCTCTCCGCCGCCCGCGACAGGCGCGTGCCGGTCGTGCGCCGCGCCGAGATGCTGGCCGAGCTGATGCGGCTGAAGACCTGCGTCGCGATCGCCGGCACGCACGGCAAGACCACGACCACCTCGCTGGTCGCGACCCTGCTCGACGCCGGCAATCTCGACCCGACCGTCATCAATGGCGGCATCATCAACGCCTATGGCGCGAACGCCCGCATGGGCGACGGCGACTGGATGGTCGTCGAGGCCGACGAGAGCGACGGCACCTTCCTGAAGCTGCCGGCGGACGTCGCGGTCGTCACCAACATCGACCCCGAGCACCTCGACCATTTCGGCACCTTCGACGCGGTGAAGGCGGCCTTCCGCTCCTTCGTCGAGAACGTGCCGTTCTACGGCTTCGCCGTGATGTGCCTCGACCATCCGACCGTGCAGGAGATGGTCGGCCTGATCGAGGACCGGCGTGTCGTCACCTATGGCGAGAACCTGCAGTCGGACGTGCGCCTCACCGACCTCGACCTGCGCGGCGGCCAGTGCAAATTCCGGGTCGTCGTGCGCGATCGCAAGGCGGGGACCGAATACGTCATCGACGAGCTGATGCTGCCGATGGCAGGACGCCACAACGCGCTGAACGCGACGGCCGCGATTGCGGTGGCGCTCGAGCTCGGCCTTACCGCCGACCAGGTACGCGCCGGCCTCGCCAAGTTCGGCGGCGTGAAGCGCCGGTTCACCCGGGTCGGCGAGTGGAACGGCGTGACCATCTTCGACGACTACGGCCACCACCCGGTCGAGATCTCCGCCGTGCTCAGGGCCGCCCGGGCCTCGACGGAAGGACGCGTCATCGCCGTCGTCCAGCCGCATCGCTACACGCGCCTGCGCGACCTGTTCGAAGGCTTCTCCAGCTGCTTCAACGACGCCGACACGGTGATCGTCGCCGACGTCTATGCGGCCGGCGAGCAGCCCATCGAGGGCGCGCAGCAGGCCGATCTGGTGGCGGGCCTGAGGGCGCGCGGCCATCGCCACGTCGTGCCGCTGGAAGGCCCCGAGAAGCTCGCCGGCCTGGTCGCCGGTCTCGCCCAGTCGGGCGACTACGTCGTGCTGCTCGGCGCCGGCTCGTCGACCTACTGGGCGGCCGCGCTGCCGGGCGAACTGGCGGCGCTGAAGCCCGGCGCTGCGGCGTGACCAGCGGGAGCTTCGCGCGGGGCGCGGCGACGTGCTATCGGGCGCGGCCATGACCGCTCTCGCCGACGCCCTCCCGACCCAGTTGCCCGATCTTCGCGGCAAGCTGATCCCCGCCCAGTCGCTGGCGGACCTCGCCTGGTTCCGCGTCGGCGGGCCGGCGGAGGTGCTGTTCTCGCCGGCCGACGTGGACGACCTGTCCTACTTCCTCGCGACCTTGCCCGAAGAGGTGCCGCTCTACACGATCGGCCTCGGCTCGAACCTGCTGGTGCGCGACGGCGGCATGCCGGGCGTCGTGATCCGGCTCGGCAAGCCGTTCGCGGCGATCGAGCCGCTCGACGGCGCGCGCCTGCGCGGCGGCGCCGCCGCCGCCGACAAGCGCGTCGCGTTGACGGCGGAGGAGGCCGGGATCGGCGGCTTCGCCTTCTATTTCGGAATCCCCGGCTCAATTGGCGGGGCGCTTCGCATGAACGCCGGCGCGCACGGGACCGAGACCTGCCAGCGCGTCGTCGAGGTCTACGGCGTCGACCGCACCGGCGCGAAGCGGACCTTCTCGAACGCCGAGATGGGCTACGCCTACCGTCATTCCTCCGCGCCGGCGGACGTGATCTTCACCGGCGCGCTGCTGGAAGGGTTTTCCGCCGACAAGGCCGAGATCCGCGCCGAGATGGCCGCGGTCGCCGAGCACCGCGAGACCAAGCAGCCGATCAAGAGCCGCACCGGCGGCTCGACCTTCAAGAACCCGCCCGGCCACTCCGCCTGGAAGCTGATCGACGCCGCCGGCTGCCGCGGCCTCCAGATCGGCGGGGCCCAGGTCTCGGAGATGCACTGCAACTTCCTGATCAACGTCGGCGGCGCGACCGGGGCGGACATCGAGACGCTCGGCGAGGAGGTTCGCCGGCGCGTGAAGGAGAATTCGGGCGTCGAGCTCGAATGGGAGATCAAGCGGATCGGGGTGGCGGCTTAGGCCCGAAGGATTGGTCCGGCCGACTGCGTGCTTCGAGACGCCGGCCACGGGCCGGCTCCTCAGCATGAGGGGCCTTTGGTCTTGCCATCCTCGTCCTCCTCATGCTGAGGAGCCCGCGGAACGCGGGCGTCTCGAAGCACGCAGTTCGCTTCCGCAAAAAGAAGCTTCCGTCCCGGGGAACAGTCCATGTCCAAGCACGTCGCCGTCCTGATGGGCGGATGGTCCTCCGAGCGGCAGGTTTCGCTGTGGTCGGGCGAGGCCTGCGCCGAGGCGCTGGAGAAGGAAGGTTTTCGCGTGACGACGATCGACGTCGGGCGCGATCTCGCGGAGGTGCTCGGCCGCGTGAAGCCCGACGTCTGCTTCAATGCGCTCCACGGCCGCTTCGGCGAGGACGGCACCGTCCAGGGCATGCTGGAGGTGATGGGGATCCCCTACACCCACTCCGGCGTGCTGGCCTCCTCGCTCGCCATGCACAAGCAGCGGGCCAAGACCGTGATGGCCGCGGCGGGAGTTTCCGTGCCCCGTGGCAAAGTCGTCACACGGGACGAGGCCGCCCGGTCGCACGTCTTAACGCCGCCTTACGTTTTGAAGCCTGTCGACGGCGGTTCCTCCGTTGGTGTCTACATCGTTAACGAGGGGCAGGAGCACCCGCCGCAGGAGCTCACGCGCAGCGACTGGGACCATGGCGAATTGCTGCTTGCGGAAAATTTCGTTGCAGGACGGGAGCTTACCTGCGCCGTGCTGAACGGCGAGCCGCTCGATGTGATCGAAATCCTGCCGTCGGACGGGTGGTACGATTTTGATGCGAAATACGCGTCCGGCGGATCTCGGCACATTTTGCCGGCCGAAATTTCACCCTTTGTTTACCAACAGGTCCGAAAACTGGCGGTCGCGGCGCATGAAGCACTGGGGTGCCGCGGGGTCAGTAGAGCCGATTTCCGTTTCGACGACCGCGAAGGCGGAACCGGCGAGCTCGTCTGCCTCGAAGTGAATACGCAGCCCGGTATGACCAAGACGTCCTTGGTTCCGGAACTCGCCGCTTATGTCGGCATGGGGTTTGGTGAGCTCGTCAGATGGCTGGTGGAGGACGCCTCCTTAGATCGCTAGACGAGCGCCCGGTTCCGGCGCCGGTCCGGCGCGCGGAGCGTCCCAAGCCTTCGCTGGTTTACCAGACCGATCCGAACATGCGCTCGCGCGCGGACAAGGGGCGCCGCGCAGCGCCGCCCGCGCTCGACGACGTCGACGAGGTGATGGGCGCGAGCCTCGCCTCGCAGCTCCGCTTCCGGCTCTATCGCCTCGCTCGCAAGCGCCGCATCGGCCTTGCGCTGACCGCCGGCTTCTATGTCGCGACCGGCCTCCTCGGCATGATCGAGGGCGGCCACTGGCCGACCGTGAAGGCCGAGATCCTGAACTCGCCCCAGACCGCCGCGAACGCCATGGGCTTCCGTGTCGTCGCCGTCCAGACCGAGGGGCAGAACGCGCTCACCGACGACGAGGTGCTGCTCGCCCTCGGCGTCAGGGAAGACACCTCGCTGCCCTTCCTCGACGTCGGCGAGGCGCGCGAGCGGCTGCTCGCCAACCCGCTCGTGCAGGACGCCACCGTCCGCAAGCTGTTCCCGGACCGGGTGACGGTCCACCTCGTCGAGCGCAAGCCCTTCGCGCTCTGGCAGCACGACGGCAAGGTCCAGATCCTCGCCGAGGACGGCGTGCCGATCGACGACTTCCGTGACTCGCGCTTCGCCCACCTGCCGCTGGTCGTCGGTCCCGCCGCCAACTCCAAGGCCCGCGCGCTGCTCGACGCGCTCGCGCTCGCGCCGAAGATCCGCGAGGAAACCTACGCCGCCGTGCTGGTCGCAGAGCGTCGCTGGAACCTCAAGCTGCGCTCCGGGGTGGAGGTGAAGCTGCCGGAATTCGAGTTCGGCGCCGCGCTCGCCCGCCTCGAGACGCTGCAGTCGCGCCGCGACCTGTTCGGCAAGTGGATCAACGTCATCGACCTGCGCGCCGCGGACAAGACGGTCGTGCGCCTCACCAACGAGGCCGCCGCCCAGCTCGCGCAGGACGACAAGACCTCCTCGACCAAGAAAAAGAAGGCGAGCCAGATATGAGCGCCGCCTTCCCCTACGGCGTCGTCCCGAAGATGCGGCCGCTGCCGCCGCGTCGCTCGGTGGTGGTCTCCGCGCTCGACATCGGCACCTCCAAGGTCGTCTGCCTGGTGGCGCGCCTGCGCCCGCTGGAGGCCGGCGATGCGCTGCCCGACCGCTCGCACATGGTGGAGCTGATCGGCGTCGGCCATCAGCGCTCCCGCGGCGTGAAGGGCGGCCAGGTCGTCGACATGGAGGCCGCGGAGCAGTCGATCCGCCTCGCGGTCGACGCGGCCGAGCGCATGGCCGGCGTCCAGATCGAGAGCGTCATCGTCTCCGTTTCGGCCGGCCGTCTCGCGAGCGAGACATTCCACGCCGAGGTGCCGATCCACGGCAAGCCCGTCGAGGACCGCGACATCCGCCGGGTCCTGCAGGCCGGCTGCGCCCATTCGGTCCGCCCGAACCGCGCCGTCGTGCATTCGATCCCGACCGGTTTCGGCCTCGACGCCACCCGCGGCGTGCGCGACCCGCTCGGCATGGTCGGCCAGCAGCTCGGCGTCGACATGCACATCGTCACCGCCGAGGGCGCGCCCTTGCGGAACCTGTCGCTCTGCGTCGAGCGCAGCCACCTCAACGTCGAGACCATGGTCGCCGCGCCCTACGCGGCCGGCCTCGCCAGCCTCGTCGACGACGAGAGCGAGATGGGCGTCACCCTGATCGACATGGGCGGCGGCGCGACCTCCGTCGCGGTGTTCCAGGGCGGTTCCTTCGTCCATTGCGACGCGGTGGCGCTCGGCGGCCACCACGTCACGCTCGACCTTGCGCGGGGCCTCTCGACCTCGATCGACGAGGCGGAGCGGCTGAAGACGCTGCACGCCAGCGTGTTCCCCTCGCTCGCCGACGAGCGCGAGCAGATCGCCGTGACCCCGGTCGGCGAGGCCGAGTTCGAGGCGCAGAACTATCTGCCGAAGTCGATGATCGTGAAGATCGTCAAGCCGCGGGTCGAGGAGATCCTCGAGCTCGTGCGCGACCGGCTGCGCGCCTCCGGCCATGCCGCCGAGGCTCGCCGCGTGGTGCTCACCGGCGGCGCCTGCCAGCTCACGGGCCTGCCCGAGCTCGCCCGCCGCATTCTCGACCGTCCGGTCCGCGTCGGCCGCCCGCTGGGCGCCCGCGGCCTGCCGGAGGCGGCCAAGGGGCCGGCCTTCGCGTCGTCAGTCGGACTTCTGGTCTATCCGCAGGTCGCCGAGATCGAGCACGTCGATCCCAAGCGCCTGCGCCGCGGGGGCGGACAGCCGTCGAAGGACACGTACATCCACCGGGTCGGCCGGTGGCTGAAGGAGAGCTTCTGACCGGCGGCGCGGCGGCCGTCGGTCGGCAGGGGCCAAGCGCGCCCTCCGAACGCCGAAGACTGAAACTGGCACTCGCCGGATGGCGCGAAAAAATTAGAGGCTTGCGATGACGATCAACCTGAAGATGCCGGACATCCGGGAACTGAAGCCCCGCATCACCGTGTTCGGCGTCGGCGGCGCCGGCGGCAACGCCGTGAACAACATGATCGAGGCCGGCCTGGTCGGCGTCGACTTCGTGGTGGCGAACACCGACGCCCAGGCGCTGACCCTCTCCAAGGCCGAGCGCATCATCCAGATGGGCGTGCAGGTGACGGAAGGCCTCGGCGCCGGCTCGCAGCCGGAAGTCGGCCGCGCCGCGGCGGAAGAGGTGATCGACGAGATCCGCGACCACCTGTCGGGCGCGCACATGGCCTTCATCACCGCCGGCATGGGCGGCGGCACCGGCACCGGTTCGGCTCCCGTGGTCGCCCGCGCGGCCCGCGAGGCCGGCATCCTGACCGTCGGCGTCGTGACCAAGCCGTTCCACTTCGAAGGCATGCGCCGGATGAAGGTCGCCGAGGCCGGCATCGAGGAGCTGCAGAAGGCCGTCGACACGCTGATCGTCATCCCGAACCAGAACCTGTTCCGGGTCGCCAACGAGCGCACCACCTTCGCCGACGCCTTCGCGATGGCCGACCAGGTGCTCTATTCGGGCGTCGCCTGCATCACCGACCTGATGGTCAAGGAAGGCCTGATCAACCTCGACTTCGCCGACGTCCGCGCGATCATGCGCGAGATGGGCAAGGCGATGATGGGCACCGGCGAAGCCTCCGGCGAGAAGCGCGCCGTCCAGGCCGCCGAGGCCGCGATCGCCAACCCGCTGCTCGACGACGTCTCGATGAAGGGTGCCCGCGGCCTGCTGATCTCGATCACCGGCGGCAACGACCTGACGCTGTACGAAGTCGACGAGGCCGCGACCCGCATCCGCGAGGAGGTCGATTCGGAGGCCAACATCATCCTCGGCGCGACCTTCGACGAGAGCCTCGACGGCATCATCCGCGTGTCGGTCGTCGCCACCGGCATCGACCACATCCTCGAGGAAGGCCAGCAGAGCTTCGCCGAAAAGCGCGTCGCCGAGGTCCAGAACCGCTTCGCCAAGCCGGCGGCTGCGCCGGCCCCGATGCCGACCCGCAGCCCCGAGCCGCAGCCGCTGCCGACCTTCCGCGCCCCGCCGCCGGTCGAGGCGCCTGTCGCCGAGCCGAACGCCTATGACGCGCAGGTGGTCGCGGCGATCGAGGACGTCACCATCCGCGCCGCCGCGCCGAAGCCCGCCTTCGCTCTCGAGCCCCAGGCCGAGCCCGAGGCGCAAATGGAGGAAGACTACAGCCACGAGGCGCCTTACGTGCCGCCGCACGCCGAGCGCGCGCCGGTTCGCGCCCCGCGCATGCCGCGCATCGAGGACCTTCCGATGCCGGGCCAGGCGCAGATGCGCGCCGCCCGCCAGCCGGAGCCGGCCATGGCCGCGCCCGACAGGAAGCGCATGACGCTGCTGCAGCGCCTCGCCAACGGCCTCGGCCGTGGCCATGAGGACGAGCAGCAGGAGCAGGGCGCTGACCACGGCTACCAGCAGCACGCGCCGCAGCCGCAGCCCGCACCGCGCCAGCAGGTCGCCCCGCAGAGCGACTACGCCCGCCGCGCTCCAGCTCCGGTCCACCGCCCGGCGCAGGGCCAGCTCGACGCCCACGGCCGCGCCCCGGCGCAGCACCCGCGCGGCCTCGACGACGACCAGCTCGAAATCCCCGCCTTCCTTCGCCGCCAGGCGAACTGAGGCGAGGCTCCGAAACGAAGCGGCGGCCCGGACTTTTCGTCCGGGCCGTTCGCACATCCGGCCGTGTCGCAGAAAAGCAGCGCGTGCGCCTCGCGGGGCTTTCGGCTATAGACAATGGCGACGTCGTCGGCCAAGACGGGCGGACGTACGCGAAGCTCGGCGCGGTTTTATCGCGCCGGCCGGCCTCGGGGGCCGTATCCGTCTACTCGTACAAGAGGCTCGCGATGTCCGTGAGTACGAAGTCTCATCCGTCGATCGCTGGTCTTCGCGCGCTGCGCTTCGCGCTGCTCGTCGCGGTGGCCATGCCGGTGGCGGCCTGCTCGATGTTCAACAAGAAGGAAGAGCTCGAGCCGGACGAGCCTGCGGACCAGCTCTACAGCGAGGGCCTGAAGGGCCTGAACGAGGGCGACTACGACAAGGCCAAGAAGAAGTTCGCCGAGGTTGACCGCCAGCACCCCTATACCGACTGGGGCCGCAAGTCGGTGCTGATGACCACCTACACGAACTACAAGAACGGCAAGTGGGACGACGCGATCCAGAACGGGAATCGCTACGTCCAGCTTCATCCGACCAGCCCGGACGCGGCCTACGCGCAGTATCTGGTCGGCATGTCCTATTACAATCAGGTTCCCGACGTCTCCCGCGACCAGGAGCGCACGATGAAGGCGATCGCCGCCTTCGACGAGCTCGTGCGTCGCTGGCCGACCAGCGAATACGCCGAGGGCGCCAAGCGCCGCGCCTCCGTCGCCCGCGACCAGCTCGCCGGCAAGGAGATGCAGGTCGGCCGCTTCTACCTGCAGCGCAAGGACTACACCGGCGCGATCAACCGCTTCCGCGTCGTCGTCAGCCAGTACCAGCAGACCCGCCACATCGAGGAGGCGCTGCACCGCCTCGTCGAGGCCTATCTCTCGCTCGGGATCACCGGCGAGGCGCAGACGGCGGCCGCGATCCTCGGCCACAACTACCCGGACAGCGAGTGGTACAAGTCGAGCTTCGCGCTGCTGAACGGCTCCGGCGTGCAGCCGCAGGAAAACGAAGGCTCCTGGATCAGCCGCGCCTTCAAGCGCGGCGGCGGCCAGACAGCCGACGGGGCGGCCCCGGCCCCGGCCGCGCCGCCTCCCCAGGCGGCCCGCTAAACCGTTCGAGGCGGGCCGGTCCGCAGCCGGCTCGCGCCCGCAGGATCGGCGCGAAGGGCGCTCCGTGCTCGCCAGACTCTCGATCCGCGACATCGTTCTGATCGACCGGCTCGACATCGATTTCGGCGACGGCCTGTCCGTGCTCACCGGCGAGACGGGCGCCGGCAAATCCATCGTGCTTGACGCGGTCTCCCTCGCGCTCGGCGGGCGCGGCGACGGCGCGCTCGTCCGCGAAGGCGAGGCGCAGGGCCAGGTCACGGCCGTCTTCGACCTCTCGCTCGACCATCCCGCCCGCGCCGTCCTTAAAGAGCAGGACATCGCCGACGACGGCGACCTGATCCTGCGCCGCGTGCAGGCGCGCGACGGCCGCACCCGCGCCTTCGTCAACGACCAGCCGGTGAGCGTGCAGGCGCTGAGAAGCCTCGGCGCCTCGCTGGTCGAGATCCACGGCCAGCATGACGACCGCGCGCTCGTCGATCCGTCCGCTCACCGCTCCCTGCTCGACGCCTATGGCGGGCTCGGCGCCGAGACCCGCGCCGTCGCCGACG
Source organism: uncultured Methylopila sp. (assembly GCA_902168115.1). Lineage (GTDB taxonomy): Bacteria > Pseudomonadota > Alphaproteobacteria > Rhizobiales > Methylopilaceae > Methylopila. The sequence goes on along the minus strand of CABHPB010000009.1, from coordinate 26,531 downwards.
GCTGGTCGAAGCGCAAGGCGGCCGAGCGCGCGCTCGCCGACCACAGGGCGCGCGTCGAAGCCGCCGCCCGCGAAGCCGACTATCTGCGCCACGCCGCCGAGGAACTCGGAACCCTCGCTCCGGAGACCGGCGAGGAGGAAACGCTCGCCGAAAAACGCGCCGCCATGATGCGCGCGGAGAAGGCGGCGGAGGACCTCAACGAAGCCTTCGAGGCGGTGACCGGCGGGGCTGCGCCCGCGAGCCAGATCGCCAACGCCATCAGGCGCCTGGAGCGACGCGCTGCGGCCTCGCCCGAGCTCGTGGAGCCGGCCGTCAAGGCGCTCGACGCCGCGCTCGTCGCCCTCGACGAAGGCGAGCAGCACCTCAAGGCCGCGCTCGAGGCGACCGCCTTCGACCCGCGGGAGCTGGAGCGGCTGGAGGAGCGGCTGTTCGCGCTCCGCGCCGCCTCCCGCAAATACGCTACGCCCGCCGACGACCTCGCGGCGCTCGCGGAAAAGTTTCGCGCCGACCTTGCCGAGATCGACGCCGGCGAGGCGAAGCTCGCAGTGCTCGCCGAGGAGGCGAAGGCGGCCGGCGAGGCCTATGCGGCCGCCGCGGAGCGCCTCAGCGCCGCCCGTCGCGCCGCCGCGGCGACGCTCGATTCGGCGGTGATGGCGGAGCTTCCGGACCTCAAGCTGGAGCGGGCCCGTTTCACGACCGAGATCGTCAGCGACCCCTCGTCGGCAGGTCCTGACGGGGTCGACCGGGTCGAGTTCTGGGTCCAGACCAATCCGGGCACGCGCCCCGGCCCGCTGGCCAAGATCGCCTCCGGCGGCGAGCTCTCCCGCTTCATGCTGGCGCTGAAGGTCGCGCTCGCAGATCGCGGCTCGGCCCCGACGCTGGTCTTCGACGAGATCGACACAGGCGTCGGCGGCGCGGTGGCGGACGCCATCGGCGCGCGTCTCGCGCGGCTTTCGCGCGGGGTCCAGGTGCTGTCGGTGACCCACGCGCCGCAGGTCGCGGCGCGGGCAGGGCGTCATTTCCTGATCTCGAAGGCGCAGGCGACGGGCGAAACGCGGGTCGTGACCCGCGTCGCGGGCCTCGCCGCGGCCGACCGCAAGGAGGAAATCGCCCGCATGCTCGCCGGCGCCTCAGTGACCGACGAGGCGAGGGCGGCTGCGGCGCGGCTGCTGGAGGGCGCGCGCTGAAGCGCGTACCATACGGAAACAGAAGCCCGAAGTTGCCGGAGAGGAGCGATGTCGCCACGTTTCGAGAAGAACGCGCCGGGCGATTTTTACATAGAGAAGGATTGTTGCATCACCTGCGGCGTCATGCACGACGAGGCGCCGGGCCTAATCTCGTGGCATGATTTCGGGCCCAACGAGCAAGGCTACGTCAGTTCGCATTGCTACGTCGTAAGGCAACCCTCGACGCCTGACGAGATCGCTTGGATGCTCAACGCGATGAATGCGGCGGACGTCGATTGCCTTCGCTACGCCGGCGAAGATCCCGACATCATCCAGCGGATAAGCGATATTGGTCTTGCCGAGTCATGTGATTTGACCGACTCGAATAGCAATTCCACGGACCCGTCCCGAGGCGATTAAACTCGATCTCGGTCTCAGCTGCTCCGACATGCGCGTCCACATGACCGATCCCAAGATTGAAGGCGGCGAGCTTCCGCCGTCCCTTCCGGACGCCGCCAGGGAGCACGCGGCGCTCGCCGAAGAAATCCGAGCGCACGACAGGCGCTACTATCAGGACGACGCGCCGACAGTCTCCGACGCCGAGTATGATGACCTCCGCAAGCGGCTGAACGCGCTCGAGGCGGCGTTTCCGGATCTCGTCACCGCCGACAGCCCCAGCCAGAACGTGGGCGCGGCGCCGTCCGAGGCATTCGCCAAGGTCCGGCACGCCGTGCCGATGCTCTCGCTCGGCAACGCCTTCGCCGAAGAGGACGTCGCGGAGTTCGTCGCGCGCGTGCGCCGCTTCCTGCAGATGAAGCCCGAGGACGAGCTCAGGATCACGGCCGAGCCCAAGATCGACGGCCTGTCGGCCTCGCTGCTCTATGAGAACGGCGTGTTCGTGCGTGGCGCGACCCGCGGCGACGGCGCGGTCGGCGAGGACGTCACGCAGAACCTCCGCACCATCGCCGACATCCCCGAGAGGCTGAAGGGCGCGGACGCGCCGGAGCGGATCGAGGTGCGCGGCGAGGTCTACATGGCCCATGCCGACTTCAAGGCGATGAACGAGCGGCAGGTCGAGGCGGGCAAGCCGGTCTTCGCCAACCCCCGCAACGCCGCCGCCGGCTCGCTTCGTCAGCTCGACCCGAAGGTGACGGCCGAGCGCCCGATCCGCTTCTTCGCCTACGCCTGGGGCGATGCGAGCACGGTGCCGGCCGACACGCAGTCCGGCATGGTGGCGAACCTCAAGCGCTGGGGCCTTCCGACGAACCCGCTGATGAAGGTCTTCACCTCCGCCGAGGAGCTGATCGCCCACTACCGGGCGATCGAGGCGGAGCGGGCGAAGCTCGGCTACGACATCGACGGCGTCGTCTACAAGGTCGACCGGCTGGACCTGCAGAAACGGCTCGGCTTCGTCTCGCGCTCGCCGCGCTGGGCGATCGCCCACAAGTTCCCGGCCGAGCAGGCAACCACGGTTCTGGAGAACATCGACATCCAGGTCGGCCGCACCGGCGCGCTGACGCCGGTCGCCAAACTCAAGCCCGTGACCGTCGGCGGGGTCGTCGTGTCGAACGCGACGCTCCACAACGAGGACGAGATCGCCCGCAAGGACGTGCGGATCGGCGACACGGTGATCGTCCAGCGCGCAGGGGACGTCATCCCCCAGGTGGTGGCGGTCGTGGACGCCGACCGTAAGGGCCGAGGGGACGCCTTCGTCTTCCCGACCAAGTGCCCGGTCTGCGGCAGCCATGCGGTGCGGGAGGAGGGCGAGGCGGTGCGGCGCTGCACCGGCGGCCTCATCTGCCGCGCGCAGGCGGTCGAGCGGCTGCGCCATTTTGCGAGCCGCGGCGCGATGGACATCGAGGGGCTCGGCGACAAGCAGATCGAGGCCTTCTACGAGTGGGGCGAGATCCGCGAGCCGGCCGACATCTTCACGCTGCAGACGCGCGAGAGCCGGGAAGGGGCGCTGACCTCGCTCCGGAACCGCGAGGGCTGGGGCGAGACCTCGGTCAGAAACCTCTACGCCGCGATCGAGGTGGCGCGCAGCCAGAGCGTCGACCGGCTGCTGTTCGGCCTCGGCATCCGCCATGTCGGCGAGGTGAACGCCAAGCGGCTGATGCGGCACTTCCCGACGGTCGCGGCCCTGCGCGAGACCGCGCGCGCCGCGACGCCGCCGGACCCCGAGGTCAGGGGCGACAAGGGGAACGAGGCCTGGCGGGAGATCGTCGACATCGAGGGCATCGGCGCGATCGTCGCCAAGGCCGTGGTCGAGTTCTTCCGGGAGCCGAAGAACGACCCGCCGCTCGACGCGCTGCTCGCCGAGGTGACGCCCGCCGAGATGGAGACGCGCGCGTCCAGCTCTCCGGTGTCGGGCAAGACGGTGGTGTTCACCGGCTCGCTCGAGCGCATGACCCGCGACGAGGCCAAGGCGATGGCCGAGCGGCTCGGCGCGAAGACGGCCGGCTCGGTGTCGAAGAAGACGGACATCGTCGTCGCGGGACCCGGCGCTGGCTCCAAGCTCGACAAGGCCAAGGAACTCGGGATCGAGACCCTCACCGAGGACGAGTGGCTGTCGCGGGTCGGAGAGGCCTGACGTCCAGTTCGATCAGGCTGCAGCGTCATCGCCGGGCCTGACCCGGCGATCCATCGGGCGCGGAAGCGCCAGAGGCGTCTGATGTTTCCGACATCCCAACTCTGGTGAGGGGATGGATGCCCGGATCAAGTCCGGGCATGACGACCAAGATGTTTTGGCTCGAAGACCGATGGCCTCGCCGTCCGCCGCCTTACTTCGGCGGCGGCGGCAGGAAGTCCGGCGGCGGGGCGCCGAACGGATCGTCGTTCTTCTGCCCGCCGCCGCTTCCGCCGCCGCCCGAGGGCGGCGCGCCGAAGTCCATGTCCGGGATCTCGATCTTGATCGAGCTCGGATCGACGCCGGAGCCGGCCTTCTTGTAGTGCGTCACCATCTGCGGGAAGGCGATCACCAGCGCGACCATGATGCACTGGATCACCACGAAGGGGATCGCGCCCCAATAGATCTGTCCGGTGGTCACCCCCTCGATCCGCTGCTTTGTGATCTTGTCGGTGTAGGCGCGCCTCGGCGCGACCGAGCGCAGGTAGAACAGCGAGAAGCCGAACGGCGGATGCATGAACGACGTCTGCATGTTCACGCCGAGAATGACGCCGAACCAGATCAGGTCGATGCCGAGCGCCGCGGCCGCAGGCCCCAGCAGCGGCACGATGATGAAGGCGAGCTCGAAGAAGTCGAGGAAGAAGGCCAGCACGAAGACGAGGATGTTGACCACGATCAGGAAGCCGGTCTGGCCGCCCGGAAGTCCCGTCAGCAGGTTCTGCACCCAGTGGTCGCCGCCGACGCCATAGAAGGTCAGGCTGAAGACGCGCGCGCCGATCAGGATGAAGATCACGAAGGTCGAGAGCTTCGCCGTCGCCTCCAGCGCATGGACCATCAGCGGCAGGGTGAGCTTGCGCTTCAGGCCGGCGAGCACCAGCGCGCCGAACGCGCCCATCGCGCCGCCCTCGGTCGGGGTCGCGACGCCGATGAAGATCGTGCCGAGCACGAGGCCGATCAGCACCAGCGGCGGGATCAGCACGAACAGCACCCGGCCGATCAGCGCCGCGCCGCGGATGGTGCGCGCCTCCTTCGGCAGCGGGGGCGCCGCGTCCGGCTTGATCATCGTGACCAGGAAGACATAGCCGGCGTAGAGCACGGTGAGCACGAGACCCGGCACGAGCGCACCGTGATACATGTCGCCGACCGACTTGCCGAGCTGGTCGGCCATGACGATCAGCACCAGGCTCGGCGGAATGATCTGCGCCAGCGTGCCCGAGGCCGCGATGACGCCGGCGGCGACCCGCCGGTCGTAGCCGTAGCGCAGCATGATCGGCAGCGAGATCAGGCCCATCGAGATGACCGAGGCCGCGACCACGCCGGTCGTCGCGGCGAGCAGCGCGCCGACGAAGATGACGGCGTAGGCAAGGCCGCCGCGGGTCGGGCCGAACAGCTGGCCGATCGTGTCGAGCAGGTCCTCCGCCATGCCCGATCGTTCGAGGATCAGGCCCATGAAGGTGAAGAACGGGATCGCCAGCAGCGTCTCGTTCTCCATCACCCCGAGGAAGCGGAACGGCAACGCCTGCAGGAAGTCCGGCTGGAACAGGCCGAGCTCGATGCCGATGAAGGCGAACAGCAGCCCGTTGGCGGCGAGCGAGAACGCGACCGGGTAGCCCAGCAGCAGGAACACCACCAAGGCCGCGAACATGATCGGGGCCATGTTGTGGGTGAGGAGTTCGATCATTTCTCTTGAGGCTCCGCGGCGTCGTTCGAGGGAGAAGCGCGTCAGGCGACGACGTGGTCGTCGTCGAACTCCTGCTTCTCCTCATGCGGATCCGGAATGATCCCGCGGATGACGGCGATGCGCTTGATGAGCTCAGAGATTCCCTGCAGCAGCAGCAGCACGAAGCCGACCAGGATGAGCGCCTTGGCCGGCCATTTGATCAGTCCGCCCGGATTGTTGGAGACCTCGCCCGACAGGTAGGAGCCTTTCACGAACGGCCACAGGTCGTAGATCATCAGCAGGCAGAACGGGATCAGCACCAGCAGGTGCCCGGCGACGTCGACCCAGTCGCGCGTCGATTTCGACCAGCGGCTCGCGAGCACGTCGATGCGGATGTGCTCGTTCTTGAGCAGCGTATACGCCGTGCAGAGCATGAAGGTCGCGCCGAACAGGTACCACTGCGCCTCGAGCCAGGCGTTCGAACTGTACTGGGGCGCGAGATAGCGGACGACCGCGTTGCCGGTCGAGATCAGGACCGCCGCAAGCGTGAACCACATCGCGACGCGCCCGATCACGGTGTTCATCGCGTCGATCGCGCGACTGACGCCGAGCAGTGCTCCCATGTGCCGAAATCCCCGGTGCGGCGCGCGCTCGTCCGGCGCGCCCGACTATTGGTCTTTCGTACGCCCTTAGCATCCCGAACCCGCAGGCGCGAGATGTGCCTTCGGTGATCAAACAGTTTTTTTGAATGGCCTGATCAGTTTTCGTGAACGTTGTCGCCGGCGCGCATGCGCTTCGCCGGCGCAGCGTCGGCGAGCTTCAAGTCAACGATGTCGCGGGGAAGCGACCGCCTCAGCCGCCCGTGGTCGACATGTGCCGGGCGAGCGCCGGCTTCGCGGCGCGGCGGTCGATCACGAAGTCATGGCCCTTGGGCTTGCGCGTGATCGCCTCGCGGATGGCAGCGACCAGCGCCTCATCGCCCTCGCTGGCGCGGAGCGGCGCGCGCAGGTCCGCCGCATCCTCCTGGCCGAGGCACATGTAGAGCGTGCCGGTGCAGGTGACGCGCACGCGGTTGCAGCTCTCGCAGAAATTATGCGTCAGCGGGGTGATGAAGCCGATGCGCCCGCCGGTCTCGGCGACGCTCACATAGCGGGCGGGGCCGCCGGTGCGATAGGGGATGTCGTTGAGCGTCCAGCGGCTCGCGAGGCGCGCGCGGACGAGGCTGAGCGGCAAGTACTGGTCGGTGCGGTCGCCCTCGATGTCGCCGAGCGGCATGGTCTCGATCAGCGACAGGTCCATTCCGCGGCCGTGCGCCCATTCCGCGATCGACGGGATCTCGTCCTCGTTGACCTCCTTGAGCGCGACCGTGTTGATCTTGATCTTGAGGCCCGCCTTCTGGGCGGCGTCGACGCCCTTGAGCACCTGGTCGAGGTCGCCCCAGCGCGTCACGTCCTTGAACTTCTGCGGGTCCAGCGTGTCGATCGAGACGTTGATGCGCCGGACGCCCGCTGCATAGAGGTCGGCGGCGTGGGCGGCGAGCTGGCTGCCGTTGGTGGTGAGCGTCAGCTCCTCGAGCGCGCCGCTGTCGAGATGCCGCCCGAGCGAGCGGATCAGGCTCATCAGGTTCCGCCGCACCAGCGGCTCGCCGCCGGTCAGGCGCAGCTTCTTCACGCCGAGCCCGACGAAGGCCGAGCAGAGGCGATCGAGCTCCTCCAGCGTCAGCAGCTCCCGCTTCGGCAGGAACGTCATGTGCTCCGACATGCAGTAGACGCAGCGGAAATCGCACCGGTCGGTGACGGAGACGCGCAGATAGCTGATCCGTCGTGCGAACGGATCGATCAGGGGCGTCTGGATCGGGTAAGGCGCGGCGTCCATCGGCGGCGCGAACTCTTCTTGTTCGTGTATCCGACCCGCCGCTCATCCGCGAACAGGCCTTGATCGAAACGGCGTGCAGTTCGCCGCTGTCCGATCGCTCGCCCCCAAGCTATGAAGCCCGCGCGGCGGGGGCAAGCCCGGTCGCCGATCTGGGACGCCAACGGATCATTGCATAGAACGGCGCGGCCCGCACGCAACGGATCGCGACAGGAGGACCGGACCATGACCGATGACGCAGGCTGGCCGACGGAGCTCAGGCTCTCGCCGGACGGACGCACGCTGACGATCTCATGGGGCGACGGGGCGCGGCACGCGATCGCGGCCGAGCTTCTCAGGGTCGAAAGCCCCAGCGCGGAAGTGCAGGGCCATTCGCCGGATCAGAAGACGATCGTCCCGGGCAAGCGCAACGTGACCATCCGCGACGTGCGCGAGGTCGGGACCTACGCGGTGCGGCTGGTTTTCGACGACGGCCACGACACGGGCATCTACACGTGGCGCGCGCTGCGCGATTTCGGCGAGCGTGGCGACGAAATGTTGTCCGACTATCTTGCCGCGCTCGGCGACCTCGGCCTCACGCGCTGAAGCGGCGCCCGCCGGAAAGGTCGGCGCGTCGCTAGTTCGGAACCGGCGACGCGGTGGCGCGCTCGATGTCCTGCTTCGTGACCCAGCCGCAGTCGCACATCTTCTGCAGGATTTCCTCGGGGGTCTCGTGCACGCCGATGGCGTGCGTCCGGTCCATCGCGCTCGTCAGCATGTCGATCGTCGTCTTGTCGCCGAAGCGGCGCATGTGAACCGCCAGCGACATGTTGACGAAGATTTCGTGGTTGCCGGGCGTCGTGAGCTTCAACCATTGCATGACGTCATCCTCCCGCCTGCTTTTTGCATTCTCGATGACGACTGCAGCAGATCACGAAATCGCGCTATTCTCCAGAATTTTGCTTGCTGCGCTGCGGCGATTCCGACGAAAAAGAGGCCGCCCGACGCAAGTCGGACGGCCTCTTTGTTGGTGACGTTGGGACGCCTCACTGCGGCTTTCCGGAGCCGCCGGTAGAGGACTTGCCTGCCTCGCCCTGATGGCCCGGCGCGGTCGCGGCGCCGCCCTGCTTCTGGACGTCCTGCGGGCTGGTGGCCACGCCGCCCGTCTGGTTCTGCATCGCGCCGGTCGTGCCGGGCGAGGTCTGCTTCGGATCGGTCGTCGGCTGCTGCCCGGACGCGCCGGGCTTGTCGGCGCTTGACGGCGCAGTCTGGGCGACGGCGACGCCGGACATGAGCGCAAGCGCAGACGCGGCGATGATCATACGTTTCATGACTATTCCTCCCAGTGTTGCGGAGAGCTGGGCGTCCTTCTGGGGACGCGCTTCCTCACTCAGCCAACACTTCGCGGGAGGGGACGTTCCGAAACCTCCGTAACGAATTTGTTATATCGACGCCGAGCCGGTTTGTGACCGTCAGAACCACTGACGCCAGACGAGCGAATATGTAAAAAGACTATATGCCGTCTAAACATGACGTTGGGGCGCGGCAATTATGCGCTCCAGCACAGGCCAGGATGAACGATGGCGAACGATCTCGCCTCGATCTCGGCGTGGTCGGCGAGATCGTCAAGATCGATCTCGTCTTCGTTCAGGAAAATCTTGACCTGCGTCTCTCTGAGAAGGTGGTGGAGGCGCGCGCGGTCGAGGGCGGCGATCGCCGTCTCGAAGGCGTCGGATCCGTCGAGACGGCCACAGAGGGCGAACAGGCGGAAACGTCTCTGCCGCGTATGCCCGGCCATGACGCCGCACCCCTGCAGATCGCGCATCTGAGCCGAGCCGAACTCGCGCATCGGAACGCCCGCAATCCGTTGCGCGAGCATAGGCGTCCCGGTTCTGGCGCGAAGTCCGTAGAAATGCTTACGTGCGCTTGGGTCGCGCTCACTCTGGAGATCGCGTCTCGGCGGCCATGGCGCGTTCGTCTGGACGGACGCCCGTGCCGATCATGCGGAGCGATCTGGAGATCGTTTGGAAAGAATGGTGCCCGAAACAGGGATCGAACCTGTGACCCCACCCGTGTGAAGGGTGTGCTCTCCCGCTGAGCTATTCGGGCGTACCGTGCGGAAGCGGGTTCATACCGCCGACGGCGGCCGATTTCAATCTGCATCGCACGCGTCGTCGCAACTTCGGGCGTCTCACCCCGCCGCCTTGATCGGCCGAACCTGACCGACGTCGCCGCCGGCATGCTCGAGCGCCTTGAGGAAGCTGTCGCACCACCACACGACGTCGTGGTCGCGGATGCGCTCGTACATCCTCGACCAGCGGTCGAAGCGCTCGTCGAGCGGCATCTCCAGCGCCCGCGCGATCGCTCCGGCGGTGCCGTCGATGTCGTAAGGGTTCGTGATCAGCGCGCCGTCGAGTTCGTGCGCCGCGCCGGCGAAGCGCGAGAGCAGCAGCACGCCGGGATCCTTCGGCTGCTGGGCGGCGACGAACTCCTTGGCGACGAGGTTCATGCCGTCGCGAAGCGGCGTCACGAGGCCGACACGCGCGAGTCTGTAGAGCCCGGCCAGCGCGTTCCGGCCGACGGCGCGGTTGACGTAGCGGATCGGCGTCCAGTCAAGGTCGGCATGCGCGCCGTTGACCCGGCCGGCGAGCTCGGCGACCTCCCGCTCCATCTGGGCGTACTCCGCGACCTCGGATCGCGACTTCGGCGTGATCTGCAGATAGGTGCAGCGGTTGCGCCACTCGGTGTCGAGCGTCAGGAACGACTCGTAGGCCTGGATGCGCTCGGCGATGCCCTTCGAATAGTCCAGCCGGTCGACGCCGATGATGAGGCTGCGGCCGAGCAGGCTCTCCTTCGCGCGCCGGACCAGCGCGTTCTTCTCGGAGGCCTGCGCCGTCCTGGCGAACTCCTCGGTCTCGATGCCGACCGGCAGAGCGAGGACGGTGACCGGGCGGCCATGCACGACGAAGCGGTCGCCGCTGAGCCGGCGCCCGAGCTTCTCCCGGCGCAGATAGGTCTCGAAGTTCTCGACGTCGTACGGCGTCTGGAACCCGATGACGTCGTATGCCGCGAGCCCGCGCACGATATCGGCGTGGTTCGGCAGGACGGTGAGGATGTCAGGAGGCGGGAAGGGGATGTGAAGATAGAAGCCCATCCGGTTCTTGAGGCCCGCGGCGCGCAGATCGGCCGCGAGCGGAACCAGATGATAATCGTGGACCCAGACGAGGTCGTCGGGCTCCACCATCTTGAGAAGGAGCTTCGAGAACAGCTTGTTGACGCGGTAATATCCGCCGAGATTGAGCCGCGTGAACTCGGTCAGGTCCATCCGATAGTGGAACAGCGGCCACAGCATCCGGTTGGAGAAGCCCGAATAGTAGTCCTCGAGGTCGCGCTCGGTGAGGTCGACCAGGGCGTAGGTCACCTTGTCCTTGACGATGACCCGCGCCTCTTCCGGCTCCGCTGAGTCCGCGGGCGCGGTGTCGCCGGACCAGCCGAACCACACGCCGCCGCGGGCCTCCATCGCGCCCGACAGCGCGACGGCGAGCCCTCCGGCGGAGGCGCCGCCGGGCTTCGGCGCCGGGACGCGATTGGAGACGACGACCAGGCGGCTCATGCCGATAACCCCCGGGATTTCAGGCTCGGGAGAAGCTGGAGCGACGCGGCCGCCCCGATTTTCGATGCAAGGTCTGTCATGATCCGCCCGAGAAACGCCACGGTGCGGCCACTTGTTCCGATTGTGCGGCGCGTCAAGACCGCACGGCGCCGGTGGGGAGGTCAGGCCGCCGGCGCGAGCCGGGCGAGCGCCGCGTCGAGCTCGTCGAAATGGTCGATGAGCGCGTCGCCTCCGAGGTCGGCAGGCGGGATCAGCGTGTAGCCGAATGTCGCGACGACCACCGGCACGCCCGCCGCGCGGGCGGCGCCGACGTCGGTTTCGGAGTCCCCCACCATGATCGAGCGGGCCGGATCGCCGCCGGCCCGCTCGATCGCGCCGAGCAGCGGATCGGCCTTCGGCTTCGAGACGGGGTAGGTGTCGCCGCCGACGATCGCGTCGAATTTCTCCGTCATGCCGAGGGTGTCGAGCAGCTGGCGGGCGTAAGCCTCGATCTTGTTGGTGCAGACGGCGAGCCTCGCGCCTTGCGCCTTCAGCCGGTCGAGCGCGGCAAGGCAGCCGTCATAGGGGTGGCTGCGGTCGGCGATGTGCGCGCCGTAGTGGTCGAGGAAGATGGCGTGCAGTTCGTCGATCCGGTCCTCGGTCGCCATGCGCTCGGCGACCTTGAGGCCGCGCTGGACCAGCGCGCGCGCGCCGGCGCCGATGAGGTCGCGGCCCTGCTCGTAGGGGAGCGGCGCGACGCCCTCGGCCTCGAGCGCGACCGTCAGGGCGTCGAGCAGGTCGGGCGCGGTCTCGACCAGCGTGCCGTCGAGGTCGAACACGACGGTGAGGGGCGCGGGCTCTAGCATCGGGCGCTCGGAAGGATCGGGGAACGGGGAGGATGGCGACTCGTGGTGGCCTGCTATCATGGCCCCGTCAACCGGCGCGATTCGACGCCTCGGGAGCCGCCATGCGCATCATCGCCGCCGTCATCTGCCTCGCCGCCGTCTCGCAGGCGCGGGCGGAAGGCTACGAATTCCTCGCCGCGCCGCAGACCGACCTCAATCGGATGTTCCGGGTCGACACCACGACCGGCGAAGTCGGCGTCTGCCAGTTCGCGGTGAAGGACGGGACGATCGGCGTGACGCTGTGCCTTCCCGCAGGCGACGGCGCCGGTCCGCAGGAGGCCGGCCTCTACGGCCTCGCCGCCTCGAACCACGCGCAGGAGGGCGGCGTCTACCGGGTGGAGAAGCGCTCCGGCAGGATGAGCGCCTGCTACGTGCTCGGCGAGCAGGTCGTCTGCACGCCGCAGGCGCGATGACCCGGCCGTCCCGCCCGTGCTGAAGGCGCTCGTTCCGCTGACGCTCGCATTCGGCGCGGGCGTCGCGCTCGTCGTCCAGCAGGCGCTGAACTCGAGCCTCAGGATCCCGCTCGGCTCCGCCGCCTGGGCGGGCTTCGCGAGCTACTTTGTCGGTCTGGTCTCGATGGCGGTGCTGGTCGCCGTCCTGCGCGATCCGCTGCCGCCCTTGTCCGCGGTCGTGAAGATCCCCTGGTGGACGTGGAGCGGCGGCCTGCTCGGCGCAATCTATATCGGGCTCGCGATCGTGCTGCTGCCGCAGATCGGCGCGGCGACCTTCGTCGCGCTGCTGGTCGCCGGCCAGCTGATGGCCTCCGTGCTGTTCGACCATTTCGGCCTGCTCGGCCTCGCCCAGCGCGAGGCGGATCCGTTGCGCCTTGTCGGCGTCGCGCTGCTGATCGCGGGGGTCGCGCTGATCCGGCGGTGAGCCTCTGCGTCCGCCCAGCCTTTTTTCGCCGCAGTGCGCTCTATAAGCTCGGGCAGTCCCTGCCGCCGGCCGCATCCGCGCCGGGGCCGTCGAGGAGCGTCCATGCGCCTGATCTCGCGCCCGATCACAGCCTTCGCCGTCGTCGCGGGTCTCGCTCTCGCTCCGGCGCCGGTCGTCGCGCGCGCCGCGCCCGAGAGCTTCGCCGACCTTGCGGAAAGCCTGATCGACTCTGTCGTCAACATTTCGACGTCGCAGAACGCGCCGGCGGCCTCCGAAAAGGCCGTGCCGGCCCCGCAGGCGCCCGAAGGCTCGCCCTTCGATGATTTCTTCGACGAGTTTTTCAACAAGCGCGGGCCTGGCGCCCCGCAATCCCGGAAACAGGCCTCGCTGGGCTCCGGCTTCGTCGTCGACGCCAGCGGGATCGTCGTCACCAACAACCACGTCATCGACGGCGCCGACGAGATCACGGTCAACTTCAACGACGGCTCGAAGCTGACCGCCGAGCTCGTCGGGAAGGATGTGAAGACCGATCTCGCGGTGCTGCGCGTCAAGCCGCCGAAGCCGCTGAGGGCGGTGAAGTTCGGCGACGCCGATAAGCTGAGGGTCGGAGACTGGGTGCTCGCGATCGGCAACCCCTTCGGCCTCGGCGGGTCGGTCTCGGCCGGCATCGTCTCGGCCCGCAACCGCAACATCAATTCGGGCCCGTACGACAACTTCATCCAGACCGACGCCGCCATCAATCGCGGCAATTCGGGCGGCCCGCTGTTCGACATGAACGGCGACGTCGTCGGCATCAACACGGCGATCATCTCGCCCTCCGGCGGATCGATCGGCATCGGCTTCTCCGTGCCCTCCACCATCGCCAAGCCCGTCGTCGACCAGCTGCTCAGCTATGGCGAGACGCGCCGAGGCTTCATCGGCGCCCGGATCCAGAGCGTCACCGACGAGATCGCCGAGAGCCTCGGCGTCGCGGGGCAGGACAAGGGCGCCCTGATCGCAGGCGTGACGCCTGGAAGCCCGGCCGAAAAGGGCGGCCTGCAGGCCGGCGACGTCGTGCTCTTCTTCGACGGCAAGCGCATCCGCGAGATGCGCGACCTGCTGCGGATCGTCGCCGACACGCCGGCCGACCGCGAGGTCGAGGTGAAGGTCTGGCGCAAGGGCAAGGAGGAGACCCTTAAGGTCGTCGTCGGGCGACTGGAGGAGGGGACGCCCAAGCCCGCGGCGCTCAAGGCGCCGGCGGCCGGGGAGCCGAAGACCGCCTCCGCGCTCGGCCTCAGCTTCACGTCGATTTCGGACGAGCTGCGCCTGAAGTTTGGCCTGAAGCCCGACGCCAAGGGCCTCGTGATCACGCAGGTCGACGAGGGCTCCAAGGCGCAGGAGAACAAGATCGAGCCGGGCGACCAGCTCGTCGAGATCACCGGGCAGGCGGTGGCGACGCCGGCGGAGGTCCTCAAGCGGCTCGAGGAGCTGAAGAAGGACGGCAAGAAGGTCGCCCTCCTGCTGCTCTCTAGCAAGTCCGGAGACGTCCGCTTCGTCGCGGCGCCGATCGAGTAGCGCCTGCGCAGCGCCGCAACTTGCGCTCGGGCGACGCATCGTCGCCCGTGACGACGTCGTCACATTTCGCGCCGCATTCGCTCCTTAGCCCTGAACGATCGACCAGATTCGGGGAGCGACCGGAAGATGACGACAGCGACGACGCGCGCCTACGGCGGGACGAACGACGTCTTCCTCCGCCTGATCATCCTGCAGTGCGCGCTCGCGATCGTCGTGGTGGCCGCCCAGTTCTGGTTCTTGTTCCCGGCGGAGGAGCAAGACTCCCCCGCCGGCGTCTACGAGATCGCCAACATGGTGTTCGTGGCGGGCTTCTCGATCGCCGTCGGGCTGGCGGGCAAAGGCTCTTGGAAGACGCGGGCGCCGCTGCTGGCGGTGGGCGCCGCCTTCGCCGGGATCACGATCTACGAATTCGCTTCCTGGGATGTCGAGAGCTGGTTCGAGGACTGGGTCGCGCTCGGCATGTGGGCGGCGGCTTCGATCGCGCTGGTCTTCGTCTCTCGCCGCCGGAAGCTGCCGGCCTTCGCCGCCACGCTGCTCGCGGTGGCGGCGTTCTCGCGCGGCGCAGCGCTTCTGAGCGATCTCGCGGATGACGGCTCGCTCGGCTTCACCGCCTCGGAGCTTCCGCTGTCCTGGACCTATGTGATCGGCACCGCGCTGTCCGCCGCGGCCGTGCAGCTCGGCATCCTCCATCTCGCCGGCCGTCCCGGCGCTCATGCCGAGCAGCGCTTCGGCCTGTCGCGGGAGCACGGCCTCGGCGCGCGGCTCGCGGGGTTCATCGCCGACGTCCGCTACCGCGCTTGGTCGCGCGCCAACCCCGGCAAGACCTACGGCGACTACTACGGCGCGCGGCTGTCCGCGCGGCTGGAGAAGGGCGGTTCGCATAAGACGCTCGGCGCGGTCGCGCATTGGGACCGGCTGAAGACGGACGAGGCGCGCGACTGGGCGCTGCGCGAGTTCGCCGAGCGCGGCTCGGGGCACCGCGACTGGTTCTTCTCGCGCGGCGTGACGCCCGGGATGTCATGCGTCGATTACGGCTGCGGCAGCCTCAGGATCGGCCAGCATTTCATCCGCCGCCTGGACGCCGGCAACTATTTCGGGCTCGACGTGGTCGACAAGTTCTGGCGCGACGGCCTCACCTTGATCGAGCCCGAGACGCTGGCCGAGAAGCGGCCGGCCTTCGCGGTGATCCGGCCGGAGGGACTCGCCGAGGCGGCCGCGCGCAAGCCCGACCTCGTCTATTCGACGGCGGTGCTGCAGCACGTGCCGCCGGCGGAGCTCAAGCTCTACTTCCGCAACCTCGCTTCGATCGCGGGCGAGGGCGTCGTCTGCGCCAACTTCAAGCGGATGGAGCGCACGACGCGGATCGGCCCGAACGCCTGGGCGCATGCGGCGGGCGAGATCGCGGACGCCGCGCGCGCCGCGGCGCCCGGTTTCGCGATCGCGATCGAGGACGACGGCGCCAAGGACGGCGAGGACTTCGCCAAGGCGACGCTGGTGATGGCGCGCGACGCCGGCGCGCTTTCGAAGTGGGTCCTGACGCCGCTCGCGCCGCGCTAGAGCGTCACGGCCGAGCGAAGACGCGCGATCTCCTCGCCCATGGCGCGGATCGCCGTCTCGCCGTTGTCGGCGAGCGTCGCCATCTCGCGGGCGACGACGCCGAACCCTGCGCCGAACTGTTTGGCGTGCGCCGCCTCGATGCGGGCGTTCAGCGCAAGCAGCCGGAGCGTGCGCAGCGACGCGTAGACGGCCTCGATCGAGGCGTCGACCGCCGTGACCGCCTCCTGGCCGAGGGTCAGCTTCTCCGCAAGCTGGGTGACGCGCTCGGCCTCGAGAATCACGCCGTCGAGATATTTGACCTCGCCGGTGTCCGGGTCGGGAGAGCTCCCGCCGCCGGTTTCGTGCACGAAACGCCAGCCTTGGGCCTGCGACTTGATCCGGTACATCACCTGCCAGCGTGTGTTCGACTCGAGCGCCGACGCGACGGCGTCGTTCACGCTCTGCAGGTCGTCCGGATGGATCAGGTCGGCGAAGGATCGCCGGTTGCGGACGAAGTCGGCCGGATCACGCTCGGTCAGGCCTTCGAAGCCGTCGCTGACCCAAAGCATGGCGTAGTCGTCGGCGTTCAGCCCGCGATAGAAGAACCCGTCGATGCGCGCGCCGATGCTGCGCATGAACGCGTCGAGATCGATGGCGCCTGCCTGCGCTGTCGTCATGGGAGGGGCGCCCCTTAAGTCCCTCAAAGCCAACTCTATTCTGCAGGATCATGCTTAAGTCGGAGTTAAATCACGTTGTTGGGCGTCGTTTTGCGGGACGCTGTTTCGGCGCGGCGCCGGCGCTATCTCCTCAGTGATGGACGCAAGGCGGTCGCAGACTTCGGAACGGAGCGGGGAGCAGCAGCGGCGTCAGCCCGGCGAGGACGGGGCGAGGGGGCTGCGCCAAACCCTGCGCCGCCTCTATCACGGCCGGACCGCCGCGGCGCGGCGGTTCCAGATCTCGGTCCTCACGATCGATCTCGCGATCATCGCCTTCTTCATCCTGAGCCCCCTGCTGCCCCGGGGGCCGCTGTTCTTCTGGCTGGACTACTCCGTCGCCGCGCTGCTGGCGCTCGACCTCGCCGCCCGGGCGCTGGCGGCGCACGACGTCGGCCGCTGGCTGCGGCAGCCGACGACGCTGGTCGACGTCTTCATCCTCGCGACGATGCTCGCGCCGCTCTGGCTCGCCAATCTCGGCTTTTTGCGGGTGCTGAGGATCTGGACGCTGGCCCACACCGACCTCGTCTGGGCGCCGCTCAGGCGCTCGAAATACCGGACATGGGAAGATCCGGTGCGGGCGATCGTCAGCCTCGTCACCTTCCTCTTCGTGGTGACAGGCTTCGTCTACACCTTCTTCAAGCACCCGGAAGGCGCGGCCGTCCCCGACGGCAAGGTGATCGAGAATTACGTCGACGCGCTCTATTTCACGGTCGCCACCGTGACGACGACCGGCTTTGGCGACATCACCCTGCAGGGCGCGGCCGGCAAGCTGACCTCGGTCGTGGTGATGATCGTCGGCATCTCGCTGTTCGTGCGGCTCGCGCAGGCGATCTTCCGGCCGTCGAAGGTGACCTATCGTTGCCCCAAATGCGCCCTGCTGAAGCACGATTACGACGCGGTCCACTGCAAGGCCTGCGGCGAAATCCTCTGCATTCCGGACGAGGACGACTAAGCTCGCGCCTCGTCCCTCCGGGTTCGAAAGGGTTCTGAATGACCGTCCGACGGATCGCGCTGGCGCTCGCCGCCATGCTGCTCGGGGCCGCGCCCGCCTTCGCCGAGAGCGACGTCAGCCGCGAGATGATCGTCGGCGACCCAGCCGCGCCGGTGGGGGGCGACCCGAAGGGCGACGTCACGATCGTCGCCTATCTCGACTATAACTGCCCTTACTGCAAACGCTCTGCGCCTGCTCTCGACAGGCTGGTGAAGACCGACGGAAAGGTCCGGCTGGTCTACAAGGAGTGGCCGATCCTGTCGGAGAGCTCCGTGGTCGGCGCGAAGCTTGCGCTCGCGGCCAAGTACCAGGGCAAGTACGAGGCCGCGCACAAGGCGCTGATGGGGCTCGTCGGCGCCAAGGTCCCGGCCGACAAGATGACCGCGGCGCTGACCTCGGCCGGGATCGACATGACCCGCCTCAAGGCCGACTCCGTGACCCACAACGCCGAGATCAGCGCGGCGCTGAAGCGCAACGACGCGCAGGCGCGCGGCATGCAGTTCCGCGGCACGCCCGTCTATCTGATCGGACCGCTCCTGGTCGCGGCTCCGCTCGACTATGACGGCTTCAAGGACGCGGTGGCGCAGGCGAGGGGGCGGCAGAAGAAATGAGCGACCACGCCGAGACCCTGCGGCGCCTGTACGCCGCCTTCGTCGCCGACGACCGGACGCTCGCGGAGAGCCTTATCGCGCCGGGCTTCACCTTCACGAGCCCCTACGACGACGCGCTCGACCGCGACGCCTATTTCGCGCGCTGTTGGCCGAACGGGGGCAAGATCGAGCAGATCTCGATCGAGCGGCTGCTGGTCGAGGGCGACGCGGCCTTCGTCGTCTACAAGGCGACCGCGCCGGGCGGGCGGACGTTCCGCAACGCCGAGGTCGTCACCTTCGACGGCCGGCTTGTCTCGACCGTGGAGGTCTACTTCGGGGCGGAGAGGGTCGGCGGGACGTTCAAACCGGCCGGCCGAAACTGAGGCTCACGCCCGCGCGGGTTCGACCCGCGTGTCGGCTATCGCCTTCTTCCGGAACAGGAAAAGCGTCGCCAGCAGGCCGCAGAGGGCGGCGACCGACATCCACAGGCCGGGCGCCGCCTTGTCGCCGGTCGCCTGGATCGCCCAGGTCGAGATCGCGAGCGAGAAGCCGCCAAGCGTCGTCGCGAGGCTGTAGGCGAGGGAGAATCCGGAGGCGCGCACTTCCGCGGGGACGACCTCGGTCAGCGCCACCACCATCGCGCCGTTGTAGCTGGCGTAGAGGAAGGAGAGCCATAGCTCGACTTCGAGCAGTCTGAGGAAACTCGGCTGCGCGACCAGCCACTTGAGCGCGGGGTAGGCGGTCACCAGCGTCAGGATCGTGAAGGCGATCAGGATCGGCTTGCGGCCGATCCGGTCTGAGATCGCGCCCCAGACGGGCAGCCAGAAGAAGTTCGAGACGCCGATCGCGGCGGTCACGATCAGCACGTCGCCGCGGTCGAGCTTCAGCTCGTGCTCCCCGAAGGTCGGGGTGTAGGCGGTGATCAGGTAGAAGGACACCGTGGTCATCATGACCATGGCCATCCCGCCGATCACGATCGGCCAGTTCGCCGCGAGCGTGCGATAGATCTCGCCCGCGTTCGGACGATGGGCCTTGCGCGCGAACTCCTCGGTTTCGGCGAGCGAGCGGCGGATCACGAACAGGAACGGCACGATCGCGCAGCCGATCCAGAACGGGATGCGCCAGCCCCAGCTCGCCAGCGTCTCGGGCGCCAGCATGTGGCCGAGCGCGAAGCCGAGCCCGGCGGCCGCGACCGTCGCGACCTGCTGGCTCGCGGACTGCCAGGCGACGTAAAACCCTTTGTTGCCGGGCGTCGCCATCTCGGAGAGGTAGACCGACACGCCGCCCAGCTCGACGCCGGCCGAAAACCCCTGCAGCAGGCGCCCGATCAACACCAGCACGGGCGCCGCGACGCCGATCGTCTGGTAGTTCGGCACGAAGGCGATCAGCACCGTGCCCATCGCCATGATCGTCAGCGTCACGATCAGGCCCTTGCGGCGGCCGATCCGGTCGACATAGGGGCCGAGCACAAGCGCGCCGAGCGGGCGCATCAGGAAGCCGGCCCCGAACACCACCAGCGTCAGCATCAGCGACGCGAACTCGCTGTCGTTCGGGAAGAACGCGCCGGCGATGTACTTGGCGTAGAAGCCGTAGAGGAAGAAGTCGAACATCTCCAGGAAGTTGCCGCTGGTCACGCGGAACACCGTGGCGACTTTGGACTGCTGGGCCGTGGTACCCATAGGAGTCGCTCCCTCGCATGCGCGGCTTTCTTCACGAAGCCGTGAGGGAGATATCGGCCGCAGAAAACGCGCGGCAAGGCCGCCGCCCATGCCTGTCGCAACGAGAAAGGCCGGCCGTCGCCGGCCGGCCTTTCCGTCGTCCGCAAGTGTCAGATCACTTTCCGCAGAAAACCGAGATGAAGAAGTCGTTGTCGATGCTGGTTCCCGTGTTGTCGGTGAGCCTCACGAAAACGCCGTTCGGGTTGCCCGACCGCCGCGTGACGCCGGTCACCCGGGGCGTTGCGCCGCCGATGCCGCCTTCGCCGGCCGTCACGTTGAAGAAGCATTCCGTGATGTCGCGGGTGAAGCCGACCTGGTAGGTGCCGGTGGAGAGCCGCGAGGTGAAGGCCGCGTCCGTGGTGACGCCTTCGCCCCGGTTGACGGTGCCGTCCGCGAAAATCGAGGCGGATGTGACGGCCGGGATGAAGTAGCCGGTGATGTCGCCGCTGACGCGCGTCGCAGACGATGCGAAGACGGTGATCGTGCCGTCGGTGCCGAGCGTGACCACGCTTCCGGAGGTGGCCGGGTTGGTCTTGTAGTTGAGCGAGGCCATGTTAGGCCGCGTGGTTCCGGTCGCGTAGGCGGTCAGGAACCCCTGGGCCGTCGAGACGCCGGCCGACAGGTTGAACGAGACCGCGATGGCGCTGCTCGGCACGCCGCATCCGGCGGCCGGCCCGCCCTGCGGGGTCATGTCGATCACGCCGGAGACGAAGAAGATCTTGCTGGTGTTCGGCGTGGAGATCGCCTGCCCGCCGAAGGCGCGGCAGGGCGTGATCGGGATGAAGTGCTGGGCGGCGCTGGAGACGTTGATCGCCTGAGGCGATGGGACGGCCGCCGAGGCCTTGCCGGAGGCGTTGTTGACGTTCTTCCCGGCGCTCAGCGCAGGCGAGCCGGCGAAGGCGAGCGTCGCGACGGCGCAGAGCAGCGAAACGCGCATGTTCATGACGGTTTCCTCCCTTTGAGGGCGAAGGCTGAATGCATTTTCCGGGGCGGGCGCGCGTCGGGAAATCAGGACCCGATCCAGGCTCGCTCGCTCGGATGCTCCTGCAGGAGAAGGTCGGCCGCCTCGACGGCCGACCTTCTGCTTGTCAGCGGCGCCGCGTCACTTGCCGCAGCTGACCGTCACGAAGAAGTCGTTGTCGACGCTCGCGCCGGTGTTGTCGGTGATCCGGACGAACACGCCGTTCGGATTGCCCGACCGCCGCGTGACGCCGGTCGTGCGCGGCGTCGCGCTGCCGATGCCGCCTTCGCCCGCCGTCACCTGGAAGAAGCATTCGGTGATGTCGCGGGTGAAGCCGACCTGGTAGGTGCCGGTGGAGAGACGCGATGTGGCCGAGGCGTTCGTGTCGACGCCTTCGCCCCGGTTGACGGTGCCGTCGGCGCCGAAGATCGAGGCCGAGGTGACGGCCGGGAGGAAGTAACCGGTGATGTCGCCGCTGACGCGGGTGGCCGACGAGGCGAAGACGGTGATCTTGCCGCTGGTGCCGAGGACGACGATGCTTCCGGACGTCGCCGGATTGGTCTTGTAGTTCAGCGAGGCCATGTTGGGGCGCGTCGTCCCTGTCTGGAACGCCGTCAGGAAGCCCTGGGCCGTCGAGACGCCGGCCGACAGGTTGAACGAGACGGCGATGGCGTTGGCCGGAACCCCGCAGCCGCCGGCCGGTCCGCCCTGAGCGGTCATGTTGACCGCGCCGGCGACGAAGAAGTCCTTGCTCGTGTTGGGCGTCGAGATGGCCTGGCCGCCGAAGGCGCGGCAAGGCGTGATCGGAATGAAGATCTGGCTGGCGCTCGAGGTGGTGATCGCCTGAGGCGAAACGTCCGCCGCCGACGCCTTGCCGGAGGGGTTGTTGATGTTTCTCTCGGCGCTGAGCGCCGGCGAGACCGCAAGGGCGAGCGCCGCGACGGCGCAAAGTCCGGAGATGCGCGTGTTCATTTTGGGATGCCTCTTCTTATTTGATGTGCGCAAATGATCGATCGAAGTTTTGGATCTCTCGCTGGGGCGATCTATTCTTCAGTCCACATCCGAAGATCGGCCACTCGCGGTGGATTTTTCCAAACGTTCGAAGATCACTTGCCGCAGGTGACCGTGACGAAGAAGTCGCTATCGATGTTGGTGGCGGTGTTGTCCCTGATCTGAACGAAAACGCCGTTCGGATTGCCGGACCGCCGCGTCACGCCGGTCAGCCGGGGCGTTGCGCCGCCGATGCCGCCTTCGCCGGCTTTCAGCTGGTAGAAGCACTCGGTGATGTCGCGGGTGAAGCCGACCTCATAGGTGCCCGCGGAGAACCGCTGGGTGGTCGCGGCGTCGACGCCCTCGCCCCGGTTGACGGTGCCGTCCGCGAAGATCGATGCCGACAGGACGCCGGGAAGGAAGTATCCGGTGATGTCGCCGCTGACGCGGGTCGCCGACGAGGCGAAGACGGTGATCTTGCCGCTGGTGCCGAGGGTGACGATGCTGCCGGAGGTGGCGGGATCGGTCTTGTAGTTCAGAGAGGCCATGTTGGGCCGGGTGGTCCCGGTCGCGTAGGCCGTCAGGAACCCTTGGGCCGTCGACACGCCCGCCGAAAGGTTGAACGAGACCGCGATGGCGTTGCTCGGAACGCCGCAGCCGCCGGCCGGTCCGCCCTGGGCCGTCATGTTCACCGCGCCGGACATGAAGAAGTCCTTGCCGGTGTTGGGCGTGGAGATGGCCTGGCCGCCGAAGGCGCGGCACGGGGTCACCGGGATGAAGACCTGGGCGGCGCTGGAGGTCGTGATCGCCTGAGGCGTGACGGCGGCCGCCGGTGCTTTGTTGGCGTTCTCTGCGCTTGCGGCGGGTGAGGCCGCGAGGCCGAGGGCCACGGCGGCGCAGAGCCCTGAGATGCGCATGTTCATTTGGGATCCTCCCCTATGCGAGGAGGGAACAATCTCTCCTCCCGCAATACGCGCATCGGGAGAACTACGTATTTGCTACGTTTTTTACGATATGAGCTGCCCGAATACAGGGGCAGGACAGATCAGGACACCACGCACGGCGCGATGTCCTGACCCGGATGCTTTGGTCTTTCGGCTAACTATTCGCTTGAGGCGAGGCGCGCCGAAGCAGGCGTCACGCAGCCTCGAGCCGGCGCACGTCGCCGAGCGCCTGCTCGATTGCCTTCGCCCGCACGTCAGGACCGACGGCGACGCCTTCGGCGCGAATGATTTCGAGGTCGGTCACGCCCATGAAGGCGAACACGGCCCTCAGATAGCTCTCGGCGTGCTCGGCCGTCGCCATCGGCGTCTCGGGCCCGTAATAGCCGCCTCGCGAGAGCGCGACGACGACGCGCTTGCCGCCGGCGAGGCCGACCGGGCGCCCGTCTTCGCCGTATTTGAACGTCTTGCCGGCGACGGCGATCCGGTCGATCCAGGCCTTCAGCTGGCTCGGAACGCCGAAATTGTACATCGGCGCGCCGATCACCACGACGTCGGCGGCGAGAAACTCCTCCAGGGCGCGCGCCCCGTCCTCGACCTCGGCGCGGACCTGCGGGGAGACCTCCACGCCCGGCGCGGAGGCGGCGAGATGCGCGCCGGTGAGATGGGCGATCGGGGCGGAAGCGAGGTCGCGCCGGACGATGTTCAGGCCGGGATGCTCGGCCGCGACGCGCTGGACGGCGGCGGCGGAAAGCGTGCGGCTGACGGAAGCCTCGCCAAGGATGCTGGCGTCGATATGGAGCAGGTTCATGGATGATGTCCTCGGTATGGATTTTTGACCGAGTACCTATTAGTTACCCTAAGAGAACGAGCGCAAGGAGGCACTTTTTTGAAACCGGGTCACACGGATGTGCCTGCCTCGGGCCCTCTGAATGGCTATGACGGGGCCGAGAGCGAAGGCTGCCGGATGGTCAATTCGGTGCTGGCGCGGGTCGGCGACAAGTGGAGCCTGCTGGTCGTCATGTTCCTCAGCGACGGCTCGAAGCGGTTCTCCGAGCTGAAGCGCATGATCGGCGGGATCTCGCAGCGCATGCTGACGCTCACCCTGCGCGGGCTCGAGCGCGACGGGCTCGTCACCCGCACCGTCACCCCGACCATCCCGCCGCGCGTCGACTACGAGCTGACGTCGCTCGGCCGCTCGCTGCAGGGCCACGCGGTGGCGCTCGCCGGCTGGGCGCACGGCAACGGCGCGGCGATCGCCGAGGCGCGGCGGCGGTTCGACGGGGAGGGGGATGAGAGCTCCGAGGCGCTGCGCGTCGCCGCGGAGTGACGCGTCTTACTCGGACGCGTCGAAAAGCGGGAGCGGCTGGCGCCACGGCTTCGCGCGGCACCCGTTCAGAACTAAAATTCCTAGCTAGGAAAATAAGCATTGACAGCGTGACGCTCGTCGTGTAGGGTCCTGGCATGCTCCACAGTTGCGTCGCGGGGATGCCGGCGGTTTCGCGCCGAAGCCACGTCGGAAGTTGGATTTAGCCGCGCCGCCGTCGCATGCCTCGGCATCGCTGCGATGCCGCAAGGCCCGTTGCTGCGGCGCAGCGAGACCACCAGATCGACGCCAGGCCAGGACGCCGACATTGGCGCCGACGCCCTCGGGCCGGACCTGGAGTGACTGACATGATCCCTGCATTGATCGCCGTGGGCGCGCTCGCGCTGTCGACCGGCGTCGTGGCCGCGGACGCGGCTCATCATCATCCCTACGAGAAGGCCGTCGTGGTCGAGCGGACCGCGCACGCCGCGCCGGCGCCGCGTCGCCCGATCTATGAGCGCATGAGCCTGAACAGCGGCCGCGCGCCCGTGACGGCCCGCTTCGACTCGGCCCGCAGCTGGACGCCGAACACCGTGCTCGGCGAGCACAACAGCTTCGACGCCAACCAGGGCTGAGCGGCCGTCTCCCACGCCCGGGTCAGGCCCGGGCATGACGCCCCGCGAGGCGCCGGACCTCATTGGCCCGGCGCCCTTTTTTCGTCCCGTCATGCGCAGCCGTCGGAGGCCCGATGCCCAGAGGCCGTCCGACGCCGCCCGAGACGCTCGCCGAGGCGCGGCGGCTCTACGAGGCGACGGATCTCGCGGAGGCGCGGATCGCAGGGCTCTCCGGCGTCTCGCGCTCCACGCTCCGTCGCCGCGCCGCGGCCGAGGGCTGGTCCCGCCCGAACGGGGCGGGGACGCCGGCGGCGGTTCCCCGGCAGGACGTCGTCGCCGCGCTGCGGGGCCGGATCGAGCGGGAGATCATCGCGGCCGAGGCCGCGATGGGGCAGGCGGCGGAGAAGACCATCGACGGGGTCGAGCGGATCTCGCGCAGCCTCGCAAGCCTCGTCAGAACGCTGCGGGAGCTCGCCAGATATGACGAGGAGCGGGCCGTGCGCGCCGGACAGGATGACGGCGACGGAGACGTCGCCGATCTTGACGCTTTCCGCGCAGCGCTTGCGGAACGCCTGGAGAGGCTGCGCGAACAGCGCGATCACTGACGCCTTCGTCGCCTCGCTCTCGGGACGGGAGATGGCGCGGCTCGAGCGCGACTGGACGCTTTTCGCCCGCGACGACCAGCTTCCGCCCCCCGGCGACTGGACGACGTGGCTCGTGCTCGGCGGGCGCGGCGCCGGCAAGACGCGCGCCGGGGCCGAATGGGTGAGGGGGCTCGCGCTCGGCCATCCGGGCTGCGTTCCCGCCAAGGCCGGCCGCATCGCGCTCGTCGCCGAAAGCTATGCGGACCTGCGCGAGGTGATGATCGACGGGCCGTCCGGCCTGCGCTGGATCCACGGACGCGGCGAGCGCCCCGCCTTCGAGGCGAGCCGCCGGCGCCTCGTCTGGCCGAACGGCGCGGTGGCGCTGGGATTTTCGGCCGAGGACCCGGAGGCGTTGCGCGGACCGCAGTTCGACGCTGCCTGGGCCGACGAGATCGGCAAGTGGCGGCAGGGCGAGGAAGTCTGGGACATGCTGCAGTTCGGGCTGAGGCTCGGGAGCCGGCCGCGCCAGGTCGCGACCACCACCCCGCGCGCCGTCCCGCTGGTGAAGCGGCTCGTCGGCGCGGCGGGCGTCGCGACCACGCGGGCGACGACGCGCGACAACGCCGCGAACCTCGCCCCGAGCTTTCTGGAGGCGGTCGTCGGCGCCTATCGCGGCACGCGGCTCGGCCGGCAGGAGCTCGACGGCGAATTGTTGGAGGACCGCGAGGACGCGCTCTGGACCCGCGAGACGATCGAGCGCACGCGGGTCCCGGCCGCGCCGGAGCTCGCCCGCGTCGTGGTCGCGGTCGACCCGCCGGCCGGCGGCGCGAAACGCTCCGACGCCTGCGGGATCGTCGCCGCCGGGCTCGGCCGGGACGGCCGCGGCTATGTGCTGGAGGACGCCTCGGTCGCGAGCGCCAAACCCGAGGTCTGGGCCGCGCGCGCCGTCGCGCTCTATCGGCGCCTCGAGGCCGACGCGCTGGTCGCGGAGGTCAACCAGGGCGGCGAGATGGTGCGCTCGGTGATTTCCGGGCTCGACCCCGGCGTCCCGGTGCTCGCGGTGCGCGCGACCCGTGGAAAGTGGCTGCGCGCCGAGCCGGTCGCGGCGCTCTACGCGCAGGGCCGCATCGCCCATGTCGGCGCGCATCCCGCGCTCGAGGACGAGATGGCCGCCTTCGGCCTCGACGGGCTCTCGAACGGCCGCTCGCCCGACCGCGTCGACGCGCTGGTCTGGGCGCTGACCCAGCTGATGATGGGCCCGAAGGGGTCCGGGCCGCGGATCGTCGGGCTGTGAGGCCTGTCTCTTATACACATCTCCGAGCCCACGAGACGGACTCCTATCTCGTATGCCGTC
>CABHPB010000008.1 GCA_902168115.1 uncultured Methylopila sp. | reverse complement strand
CCCGCACGCTCGCCAAGGAATACGAGCAGCAGTACCAGGACGGCCTGATCACCCAGGGCGAGAAGTACAACAAGGTCGTCGACGCCTGGGCGAAGTGCACCGACAAGATCGCCGAGGAGATGATGGCGCGGATTTCCGCGGTCCAGGTCGACAAGGAGACCGGGCGGGCCAAGCAGATCAACTCGATCTACATGATGAGCCACTCGGGCGCCCGCGGCTCCCCGGCGCAGATGAAGCAGCTCGCCGGCATGCGCGGCCTGATGGCCAAGCCGTCGGGCGAGATCATCGAGAGCCCGATCATCTCGAACTTCAAGGAAGGCCTGTCGGTGCTCGAGTACTTCAACTCGACGCACGGCGCCCGTAAGGGCCTCGCCGACACCGCCTTGAAGACCGCGAACTCGGGCTACCTCACGCGTCGTCTCGTCGACGTGGCGCAGGACTGCATCATCACCGAGGACGATTGCGGCTCCGAGGCCGGCATCCGGGTGCGCCCGGTGGTCGACTCCGGTCAGGTCGTGGCCACCCTCGGCATGCGCACGCTCGGCCGCACGGCCGCGGAGGACATCCAGCACCCGGCGACGGGCGATGTGATCATCCCGCGCAACACGCTGATCTCCGAGAAGGACGTCGACGCCATGCACGCCGCCGGCGTGCAGGAGGTCCGCATCCGCTCGGTGCTCACCTGCGAGACCAAGGTCGGCGTCTGCAAGGCCTGCTACGGTCGCGACCTCGCTCGCGGCACGCCGGTCAACATGGGCGAGGCCGTCGGCGTCATCGCGGCGCAGTCGATCGGCGAGCCGGGCACGCAGCTCACGATGCGCACGTTCCACATCGGCGGAACGGCGCAGCTCGCGGACTCGTCCTTCGTCGAGAGCTCGTTCGAGGGCACCGTCAAGATCCGCAACCGCAACGCGGCGCGGAACTCCGACGGCGACCTCATCGTGATGGGCCGCAACGTCGCGGTCGTGATCGTCGACGCCAACGGCACCACGGAACGGGCGTCGCACCGCCTGCTCTACGGCGCGAAGCTGCGCGTCGACGACGGCGACAAGATCAAGCGCGGCCAGCGGATCGCCGAGTGGGATCCCTACACCCGTCCGATCCTGACCGAGGTCGACGGCAAGACGCAGTTCGAGGATCTCGTCGAGGGCGCCTCGGTGAAGGAGACCTCGGACGAGGCGACCGGCATCACCAAGCGCGTGGTCATGGACTGGAGGACGTCGACCCGTTCGGCGGACCTCAAGCCCTCGATCGTCGTTCAGGGTCCGGACGGCAAGATCCTCAAGCCCGCCAAGGGCGGCGAGGCGCGCTACCAGCTCGCCCCGGAGGCGATCCTGTCGGTTTCGCCGGGATCCGAGGTCAAGGCCGGCGACGTGCTTGCGCGTATCCCGACCGAAAGCGCCAAGACGCGCGACATCACCGGCGGTCTGCCGCGGGTGGCGGAGCTGTTCGAGGCGCGGCGCCCGAAGGACGCGGCGATCATCGCCGAGGTCTCTGGCACGGTGCAGTTCGGCAAGGACTACAAGAACAAGCGTCGCATCACGCTGATCCCGAGCGACGCCGGCGATCCGGTCGAGTACCTGATCCCGAAGGGCAAGCACATCCAGCTGCAGGACGGCGACGTCGTGGAGCAGGGCGACTACATCGTCGACGGCAACCCGGCGCCGCACGACATCCTGGCGATCAAGGGCGTGGAGGAGCTCGCGGCTTACCTCGTCAACGAGATCCAGGAGGTCTACCGGCTGCAGGGCGTCCAGATCAACGACAAGCACATCGAGGTGATCGTTCGCCAGATGCTGCAGAAGGTCGAGATATCGGACGCCGGCGAGACCGAGCTCATCACCAACGAGCAGGTCGACCGGCTGGAGTTCGACGCGGTCAACGCCAAGGCCGCCGAGGAAGGCAAGAAGGGGGCCGTCGGCCACCCGGTGCTGCTCGGCATCACCAAGGCGTCGCTGCAGACCCGCTCGTTCATCTCCGCCGCCTCCTTCCAGGAGACGACGCGCGTGCTGACCGAGGCGGCCGTCAACGGCAAGGCCGACGACCTCGAGGGCCTGAAGGAGAACGTGATCGTGGGACGCCTCATCCCGGCCGGCACCGGCTCGGTGATGAACAAGGTCCGCGAGATCGCGACCCATCGCGACGAGCTGATCCTGGCGCAGCGCGCGCAGGAGCAGTCCTCCGCGGCCCCGGCCGACGCGCTGGCTCTGCCGGCGTCCGACGCCGCCGAGTGACGCGGGGGCGGCCCCGGCCGCCCGTCGCATCGACAAATGGAAAAGGGCCGCCGGCGCGAACCGGCGGCCCTTCTTCTTTTCGTGACGGACGCCGTCGGGCGTCTGTCATCGTGGAAACCACAGGCTCCTTTGTCCGGGATCGCGCCGTCGAGACTTTGGTCCACTGGACGCCGAAATCGCTTTGGTGCCGGTTGATCGCACTCCAAACAGCCGTACAATAGTAGCTTCACCAGTAGAGGTTGCGGCTTTGGCGGTTTTTCGCCGTCGGGACGCGCGCGACCTCCAGGAGAAGCTGTGTGGCGCGCGATTTTATAGAGCGCATCTACGAGGCGGCGGCGTTGCCGGAATTCTGGCCGGATCTGTTCCAGGATCTGGCCACGTCGCTCGACTTCGCAGGCGCGGCGATGCATTCGATCAATCCGGATTTCCAGCGCTACGCGGCCTCGCCGGAGGTCGCGGAACTGACCCGGCGCTTCATCTTCGACGGCTGGCAGAAGCGCAACCTGCGGGGCGACCGGGCCAAGGCGCTCGATCACCCCGGCTTCGTGCGCGATCAGGACATCGCCAGCGACGACGAGATCGACACCCATCCGTTCTATGCGGAGTTCCTTCGTCCCGCGGGACTCGGCTACGGAGCTGCGTCGGTCGTCGACTGCCCGAGCGGCGACGTCATCGCATTCTCCTTCGAGCGGCCATGGTCGGACGGCCCCGTGCCGGTCGAGCGTGTCGGCGAACTCGACAAGCTGCGTCCGCACCTCGCCCGCGCCGCCGTGTTCTCCACGCGTGTCGACCTCGAGCGCGCAAAGGCCCAAGCCGCGGCGCTCGCGGGCCTGGGACTGCCGGCGGCCGTGCTCGGAAGCCGCCGGAAGGTGCTGGCCGCCAACGAGCAGTTCGCGGCCCTTCCGGGCCAACTGAGAATCGGGGCCGGCGACCGGCTGTCGGTCGACGACCCGGCGTCGGAGGCGCTGTTCGCGATCGCGCTGGCGGGACGCGTGGAGGGGGAGGGGCTCTCGGTCCCGCTGAAGGCCCATTCCGGCGCTCAACCAGCCGTCATGCACGTGCTGCCCGTGCGTCGCTCGGCGCGGGATCTGTTCTCGCTCGCGGAATGGCTGATCGTGCTCACGCCGCTCGGCCCCGGCTCGGCCCCGCTCGCGTCGATCCTGAGCGGGCTTTTCGATCTCTCGCCGGCGGAGGCGCGAGTCGCGCGCGAGGTCATCGCCGGCGAGACCGTCACCGCGATCGCGGCGAAATACGCGCTCCGCGAATCGACCGTGCGAACCCAGCTCAGGGCGGTCTTCGCGAAGACGGGAACGTCCCGCCAGAGCGAGCTGGTCGCCGCCTGCATCGGCGGAATCGGCGCCCGTCCGGCGCCGCCATCGGGCGAGATGGCTCCCATGCGGGAATTGTCGGATCTGGTCGGTTCTCCCAGGGTTGACGGAAGCCGACTCGGCGGGTAAAAGCCGCCCACTCTTCGGCAGGCGGTGAACCCACGCTGCTCGGAAGCGGCCTACGCTCCGACGTTTCGGGTTCAGACGCTGTCGCGACCATCTTGGGTCAGTTGCGGTTCATGACCTGCGGCGCTTGTCGTCGTCGGTCCTCTGCAGGGAGCAGGCGCTTCCTTTGGGAAACCAAAGGCGAGCGTCGTTTCGTTTTGCGCGTCGGCTTCGTCGACGCGCCGAACGGTTTTGGATTTGAAGGAAGCGGTTAGGCCAATATGCCCACCATCAGCCAGTTGATCCGCAAGCCGCGGCAGGTTCCGACGGCGCGCAACACGGTTCCGGCGCTGCAGGCGTGCCCGCAGAAGCGCGGCGTCTGCACCCGCGTCTACACCACGACCCCGAAGAAGCCGAACTCGGCGCTTCGTAAGGTCGCCAAGGTGCGTCTCACCAACGGCTTCGAAGTCATCGGCTACATCCCGGGCGAGGGTCATAACCTCCAGGAGCACTCGGTGGTCATGATCCGCGGCGGCCGCGTGAAGGACCTTCCGGGCGTGCGTTATCACATCCTGCGCGGCGTGCTCGACACGCAGGGCGTCAAGAACCGCAAGCAGCGCCGGTCGAAGTACGGCGCGAAGCGGCCGAAGTGAGGTTTTGACAGATGTCCCGTCGTCATTCCGCTGAGCGCCGCGAGATCCATCCGGACCCGAAGTTCGGGGATCTCATCGTCTCGAAGTTCATGAACACCGTCATGAAGCACGGCAAGAAGTCGGCCGCCGAGTCGATCGTCTACGGCGCGTTCGACCAGGTCGAGGCCAAGGTCAAGCAGAGCCCGATCGCCGTGTTCCATCAGGCGCTCGAGAACATCTCGCCGGCCCTCGAGGTCCGCTCCCGCCGCGTCGGCGGCGCGACCTACCAGGTTCCGGTCGAGGTTCGCCCGGAGCGCCGCCAGGCGCTCGCCCTTCGCTGGCTGCTGGCCTCCGCCCGCGCCCGCAACGAAAAAACCATGGTGGACCGGCTTTCGGCCGAGCTCATCGACGCCTCGAACAACCGCGGTTCGGCCGTGAAGAAGCGCGAAGACACGCACCGCATGGCGGAAGCGAACCGCGCCTTCTCGCACTACCGCTGGTGAACTGAGACCGACGAGGACATAGACTCATGCCCCGCTCTCACGCGATCGTAGACTATCGTAACTTCGGCATCATGGCTCACATCGATGCCGGCAAGACGACGACGACCGAGCGCGTCCTGTTCTACTCCGGCAAGTCCCACAAGATCGGCGAAGTCCACGACGGCGCCGCGACCATGGACTGGATGGAGCAGGAGCAGGAGCGCGGCATCACCATCACGTCGGCGGCCACGACGACGTTCTGGAAGGACAAGCGCCTCAACATCATCGACACGCCCGGCCACGTCGACTTCACCATCGAGGTCGAGCGGTCGCTGCGCGTGCTCGACGGCGCGGTATGCGTGCTCGACGGCAACCAGGGCGTCGAGCCCCAGACCGAGACCGTCTGGCGCCAGGCCGACAAGTACGAAGTGCCGCGCATCGTGTTCGTCAACAAGATGGACAAGATCGGCGCCGACTTCTTCCGCTGCGTGAAGGAGATCGACACCCGCGTCGCCGGCAAGCCGGTCTGCATCCAGCTGCCGATTGGCGCTGAGTCCAACTTCCTCGGCATCATCGACCTCGTCCGCATGAAGGCGGTCGTGTGGGAGAACGAGAACCTCGGTGCGAACTATCACGACGAGGAGATCCCGGCCGATCTCAAGGATCAGGCAGAGGAATATCGCGGCAAGATGATCGAGGCGGCCGTCGAGCTCGACGACGTCGCGCTCGAGAAGTTCCTCGAGGGCGAAGAGCCCGACGAGGCGACCCTGAAGAGCCTGCTGCGCAAGGCCGTGCTGACGCGCGCTTTCACGCCGGTGCTCTGCGGCTCGGCCTTCAAGAACAAGGGCGTCCAGCCGCTGCTCGACGCCGTCGTCGACTATCTGCCGAACCCGCTCGACCGCGGCGCGGTCGAAGGCGTTGACTTCAAGACCGAAGAGCCGATCACCCGCGAGCCGTCCGACGAGGCCGGCCTGTCGGTGCTCGCCTTCAAGATCATGGACGACCCGTTCGTCGGCACCATCACCTTCTGCCGCGTCTATTCCGGCGTCCTTCAGTCGGGCTCGACCCTGCTGAACTCGACTCGCGACAAGAAGGAGCGCGTCGGCCGCATGCTGCTCATGCATGCGAACAACCGCGAGGACATCAAGGAAGCCTATGCGGGCGACATCGTCGCTCTCGCCGGCCTCAAGGACGTCCGCACCGGCGACACGCTGTGCGACCCGCTGAAGGCAGTCATCCTCGAGCAGATGGTGTTCCCGGAGCCCGTGATCGAGATCGCGATCGAGCCGAAGACCAAGGCCGACCAGGAGAAGCTCGGCATTGCGCTCTCCAAACTCGCGGCCGAGGATCCGTCCTTCCGCGTCTCGACCGACATGGAATCCGGCCAGACCATCCTGAAGGGAATGGGCGAGCTCCATCTCGACATCAAGGTCGACATCCTCAAGCGCACCTACAAGGTCGACGCCAACATCGGCGCGCCGCAGGTCGCCTATCGCGAGACCCTGACCAAGCCGGTCGACATCGACTACACGCACAAGAAGCAGACCGGCGGCACCGGTCAGTTCGCCCGCGTGAAGCTGCATGTCGAGCCGAACGAGGTCGGCGCCGGCTTCGCCTTCGAGTCGAAGATCGTCGGCGGCGCGGTTCCGAAGGAGTACATCCCGGGCGTCGAGAAGGGCATTCAGTCCGTCATGGGCGCCGGCACGGTCGCGGGCTTCCCGGTGGTCGACGTGAAGGTCTCGCTGCTCGACGGCGCCTTCCACGAGGTCGACTCCTCGGTGCTCGCCTTCGAAATCGCGTCCCGCGCGGCGTTCCGTGAGGCCCTTCAGAAGGGCGGCGCGGTGCTGCTCGAGCCGATCATGAAGGTCGAGGTCGTGACCCCGGAGGATTACACCGGTTCGGTCATCGGCGACCTCAACTCCCGCCGTGGCCAGATCCAGGGCCAGGACATGCGCGGCAACGCGAACGTGG
Organism: uncultured Methylopila sp.; assembly: GCA_902168115.1. Classification (GTDB taxonomy): domain Bacteria; phylum Pseudomonadota; class Alphaproteobacteria; order Rhizobiales; family Methylopilaceae; genus Methylopila. The sequence goes on along the minus strand of CABHPB010000008.1, from coordinate 1,412 downwards.
TGAACGCCATGGTCCCGCTCGCCAACATGTTCGGCTACATCAACACGCTGCGTTCGTTCAGCCAGGGCCGCGCGAACTACAGCATGGAATTCGACCATTACGAGCAGGTTCCGTCCAACGTGGCGCAGGAAGTCCAGGCGAAATACGCCGGCTGATCCAAGCGCTTAAAGACGAACCTGAACCCAACGATTTAAAAGAAGAGAACGGAGCCTACGGCCATGGCCAAGGAAAAGTTTTCGCGGACGAAGCCGCATTGCAACATTGGGACGATTGGCCATGTCGACCATGGCAAGACGTCATTGACGGCTGCGATCACGAAGGTTCTTGCGGAGACGGGCGGGGCGACGTTCACGGCCTACGACCAGATCGACAAGGCGCCTGAGGAGAAGGCCCGCGGCATCACGATCTCGACGGCGCACGTCGAGTACGAGACGAGCGCGCGCCACTACGCGCATGTCGACTGCCCGGGCCACGCCGACTACGTGAAGAACATGATCACGGGCGCGGCGCAGATGGACGGCGCGATCCTGGTGGTTTCGGCCGCCGACGGCCCGATGCCGCAGACCCGCGAGCACATTCTTCTGGCCCGTCAGGTCGGCGTTCCGGCGCTGGTGGTGTTCCTGAACAAGTGCGACATGGTCGACGACGAAGAGCTTCTGGAGCTCGTCGAGCTCGAGGTTCGCGAGCTTCTGTCGAAGTACGACTTCCCGGGCGACGACATTCCGATCGTGAAGGGCTCGGCGCTGGTGGCGCTCGAGAACGGCGACGCCAAGCTCGGCCATGACGCCATTCTCGAGCTGATGACGCAGGTCGACGCCTACATCCCGCAGCCGGAGCGTCCGGTGGACCAGCCGTTCCTGATGCCGGTCGAGGACGTGTTCTCGATCTCGGGCCGCGGCACGGTGGTGACCGGCCGCGTCGAGCGCGGCATCGTGAAGGTCGGCGAGGAGGTCGAGATCGTCGGCATCCGCCCGACGGTGAAGACGACGGTGACGGGCGTCGAGATGTTCCGCAAGCTTCTGGACCAGGGCCAGGCGGGCGACAACATCGGCGCGCTGCTGCGCGGCACCAAGCGCGAGGACGTCGAGCGCGGCCAGGTGCTGTGCAAGCCGGGCTCGGTGAAGCCGCACACGAAGTTCAAGGCCGAGGCGTACATCCTGACGAAGGAGGAGGGCGGCCGCCACACGCCGTTCTTCACGAACTACCGCCCGCAGTTCTACTTCCGCACGACGGACGTGACGGGCGTGGTTCATCTTCCGGAAGGCACCGAGATGGTGATGCCGGGCGACAACATCGCGATGACGGTCGAGCTGATCGTGCCGATCGCGATGGAGGAGAAGCTGCGCTTCGCCATCCGCGAAGGCGGCAGGACCGTCGGCGCCGGCGTCGTCGCAACCATCATCGAGTGATCG
>CABHPB010000007.1 GCA_902168115.1 uncultured Methylopila sp. | reverse complement strand
CTTCTGCAAGCTCAAACACTTCCGACGCGTCGCAACGCGCTTCGACAAGCTCGCAAGAAACTTCCTAGCTACCGTTCTGCTCGCCTCAACCCGCCTCTGGCTCAGAGCTTATGAGTCCACGACCTAGGCGTCGCCGGCGGGGCGACATGGCCGCCGCGCCGCCCTAACTTCAGGGCCAAGCGCCGCTGGAGCCCCTCGCCCTTGACGCAAGACGTCGCCGACCCCGCCTTCGTCGCCCATCGCACCGACGCCTATTTCGCCAAGACCGCGGAGATCGTGAAAGCGCTCGGCGACGCGCGCGTCACCTACGCCGTCTTCCTGCGCTCGGACGCCGTCGCGGCCATCGACCCGGCGATCGAGTTCCTGACCGCCGCCTACCCGACGTCCGCCGAAATCCCGCTCGAAGTCCTGCGGACGGTGACGGAAGGGACCGTGCTCGCCTCGGGCAAGCCGATGCTCTACCTGACGGGCTCGCTGGTCGCGCTGTCGACGCTGGAGACGCTGCTCCTCCAGCGGGTCGGCTTCGCCTCGGTCAGCGCCTTCAACGCCTTCTCCATGTGCCGCGCGCTGCCGGAGGCGGAGTTCCTCGCCATGGACGCGCGGCACACGAGCGGCGACGACATGCACCTCGCCTGCTCCTATGGCGCGGCGATCGGCTCCCGCACGGCGAAGCTGATGGGCGCCAGGGGCTTCATCGGAACCTCGACCGACATCGCGGCGCCCCTGTTCGGCTCGGCGCACGGCCTTGGCACCATGCCGCATGCGCTGATCGGCTACGCCAAGGCCCGCATGCTCGCTGCCGGCCGCGACCCCATCGACGAGAGCGCGACGCTCGAGGCCGCGAAGCTCTACGTCGCCCAGTTTCCCGACGAGCGGCGCTACACGGTGCTCAACGACTATGACGGACGCGAGATCTCGGACGCGCTGGCGGTCTGCCGCTGGTTCTTCGGGACGGAGGGCCCCGGCGCGCGCGGCCGCGAACTCGCCTTCCGGCTCGACACCCATGGCGGCCGTCACCTCGAAGGCCTCGACTGGGACGAGAGCGTCCGCACCCTGATGAAGTGGACCCACCGCCACACGCCGGGAGAGGTCGCCAAGCTCGCGCTCGACGGGTTCGATCTCGACGAGCTGGACGGGATGACCTCCGACGAAGTGCGCGACAAGTTCCTGTTCGGCACGGGCGTCACCGCCGCGGCCGTCATCGCCTTCCGCAAGGCGCTCGACGACGCCGGCTTCAAGGCGGCGAAGATCGTCGCCTCCTCGGGCTTCGACACACTGAAGTGCCGGGTGTTCGGCAACCTGTCGATCCCGGTCGACACGGTCGGCACCGGCTCGTTCCTGCCGTCGCGGCTGTCGCGCACCTACGCCACCGCCGACATCGTGCGCTACGAGCTTCCGGACGGCGCCGGCGGCTGGCGCAGCTTCGACCTCGTCAAGGTCGGCCGCGAATATCTGAAGCTGCCGGCGAAGGAGGCCCGGACATGATGGCGGGCCTGTCCCGGCGAGCGCTCCTCGCGGCCGTCGCAGCCGCGGCGGCGCTTGCGGCGGCGCCGGCGCGGGCCGCGACGACGACGCTGATCGTCCCCTATCCGCCGGGCGGCGCGGTCGACACGCTGGCGCGGCTGATCGCGGAGAAGATCGCGGGCAGGCTCGGGACGGTGATCGTCGACAACCGCGGCGGGGCTGGCGGCTCGATCGGGACGGGCGCGCTGGCGCGGTCCGCGCCGGACGGCTCGACGCTCGGCCTGCTCAACGTCACCCAGCTGATCGCCAACAAGTATCTCTATTCCAGGCTTCCCTACGACCCCGACGCCGACCTCACGCCGATCACGCGGGTCGCGACCGGCACGATCCTGTGCGTCGCGAACGCCGAGACTGCGAAGCAGCGCGGCTGGAAGACATTTGGCGACCTGATCGGCTGGGCGAAGGCCAATCCGGACCAGCTCCGCATGGGATCGTCCGGCGTCGGCACGATCAGCCACCTCGGGATCGAGCTGGTGAAGGCGCGGACGGGCGCGGAGATCCTGTTCGTGCCCTACAAGGGCGGCGGGCCGGCGCTGGTCGACCTGCTCGCGGGAGTCGTCGACATCATGTTCGACGTGCCGCCGGCGCTCGTGCCCCATGTCCGCGAGGGCAAGCTCGTCGCGCTGGCCGTGGGCTCGCGCGAGCGCATGCCGGCGCTGCCGGACGTCCCCTCCATGAAGGACTTCGCCGATCTCGGCCTGGCCGACGTCGACATCCAGACCTGGTACGCGATCGCCGGCCCGAAGGGTCTTGCCGACGACCGGCGCGACGCGGTCTTTGCCGCCGTCAGGGAAGCGATGGAGGCGCCCGATGTGCGTGCGAAGCTGGAGCCGAACGGTTTTGCGCCGACCACCGACGCTTCGCCCGCCGATCTCGCAAAGCGCATCGCCTTGGAGAACGACTACTGGCGCGAACTGGTGAAGCTGTCGGGGGCGAAGCTCGAATAAGGGGTCGCCGTCAGGCGACGCGAGAGGCGTCCGCCGCGGCCGCGCCCGACCCCTTTTTCTTCTTGCGGCGCCCGAGCTTGGCCGCCTTCTTCTTGACCTTCTTGAAGAATTTGAGGCGTCCGCCCTTGGACTCGGCCCGCTGGGCGCGGCGGATCAGGGTGACGATCTCGTCCACCACCGCCTTGATCTCGTCGAGCTCCTCCTGCGAGGCGGTCGCCGGATCGAACACGTTGCGGCTGTAGGCGCGGTCCGGGGCGAGCTCCGCCCAGTCGGCGCCGAGGAAGCGCTCCGAGAAGCGCTCGTTGCTGTCGCGGTAGAACTCGCGGATCTGGGCGTAGCGCTGCTGGTCCAGCCCGACATAGGCGTCGTCCGTCCAGCCGAGCGTCTCGAAGTGCTTGCGGAACCGGCGGTAGATCTTCTTGTAGGACGGCATCTTCTGGATGACGCCGCTGGTCTGCCGCATGATCTCCTGCGCCGCGTAGACCGTCTTGATGCCCGCATTGGGATTGCGGACCTCCGGCACGATCTTCAGGCCTGCGTCATCCGGCAGGCCGATCCGCCGCGAGAAATCGGCCTCGAGGCCCGACCTCATCGCCTTCTCAAACGAACCGACCGACAGCGTCACGCGCGGGTTGTCGATGATGTGTTCGAGCAGCCTCCACGGGTCGACCCGGCCCCGTTCGGCGGCCTCCTCGACGAACTCGTCGAAGCTCTGGCGCGCATACAGCCGCTTCTGCGTCTGGACGTAGGAGGAGTTCAGCGACGACGGCTGGTCGCGGAGATAGGCGACGACCGTGACCGGATAGCCGTGGCGCTCGAAGAAGGTGAGGATGGCGTCGACCTTGGCCGGATCACGCAGCGAGAAGGCGAAGGCCTCGTTGGTCAGGACGATGTGCTTCTCGCCCGTCGCCGCGACCTCCTCGAGCTCCGTCCAGAGCGTGGCGTTGGGCTTCAGCTGGCCGTCGACCTCGAGTTCGTTCAGGGCGACGTTGGCGAAGATGCCGTGGCCGTTCTGCGGGCGGCCCTTCAGCGAGGGCATGCGGGGCACGAAATAGCCGCGCCGCTCGAGCTCCTCGATGTTGCCCTCGATGAAATGCGAGATCGTGCTGCTGCCCGTCTTGGGCGGACCCATGTGAAGGAAACAGGTCGGCCGCGCGGGTGCCGCAGTCATTCATCCGCTCCGTCTGTGGACGGCCGTTGCTAGTCGGTTTGCGAAGAGGTGACAAGACCGTGAAGCGGTGCGGCGCGGTAAGCAGGCGCCTCCTTGCGGCGCCTGCTCTTGTCGTGTCCGGCTTTACTGCGGGGCGGCCGCGACTTCGTCCTTCGACGACTTGCAGGAGTAGACCTGCACGTCGTCGACCATCCAGCCGGTGGCCGTGCCCTGCGAGGCGGTGCCGACGAGGAAGCGGAACTTCACCGTCTTGCCGGCAAGCGAGGACAGGTCGATCCGGCTCGAGGTCCAGCCGCCCGAGAAGTCGCCGAACGCGGCCTGGCCCGCCAGCACGTTGCCGGTCCCGGCCGCCACCGTGACGTTGTACGGGTTCTCGAGGAACATCGAGGCCGGAACCCGGACCCAGACGCCCTCGGTGGTGCTGTATTCCACCACGCCGCCGGCGTAGTGCGTCGACCCGATCGTGTAGAGATCGACATACTGCGCGAAGCGCAGATAGGCGCCGGCAGGCACCGCGACGCCGGCCGTGGTGCTCAGCGTCACCGAGAACTGGCCGCCGAAATTGACGTACATGTTCCTGTCGCCGCTCGCCGCGTAGCCGACGAACGGCGCCCAGAGGGACGAGGACGGCTGCAGCTTGAAGTCGGCGCTGCTCGCCGCCTCGAAGCGCTCGAGCAGCTTGTTCACCGGCTTCGTGTTGGACGGGCAGACCTTCGCCTCCGCCGGGATCGGCCAGTACTGCGGGTCCTTGTACATCTCCGTCGCGGCGATCGCGTTCTTGACCTGCTTGCAGTCCTTCTTGGTGAACTTGTCGGTCGATTTGCCCGACTTGTCCTTCGGCTTCTTGCCGATGAGGTCCTTGCAGGCCTGGTTCAGCGCGTTGGCGAGGTCGACATAGTCGCTCGAGCTCCAGAGCAACTGGCTGTTGACGCGGTAGTAGAGCGCCGCCGCCTTGTCGAGGCCGATGCCCTTCACCGTCTTGCCGTTGAACGTGCCGCCGTCGGTGATCAGGTAGACGGCCTTGTTGTTCACGCCGCTGTTGGTGTGGACGCCGCCCTGGTCGAAGAAGCTGAAGTCGCCGGTCCAGAGGGTGCTGGTCATCTTGTCCGGCTGGTTGAAGGCCGGCGGGTTCTTCATGTCACGGATCGCGCCGATCGGCAGGTCCTCGCCGAGCAGCCACTCCTTCTTGCCCGTGATCGAGCGCTGGACGAACTGGCCGAAGGCATCGGAGAGCGACTCGTTGATCGCGCCGGACTGGTAGTAATAGAACAGCTTCGACGTGTGGCTCGTGACGCCGTGCGTGAGCTCGTGGCCGACGACGTCGCTGCCGATCGCGAAATCCTTGCCGTAGACCATCTGCTGCGTCTGGCTGCTGAAGAAGGCGTTCTGGTAGTCCTGACCGGAGACGCGCTGGTACCGCACGGTCGAGGTCAGCCGCTGCCCGAGCCCGTCGAGGCTGTTGCGGCCGAAGCGGCGGGCGTAGAGGTCGTAGGTCGCCTCCGCGAAGGTGAAGGCCTGCTTGACGTCGGGCACCGAGCTCGAGCCGGGGTTCGCCTCGATCTGCGACTCCGTGCAGGGATACTTGTTGACCGAATTGGCCGCGTCGCAGACCCACTGCTGGGCGTTCGCCGGCGGACCGGCGTGCTGAAGCTGGCTGAACTGGAGGACGACGCGGCCGTTCTGGGCGTCGACCAGAACAAACTCGTCGACGTCCGCCGCGCCCGCGCCCGCGCCGCCGACGTCCACATGCCAGACCAGGCGCACCGGCGCCGGCCGTCCGCCCATGACGCGCGCGTCGTGGATGGAGAGCTCGGGCTCGGAGCCCTTCAGCTCGGCCGCGCTGACCTTGCGGGCGCCCGCCGTCGACCGGATCGCGGTCTGAAGCGCCTCTGCCGCCGTGATCGCCGGCGTCGTCGAAACGTTCACGTCGCCGGTCGTCTTGCCGTTCACCGAGACGATGCTGCGGCCGGCGTCGAGCTGCACGTTGAGCTCGGCGCCGAGGATCGGGACGCCCTGGTAGCTCTGCTGGAACCGGACGAAGTCACGCCCGTCGCCGTCGGCCGAGGTCTTCACCGCCTTCAGCTCGGCGCTGCCCTTGCGCAGGCCGAACGCCGAGGACTGGCCGTCGAGGAAGTCCGCCGCCGCCGTCGCCGGGCTCTTCAGCGCGCCGCCGGCGTCCGCCCGGGCGACCGGCGCGTCGTCCGCGCCCGACATCCACACCACCAGACCGGTGCGCGGATTGCGGGAGATCTCGGGGGCCGACTGGGCGATCGCGGCGACCGATGACGCGGCGAGGAAGGCCGCCGCAAGCGCGGCGCCTCCGACAAAGTGGTTCGAAGGCATGCACGTATTCCTCTCCGACGCTGTCGCGACGTGACCGATCACATCGTCGTCACCGCGGAGAGGCGAAGTCGAGTCCGTACTAATCCGTATGGACTGGTTTTGGTCTCACCTGCCTCGGGGGCGCAAATCCGCCAGCGGGTTCGCCAACCGGCCGACATATTGCAGGCTCCGCTCCGGATCGAGCAGGTCGAGCATCTGCTGATTGTCGTTGAGCTGGAGCCGGTTGAGGCAGTTCCGGACGAAGTCGGGCGCGAACAGATCGTGACGGAGCGCCTTCTCCCCATGCTCGGGATGGGACGCCAGGTAGTCGGAAACGCATTCGCCGACGAGGCGCCAGAATTCGTCGTCCGAAAAATTCATGTGCTCGACGAGCAGCGCGGAGAGGTGCCGGAAGAAGCTTTCGAAGACGTCGGTGTAAATGCAGTTGAGCTTGCTGTCCTCGGGGATCGAGAAGGCGATCCGTGAGATCTCCTTCGGCACCTCGCGCGCGCCGTTCAGGACGCCGATTTCCTCGCCGATGTCCTTCATGACGGTGCGCACGACCGCATGGTCCTCCAGCACGAGGATCAGGTTCTCCCCGTGCGGCATGAAGGCGAGATCGTGCTCGTAGAAGGCGTGGACGAGCGGGGTGAGATAGGCGCGCAGGTAACGACGGAGCCACGTGCTGGTGTCGAGGCCCGAGGCCTCGATCAGCGCCGGCAGCAGCGCCTCGCCGTCCGGGTCGACATGGAGCAGCGCGGCCATGGTCATCAGGCGCTGGCCGGGCTTCGCCTCTGGGAGCGGGCTGTCGCGCCACAGCGCCGAGAGCATCTTCTTGTAGGCGCTGTCCTGCCTCAGCCCCTTGTCATAGGGCTCGTAGCGGTAACCGATCGCCGCGACCTCGCGCAGGATGGTGAAGCCGAGATGGCGGAAGGTCGGATCGCCTTCGACCAGCGCCTGCAGCCATTCGTTGATGGCGGGGGTCGCGACCATGTATTTCGGCGACAGCCCCCGCATGAAGCCCATATTGAGCACCGAGATCGCCGTCTTCACGTAACGGCGCTCGGGCCGCGTCGCGTTGTAGAAGGTTCGGATCGACTGCTGCGCGAGATAGCGGTCGTCGCTCTGGCCGAGGCACACGATCCGCCGCGCCGCGACGTCCGAGGCGAAGGTCATGGCGAGCTTGTTGAACCACTGCCAGGGGTGGGCCGGCATGTAGAGATAGGCGGCCGGGTCGAGCCCGAGTCCGGTCAGCCGGTCGGCGAAGGCGGCCACGGTGTCGGCGCCGAGCTCCTCCTCCATGAGGCGCTCGTAGTCGAGGTCGCTGAGGCTCGTGAAGGTCGCGCAGTCGCGCGACACGGCGAGCCAGACCAGCCGGACGGCGGCGCCGGCCTCGGGCGCATAGGCGAAATAGTCCTGGGCGTCGAAGCCGAGGCGGCCGTTGTTGGCGACGAAGGTCGGGTGGCCCTCGCTCATCCCGGCCTCGATCGCCTGCTGGTCGGCGACCGCGAGCCGGCGCGCCGGCAGCCAGGCCTTCGCGGCCTTGTAGGCCGCGCCGTAGAGCGTTGAGGAGATCTCCTCGAGATAGATCGGCATCATCGCATCGCGGATGCCGAGCGCCTCCTGGAACTCGAGGGCGAAGGCGAGCGCGTCCAGCGGCGCGTCGAGGCCGACGACGACCTTCTGCAGAGACGCCTCGTCGATCAGCCAGTGGTCGAGCGCGAGCTTCTTGGCGCGGAACCGGTACTCGAAGTTCGGGTCGCCGTTGTCGAGGGCGTAGCGGCCCCAGTCGCCGTCCGGCTGGACGAAGCGCGGCTCGACCAGCAGCTCGTGGGCGAACTCCGAGATCATCTTGCGCACGAGACGGCGGTTGGCCTGCTCCCAGCGCTCCGGCGTCAGATGGGCGGCGGCGCGCTCGGCGGCGCCGAGCGAAGGCGTGGCGATCTGGTTCACTGGCGGCCTCCGTCGGGCAGCGAGGCGAGAAACTGGGCGCGCGTGCAGAAGGCGAGATGCGCGGTCTTTTCCCGGAACGACAGCGGCCGGTCGTAGACGAAGCCGACGGCGAGGTTCAGGGCGTGGATCTTCTCGTTGCGAATGTCCGGCTCCACGACGACGCGGCGTGCTCCGGGGTCGGCGAAGACGCAGGCCATGATCGTGCGCATCACGGCGAGCGTGAACCCGGGAACCGGCCGCTCGGCAGGCGCGACGAGCACATGCATGCCGCGGTCGCCGGGCAGCGGGTCGTAGTGCTCGCCGACCTGGTCGTGCGCCGGATCATAGAGCTCGGTCAGGAAGGCGGGCGCGCCTGCGCGCTCGCCGATCATCGCGGTGGCGTGCGGCGAGGCCATCAGGCCCTCGTAAAAGTCGAGGATCTCGGCCTTGCTCTTCTGGCCCATGTTCCAGTAGCGGGCGTAGGGGCGCTTCACCCAGTCGACGATCATCGCGCCGTCGCGGCCGACCTCGAGCGGGCGCATCGTGAAGCGGCCGAGCGCGAGATCGACGCGCTCGAAGGCGGCGGGGCGGACCCGTTCCAGAACCTCGCTCATGCGCGGCGCTCCCCGGCGGCGGCGTGCTCGCGCTTCGGCCGGGCCCCCTCGCGCGGCGCCGAAAAGGTCTGGAAGGCGACGCGCTTTTCGATCGGATAGACCTCGCGGCCGAGCATCTCGCGGATGATCCAGGCGTTGCGATAGGCCGCCATGCCGAGGTCCGGCGCCACGAAGCCATGGGTGTGGAGCTCCGCGTTCTGGACGAAGATCCCGCCGCCCTCGACGTCGACCGAATAGTTGCGGCGCACCGCGTAGCGGCCGCTCTCGTCCCAGCGGATGCGGTCGCGGATCGGCTTGAGGAAGGCCGGGATGCGGTAGGTGTAGCCGGTGCCGAGCACCACCGCGTCGGTGTCGATGCGGAAGTCGACGTCCTGCTCGAGCTGGCGCAGCGACAGCGTGAAGGCGCCGGTCGCGGGATCGCGCGCGCAGTCCCTCAGCTCCGCGTTGGTGTGCAGGGCGACGTCGATCGGACCTGACAGGCTCTTGGTGTAGAGCGCGTCGTAGATGTCGTTGATCAGGCTCGAATTGACGCCCTTGTAGAGGTTCTTCTGCGCCGAGATGAGGCGGTCGCGCTTGGGCGCGGGCAGGCGGTGGAAATAGTCGGCGTAGTCCGGCGAGGTCATCTCGAGCGTGAGCTTGGTGAGCTCGAGCGGGAAAAAGCGCGGCGAGCGGGTGACCCAGTCCAGCCGGTAGCCATGCGCGTCGATGCCGTTGAGGAGATCGTAGAAGATCTCCGCCGCGCTTTGCCCGCTGCCGACGACGGTGATCGCCCGCTTCTTCGTGAGCTCGTCCTTGCGCGCGAGATATTGCGAGCTGTGCGTCATGTGCTCGGCGTGCGGGCGGCAGCACGCCGGCATCGAGGGCACCGAGCCGACGCCCAGCACGAGGCGCCGGGCGAGCTTCTCCTCGACCGCGCCGGTGCGCACGCAGCGCGTCGCGACCCGATAGACGCGACCGGCCGCGTCGTACTCGATCTGGTCGACCGCCTGGCCGAACTGGACGTTCGGCAGCTGGTCGGCGGCCCAGCGGCAATACTCGTTGAACTCTTTTCTCATCAGGAAAAAATCTTCACGAATATAGAAGGCGTAGATTCGCCCCTGGGATTTTACGTAGTTCAGGAACGAGAACGGGTTGGTCGGGTCGGCGAGCGTGACGAGGTCGCCCATGAAGGGCGTCTGGAGCGTCGCGTCCTCCAGCATCATGCCGGGATGCCAGTCGAACTGCTCGTTGCGGTCGAGGAACAGGCCGTCCAGTTCGGCGATCGGCGCCGTCAGGCAGGCGAGGCCGAGATTGAACGGGCCGACGCCAACACCGATAAAGTCATAGATCCTCTCGGATCTGCCGCGCTGCGGAGCCATCGCGTTCATGCGGATCGTTCCCTCTTCGCCGTATCCGGACGCGAGGCGGGCCGCCATCGTGGCGCGCCGTGCCGTCCCCGTCGGCGTGACGTCCCCGGCTGCGACCGGCGCTCCAAATTGGGCGCGATCGATGCGTGGAATACGCGGAACTACGTATGGCTTCCGAGTCTATGGCAACTGGTCGGGCGAAAAACGTGACCAGATTCAAATCAGAACAAAAAGAAGATTTGAGGCCTTCGCGCCTGCAGGAAAAACGATTTCATGATGTCTGGAGAACGATTCCAGATTTCGCTTTCTTAAGTCTGAGTATCGCCTGAGGGCGTCTTGCTGGCGGCGGCGGAGGTCCCAATCCGGACTGAACGCGCTAAATCGGCTGGAGCGCGGGTCTACCGCCATCCGGTTTCCATCACGCATTCTTCCGCCATGCGCCTTCGGCCAGACACGCTCGCTTTGACCGCCGTGCTCGCGGTGCTGACCGCCGTCGGCCCGCTCGCGATCGACATGTATCTGCCGTCGCTGCCGCACCTGACGGCGGCGCTGCAGGCGCAGCCGGCCGAGGGGCAGCTGACCCTGTCCGCCTTCCTCGTCGGCTTCGCGCTGGGGCAGGTGCTCTACGGGCCGCTGTCGGACGCCAAGGGGCGGAAGCCCGTGCTGCTGGCGAGCCTTGGCCTGTTCACCTTCGGCTCGGCGCTCTGCGCGGCCGCGCCGACGATCGAGACGCTGATCGTCGCGCGCTTCATCCAGGCGCTCGGAGGGGCAGGGCCGGTGGTGCTCGCCCGCTCGATCGTGCGCGATCTCTATTCCGGTCCGCGCGCGGCGCGCGAGCTGGCGCGTATGGCGACCATCCTCGGGCTCATCCCGGCCGTCGCGCCGCTGCTCGGCGGTCTGCTCGAGAGCCTGTTCTCCTGGCGCGCGACCTTCGTCGTGCTGACGCTCCTGCTCGGCCTCGAGATGTTGATCGTCGCGGCCGCGCTGCCGGAGACGCTGCGGGTCAAGATGGCCGGCGCGGCGAGCCCCCGCGCCGTGCTCGCGAGCTACGGCGTGCTGCTGCGGCACAAGGGGTTCCTGAGCTATCTCGGCCTGACCGCGATCGCCTTCGCCGGCCTCTTCGCCTACATCTCGACCTCGTCTTTCATCCTGCAGACGATCTACGGACTGAGCGTCGTGGCCTATGGCGCGGCCTTCTCGATCGGGGTGATCGGCTTCATCGGCGGAACGCTCGCGGCCGGACCGCTCGTGCGCCTGCGAGGCCTCGACGGCGCGATCGGCGTCGGCTGCGCGGCAGTCGCCTTCGGCGGGCTGCTGATGCTCGCCCTCGTCACGCTCGGTCCGAAGACGCCCGCCGCCGTGGTCGTGCCGATGATGTTCTACCTTTTCGGGGTCGGCCTCGTGATGCCGCAGGCGATGGCCTCCGCGCTCCAGCCCTTCCCGGAAAGGGCGGGCGCGGCGTCCTCGCTGGTCGGGTTCGCGCAGATGACCTTCGGCGCGATCGTCGGCGTCGCGCTCGGCCGCACGCTGGGGCCGGGCGGCGTGCTCGCGCTGCCCGTGACGGTCGCTGTCTTCGGCGTGCTGACGCTCGGCCTCTTCCTCGCGACCGCGACGGCGCGGGCGGGACGGAGCTGAGCTACTTGCCGGGGCGCGCCGGCGCGAGGGACGCGAGCTTCTTCGGCCCGCGCCCGGCCTGGGCGAACGCCGCCTGCTCGCTCTTCGGCAGCTTCTGCGCGATGCCGTAGAGCCGTTCGCGCCGGTCCATCTCGTCGTAGACGTCCTGGGGCTTGACGTCCGCGGCCGACCACAGGACGACGAGATTGTAGAGGAGGTCCGCGCTTTCGCGGATCAGCGATTCACGGGCGCCGGCGACGGCCTCGATCGCGACTTCGGCGGCCTCCTCGACCACCTTCTTCGCCATCTTGTTGACGCCCTCGCTCTTCAGCCGGGCGGTGCGCGAGAGCGCCGGGTTCTCGTCGCTGGCGTCGAGAACGGCCTGATACAATCTGGCGATCGAATCGGTCATCGGGCAGCAATACCCCGTTAACCCGTCCATTGCGTGACGCTTACATTTACAAAGCGTTAAGCTAGAGCGCGCAGGCAGCTCGAGAAGGGCGTCGTCGCCGCCCGCCGAACGGTCGAGGGACGTTTCGGGCCCTGCGCGCCGTAAGCGCAGGCAGCGCCGCCTATCACGCCGGCGCTGTTCGCCCTATACTGACTGGAACTCGGGCCTGACGCGCCCGTCCCCTCTCCGGACCCTTCATGCCGATCTTCGACATCGCCGTCGTTCTGGGCCTCGTGCTTTTGAACGGCTTCTTCGCTCTGTCGGAGCTCGCGATCGTCTCGGCACGCAGGCCGCGCCTGAGGATGATGGCGGACGGCGGCGACAAGGGCGCCGAGCGTGCGATCCGGCTGTCGGACGATCCGTCGAGCTTCCTGTCCTCGGTCCAGATCGGCATCACCCTGATCGCGATCCTGACCGGCGTCGTCGGCGAGAGCGCGCTCGCCGACCCGTTCGCCGAGTTCCTGCGCGAAGCCACCTCGCTCGACCGCTATGCGGGACCGGTGGCGTCCGCGGTCGTGGTGTTCGGCATCGGCTACCTGTCGCTGATCCTCGGCGAGCTCGTGCCGAAGCGGGTCGCGCTCGCGAACCCCGAGCCGATCGCGGCCTTCGTCTCCGGCCCGCTCTCCTTCGTCGCGGCGCTCGGCCGGCCCTTCGTCGTCGTGCTCAACGTGTCCTCGGCGCTCATCCTGAAGCTGCTGCGGGTGAAGGAGCAGGACGGCTCGAACGTCACCGAGGAGGAGGTCCGCAGCGTCATCGCCGAAGGCGTCGCCGCGGGCTCCATCGAGCCGGTCGAGAAGCGGATGATCGAGGGCGTGCTCGGCCTCGCCGATCGTCCCGTCCGCTCGATCATGACGCCGCGCCGAGAAGTGTTCTGGGTCGACGCGACCGACGATCTCGAGACCATCAAGACGGAGCTCGCGGAAAGCCCGTTCTCGCGGATCGTCGTGGGCAAGGAAGGCTCGGTCGACGACCCTGTCGGCATCCTGCACAAGAAGGACGTGCTGGCGAAGCTGCTCGCCGGCGGAACCTTCGACGTCGCCGCCGAGGTCAAGGACCCGCTCTACGTGCCCGAGGGCGCCTCTGCGCTGTCGCTGCTCGAGCTGTTCAAGTCGCAGCCCTCCTCCACCGCCTTCGTCGTCGACGAGTTCGGCGGCTTCGAGGGTATCGTCACCTCGCACGACGTTCTCGGCGCCATCGCCGGCGCGCTGCCGGAGGAGCACGAGACCGCGGAGGATCAGGACATCCGCCGCCGCGAGGACGGCTCCTACATGGTCGACGGCCGCGCCTCGCTCGACGCCGTCACCGAGACTTTCGCGTTCCGCATCCCCGACAGCACGCAGGGCGAATTCCACACCGCCGCCGGCCTCGTCATCTCCGAGCTCGGCCGCATTCCCAACGAAGGCGACACGATCGACGTCGGCGGCTGGATCGTCGAGGTGATCGACATGGACGGCCCGCGCGTGGACAAGCTGATGTTCCGCGCCCGCGCCGCGGGGCCGGGCGAGGCGGGCTCGGCGCCGGCCGGCGCAGGCGCCTGACCGGCCGATCGCCGTGGACGATTTTGCGCGGATCGGCGGCTTCACGGCCGAAGAGTTCGACGCGGCCCTGCGGCGGCTGGCCGACCGGGCGCGCGAGCACGCGACGCGCGGCGGCGACGCCCCAGCTTTCCGACGCGCGTCCACTGATGCGCTCTCCCGGCTCGGCGCCGTTCCCGACCAGGGACGTCCGCTCGAAACGGCCCTCGAGGCGCTGCTTTCGGACGCCATGGCCTACGGCATGGACACCGGCCACCGGCGCTTCTTCGCCTTCATTCCGAGCCCGGCCTCGCCGCTGTCCTGGCTCGGCGATCTCGCCGCCTCGATCCACAACCGCCATGCCGGCTCCGAACTCCAGTCCGAGGGCGCGACCGCGATCGAGCGCGGGCTGGTCCGCTTCCTGTGCGACGCGGTCGGCTACGGCGAAGGGGCGGGCGGGCTGTTCGTCTCGGGCGGCTCGATGGCGAACCTAGCCGGGCTCTGCCTCGCCCGCGACCAGCGGCTGACGCGCGAGGAGCGCCCGCGCGGCGTCGTCTATCTGACGCGCGAGACCCACGCCTCCGTCGCCAAGGCGTTGCGGGTGATCGGCGTTTTCGACGGCCAGATCCGGACGGTCGCGACCGACGAGGCCCTGCGGATGGATCCCGCCGCGCTGGCACGCGCCGTCGCGGAAGACCGCGCGGGCGGAGCAACACCCTTCGCGGTGGTCGCGAGCGCCGGCACGACGAACACCGGCGCGATCGATCCCCTGCCGGAGATCGCCGATATCTGCGGACGCGAGGGTCTGTGGCTCCACGTCGACGGCGCCTACGGGGCGTCCATCGCCCTGTCGCCGGCGCACCGGTCGGCTCTCGCGGGGATCGAACGGGCCGACAGCCTGAGCTGGGACGCGCACAAATGGCTGTTCCAGACCTATGGCTGCGGCGTCCTGCTGGCGCGCGACGCGAGCCTGCTTCCGGGCAGCTTCGCCCTGACCTCCGACTATCTTCGAGACGGGGCGGCCGAGGGCGCCCAGCCGAACTTCTGGGATCTCGGGCCCGAACTGACCCGCCCCGACCGCGCGGCGCGCCTATGGCTGACGCTGCAGGTCATGGGGCGGGCGGGCGTCGGCCGGGCCGTCGCGCACGGTGTGGCGCTCGCCGAGGCCGCCGAACGCGCGGTCCGCACGACGCCCGGCTGGCGCGTCGTCTCGCCGGCCCAGCTTGCGATCCTCGTGTTCCGCTATGCGCCGGACGGCCTGTCCGACGAGATGGCGGACGCCGTCAACGCCGTCGCGGCCCGCCGGCTGATGGAGGACGGCTTCGCGGTGGTGGGCACGACCCGGATCGGGGGGCGGCTCTGCCTGAGAATGTGCGCGATCCATCCCGACGCGACGGCGACGGACATGGAAGAGACTGTGGCGCGGCTCGACGCGCTGGCGCGCGAACTCGCGGACCGTTGACCGGAGCGATCAGTGCTCGGCGGGCGTCGTGTCGCGGCGGGCCTCGCCGCGCGGCGCGTGGTCGCCAAGGTCCGGCCTGAGCTTCGGCGAGGACAGCGGGCCTTCGAGCGTGACCGGAACGGCCCATCCGCCGGCCGACGGCTGCACCACGCCCTTCAACCTGACGTCGCGATCGACCAGCGAGGCGGCGCCCGCGAGAGCAAAGCGCGCGTCCTCGCCGACGATGGAGATGTCGCTCGTGCGCGCGATTCCCTTCTCGATCCGGAAGGCGGCGTCGGCGGTCGAGACGTCCATGCGACGCCCGAGGCCCGCGAGAGCGAGGGTGCGGCTGCGCCCGATCTTCTCCAGCGCGCCGTCGACGAGCTTGCCCGACGCCTTGCCCGACAGGTCCGCGACGAAGTCCGCGACCGAGCCGCCGGCGCCGGCGACCGCGAGTTCGCCGGTGAGGGTTCCGGACATCTGCGGATGCTTCATGATCGCGGCTAGCGCCTCGTCGAAGGCGATGTCGGTGACGCCGCCCTCGAGGCTCATCTTCACGCCGCGCGTATCAGGCTCGAGCGACAGGCGCCCGCCGAGCGTGCCGCCATAGGCTTCCGCCTCGCCGATCGAGAGGTCGAGGCCGCCCCGGCCGACCGCCACCGTCGCGGCCGTCTGGCCGAGCAGCAGGCGGCCGAAGCGCACGGATTCGGCGGACAGCCGCAGGTCGAGCGTCCAGCCCTTGAGGCCTGCGAGGTCGATGGCCGCCGTGCTCCAGCCGCCCTCCTGCAGGATCTGGGGCGCGAGCACGGCCGCGTAGGGACGCACGTCGAGCGCGCCGGCGTCGACGGTCGCCTCGACGCTCGGCCGGCCGTCGGAGGTCAAGGTGAGGCGGCCTGCGCCCATGAAGCTGTCGCCGGACAGGTCGAGCTCGGCGTTGGCGACCGACAGGCCCTCCGCGTCGAGCGTTCCGCGGCCGGCGAGCGAGAGGCTGAAGCGTGGCCCGGTGACGGTCGGGCGCGAAAAGCCGAGCCAGGCGAGCGTGTCGCCGAGCGAGGTGGCGCGTGCGCTGAGCTCGCCGATCAGCCGCGGCCCGTTCTCGTCGAGCGCCTCGCCGTCGAACATCAGTCGCGCGCCGGCGCCCTCGATGCGGGCGCGGAACGGCGCGCGATCGCCGCGCCCGAAGGCCGGGGGATCGGTGAGCTGGACGCTGGCCTCGACGGGCTGGCCGGAATAGCGGCCGAAGCCCGAGACGGAGAGCGGGCCGCCCTGACGCGTCTGCGCCAGGCCCGCCTGCACGCGGTCGATGGTGCGGCCGGCGACCGTCAGCCTCGCGTCGGTCAGACGGATTTCGAGCGGCGCGCCTCCCCCGCCGGAGCGTCGAAGCCCCGCGAGCGCGTCGGCGAGCGGGGCGCGATCGAGCGCGACGTCCGCTTGCGCCAGCGTGATCTCGCCGAGCTCGATCCGTCCGCGCAGCAGCGCGCCGATCTTCAATGAGCCGGTCAGTTCGCGCGCGGCGGCGAAGGGCGCGTCGTCGCCGTCGGCCAAGCTGACGCCGGGTACGCGGACATGCGGCGTCGGGAAGAGAACGATCTCGCCCGGGCCGTTGGTCTCGATCCTGAGGCCCGTCGCGTCCGCGAGCGACGCGACGAGGCGTTCGCCGGCGCCCTCGCGCGGCGTGCGCACAATATCGGTCACGATGACTGCGCTGGCGCAAAGGGCCGCTCCGGCGACAAGCCAGGCAGCCAATCGAAGCGCCTTATGCTTCATGGGCATGGCGCCTTATACCGCACCGCAACGAAACGGACAAACGAACGTTTCGAACTGTTTCAGCGCGGCTTATAAAAAGTCGTCCTCCTGCGATCGAACGCCTGCCCGGAGATCTGAGCCCCATGTCGAGCCCGTCGGACGCGCCGCTCTGGACGCCCTCTCCGGAGCGCGTCGCCGCCAGCGCGATGGCCCGATTCGCCAAGCTCGCGGGCGAGAAGGCCGGCCGCGTTCTCGGCGACTACCGCGCGCTGCACGCCTGGTCGATCGCCGACCGCGAAGCCTTCTGGGATCTGATCTGGGATTTCTGCGGGGTGATCGGCGACAAGGGAGGCCGCGTCCTCGCCGACGGCGACCGGATGCCAGGCGCGCGCTTCTTCCCCGAGGGACGGCTGAACTTCGCCGAGAACCTGCTCAAGACGCACGGCTCCGGCGACGCGATCGTGTTCAGGGCGGAGGACAAGGCCGAGGCGCGGCTCTCCTGGGACGAACTGCGCGCGCTCGTCTCCCGCATCCAGCAGGCGCTCGAGGCCGTCGGCGTGAAGGAGGGCGACCGTGTCGCCGCCATGATGCCGAACCGGCCCGAGACCGTCGCCTTCATGCTCGCGACCGCCTCGCTCGGCGCGATCTGGTCGTCCTGCTCGCCCGATTTCGGCGAGCGTGGCGTGCTCGACCGCTTCGGCCAGATCGAGCCGAGGGTGTTCGTGACCGTCGACGGCTACTGGTACGCCGGCAAGCGGATCGACGTCGCCGGCAAGCTGAAGCCGATCGTCGACCAGCTGACCACCGTCGAGCGCACGGTGGTGGTTCCCTATCTCGGCGCGGCCGAGGAGGTCGCGGCCGGCCTGAAGAACGCCGTCTCGCTCGACGAATTCCTGCAGAGCCACGAGCCGCGGGCGGTGATGTACCGGCGCATGGACTTCGGCCATCCGCTCTATGTGATGTTCTCCTCCGGCACGACGGGCGTGCCGAAATGCATCGTCCACTCGGCCGGCGGCCTGCTTCTCCAGCAGCTCAAGGAGCACTTGCTGCAGTCGGACGTGCGGGAAGGCGACCGCGTCTTCTACTTCACCACCTGCGGCTGGATGATGTGGAACTGGCTGGTCGCCGGCCTCGGGGCCGGGGCGACGCTGCTGCTCTACGACGGCTCGCCCTTCCACCCGACGCCCGCCGTTCTGTTCGACTACGCCGACGCCGAGGGCATGACCTTCTTCGGCACCTCTGCGAAATGGATCGACGGCGTGAAGAAGCAGGGCCTCGTCCCGCGCGAGACCCACAGCCTGAAGACGGTGCGCGCCATGGCCTCGACCGGCTCGCCGCTCGCCGATTCGAGCTTCGACTGGGTCTACGAGGCGGTGAAGCCCGACATGCAGCTCGCCTCGATCTCGGGCGGCACCGACATCTGCTCGTGCTTCGTGCTCGGCAACCCGATGGACCCGGTGTGGCGCGGCGAGATCCAGGGCGCCGGGCTCGGCCTCGCGGTCGCGACGCTCGACGACGACGGAAAACCAATGGAGCGCGGCAAGGGGGAGCTCGCCTGCATCAAGGCGTTCCCGGCCATGCCGATCGGCTTCTGGAACGACCCGGACGGCGCGAAGTACCACGCCGCCTATTTCGACCGCTTCCCGAACGTCTGGGTGCATGGCGACTTCGCCGAGTGGACCGAGCACGGTGGCATGATCATCCACGGCCGCTCCGACGCGACGCTCAATCCCGGCGGGGTGCGCATCGGCACGGCCGAGATCTACGCCCAGGTCGAGAAGATGGAGGAGATCGTCGAGGCGCTCTGCATCGGTCAGGACCACGACGGCGACGTGCGCGTCGTGCTGTTCGTGCGGATGGCCGAGGGCGCGAACCTCGACGACGACCTCGTGAAGAAGGTGAAGGTCAGGATCCGCGAGGGCGCATCGCCGCGGCACGTGCCGGCCAAGGTGATCGCCGTCGCCGACATCCCGCGCACCAAGTCCGGCAAGATCGTCGAGCTCGCGGTGCGCGAGGTGGTCCACGGCCGCCCGGTCAAGAACAAGGAGGCGCTGGCGAACCCCGAGGCGCTCGACCTGTTCGCGGACCTCGAGGACCTGAAGGGCTGAGGCGTCAGAAGGGGCGTCGGTTGCGGGAGCGAACTGCGTGCTTCGAGACGCCGTCCTCCCGGACGGCTCCTCAGCATGAGGAAGGTTTCTGTTTGGCGCCAAGGTCCCTCATGCTGAGGAACCCGCCACCGGCGGGCGTCTCGAAGCACGCACTCCATGTCCGTTGATCCGAACGTTCGAGCATCGGCCCCGGCGAGCCGCCTTCCGCGACCCGCCGGCCGCTGGCCCGACGACCTGATCCTGTTCGACGGCGTCTGCCTGTTCTGCTCGCGCTGGGTGCGCGCGGTGATGGCGCGCGACGGCGGCCGCTTCCGTTTCGTCTCGATCCAGTCGCCCTACGGCCGGGAGATGGCGCGGGACTTCGGCATCCCGGTCGAGAACGCTGACACCAACGCCGTCGTTCTGGATGGCGTCGCCCATTTCCGCTCCGACGCCGCGCTGCGCGTGCTCGGTTCGCTCCCCGGCTGGGGATGGGCGAGGGCGCTGCTCGCCGTCCCGCGCGTCCTGCGCGATCCCGTCTACGGCCTGATCGCGCGCAATCGCTACGCCCTGTTCGGCGTCTCCGACGTCTGCTTCGCGCCGACGCCGGAGCAGCGCGCCCGCTTTCTCGACGACGCGCCGCCGCCATGACGGCCGCGGGGGCTCAGCGCGTCCTCGTCGTCGGCGGCGCAGGAGCCTTCGGTCGGCGGCTCGTCGAGGGCCTCGCGGCCACGACCTCCGCCACGGTGATCGTCGCAGGCCGCCGCCTCGACGCCTGCGAGGCGCTCGCGGCGGAGCTGCGCGCCCGCCACCCGGACCGGACGATCGAGGCGGCGTGGCTCGACCGGACCAAAGCGACGGCGGCCGAGATCGCGGCGCTCGATCCCGCGGTCGTGGCGGACGCGGCGGGACCTTTTCAGGGCGCGGACCTCGCATTCGCCCGCGCCGTGATCGCCGCCGGCGGCCACTATGTCGACACCGCCGACGCGCGGGACTTCGTGGCTGCGTTTCCTGCGCTCGACGCCGAGGCGCGCGCGGCGGGCGTCGTCGCGGTGACCGGCGCGAGCTCGACGCCGGCCGTGAGCCACGCTGCGCTCGACGCCCTGACCGACGGCTGGACGCGCGTCGATCGCGTCGAGATCGCGATCTCGCCGGGAAACCGGGCGCCACGGGGGCTCTCGGTGATCGCGGCGATCCTGAGCTACGCCGGCGCGCCCGTCCGCGTGCTGCGCGCCGGCGGCTGGGGCGACGCGCCCGGATGGGGGCTGCTCGCCCTGCGGCGGATGCCCGGCCTAGGCGGCCGTTTTCTGTCGCTGTGCGAGACGCCAGACCTCGACCTTGTCCCGGCCCGCTTTCCGACCGTCCGCACCGCCCTGTTCCGCGCCGGGCTTGAACTCCCGATTCTGCATCTTGGCCTTTGGGCGCTGAGCCTTCTGCGCCGGGCCGGTCTCGTCCGCAACCTCGCGCGCTTCGCCGGTCTCGCGCAGCGCCTCGCCGCACTCTTCGAGCGCTTTGGGTCGGATCGCGGCGGCATGACGGTCGAGGCGGAGGGCCTCGACGCCGAAGGCGCCCGCTCGCGGGGGCGCTGGTCGCTCGTGGCGGAGGCGGGGGACGGCCCGAACGTGCCGGTCCTGCCGGCGCTCAGCTTCATCCGCCGCCTGCTGGAGGGGCGGCCGCCAGCCGGGCCGGGCGCCCATGTCGCGGCGGGTCTGCTGCCGCTTCGCGATTTCGAGGCCGAAGCGGCGCGCTTTGCGATTCGCACGGCGATCGCCAGGAGTTCGCCGGACGCGCCGTCGCTGTTCGGCCGGGCGCTCGGGCCGGATCTCGCGCGGATTCCCGAGGTCGTGCGCGCCGTCCACGATCCCGACCCCGTCGTGCGCCTCGTCGGCGACGCCGAGGCGACGGGCGCCGAGACCGCCGCCGGACGGCTGGTCGCGCGGCTGTTCGGCTTTCCGAAGTCGCTCCCGATGGTCGCGGCCGAGGTCAAGATCAGGCGGACGGACGACGGAGAGGTCTGGATCCGCCGGTTCGGGCGGTCGCGCTTCAGCAGCCGGTTGGGCGCGAATGGCGACCCGGGCGTGCTCGTGGAGCGCTTCGGCCCGTTCGCCTTCGATCTGGCGATCACGGCCGACGCCGACGGCTTTACGTTGGCCGTCGAGGGCTGGCGAGTCTTCGGGCAGCCGGCGCCCCGCCGCTTCGCGCCGACGACCGAAGCGCGAGGCTTCGCGCTGGTCGACGGGGCCTACGGCTTCGACGTCACGATCGCGCTCGCGCCGTTCGGTCGGCTGGTCCGCTATCGCGGGAGGCTGGAGCGGCCGCATCCGCTCACCGGCACACGCTGAATGGGCCGAGGTCGAGGTGCAGGTGGTCGCGATGCGCCGCGTCCCGGTCCGGCGACAGCACGGCCGAGAACAGGCCGCAGGCGCCGTCGCGGACGTCCCGCAGGAACCGGCCCTTCGCGTCGTCGCCCGTCCAGTCGCCGGCGACGGACACCGATCGGCCGTCCTTGAGGTCGAAGCCGACGACGTCGACCGCGTTGGCGGTCGCGTGCTGCGAGCGGCGGCCGGCGGAGCCGGCGATGTCGCGGCAGGAGAAGGCGCCAAGCGTGCGGATCGCGACGACGGGAGATCCGAGCAGGCGGTCGGCGGCGGGAGCGACCACGTGGCGCTCCCAGGCCGCATAGGCGAGCGCGAGGCCGCAGCGCATGGGCGGCGTCGCAGTCAGGCCCTCGCCCGACAGGGCGACGGCGTCGTCATAGCCGCAGCCGTCGCGCACCAGCCGCCGCGGCGACTGCTCGGCGGGAATGTCGGAGCGGACGAGCGTCGCGTAGCAGACCTCCGGCTCGCTCGCGGCGATCCGGATGCGCCATCCCGTGAACGCGCCCGGCGGCTTCCTGAGATCGAGCGGCAGGTAGCCGTCGAGGTCGGTCAGCACGATCGCCGCCCCGACGCCCGCGACGAGCGCGAGGCCCGCCAGCGCCGTGCCGAGAAGCCTCGAGGCGGTCGTCCGGCGGCGGATCGGGACCTCAGAAATCGCTCGCGACGCCCTTTTTCTCCCAGTCGCCGTAGCGCACAGGGTCCGGGCCGCCGCGGCCGTCGATCTCGCGGCGCCCGGCCAGTTCGGCCTCGACCCGTTCCTGTTCGGCCCGGCGGGCCTTCGCCTCCGCCAGCGCGCGGGCGGCGGCCTCGCCCCTGCGTTTCATGGCTGCGTCGGTCGCGCGGCCGGCCGTGTCGTCAGTCATTTCGCGCGCCTCGGCTGACTTGATCGTGACGGGCGCCGCTGGCGCGGCGGGGCGAGGAGGCACATATAGGTCGCGAGCGCCTCGCGCGCGAACACGCCTTCGATCACGGAGACGGCTGCGTCGATGAACTACATGCGCACGGCGATCCTGCTCGCCGGCCTCACCGCCCTCTTTATGGGCGTCGGCTTCCTGATCGGGGGCCGCGGCGGCATGATGATCGCCTTCATCATGGCCGCGGGCATGAACCTGTTCAGCTACTGGAACTCGGGCCGCATGGTGCTCTCCATGCACGGCGCCGAGGAGGTGGACGAGCGCACCGCGCCCGAATTCTACGGCATGATCCGCGAGCTCGCGGCGCGGGCGCAGCTGCCCATGCCGAAGGTCTACGTCATGCACGAGGACCAGCCGAACGCCTTCGCGACCGGCCGCAATCCCGAGAACGCCGCCGTCGCCGCCACCACCGGCCTGCTCAACGCGCTGTCGAAGGAGGAGGTCGCGGGCGTGATGGCGCACGAACTCGCGCACATCAAGAACCACGACACGCTGATCATGACGGTGACCGCGACCATCGCCGGCGCCATCTCGATGCTCGCCAATTTCGGCGGCATGTTCTCCGGCAACCGCGGGAACGGCCAGCCCTTCGGTATGATCGGCTCGATCGCGATGATGATTCTCGCGCCCGTGGCGGCCATGATCGTTCAGATGGCGATCAGCCGGACGCGCGAATACGCCGCCGACCGGATGGGCGCCGAGATCGTCGGCCGGCCGGAATGGCTGGCGACCGCGCTCCAGAACATCGAGCGCCGCGCCCACCAGACCGAGAACTACTCGGCCGAGGCCAACCCCGCGACGGCGCACATGTTCATCATCAACCCGCTGTCTGGCCAGCGCATGGACAGCCTGTTCTCGACCCACCCGGCGACCGAGAACCGCGTCGCTGCGCTGATGGAGTTCGCGCGGCAGCGCGGCGCCGGCCCGGCGGGCTGGACGCCATCCCAGCAGCGGCCCGCGCCGCAGACGTCCGCGCCCCATGGCGGCCAGACGGCCGGCGATCCATGGTCCGACGCGCCGGGACGCGGCGACGCCGGCCGCGGGCCGTGGGGTTGAGCGCTCCCGCCGGCCGTCGCCGCCTCCCGCCCGCGTCCCGCCAGCAGCCGGAGCCGCCGGGCCTTGCGCCGCGTCGCGTCGCCATCCGCCTCGTCGAGGGCGTGCTGTCGCGCGCCCGCCCGCTCGACGGCGCGCTTGAGGCCGACCATGACCCGACCGGCTTCCGCGCGCTGGACGTGCGCGACAGGGCGCTGGCCCGCGCCATCGCGGGCGCGACCCTGCGGCGCTTCGGCACCATCCGGACGCTTATCGCGGCCCGGCTCGAACGCGGCATGCCCAAGAAGGCCGGGCCGCTCGAGGCGATCCTCGCGACCGGCGCGGCGCAGTTGCTTCACCTCGACGTCCCCGCTCACGCGGCCGTCGACCTCGCAGTCGCCGCCGCGAAGTCCGATCCCGACGCCCGCCGCTACTCGGCGCTGGTCAACGCCGTCCTGCGCGGGCTCGCCCGCGACGGCGCTCCGGAAGCGGCTCCCGGCGCGGACCTGCCCGGCTGGCTCTACGACCGCTGGCGGAACGCCTATGGCGACGACGCGGCGGCGCGCATCGCCGACAGCCTGCAACACGAGGCGGCGCTCGACCTGTCGGTGAAGTCCGACTCCGCCGGCTGGGCCGAGCGGCTCGGCGGCGTCGCGCTTCCGACCGGCACGGTGCGTCTCGCCGCCGGCGGCCTCGTGACGGAGCTCCCCGGATTCTCCGACGGCGCCTGGTGGGTCCAGGACGCGGCGGCCGCCATCCCGGCGCGGCTGTTCGGCGATATCAGGGACAAGCACGCCATCGACCTCTGCGCCGCGCCCGGCGGCAAGACCTCCCAGCTCGCCGCCGCAGGCGCCGAGGTCGTCGCCGTCGACAAGTCGGCCGAGCGTCTCAGCCGGCTCAACCAGAACCTGTCGCGGCTGAAGCTCTCCGCCGCGGCGAGGGTCGGCGACGCCGCGACCATCGCTCTCGAGCCGGCCGACGCCGTGCTGCTCGACGCGCCCTGCAGCGCGACCGGCACGCTGCGCCGCCATCCGGACGTCGCCTGGATGAAGCGGGAAAGCGACATCGCGAGCCTCGCAAGGCTTCAGGCGCAGCTGCTCGATTCCGCCGTACGCCTGACGAAGCCCGGCGGGCTGGTCGTCTACGGCGTCTGCTCGCTCGAGCCTGAGGAGGGCGAGCGCCAGATCGCGGCGCTGCTTGCGCGCAACGCGCGGGTGCGGATCGAGCCTGTGACGCCCGACGAAGTCCCGGGCCTCGAGGACGCGGTCGACAGCGCCGGCTGCGTGCGGACTCTGCCTTTTCATTTGCCGGCCGACGATCCCCGCCTGGCCGGGGTCGACGGCTTCTTCACAGCGCGCCTGCGCGTCGGCTGACGACGAAGCCGAATCGCGACATTGGGTCGCGAGTGTGCGATGATTCCCTGTCCGCGTCGGGGGTTGCGCGGCGACGCCTTGGGGAGACGGTCCGGCTTTGGGGGCGTTCGGCGAACGACTTCGCCTCGCCGCGAAGATTCTTGCGCATGGTTCGCGGGCGGCGAGGCGCCGCCTTGGCGGCGTGGTCTCGGTCCGTCCTCCCGGTCGCGGCGTCGACAAGCTGCTGCTCGCCCCGCAGGACCTGAGGACGAGCGACCCGACCGTCGCGAGCGACATCTACGCCGGGCGCTTCTCCTTCGCCGGGCACTCGGTCGCGGTCGGGGGCTTCTCGCCGTTTCTCGCCGAACCGCCATCGGCGGACTGGGCCGACGAACTCCACGGTTTCGCATGGCTGCGGCACCTGCGGGAAGCCGGCACGACTCTCGCCCACGCCAACGCCCGGGCGCTGGTCGATGAATGGATCACGCTGAAGGGCGGCCCCGACGCCGACGCCCGCAGTCCCGAGGTCTCCGCCCGTCGCCTGATCTCCTGGCTCAGCCACTCGCCGCTGATCCTCGAAGGCGCCGACCGCGCGTTCTACCGCCGGTTCCTGCGCGCGCTGGTCCGCGAGACGCGCCGGCTGAACCGCTCGGTCGGCGCGGCGGGGGAGGGCGCGCCGCGCCTGATGGTCGCCGCGGCGCTCGCCTTCGCGGGGCTGTGCCTGTCCGGCGAAACGCGCCTGCAGCGGGCCTCGGCGAAAGACCTCGCAGAGGAAATCGACCGGCAGATCCTGCCCGACGGCGGCCATGTCGGCCGCGACCCGAACGATCTCGTCGAACTGCTGATCGACCTCATCCCGCTTCGGCAGGCCTTCGCGGCCCGCAACCTCCAGCCGCCGCAGCAGCTCGTGACGGCGATCGACCGCATGACGCCGATGCTGCGGTTCTTCCGTCACGGCGACGGCGACTTCGCGCATTTCAACGGCGCGGGCGCGACGTCGACCGACCTGCTCGCGACCGTGCTCGCCTATGACGACGCCCGCGGCCAGCCGCTCGACGACGCCGCGCACTCCGGCTACCAGCGCCTGTCGGCCGGCGAGACCCTGCTTCTCCTCGACGCCGGGCCGCCGCCGCCCTTCGGCGTCTCGGAGAAGGCGCATGCGGGCTGCCTTTCCTTCGAGCTGTCGCGCGGTCCCGAGCGCATCGTGGTCAATTGCGGCGCCCCGCGCTTCGGCCGCGAGGACTGGGAGCGCGCCGCGCGCGCGACCGCCGCGCATTCCACCGCGACGATCGACGGGGAGAGCTCCTGCCGGTTCGCGCGCGGCGGAACGCGGCGCCTGATCGGCGCGCGCATCCTGGCGGGCCCGGTCGTCGTGCCGGTGAACCGGCGCCGCGACGAACGCGGCGTGACGATCACGGCGAGCCATGACGGCTATGCGGAGCGCTTCGGCGTCATCCACGAGCGCAGCCTCACCCTCGGTCCGGGCGGCGAGACCATGCTGGGCGAAGACGTGCTCCGTGGCGTCGGGGACACGGCGACGCGCGGCGGCGACCGCGAGGTGGCGCTGCGATTCCACCTGCATCCTTCGGTGCGCGCGAGCCTCACGCATGAGGGCCGCGCCGTGATCCTCGCCCTGCCGGGCGGAGGCGGCTGGAGCTTCACGGCCGAGGACGGGGTCGTCTCGCTTGAGGAGAGCGTGTTCCTCGCGGGTGCGCTCGGCCCGCGCCGCAGCGAGCAGATCGTCGTCCGCGCCCCGCTCGGCGCGGCGCTTCGGCTCGTCTGGAGCTTCGAGCGGATGCCCGCCGAGACGCCGCAACGGCGCATGCCGGCGGCGGACGACTTCGACGCGCTGCCGCTGTAGAGCGTCCAGTACGCCTAGCGCATCATCGCGGGGACGGCGCCGCCGTCGACCGTCAGCACGGCGCCCGTCGTGCGCATCAGCCTGGCCGAGGCGACGAAGGCTTGTGCGACGTCCTCCGCACGCACCTCGAGCCCCAGGAGATTTCCGGACATATAGCCGGCTTCTGAAACCCCGCGCGCGGCAGAGCGGGTCGTGATCATCTCGTCGGTCAGCAGGCCGGAGCGGATGCGGTCGGCGTTGACGGCGTTGACCCGGATCCCGTCGCCTCCATGCTCGAGGGCGTATTGCCGGACCAGCGCGAGCAGCGCCGCCTTGGACGTGCCGTAGGCGCCGAAGTCCGGTCCCGGATTGACCGCCTGCTTGGAGACGTTGAACAGCAGCGCGCCGCCGTTCCCCTGCAGCCGCATCAGCCGCACGGCCTCGCGCGCGACGCCCTGGTGGGCGAAGAAGTTGAGCTCGAAGCTGGCCCGCAGCCGCTCGTCCGCGATGTCCGCCATCGCGCCGGTCAGCGCCGCGCCGGCGTTCGAGACGACGACGTCAACGCCGCCGAAGGTCTCGCAGACGCGGGCGAAGGCGGAGGGGACCGACGCCGGGTCCGTCACATCGCAGGAGAGACCGAGCGCGCGGGAGGAGACGGCCGCCGCGGCGGACCGGACGCTTGCGGTGTCGAGGTCGAGCAGCGCGATCTCCGCCCCTTCCGCGGCGAAGGCCCGCGCCGTCGCGAGCCCGATCGTCCCGGCGCCGCCGGTCACCACGACGACGTGGCGCGCGAGCGGCTTCTCCGCCCCCTTGCCGAGCTTGGCCTGCTCCAGCGACCAGTATTCGAGGTCGAATAGGTCGGCCTCGCCGATCGGCTCGAACCGCCCGACCGCCTCGGCGCGCAGGACCGTGGCGGCCCAGGCCTCGCCGATGTCGGCGGCGACCGCCGCCTCGCCGGACGATTTGCCGACGCCGACGAGGCCGAGCCCCGGGATCGCGACGAGGCGCGGCAGCGGGTCGAGCATCGTCTTCGGAACCGCCGAGCGCGCGTCGTTGCGCGCGAAGTAGGCGCGGTAGTCCTCCGCGAAGGCGTTCAGCCGCCGGTCCGCTTCTTCGAGCCAGCCGGCGAGCGGGCCCTCGCGCGGCGCGGGCGGCAGGACCACCGGCCAGCCCTTGGTCCGCAGCACATGGTCGGGCGTCGAGACGCCGCGGCGCGCCAGTTCCTCCAGCAGCGGATCGGAGAGCAGGCGCTCGATCTCGGCGTTTGACCGGCGGTCGAGGATCCAGCGCGTCGCGACCCCGGAGGCTGCGCCGGCGCGCGCGAGGGCCCCGCGCAGGCCCGCGAGCGCGTCGCCCATGATCGCAGGCGCGGGCGCGACCGGCCCCGGCAGCGCGATCGATGCGTAGCTCGGCGAGGCCCTGCCGAGATGGCGCGCGGCCGTCTCCACCAGCGACAGCATCCGCTCGTAGGACTGGCGCGCGGTGTCGCCGAAGGAGAACACGCCGTGCCTGGCGAGGATCAGTCCCTCGACCGACCGATCCTGCTCGAACGCCTCGGCGGCCGCCTTGGCCAGCGAAAAGCCGGGCATGATGTAGGGGACGACGCCGACCCGGCCGCCCCAGATCTCGCGCGCCATCGCCTCGGCGTTCGGCTGGTCGACCATGGCGCAGACCGCGACCGAATGGGTGTGGTCGACGAACTTGTGCGGCAGGAAGGCGTGCAGCAGCGTCTCGACCGACGGGTTCGGGGCGGCCGTTTCCATCAGGTTCTGGCGTTGCGCGTTGACCATCGCCTCGTCGGAGAGCGCGCGCAGGCTCCGCAGCGCGCGCAGCGGCTCGAGCCGCACGGCGGGATGGCCTTCGGGCTCGATCGTCGCGAGGTCCCAGCCGCTACCCTTCACGCACAGGACCTCGACCTCCGCGCCGAAAACGTCGCGGACGGTCGTCTTCACCGAGGTGTTGCCGCCGCCATGCATGACGAGCGCCGGGTCGCGGCCGAGCAGGCGCGCGGAATAGGTCCGGAGCGCGATGTCCCCCGGGACGCCATGGGCGGCGTAGATCTCGACGAAGGCCTGCGCGTCCGACTCCGACCAGGGCTGCGGCATGTCAGGCGGCCTTGGCTTCGGCGGGGAACAGGCCGGCGAGTCCGGCCTCGCTCGCGGCGCAGACGCCCCGCTCGGTGACGAGGCCTGTGACGAGCCGCGCGGGCGTGACGTCGAAGGCGTAGTTCGCAGCGGCGCTGCCCTCGGGCGTCAGGCGCACCGTCTCGATCCGCCCGTCCTCGGTCGCGCCCGTCATGTGCGTCACCTCGCGCGAGGACCGCTGTTCGATCGGCACGTCCCGCACGCCGTCGCTGATCCGCCAGTCGAGCGTCGAGGAGGGCAGCGCGACATAGAACGGCACCCCGTTGTCATGCGCCGCGAGCGCCTTCAGATAGGTGCCGATCTTGTTGCAGACGTCGCCCGACCGGGTGGTCCGGTCGCTGCCGACGATGACGAAGTCGACCTCGCCGTGCTGCATCAGATGGCCGCCGGCGTTGTCGACGATCACGGTGTGCGGGACCCCCTCCTGGCCGAGCTCCCAGGCGGTGAGGCTGGCCCCCTGGTTCCGCGGACGCGTCTCGTCGACCCAGACGTGCAGATCGACGCCCGCGCGGTGGGCCTTGTAGATCGGCGCGAGCGCGGTGCCCCAGTCGACCGTCGCGAGCCAGCCGGCGTTGCAATGGGTGAGGACGTTCAGCCGGCTCCGCCCGCTCGCCGCCAGCGCGTCGCAGATCAGCGCCAGCCCGGCCTCGCCGATCGCCGAGCATGTGTCGGCGTCCTCGTCGGCGATCGCCTGGGCCTCGTCGAAAGCGGCGTCGACGCGATCGGACGCAGGCGTCGCCGAAAGCCGGGCGCGCATCCGTTCGAGCGCCCAGCGCAGGTTGACGGCGGTCGGGCGCGAGGCCTCCAGCCGGGCGCTGGCGTCGCGCAGCGCGGCGTCGGAGGCGTCCTTGCGCATCGCGAGCGCGAGGCCGAAGGCGCCGGTCGCGCCGATCAGCGGAGCGCCGCGCACGATCATGTCTGCGATGGCGCGGACGGCGTCGTCGCCCGTGCGCAGCGTCGCGACCTCGAAGGCGTGCGGCAGCCGGGTCTGGTCGATCACGGCGACCTCGTCGCCCTGCCGCCAGATCGTTCTCGTCTCTCGGCCGTTCGCGCGCATCGCCCTGTCCTGCTCGTCGCGCGCGACACTACACGCGCCCGCGCCGTGCGTCAGGCGCTCTCCAGCGCGAGCACCACGACCGAGGCGATGACCAGCACCAGGCCGCACAGGAACACGCGGTCCGCCCACAGCTCGTAGGCTTCGCCTCGGCGGTCCGAGCGCATCGCCATGTACGACAGCAGGCAGCTCAGGCTGAGGAAGAAGGCGGACGCCCAGCCGACGTCGTCGGCGAAGCCCTGTCGGCTTCGCCCGGCGACGTTGAGGGCGGCGATGATGACGAGCGCGATGCCGAGGAGGTTCGACGCCGCGTTGAGGATGTGGGGATGCTTCTGCATCGGCGCGGCGCGGCGGAGGGCGGCGCGCCTTACTCCGCCGCCACCGCCTCGTATCGGCGCGGCAGGTCGAGCTTGTCCCAGACGGCGTCGAGCGCGCGGGCGAGATCGCGGATGAGCGCGTCGTCGTGCAGCGGCGAGGGCGAGATCCTCAGCCGCTCCGTGCCGCGCGGCACGGTCGGGTAGTTGATCGGCTGGATGTAGATCCCGTGCTCGACGAGCAGCATGTCGGAGGCGGCCTTGGCCTTCTCCGGGCAGCCGACCAGCACCGGCACGATGTGGGTCTCGGACGGCATCACCGGCAGTCCGCGCGCGCCAAGCGCGATCTTGGTCTGCATCGCCTGGCGCTGGTGACGGTCGCGCTCGGCTTGCGAGTTCTTGAGGTGCGAGACCGAGGCACGCGCCGCGGCGGCGACCGCCGGCGGCATCGCCGTGGTGAAGATGAAGCCCGGCGCGTAGCCGCGGATCGCGTCGACGATCGCCTTGGAGGAGGTGACGTAGCCGCCGATCACGCCGAAAGCCTTGGCGAGCGTGCCCTCGATGACGTCGACGCGGTGCATCACCCCGTCGCGCTCGGCGATGCCGGCGCCGCGCGGGCCGTACATCCCGACGGCGTGGACCTCGTCGAGATAGGTCATCGCGCCGTATTCCTGCGCGAGGTCGCAGATCGCGCCGATCGGGGCGATGTCGCCGTCCATCGAATAGACGCTCTCGAAGGCGATCAGCTTCGGCCGCTCGCGGCCGGCTTCCTTCAGCTGGCGCTCGAGGTCGCCGAGATCGTTGTGCGCGAAGATCTTGCGGGCGCAGCCCGAGCCGCGCATGCCCGCGATCATCGAGGCGTGGTTCAGCGCGTCCGACAGGATCAGGCAGTCCGGCAGCAGCCGCGCCAGCGTCGAGATCGACGCCTCGTTCGAGACGTAGCCGGAGGAGAAGACGAGGCCGGCCTCCTTGCCGTGGAGATCGGCGAGCTCCTGCTCGAGCAGGACGAGCGGATGGTTGGTGCCGGCGATGTTGCGCGTGCCGCCGGCGCCTGCGCCGACCGCCTCGGCCGTCTCGGTCATCGCCTTGATGACGGACGGGTGCTGGCCCATGCCGAGATAGTCGTTGGAGCACCACACCACGACCTCGCGCGCCCCTTCGGGCGCATGCCAGGTCGCGCGCGGGAAATCGCCCGCGCGGCGTTCAAGATCGGCGAAGACTCTGTATCGCTTCTCGGCGTGCAGCTGATCGACCGCGCGACGGAAGACTGCGTCGTATTGCATGCGGCGTTCCATCCCGCGGGAACTCATAATCATTCTAGCTCTGAATGTCGCCGTCGGAAGGGCTAAAAGCGACAGAAGGCCGCGCAAAGCCTTCGTGGCACGGCCGCGCTTTCCACCCGGTTCGCGCCATTCGGCTTGCTCCGCCGGCGTCCCGCGCATAGAGCGTCTGCCCGTTCGAGAAGCTGGAGGCCCGCCATGTCAGCCATGCGCCTGATCGTCGCCGGAGCAGGCGGCCGTATGGGCCGCGCGCTCGTGCGCGCGATCGCCGAGACCGACGGCGTCGAACTCGGCGGCGCCTTCGAGCGTGAAGGATCCGACGTTCTCGGCAAGGATGCGGGCGAGCTCGCGGGCGTCGGCGAGCTCGGGGTCAAGGTCACGGACGACCCGCTCTCGCTCGTCGTCCACGCCGAGGGCGCGCTCGACTTCACGGTCCCGGCCGCCACCGTCGCGCTGTCCGAGCTCTGCGCGCAGGCGCGCATTGTCCATGTCGTCGGCACGACGGGCCTTAGCCCCGCCGACCTCGCGCGGCTCGACGCGGCCGCCCGACACGCAACTGTGATCCGCTCGGGAAACATGAGCCTCGGCGTCAACCTGCTCGCCGGCCTCGCCCGCCAGGCGGCGCGCGCGCTCGGCCCGGACTGGGACGTCGAGATCGTCGAGATGCATCACCGCGCCAAGGTCGACGCGCCGTCCGGCACCGCTCTGCTGCTCGGAGAGGCGGTGGCCGAGGGCCGCGCGATCTCGCTCGCTGACCATTCGGTGCGCTCGCGGGACGGCCATGTCGGCGCGCGAGCCGAGGGAACCATCGGTTTTGCGACGCTGCGCGGCGGCACCGTGGTCGGCGACCACATGGTGATCCTCGCCGGCCCGGGCGAGCGGGTCGAGCTCGGCCACCGCGCCGAGGACCGGATGATCTTCGCGCGCGGGGCGGTGAAGGCCGCGCTCTGGGGCCGGGGCCGCAAGCCCGGCCTCTACGGTATGGCGGACGTTCTCGGGCTGGCGGACTGACCCCGTCGCTTTCCGCGCGCGGCTGGGCTAAGGAACGCGCGCCCGCCCGACCGCCCCTCCCGGAGCAGCACTGTAATGCAGCGTCGCCTCGTCCTCGTGCGCCATGGCCAGAGCGAGTGGAACCTCAAGAACCTCTTCACGGGGTGGAAGGATCCTGACCTCACCGAGAAGGGCGTCGAGGAGGCGATCGAGGCCGGACGCCGGCTGAAGGCCGAGGGCGTCGTCTTCGACGCCGCCTTCACCTCCAAGCTGAAGCGCGCGCAGCGCACCAACCAGCTCCTGCTGAACGAGCTCGGCCAGAAGTCCTTGCCGGTCGTCGAGGACGAGGCGCTGAACGAGCGCGACTACGGCGAGCTGACCGGCCTTAACAAGGACGACGCGCGCAAGACCTGGGGCGAGCAGAAGGTGCTGATGTGGCGCCGCTCCTACGAGGTGCCGCCGCCCGGGGGAGAGTCCCTGCGCGACACGGTGGCGCGGGCTCTGCCCTACTTCGTGCGCGAGATCCTGCCGGTGGTGCTGCAGGGCAAGACCACGCTCGTCACCGCGCACGGCAATTCGCTGCGCGCGCTGATCATGACGCTGGAGCGGCTGACGCCGGACGAGCTCTTGCGCCGCGAGCTCTTTACCGGCGCGCCGATCATCTACGACGTCAACGCCGACTCCACGATCGAGAGCTGGAAGGACCTCGCCGGCGCGCCCGCCGCCGCCGCTTCCTGACGCGCCTTCGAACTCGAAAAATGTGATTGGCGCGCGCGGGCCTTGCGCGCATCATTGCCTCAATGGCGGATGAGATGGTCGAGCGACGCGGGATCGCACGGCCCAGGGCGCGCTTGGTCGCCGCCCTGGCGGTCGCTTCGCTGATCCTTGGCTCCTTCGCTGATCTGGTCCGCGCCGGCGAGGCCCGCGCCTCGCAGTCCGGCGGCGAAATCCCGGCCGCTCCCGCCGCGCAGCCCGGCAGCTGGCGGACCGACGATGCCTCGCCCCCTCCCGAGCAGACCCAGGCCCCGCCGGTCATCCGCGCGGCCGACTGCGTCGGCGTCGACCTCGTCCAGGCGCTCCAGACCCGCGACGCCGCCAACTTCGAGAGATTTGAAACGTCCGCCCGCACCATCGCGAACGGGCAGGGGCTGCTGTGGCGCGTCGAGGGAAGAGGCGCGAAGGCCTCCTATCTGTTCGGCACGATGCATTCGAGCGAGGCCGTCGCGAAATCCTTCGACGAACTCGTGCTGCGGGCGCTGCAGCGTTCGCGCGTTGTCGCGACCGAGCTGCCCGGCGCGAGCACCCGCAAGGTCGCGGCCGAGCTCCGGCGGCTCGTCGCGGCGCGCTCGTTCCGCCCGGGCGGAAACTCGCTGGACGCCCTGCCGGAACCGCTTCGGGACGAGGTCGAGGCCAAGCTGTCGGACGCCGGCGTGCCGCCCCAGGTCGCCGAGCAGCTGCAGCCCTGGTATCTCGCGCTGACCCTGTCCCGCTCGAATTGCGCGGGACCTGCGGCCGGGGCGCGCGCCGGCGTCGACACCGAGACGGCGGACGCCCGCATCGAGCGGCTCGCGGTCGAGAAGGGCGCCGCGCTTGTGGCGCTGGAAAGCCCGGTCGAGCAGGTCGACGCGCTAGCCTCGATCCCGGACGACGTCGCGCTCAGGATGATGCGGGAGGCGACCGAGACCGGCCTCAGGCCCGCCGACATCGAGAGCACCATCACCGGGCTCTATTCGACGCGGCGGATCGGCTACCTGCTCGCCATGCGCGGCCCGATCTGGGCGGGCGTATTCGACGTCGACGGCTACGCCGACTTCATCTCGGCCTTCATCACCCGCCGCAACGTGACGATGATCCAGCGGGCGCTGCCGATCCTTCAGGGCGGCGAGGCGTTCATCGCGGTCGGCGCGCTGCACCTGCCGGGCGACGCTGGGATGATCGAGCTCCTGCGCCGCCAAGGATACTCCGTCTCGCGGATCTGGTGAAGCCGGGCGCCCGGCGGTCGCCCTTCTCACGCGCGCTGGGGATCGGTCAGGATTGAGCGCAGTCCTCGGGCGTCGAACTCCACGCCCGGTGCTCCCCACCCTACCCTCCCCTCAACGAGGGGAGGGAGTCTGAAGCGTTGGAGCTTCGCAGCCGCGCTAGGGGCCCCCCCTAGTTCGCCTGCTGCGGAGCGGCCTGCGCGGTCTGGCCCTCAAAACTCTTCGGCGGCGGGCTGAGCATGGTCGCGCCCCCGGCCTGCACCTTGTAGATGGCGAGCGCGCGCTGGTTGCCGCCGTCAGCCTCGAAGCGGAACGAGCCGTCGACGCCGGCGAAGCCCGAGGGGTCCGTGAAGGCGCCCGCCGTCAGCGCGTCCGGACCCTTGGCCTTGACCAGCGAGGCGACGAGCGCGGTCGCGTCATAGGCGAGCGAGGCGGTGCGCACCGGATCGGCGCCGTATTTGGCGCGGTAGCGCTCGGCGAAGGCCTTGTAGCCGCTCTGGTCGGGCGCGGCGTACCAGGCGCCGGCGAGGCTCGCGTCGCGTCCGGCGGCGGGATCGTCCCATAGGCCCGTGCCGAGCAGCTGCAGGCGCTTCATGTTGACGCCGTTGGCGGCGAGAAGCCCGACGAGCTGCTGCACGTCGTCGACCGTGTCCGGGATCAGCAGGGCGTCGGCCTGCGGCAGCGCGGTCGAGATCTTCGAGACGGCGTCCGACATCTTGGACTTGTCGAGCCCGTAATGCTCGAGGCCGACGACCCGCCCCCCGGCCTTCGCGACCGCCTGCTGGAACGCGGCCTCGACGACCGATCCGTAGCCCGTCTCCGGGATGAGCGCCGCGAACGACTTCTTCCCCTGCGCGACGGCGTAGGAGACGATCCGCTCGGCGTCCGATTCCGGCATGAAGCTCAGCAGGAAGACGCCAGGCGCGGCGACGCTCTGGTCGGTCGAGAAGGCGAGCAGCGGCAGGTTGCGCTGGCGCGTGACCTGAGCCGCCGAGGCGACGGAATGCGCAAACAGCGGGCCGAGCACGAGCTTGGCGCCCTCGTCGGCGGCCGACTGCGCCGCGGCGCGCGCGCCCTGCGCGGTGCCGCCGTCGTCCTTCACCACGAGCTGGATGTCGGCGGTGTTGAATTCGGACAGCGCGAGCTCGGCCGCGTTCTTCATCGAGGCGGCCGCGGCGCGCGCGTTGCCGGAGGAGCTTTCCGGCAGGATCAGCGCGACCTTGACCGCGCCGGAGCCGATGGTCGCGCTCCGGGCGGGCGCGCCTCCCGGCAGCGCGCCGAGCGGCTGGCTGTCGACGCGCGGCGTCGGGGCCGCCTGCGGCATCGGGTCGAGCGCGGCCCTGTCCTGATCGTCGGACGAGCAGGCGGCGAGCGCCGCGCAGGCCGCCGCCGCCATCAGGCAGGTCCGAACCGTTCTCCAACCAAATGACATCGCCGCCACCATCTGCCGACCGGACGCTCCCCAAGCGTCCGCCTTGAACCGCGCACCATGCCCCGACGATCCGCCGACCGGCGCGACGACGGGTGCGTTTGCGCTGGCCTCGTCGCCCGATAGACTTGGCTTGTGAGTACAAGACGAGCGTATCCATGCCAAGGCCCGAGCCGACGAGTCCTCCTCATGATACCTCTGTCGCCGCGGCGACGGATCGGGCGCGATCCTACGTGCTGGCGGGACAGAAGATGACGGCGGGGCCGCTCGCGCCCGGCCTTCACGTCGTCGCGACGCCGATCGGCACGCTCGCCGACATCACGCTGCGCGCCCTGGAGACGCTGGCGGGCGCCGACCTCGTGCTGTGCGAGGACACCCGCGTCACCCGAAAACTCACCTCGCACTACGGGATATCGACTTCGCTCGCCGCCTATCACGAGCACAACGCCGCCGAGATGCGCCCCGTCGTGCTGGAGAAGCTCGCCGCCGGCGGGCGGCTCGCGCTGGTTTCCGACGCCGGCACGCCGCTGGTTTCCGACCCCGGCTTCAAGCTGGTGCGCGACGCGATCGCCGCCGGCGCCGACGTGACCTCGGCGCCCGGGGCGTCGGCGGTGCTGACCGCGCTCGTGCTCTCGGGCCTTCCGACCGACCGCTTCTTCTTCGAGGGGTTTCTGCCCGCCAAGCAGCAGGCCCGCGCGGCGCGGGTCGCCGAGCTCGCCCGGCTGCCCGCGACGCTCGTCCTGTTCGAGAGCGGTCCGCGCCTTGCGGCCTCGCTCGCCGATCTCGCCGCGGGCCTTGGCGACCGGCCGGCCGCGATCGCGCGCGAGCTCACCAAGCGCTTCGAGGAGGTGCGGCGTGGACCGCTTCCCGAACTCGCCGCCGAACTTGCTTCGGAGGCCGCGCCGAAGGGCGAGATCGCGCTGGTCGTCGGTCCTCCGCCCGAGGAAGAGGCGCTGCAGGAAACCGATCTCGACGCGGCGCTGTCCGCGGCGCTGTCTCGGGTTTCGGTCAAGGACGCGGTGGCCGAGGTCGCGGCCTCGACGGGCGTCCCCCGGCGCGAGGTCTACGCCCGGGCGCTCGAGCTGACGAAGGCGAGGTGATGGCCGCCGAGGAGCGCGTCCGCGCGTTCCGTCTCGGTCTCGGCGCCGAGACGCGCGCGGCCTGGGCGCTGCGCCTGACCGGCTGGAGCATTCTCGCCCGGCGCTTTGCGGAAGGGCCGGCTGAGGTCGACCTGATCGCGCGGCGCGGCCGCACGCTCGCCTTCGTCGAGGTCAAGGCGCGCGCCGACCTCGCGACGGCGGCGGAGGCCGTGACCGAACGCCAGCAGCGGCGCATAAGGCGGGCTGCGGAAGCGTTCCTTGCGCGCCGCCCGGTCTATGCGGGATATGTCGTCACCTTCGACGTCGTCCTGGTCGCCCCCGGACGCTGGCCGAAGCGCCTGCCGAACGCCTTCGGTTTCTAGGATTTTTCCTCATGTCCCTGCGCGTCGCCGTCCAGATGGATCCCATCGAGCGGATCAACATCCAGGGCG
This sequence comes from uncultured Methylopila sp., assembly GCA_902168115.1. Lineage (GTDB taxonomy): Bacteria > Pseudomonadota > Alphaproteobacteria > Rhizobiales > Methylopilaceae > Methylopila. The sequence continues at coordinate 15,814 of CABHPB010000007.1, read as the reverse complement.
ATTCGAGCTTCGCGCTCATGCTGGAAGCGCAGGCGCGGGGCCACGAGCTCTGCGTCTACACGCCGGACAGGCTGACCCAGGTCGGCCGTGACGTCTTCGCCTCGGTCCGGCCCTGCACGGTGCAGGACGTCGTCGGCGACCATGTCTCGCTCGGGCAGGAGACCCGGATCGACCTCGGCGCCGAGACCGACGTCGTCCTGCTGCGGCAGGACCCGCCCTTCGACATGGCCTATGTCACCACGACCCACATGCTGGAGCGCGTCCACCCGAGGACGCTCGTCGTCAACGATCCGGCGCATGTGCGCAACGCGCCGGAAAAGATCTTCGTGCTCGACTTCCCCGAGCTGATGCCGCCGACCATCGTCACCCGCGATGAGGCCGAGATCGCTGCGTTCCGGGCCGAGCACAAGGACATCGTGGTCAAGCCGCTCTACGGCAACGGCGGCGCGGCGGTGTTTCGGCTCACCGAGGACGACCTCAATTACGGCTCGCTGATCGACTTCTTCTCCACCAGCTTTCGCGAGCCCTGGATGGTGCAGAAGTTCCTGCCGGCGGTGGCGAAGGGCGACAAGCGGATCCTGCTGGTCGACGGCAAGTTCGCCGGCGCCGTCAACCGCGTGCCGGCCGCGGGCGACCTGCGCTCCAACATGATCCGCGGCGGAGCGGCGCAGACCACCGAATTGTCGTCGCGCGAATCCGAAATCTGCGAGACCATCGGCCCGGAGCTGTCCAAGCGGGGACTTCTGTTCGTGGGCATCGACGTGATCGACGGCAATCTCACCGAGATCAACGTGACCTCGCCGACCGGCATCCGCGCCATCAAGCGCCTCGGCGGCCCCGACGTCGCGGTCGCGACATGGGACGCGATCGAGGCGCGCGTGGGGGCCGGCCGCCGATGAGACCTGGACCGGCGAACTGCGTGCTTCGAGACGCCGCCCTGCGGCCGGCTCCTCAGCATGAGGGATGGTGAGGATGCCATTGCCGTTCCTGAGCTCGAGCCTTCCTCATGCTGAGGAGGCGCGAAGCGCGGTCTCGAAGCACGCAGTTCGCTGGTGCGCGGCGGGCGCATCGGTCGTGCTGGGTCTGATGGTCCTGCCGTCCTCGGCGCAGGACATCACGCCGCCGGGCTTCGAACTGCAGTCGCTGAAGTCGGTGGGGCCCGGGACGCCCGCGAAAGAACTGTTCGGGCGCGTCGAGCGGCCGAGCCAAGGCCGCGAGGAGTCGATCGGCTTCTACACCAACGGCTGCATGGCGGGCGGCAGGGCGCTGCCGATCTCGGGTCCGACGTGGCAGGTGATGCGGCCCTCGCGCAACCGCTATTACGGCCGCACAAAGCTTGTCCAGTTCGTCCAGCGGATCTCGAAGAAGGTCGCGGCCAACACCTCATGGCCGGGTCTGCTGATCGGGGACATGTCGCAGCCGCGCGGCGGGCCGATGCTGAAGGGCCACGCCTCGCATCAGGTCGGGCTCGACGTCGACATCTGGCTGAGGCCGATGCCGACCGCCGAGATGACCATGCCGGCGCGCGAGCAGATCATGTCGACCAATCTGGTGGCGGCCGACCGCACCAACCTCAACGAGTACTACAACAAGAACACGCTGCAGGTGCTCAAGATCTTCGCGACCGATCCGGAGGTCGAGCGGGTGCTGGTCAACCCGGCGATCAAGCGGCGGATCTGCATGGACGCCGGGAACGACCGCGCCTGGCTGCAGAAGGTGCGGCCGGTCTGGGGCCACGACTACCACACCCACATCCGGCTCGGCTGTTCCGGCTCCGACTCGTCCTGCAAGAGCCAGGCGGACGTCGTGCCGGGCGACGGCTGCGGCAAGGCGCTCGACTGGTGGTTCACCCCCGGTCGCCTGTTCCCGCGCCCGCCGGCGAAGCCCCCGAAGCCCGCGCCGCCCCTGACGCTGGCCGGCATGCCCAAGGCCTGCGCGGCGGTGCTGAACGGGCCTTAGAAAGCATGGGGCCGCCGCCGCCGGTCCCCCTCCCCCTTGCGGGGAGGGGTTAGGGGTGGGGGTCCCTCAGGAGAAGCCGGAGCGGCCCAACGTAGAGCGGCTTCATCGTCGGCGTTTCTTTCTGCGCCACCCCTAGCCCCTCCCCGCAGGGGGGAGGGGAACAGGTCCGCGGAATCCCATCTCGTGACTGGACCCTCTTCGCGGTGACGTGAGATCGTCAGCGCGCGCGTCGTCGGGGGACGTCGCGCCTCGGGGGACAATTCGCATGCGCATCCGCTTCGCGGCGTCGGCGACGGCGCTCGTCCTCCTTGCTGCGCTCACGACGCCCTCGCCGGTCCGGGCGGCCTCCGACATGGAGACCTGCGCCGACGAGGACCTCAAGAAGTCCGTGTTCGACCTGCCCAAGCTCGCTGCCGCGGAAGCGGCCTGCGGCCGCGCGCTGCTCGCCGCTGCGACCGACGAGGACAGGCAGAAGGCGGTCTTCTATCGCGGGCTGACGCGCTTTCTCCTCGTCATGCAGAAGAGCGTCGAGAAGGCGATGAAGGGCGGCGGCGCGGACTTCGCGCTTCCGACGCTCGAGACCGTGCGCCCGGCGCTCGCCGACATGGAGACGGCGATCAGGCTGGATGGCCCGATGAAGAGCGCGGCGCTCGCCATGAGCGTCACCATCAAGCAGGCGATCGGGCTGGAGGCCGAGGCGAAGACCGAGGTCGAGCAGGCGGTGAAAGCCGCGCCGAACGAGGCGACGCCGCTCGTCATGCGCGCGCTGCAGAGCGAGATGGCGGGCGACGCGGACGCCGCGCTCGCCGATCTCAACAAGGCGCTCGAGCTTGAACCGAATTTAGGGACGGCGCTCAGCCAGCGCGGCGAACTGCTCCACCGTCTCGGAGAGCTCGTCCAGGCCCGCGCCGATTTCGCCGCGGCGGCGGCGCTCGGTCCGCCATACGCGCGCAACGCGCTCACAGCCAAATCCGACATCGAGCTCAGGAGCGGCGACCTCCAGGCGGCCTATGACGACTTGCTGGCCGCCGCGCGCGCCGAGGGCGATCTGCCCAAGTCACAGATCGCGGAGGAGAACGCCAGGCTGCTGGTCCGCGCCGGCGATCTCGCGCTCGACAAGCTGAAGATGCCGGAGGCCGCCGAAAAGCATTTTCGGGACGCAGAGAAGCTCGTCCGGAACGACTGGTACGCGACGCTCGGCCTCGCCCGTCTGGAGGAGGCGCGCGGGCAGCCCGAGAAGGCGAAGGTGATCTACCGCCGGGTCGTCGCGGGCGCGAAGGGACAGAGCCAGCTCTACGAGCGCATGACGGCGACGGCGAGGCTCGCGCTGATGGGCCTGCCGGCGTCAGTCGCCACGCTCGGCCCGTTCCGCGACACGGCGATGACCGGGACGGTCTCCGCCAAGGGCTCTCCGGACGGGCTGAAGCGGACCGCCTTCATCATCGGCATGGGCGACTACGAGAGGCTCGCCAGCCTGCCCAACGCCCGGCGCGACGGCGCGGTGATGGCGAACGCGCTCGCCGAGATGGGGTTCGATACGGTGATGGTCGCCGAAAACCTCGGGCGCGACGGCCTGCGCTCTGCGCCGGCGGCGATCGCCGAGCGCGCGCAGGAGTCGGACGTCGTGCTGGTGTTCTACGCCGGGCATGCGGTCGAGGCCGACGGCGTGAATTTTCTGATCCCGGTCGACGCCAAGCCGGAGAGCGACCAGGATCTCAGATCCCACGCGCTCGTCCTCGAGGAGGTGACGGCCGCCGCCGCGAAGGCGAAACGCGGCTCGCTCGTCATCGTCGACGCCTGCCGCGACGATCCCTTCGTCGAGGCGCGCGCGATCGCGGCCTCGCGCGGGAGCGGGCCGAAGGCCCCGGCGGCGAAGCGGCTCCATGCGGGCCTTGCGGCGACGAGGGCCGCCGCTCCGAACAGCGTCGTGCTGCATTCGACGCAAGCCGGCCAGCCGGCGCTCGACGGCGACGGCCTCGACAGCCCCTTCGTGCGCGGGCTGCTGGCGACGCTCGCGACGCCCGGAAAGTCGTTCGAGGCGGTCGTGCGTGAGACCACGAAGCGCGTCTCCGACTCCACGGACGCCCGCCAGGTTCCCGCCGTCTACGGCGCGCCGCCGCTCGTCGCGCTGTTGCCGCCGGTCAAGCGGCGATAGCGGTCGCGGGATCTGCGGCTGAAACATTTTTCGAAAGTGGGTTATGGCTGAATGGGCTCGCGCGTCGAAGGGCGCGCGGGCGACGGTCAGGACATCCGACGCAGCACGATGAACCAGGCGACCATCGCCCTTTCGATCAACGCCGCCGCCCGCCGCGAGGCGGACGAGCCGCATTCGCTCGTCGCCCCGATCGCGGCGCCGCTCGCGCTCGAGTCGGGCTCGGCGCTCCACGGGCTGCGCATCGCCTACCAGACCTACGGGACGCTGAACGCCGAGAAGACCAACGCCGTCCTCGTCTGCCACGCGCTGACCGGCGACCAGCACGTCGCGAACGTGCATCCCGTCACCGGCAAGCTCGGCTGGTGGTCGACCATGATCGGGCCCGGCAAGCCGGTCGACACCGACCGCTTCTTCGTCATCTGCTCGAACGTCGTCGGCGGCTGCATGGGCACGACCGGCCCGGCCTCGACCAATCCCGAGACCGGCGAACCCTACGGCCTCGACCTTCCGCTCGTCACCATCCGCGACATGGTCGACGCGCAGGCCGCGCTGATCGACCATCTCGGCATCGAGAGCCTGTTCTGCGTCATCGGCGGCTCGATGGGCGGCATGCAGGTGCTGCAATGGGCGGCGCGCCATCCGGACCGGGTGTTCTCCGCGCTGCCGATCGCGACCGCGCACCGGCACTCGGCGCAGAACATCGCGTTCAACGAGGTCGGCCGGCAGGCGATCACGGCCGATCCCGACTGGCGCGAGGGTCGCTACCTCACGGAAGGCGCGACGCCGCGCAAGGGGCTCGCGGTGGCGCGGATGGCCGCGCACATCACCTACCTCTCCGAGCCTGCGCTGCAGACCAAGTTCGGCCGCAGCCTGCAGGACCGCGAGGCCCATTCCTTCGGCTTCGACGCCGACTTCCAGATCGAGAGCTACCTGCGCCACCAGGGCGCGAGCTTCGTCGAGCGCTTCGACGCCAACTCCTATCTCTACGTCACCCGCGCGATGGACTATTTCGACCTCGCCGCCGACCAGGGCGGATCGCTCGCAAGCGCCTTCCGGGGCACCAAGACGCGCTTCTGCGTGGTCTCCTTCACCTCCGACTGGCTGTTCCCGACGGAAGGCTCGCGGCAGGTCGTGCATGCGCTGAACGCTGCGGCGGCGAACGTCTCCTTCGTCGAGATCGCGACCGACAAGGGCCACGACGCCTTCCTGCTGGACGTGCCGGAGCTGTTCGCGACGACCAAGGGTTTTCTGGACGCCGCCGCCAAGGTCAGGGGCCTGACGGACTGAACCGGCCGCGCGCCGCGGGAGACGCCGATGGAAGACCCGTTCCGCCGCCCGGCCTTCGCGCCGGCGATCATCTACAGGGATCCCGCCGCAGCGCTCGACTGGCTCGAAAAGGCCTTCGGCTTCGAGCGCTTCATGGTGATCACCGACGACAGCGGCGCGATCGTCCATTCCGAGATGACGTTCCGCGGCGGGCTGATCTATGTCGGCTCGGAATGGGCCGATTTCACCGCGAGCCCCGCGAATACGGGTCGCCGCTGCACCCAGTACCAGCACGTCCATCTCGACGAGGACGTCGACGCCCATTGCGAGCGCGCGCGGGCGGCCGGCGCGGAAATCCTGCGCGAGCCGCAGGACCAGTTCTATGGCGACCGCGTCTATCAGGCGCGCGATCCGGAAGGGCACGTCTGGACCTTCGGCCAGCCCGTCCGCGCGGTGACCCGCGAGGAGGCGGAAGCCGCGAGCGGCCTGAAGATCGAGGGCTGGATCTGACTCAGAACGCCGGCGGCACGCGCGTCAGCTTGATCGGGCCGAGCGCGACGCGGCCCTTGTCGAACTTCAGCCGGTAGCGGGTGGCGGGCCTGCCGTCGAGTTCGGTCTTCTTGCCGAGCATCTTCGCGCCCATGCCGAGCAGGGCGGACATGGTGTCCTCGCCGTCGGTGCCCATCAGCGCGTTGACCATCGCGTCGAGCCCGCGCGCGGTGACCTCGAGGGCGCCGTTGAGGCGCCCGTCGGTCGCGAGCGCAAGGTCGCCCGTCGCCTGCGCGGCGACGTCGCCGCGGCTGACCCGCGCGAGAGAGACGTCGACCTTGCCGCCGGCCGCCGCGAAGGCCCTTAGCCGATCGGACAGCGGGCCGGGGCGAAAGCTGTCGAGCCCGCTCGCGCGCGCCTGGAATTCGGCGGCGACGGGCCCTGCGCCGACCGGCAGCACCGACAGCAAAGGCGACACGCCGCCCTCTAGCGTGGACGCGACGTCGTAGGTCCCTGCCGGCTGGTCGGGCGCGCGGCGCAGATGTCCCTCGAGCGAGGCCGCCGTGCCGATCTCCTCGCCGTCGAAGGACAGCCGCGGCGTCGTCAGCGCGACGGAGACGCGGTCGATGCGGCGCCCGTCGGCGCGCGCGCTCGCCTGCGCAAGCGAGAAGCTCAGCTCGCCGCGGCGCCCGTCGGGCCCGACGAAGGTCACGGGGCCGGTCAGCTCGCCGATCACCTTCTTCGGATCCCAGACCTGCGCGACCGCCTGGAAGCGCGGCGCGCTCGCGCGCGCATCCCCGCCCTCGACCGCGATGCGCGCCGAAGGCTCGGCGCACTCCACCTCGATTCGGAACGGATAGCCGCCGATCTTGCGGTCCGCGCAGGCGTAGACGCGTCCCCGGTCGGCCTCGCGCTTCAGCCAGGCGTCGATCGTCTCGCCAGCCTTGCCGGCGGCCCACCACCAGCCGCCGCTCCAGGCGGCCGCGAGGGCGAGCAGCAGCAGGAACGGCAGCGCGACGAAGCGACGCCCGCGCCGCGGCTCTGGTGTGGGGTCGGCCGCGCTCGTCATGTCTTGGCTGTGTGTCCGATGCTGCGCCGCGGGACGGAGGCGCGAGAATCTGTTACCCGAGACATGACCCGCCCGCTCCGTCAAGCAGGCCCCGACCCGAACGGACATGACCACGAGCACCGTCCCGACCGACGTCGATCTCTGGGTCTTCGCCTATGGCTCGCTGATGTGGCGACCGGGTTTCGAGGCCCAGGAACAGCTTCGGGCCGTGGTCGACGGCTATCACCGGGCGATGTGCATCGAGTCCCACCGGCACCGCGGCACGCCCGAGCGGCCGGGGCTCGTGCTCGGGCTCGACGAGGGCGGCTCGTGCTGCGGCGTCGCCTTCCGCGTCGCGGCGGCGTCGGCGCCGGCGGCGCTCGCCTATCTGCGCGAGCGCGAGCTCGTCACCGGCGTCTATGACGAGATGATGCTGCCCGTGCGGCTCTCGGACGGCCGGACGGTCTCTGCGCTCGCCTATGTCGTGAACCGCGCCCACGAGCAGTATGTCGGCCAGCTGGCCCCGGAGGAGACGCTGCGCCGGATCGCCGGGAGCGTGGGGCTCGCCGGTCCCAATCCCGACTACGTGCTGAACACCGCGAGGGAGCTCGACAGGCTCGGCGTGTCCGACGCCGACCTGTCCTGGCTGGCGGCCGCGCTGACGGTCAGCACCGACGAATAGTGCTGATCGGCGTCGACGAGATCGGCGATGGCGCTGGCGCGGCGCTCGGCGTCCTGCGCGAGCAGATGAACATGCGCCTCGATGCGGACGTCGGGCGTGACCCGCAGCGCCGGCGTCGGGGCGCCGCTCTCGCCTGCCCAGACCACGCGGCGGCTGCCGTCCGGCTGGAAGGCGACGATCAGCACGACGGCGCGCTCGACCCTGAGCGCCTCGCCGAGCGGCATGACGGTGACGAGATAACGCCGGCCGGAGCGGCCGCGCCAGACGCGATAACGGTCGTCGAGGTCGAGATCGCGGGCGACGAGCGCGAGGCCGTCGTCTTCCGGCGCGGGCGTCGTCGCGTCAGTGTCGAGCGGCTGGATGCTCATGCGCGAATCATCCTCCCCCGTCTGGTGCGATATAGGGGTTTTCAAGTTCTACCATGTCAAGCGCGTACATTGCACGGATCGCTTTGATCAGGGCTGATCGTTCCGGATCGGCGCAGGGTGTTGCTCGCCGGTAGCTTCCGAAATCAGGGCGTTCGTCGCAGCCTCGATGCGCTCGACCAGAATCTTCTGGAACGTTTCGCGCGGAATTCCTGCCGGGATCGGCTCCAGGAACTCGATGACGGCGCGTCCCTGGCGGCGCTCCATCCTGCCCTTCGGCCAGAACGCGCCGGTGTCGATCGCGACCGGCGTGCAGGGCAGCTGGAGCTTTTCGTAGAGGTGGGTGACGCCGAGCTTGTAGCGTGGCGGCGCGCCGAGCTCGCGTCGGGTGCCCTCGGGGAAGATCACGATCTGCCGGCCCTCGCGCTTTGCGGTCTGGGCCTGCTCGATCATCTGGGTCAGCGCGTCCTGGCCTGCCTTGCGGTCGATCGCGATCATCCTGAGGCGAATCAGGAACCAGCCGAAGAACGGCAGCCAGGTCAGCTCCCGCTTCAGCACGAACACGGGGTCCGGCAGGAACGGCATCACGCCGAAGGTCTCGAGCTGGGCCTGGTGCTTCATGGCGACCAGCGCCGCGCCCGAGGGGATGTGCTCGCGGCCGCGGATCTCGAGCTCGATGCCGACGATCGTTTTCAGCAGCCAGAGATTCCTGAGGCACCACCAGTTGGCGATGTTGCGCACCTTGTCGCGCGGCAGGACCAGCGTGAACGGTCCGGCGACGAAGGTGACGGCGCAGACGAGCAGGATCTGGGCGACGTTGAAGACCGCGACGCGCCATTTGACCCGGCGGCCCACGCGCGGGGCGGCCGGCGGAGCGGCCTCCGACGGCGGCGTCGAAAACGGCGCGGTCAGGAGCAGCAACCGGGCGCCGACGCCCGCCTTTCCGCCGTCTCCGTCTTGGCGAGCCGCGGCGCAAGGCGCACGCGCACCACGGCGGCGACGTATTTCACATATTCGAAAGCCAGCAGTTTTGCGGCGTCCCAGTCCCGCCACCAGGGCTCTCCGCGCAGGCGGTCGGTGACCACCGCGTAGGGGATGAGGGCGATGTTGGGCATTTCCCGGCCGAGCTCCATCAGCGTGCGCGGCATGTGATAGCCCGAGGTCACAACGATTAGCGAGCGGAAGCCGTGGCTTTCGGCCCAGCGCCGGGTCTCGACGGCGTTGCCCGCGGTGTTGAGCGCCCGGCGCCCGAGATCGACGCAGCAGCGCGCGAAGGCGGCGTAGTCGGGCTGGGCGCGCGACAGTTCGCGCTCGGTCGTCTCCGGATGGACGCCGGAAATCAGGAGGCGCTTGCCGCGGCCGGAGGCGAGCAGCCTGAGGGCGTCGGAAAGACGTTCCGCCCCGCCGGTCAGCGCGACGATGCCGTCGCCCGGCGGAGGGGTCGTCATTTCCGCTTCGGGCACGAGGCGGACGAAGTTCAGGAAGCCGGCGAAGGTCAGCGCCGCGATCGCGCCGCACAGCACGCCGGCGGCCAGCGCCGCCCGTGACATCGGCGCGCGACCGCCCGCGGCCGCCCCCCTGGCGGCCTGCGCGCCGCCCTCAGGGGCGGCCTCCCGTCGCGGGAACAGGTCAGCTGGACTCGACATCGTCGCAACGCATCAACGCGCAACACTGCGCCTTGTCAAAGGCGCCCGCAACACCCCGGGACCGATCGGCGCTCACCCCATCGCCCTCAGCACGCCGTAGACGGTGGCCCGGGAGGTCGCGGCGGTGAGGCCGGCGACGACGAGCACCAGCAGGCACACCGACACATAGGCGGACGGCCCGATCTCGAAGGCCCCGAACAGCGCGTCCATCTGGTCGACCGTCGCGGTCCCGACGCCGCGCGAGAGCATCGCGCCGGCGAGGAAGAAGGTGACGATCGCCGCGGCGCCCCCGGCGATCCCGCCCCTCAGCCCAAGCTTCAGGAATCGGCTCTGGAACTGGCTTGCGATGTAGCTGTCTCTTGCGCCGACGAAATGCAGCACCTGGACGATGTCGCGGTTCGAGGCCATCGCGCCGCGCGTCGCGAACACGACGGACAGCACCGTCGCGGCCAGCATGAGGATCAGCACCACGAGCCCGAACCAGACCACCGCCCGCGCCATGGCGACGAGCCGGTCGAGGAAGCGGCGGTGGTCGTCGAGCGTCGCCCCGGGCGCGTCGCGCTCGAGCGCCCGCTTCAGGGCCGCGTCGTCGAAGGGCGTGTCGGCGGACAGCTTCAGCACGACGAGGCGCGGAATCGGCAGTTCGTCGAGGGCGAGCCCGGCGCCGAGCCAGGGCTCCAGCAGGCGTGCGGTCTCCTCCTTCGAATAGGGGCGCACGTCGGCGACGCCGGGCGTCGCCCGCGCCAGCTTCTCGACCCGCTCGACGGCGGCGTCGAGGTCGCGGCCTTCCGCCGGGCGGATCTGGATGGTCGTCTCGCGCACGACGTCGCGCTCCCAGCCGGCGGCGGTCCGGCGGGTGAGGTCGACCCCGCCGAGCGTCAGCGAGGCGAGATAGGTCATGATCGCGATCACGATCGTCAGCGTGCGGCCCGACACCGTCGAGGCCGGCACGATCGGGCCGAGGCGTCGTCGCTTGCCGGGCGCCGCGGGCTTGGCGGCCTCGTGGAAGAAGGTCGTCGGCCTCTCGGGCGCCTTGGGCGCCTTGGGCGCGTCGGGTCTGTCGGCGGCCGGCGGCCGTGCCTCGCGCGCGCTCATTCGTAGACGTGCAGCCGGCCGTCATGAAGGACGAGGCGCTTGGCGTCGACGAGGTCCATGAGGGCGATGTCGTGGGTGGCGATGACGACGGCGGTTCCGGATTTGTGCAGTTCGACAAACAGCCGCAGGATTCGCCGCGCGAGCTGGGGATCGACGTTGCCGGTCGGCTCGTCCGCCAGCAGCAGCTCCGGCTGGGCGACCAGCGCACGGGCGATCGCGGCGCGCTGCTTCTCGCCGCCCGACAGCACCATCGGGGAGGCGTCGAGCTTCTCGCCGAGCCCGACCCAGCCGAGCAGCTCCGTCACCTCGGCGCGGTAGCTCGCCTCGTCGCGGCCGGCGACGCGCAGCGGCAGGGCGACGTTCTCGTAGGTCGTCATGTGGTCGAGCAGCCGGAAATCCTGGAACACGACGCCGACGCGCCGCCTCAGCCCCGGCAGCTCGCGCGGCGGCAGGGTGAGGATGTCACGCCCGAACACCTTCACGAGGCCCCGCGTCGGCTTCTGCGACAGGAACATGAGGCGCAGCAGCGAGGTCTTGCCCGCGCCGGAGGGACCGGTGAGGAACTGGAACGAGTTCGGCTCGATCGCGAAGGTCAGGTCGCGCAGAACTTCGGGCCCGAGCCCGTAGCGCAACCCGACATTCTCAAACCGCAGCATCGGCTGGCGTCTCCAGGCTGTCGTCGATTGCTTGTGGGCCCGATCGTTTAACGATGCATTAACGATAAGATGGCGTGGTGTGTCGGGCCGACGGCGAACGGCGTCTGATGGCTGTAGCGGAGGCCGCGCCCTCGGTCCACGGGACGCCATGACGATCATCTGCCCATCCTGCGAAGCCTCCTACCAGATCGCGCCGGACACGCTCGGCGGCGGCCGCAAGGTGCGCTGCGCGCGCTGCAGGACCGAATGGTTCGCCGAGGCGGTGGCGGAAGCCGACGCTGGCTCGCTGGAGCCGGGCACGCTCGAACCCATCTTCGGACTCGACGACGCGGTCGCGATCGACGCCGTCGACGAGCAGGCCCTCGAGGGCGCTCCGCGCCCGGCCGCCGCCCGCAGGCCGCCGGCCCGGAAATTCTCTCCGCGCGCATGGTTCGCCCGACAGCCGCGCGCGGTGCGGCGCCGGCGGCCCTCGCGGTTCAGGGATGTCCGTCCCGTCGCGATCGTCGCGGCGCTCGGAGCCGTCATCATCGGTCTCCTGATCGACCAGCGCGTCACAGTCGTGCGCGCGGCCCCCTCGCTCGCCCACCTCTACGACTTCGTCGGCCTGCCGGTGAACGTGCGGGGCCTCGCCATCGCGGACCTTCGCTCGGTCGAGCGCATCGAGGAGGGCGTTCCGCTGCTCCTGGCCACGGGGGTGGTGACGAACGTCTCCGACGACGTTATCGAGACCCCGCGGATCCGCCTCGCCATTACCGGCGAGCGGGATCGGGAGCTCTACGCCTGGACGACCGTCGCCTCCCGCACGCGGCTGGCGCCTGGCGAAAGCTCCCCGTTCCGCGCCCGTCTGGCGTCCCCGCCGGCGGAGGGGCATGCGTTGACGGTCCGGTTCGTCGCTCCAGCCGATCTGGCGCGCGCCGGCCGCTGACGCGACTTGAGGAGCGCCGATGGGCCGCAGCGTCAACGTCCTGTTTTCGTCCGAGGCGATCGCCGCCCGCAACGCCGAGCTCGCCGGCGAGATCGCCGCGCTCGGCGGCGAGCGCCTGCTCGTCATCGCGGTGCTGAAGGGCAGCTTCGTCTTCGCGGCCGACCTGATCCGCGCCCTGCACACGGCGGGCCTCACGCCTGAGGTCGAGTTCATCTCCCTGTCGAGCTACCGCGAAAGCACCGTCTCCACCGGGACAGTCCGTATCGTCCACGACATCGACAGCGACGTCGCCGGCCGCGACGTGCTGCTGGTCGACGACATCCTCGAGTCCGGCCGGACGCTGGCCTTCGCGAAGGACCTTCTCGCCGCCCGCGGCGCGCGGCGCGTGCTGACCTGCGTGCTGCTCGAGAAGCCGAACAAGCGCGCCGTCCGGATCGAGGCGGATCTGGTCGGCTTCACCTGCCCGGACCTGTTCGTCGTCGGCTACGGCATGGACGTGGCGCACGCCTATCGCGAACTGCCCTTCGTGGGCGTGGTCGAGGTGGACCCTTCGGAGAGCTGAGGAGGCCTGAGCGATGGCCCGCATCCTGCTGTGCGACGACGACGACGCCGTCCGCGCCTTCGTGAAGCGCGCGCTGGAGCTGGACGGGCACGAGGTCACGGCGGCGGTCGACGGCGCGGAGGGGCTCGACGTCCTGACGGCCGAGGAGGGGGCCTTCGACCTGCTGCTGACGGACATCCGCATGCCGATGATGGACGGGATCGCGCTCGCCCTCGCGACCGCCCGCGACTTTCCCGGCCTGACGATCCTGCTGATGACCGGATACGCCGACCAGCGCGAGCGCGCGACCGATCTTCAGGCGCTGATCCACGACGTCGTCACGAAGCCGTTCTCGCTCGACCAGATCCGGGCGTCCGTGGCCGAAGCACTGGCCGCCTCCACCGGAAAACGGCTGAGAGCGTGATCTGTCCGTCACGCCGTCATGATCTTGCCGGCTTGTTGGGGAAGGTCGAGAATGATCGGACGCGCCGGCGGCGCTCCGTTCGGGGCAAAGCGTTGGATATGGCGCTGACGGTTCGAGGATTTCATTTCTCTACCTAAATTGTATACTGTAGGCTCGATCCACCCGTGCGAGCGGACGCCGGGCGGCTGGATGGCCGGAACCCGCATGGCGCTGGACCCGCGAGTCGCATGCTTGAGCTGATCGACGTCTGGAAAGGACCCAAGCGCGTCACGTCCCAGGACGAGTGCACGCTCGCCGGGGCGACGGTGACGATTCCGTCGGGTCGTCGGATCGGCCTGCTCGGAGCCGAGGCCGACGACAATTCGCTGGTGCTGCGGATGCTCTCGGGCATCGAGGAGCCCGACAAGGGCGTGCTGCGCCGCGTCGGGACGCCGTGCTGGCCGCTGGACTATTCCGGCTTCACCGACAACTCCGCGACGCTGAGGCAGAACGCCAACTTCCTCGGCCGGATCTACGGCGTGGACGCCGAGGAGATGACGCGGATCGCCGGCATGCTGAGCGGCGTGCGGCCGGTGCGCGGGCGTCCCATGCGCCAGTACAGCGGCGTCGACCGCCGGGCCCTCGAGCTCGGGCTGACCCTGTCGATGCAGTTCGACTGGTACTTCGTGGACGAGAAGCTGCCGAAGGCGCTCGACGGCACCGAGGACGTCATCCACGCCGCGATCTCGGACCGGGTGAGCCGGGCCTCTCTGGTGTGGGCGTCGTCGAACGCCAAGTTCCTCGCCGAGTTTTGCGATGCGGGATTGCTCCTCGACCAGGGCAAGCTCACGTTCTATGATCGCTTCGAAGAGGCGGCGGCGGCCTACACGAATCTGAACCCCTCTCAAGTCAAGGCTCGCATCGAGGATGACGGACAATCCGGCGGGAACAAGCGGCGCCGACGTGCAGCTCGGCGCGCGCGCCAGAACGGTCTTGAAGAGCCTGTCTGAGTCGACCCAGAGCCAATCCTCGCCGCAGGCCGCGACCACGACCAAGGACCGGTCGGAGATGTCGCGCGCGGAGAAGGCGGAGCTTCGCGCGGCCCGCAGGGCGCGTCGGGCGGCGATCGCCGCGACCGCGGACGCCAGCGCAGGCGCCGTCGCCCCGACGACCGGCCGCGATCTCACGACGGCGTCGGCGAACACGGTCGTTCCCCTGCCGCGCCGCGACGCGCCGAACCGCCGGCAGCTGGCGCCGACGAGCTACGCCGAGCCGCCGGCCGTCATCGCGCCGGCCCCGACCGTCGCAGCCACCGGCAAGCCCAATTACATCCGAATCTCGGCGCTGCTCGCGATCGCTCTGCCGACCCTGCTCGCCACGATCTACTACGCCTTCATCGCGGCGCCGCAATATGTCGCCGAGGCGCGCTTCGCCGTCCGCGGTCCCGAAGATTCGCCGTCCCCGACCGACGCCCTCGGCGCGCTGACCGGCCTCGGCGGATCGACCTCGACCTCCGGCGACAGCTATATCGTCGCGCAGTTCATCGAGAGCGCGCAGCTCGTCGGCAACCTGCAGCGCGGCGTCGACCTGCGGCGGGTCTACACCAGCGACAAGGCCGACTTCGTCGCGCGGTATCGTCCCTACGATTTCGAAGACACGATCGAGCACCTGACGACGTTCTGGAACTCGGTCGCCTGGGTCTATTACGAGCCGATCTCGGGCGTGATCACCTTCACGGTGCGCGCCTTCACGCCGGAAGACGCACTGCGCATCGCGCGCGACACCGTCCGCGAGAGCGAAAAACTGGTCAACAAGCTCTCCGAGCGCTCGCGCGAGGACGCGATCTCGCTGGCGAAGCAGGAACAGTCGCGCGCCGAACTCCGCCTGAAGTTCGCGCGGAAGGCGGTGCAGGAATATCGCGACCGCATGGGCGAGACCGATCCGATCACGGCGGCGACCGCGAAAAGCACCCTGATCGCGACGCTCGAGGCCGACCTCGCCAAGGCCGAGGCCGACATCGCCGGCCGCTCCGCCTTCCTGAACAAGGACGCGCCCTCGCTGCGCGTCGCGCGCCAGAGCGCGGATTCGATCCGCTCCCAGATCGCGCAGGAAAAGGCGAAGATCGGCGCCCAGACGACGCAGGACGGCAAAGGGGGCAGCCCGCGCATGTCGGCGAACCTCGCCGAGTTCGAGGCGCTGCAGACCGAGCGCGACATCGCCCAGACGGCCTACACGGCCGCCACGACCTCGGTCGAGACCGCGCGTATGCGCGCCGAACAGCAGGCGCGCTACCTCGCCACCTTCGTCGAGCCGCATCTGCCCGAGGACTCGCTCTATCCGGCGCGCCTGCAGATGGTCATGCTGGTGCTGCTCTGCTCGGCGCTCGCCTGGGCGATCGGCGTGCTGATCTTCTACGGTATCCGCGAC
Source organism: uncultured Methylopila sp. (assembly GCA_902168115.1). GTDB lineage: Bacteria > Pseudomonadota > Alphaproteobacteria > Rhizobiales > Methylopilaceae > Methylopila. The sequence continues at coordinate 157 of CABHPB010000007.1, read as the reverse complement.
CACACGGCTTAAGCTGCGGGTCTGACAGCCCGCGACGTCGACGCTTCGATCAGTTCAGGCGCTGCAAGCCCATCACAATCCCTGTCTCTTATACACATCTCCGAGCCCACGAGACAGGCAGAAATCTCGTATGCCGTCTTCTGCTTGAAAAAAAAAA
>CABHPB010000006.1 GCA_902168115.1 uncultured Methylopila sp. | reverse complement strand
GGGCTCGACGAGGTGCTGACCGACGTGCGCCGCGCGGCCGAGGACCAGCCCGGCATGCTGGCCGCCGTGCGGACCGCCGTAAAGGACTTCAAGGAGAACCCGCCGCCGCTCGCCGTCGAGGAGATCGCGGAAGCGGTTCAGTTCCTCGAATGGCTGGCCGACGGCGACTTCATCTTCCTCGGCGCGCGCGACTACGCGCTGAAGGGCGACGGCGACGACGACTGGCTGGAGCAGATCTCCGACACCGGCCTCGGCGCGCTGCGCGACCCGGAAGCCCGCGTGCTCCGCCGCGGGACCGAGCTCGTGATCATCACGCCCGAGATCCGCGCCTTCTTGCACGAGAAGCAGCCGCTGATCGTCACCAAGGCGAGCGTCAAGTCGAAGGTGTTTCGCCGGCTCTATATGGACTATGTCGGCGTCAAGCGCTTCGACGGCGAAGGAAAGCTGATCGGCGAGCTGCGCATCGTCGGCCTGTTCACCGCCGCGGCCTTCACGCGGCCCGTGCGCTCTACCCCGCTGATCCGGCGCAAGGCCGCGCTCGTCACCGAGCGGGCCGGCTTCGACCCGAAAAGCCATTCGGGCAAGGCTCTCGCGACGGTGCTCGAGACCCATCCGCGCGACGAGCTGTTCCAGATCGACGTCGACACGCTGTTCGACACGGTGATGGAGATTCTGGCGCTCTATGAACGCCCGAGGGTGAAGGCGCTGACGCGCGCCGACCGCTTCGGGCGTTTCATGTCGGCGCTCGTCTACGTGCCGCGCGAACGCTACGACTCCGCGGTGCGCTCGCGCATCGGCGATCACCTCGCGGCGCGCTTCGGCGGCCATGTCTCGGCCTACTACCCGTCCTTCCCCGAAGGACCGCTCGCGCGCGTGCATTTCGTGCTCGGCTTCGATCCCGGCGAAAAGGAGCCGGTCGATCCCGACCAGCTCGACGCCGAGCTCGGCGAGCTCGTCCGCACCTGGGCCGACCAGCTTCGCCTCGCGCTCGCCGAGACGCGCTCCGGCGGCAAGTCGCGGGCGCTCGCGGGCCTTTACGGCCAGGCCTTCGGCCGCGCCTACGAGGCGCGCATGTCGGCGGGCGACGCCGTCACCGACATCGGCCATATCGAGCGGCTGAACGAGACCCGCGCCTTCGGCATCGACTTCTACGACCGCGAGGACGAGACGGAGCTGCGCCTGAAGGTGTTCTCGCACGGCGCGCCGATCGCGCTGTCGCGGCGCGTGCCGATGCTCGAGAACATGGGGTTC
>CABHPB010000005.1 GCA_902168115.1 uncultured Methylopila sp. | reverse complement strand
CGCGCGCCAGCGCCTCGGCGAGGCGGGCGGCGGTTTCGCGCAAGGCGGCCGGGTTGGCCTCGGCCATGAACGCGCGCACCGCCTCGTCCTCGATGAAGGCGGCGTGGACGGCGTCGAAGTGGTGGTCTTTCACCGCGTGCGTGGTGGCGGCGAAGGCGAACAGGTAGTCGACCGAGGCGGCGATCTCGAACGCACCCTTGTAGCCGTGGCGCATGACGCCCGCGATCCACTTGGGATTGGTGACGCGCGCGCGCACGATGCGGCCGATCTCGTCCTCCAAGGTACGGATCACCGGGCGCTCGAGGCGGCTGTGGTCGTTGTGGTAGCTTTGCGGCTTGCGGCCCTTGAGATGCTCGACCGCGGCGGCGATGCCGCCTTCGAACTGGTAGTAGTCGTCGCTGTCGAGCAGGTCGTGCTCGCGGTTGTCCTGGTTCTGGATCACCGCGTCGATCTGGGTCAGCCGCGCCGCGAAGAGATCGCGCTCGGCCGCGCCCTCGACGCCCGCGCCATAAGCATAGCCGCCCCAGTCGAGATAGACGCCGGCAAGATCGGCGCGTTCGTGCCACAGGCGCTCGTCGATCATCGCCTGGAGCCCGGCGCCGTAGGCCCCCGGTTTCGATCCGAACACCCGTGCTCCGGCGCGGCGGGCGGCGATCTCGGCGTCCTGGCCCTGCTCGGCGAGCGCGGCGGCTTCGCGGCGGTGGCGCGCGGCGGCGGGGTTGTCGTCGTCGCTTTCGTCGAGCGCCATGACCGCGCGCGCGGCGCTGTCGATCAGGTCGATCTGTTCGGGGAAGGCGTCGCGGAAGAAGCCCGAGACCCGCAGCGTCACGTCGACTCGCGGGCGGCCGAGTTCGGCCACCGTGATGACTTCGAAGCCGACCACGCGGCCCGAGGCCCATTCCCAGCGCGGGCGGGCGCCCATCAGCGCCAGCGCCTGGGCGATGTCGTCGCCGCCGGTGCGCATGTTGGCGGTGCCCCAGGCGGAGAGCGCGACCGCCTTGGGATACTCGCCCTCGCGCTGGAGGTAGTCGTCGACCAGGAGTTGCGCCGATTTGCGCCCGAGTTCCCAGGCGACGGCGGTGGGCACCGCGCGGGTATCGACCGAGTAGAAGTTGCGCCCCGTGGGCAGCACGTCGGGCCGGCCGCGGGTGGGCGCGCCGGAGGGGCCGGGCGCCACGAAACGTCCCTCAAGTCCCCTCAAAAGCCCCTCAGCTTCGCAGGCGCCGCAGGCATCGACCCTCGGGGCGAGGTTGCCGGCGATCTCCGCCAGCACCGCCGACGATTTTTCTCCGATCTCGGACGGATGATCGATCAGACCGGCCGCCAGCAGCTCGAGCCGTTCGACCGTGTCGCCCAGGGTCCGCCAGGGATCGTCCGACACCGCCGCCAGGACATCGGGCCGCGCGCCGGTCCAGCGATCGCCGAGCCGGCAATCGAGCGGGTCGAAGCCGAGGCCGAGATCGTCCGCCAGCGCGCGCAGCAGCGAGGCCTGGCCGGGCGTGTCGTAGCCGCGCGGGGTGCGCGCCAGGGCGACCAGCAGGTCGCGGCGCAGGCGTCCTTCGGGCGCGTGGCCGAAGACGTGGAGGCCGTCGCGGATCTGCAGCTCCTTGAGCTCGCAGAGGTAGTTGTCGATCGCCGCGAGCGCGTCCTCGCCGCCGCCCGCCGCGCCGGCGTCCTGGTCGAGGCCCTGGCCGCGCGCGAGGTCGAGGATCTCGCGGCGCAGCGCCTCCAGCCGGCGCGGGTCCATGCCGGCGGCGAGGTAGTATT
>CABHPB010000004.1 GCA_902168115.1 uncultured Methylopila sp. | reverse complement strand
CGGCATACGAGATGCTCAGGAGTCTCGTGGGCTCGGAGATGTGTATAAGAGACAGCCCTTTGCAAGGGGAGGGATCTGCGCCCGGACTTGAGGCGGAAACGCCCCAGGCCCCCCTCTCCCCTCGCGGGAGAGGGTAAGGGTGAGGGGGCGGTTCAGGATGTGGCTGAGGCGTTCCGCTAGCGGAGGCGCCCCCTCATCCGACCTCGGCTGCGCCGAGGCCACCTTCTGCCGCGAGGGGAGAAGGGAAGGAGCGCGAAAAGGCTATCCCAGCGTCACGGCGGTGCCGGAGGCGGTGACCATCAGCATGGCGCCCTCCTTGCCGACGGTCTCGTAGTCGAGGTCGACGCCGATCACCGCGTTGGCGCCGCGGGCGCTGGCTTCCTCGGTCATTTCCTCGAGAGCGATGTCGCGGGCGCTCTTGAGCTCCTTCTCATAGGCGCCGGCGCGGCCGCCCACGATGTCGCGCACCGCCGCGAACATGTCCCGAAAGATGTTGGCGCCGAGGATCGCCTCGCCGGTGACGAGGCCGTGATATTCGACGATCCGGCGGCCTTCGACGGTGTTGGTGGTGGTGATCAGCATGCGAGCCAGTCCTCCCCGGGCGGGCGTGCCCGCCGGGACTATAGGGCCCGTCGCAGCCGAAATCAGGTGGGGCGGTGCGCCTCGACCATCGCCGGCGGGACCGGCGCGATCTTGCGGTCGAGCGCTTCGGCCAGGAACTCGCCGACGCAGGCGTGGCCAAGATCGTTCATGTGCAGCCTGTCGCCGGAGATCATGGCAGCGCCGCCGGACTTGGCGATCGCCTTCATGGCGTCGTAGCGGCGGGCGATCGGAACGCCGGTCGCGGCCGAGATCTGCTGCAGGGCCGCGACGTAAGGGGCGTAGAGCGCCTCATCCTGCGGCACGTATTGCGGGTCGAGCATCGCGGCGTCGAGGCCGGCGGCGGCGATATCGGCGAGGCCGCGCTCGGCGATCGACTTGAACGCGGCGATGTCGATCTTGCGGTAGACGTCGTTGGTGCCGATCTGCCAGATCACGAGGTCGGGCCGCGACGCGCCGATCTCCTTCTCCATCCGCGCCTCGGCGCCGACCGCCGTCTCGCCGCCGACGCCGCGCGCGACGACGTTGACGTCGACGCCCGAGAGCCGCTCCTCGAGCTCGCTCTCGAGCCGGGCGGTGTAGGCCTTGGTGGGCGAGGAAGCGCCGACGCCTGCGGTCGAGGACGAGCCGACGACGAGGATGCGCAGGCTCTGCGCCTGCTTCAGCTTGCTCGCGATGCGGTCGAGCTTGCCGGACATCGCGAGGTTGGCGTCCGCGATCTTGCACGGCGCGGTCATGGGCTCGGCGACGACGGCGGGAGAGACGAGAGCCAGGGCGGCGAAGGCGGCCGCGACGCGGAACTTGGACACGAACGACGCCATCTGCGGGCGGCTCCGGACAAAGCGTGGAAACGGCTGACGCCACAAGGCGAAAGCAGGACCCCCATCCCTTGGCGCGCCATTAGCATGCCAGATGCGAAAATGTCAGGTCCGTAGGAACCCGTACGATCACATTCGGAGAAGATTCGTTACGAATTTACCTCCCCCGGGCGCCGGCGCATCAGTGCCGGAAGTGGCGGATCCCGGTCAAGGCCATCGCGAGGCCAGCCTCATCGGCGCGGGCGATGACCTCCTCGTCGCGCATCGAGCCGCCCGGCTGGATCACCGCCGTCGCGCCCGCCTCGATCGCAGCGTCCAGCCCGTCGGCGAAGGGAAAGAAAGCGTCCGAGGCCACCACCGAGCCGCGCGTCAGCGGCTCGTCGAGACCTGCCGCGGCGGCCGCGTCGAGCGCCTTGCGGGCGGCGATGCGGGCGCTGTCGACGCGGCTCATCTGGCCCGCGCCGACCCCGACCGTGGCGCCGTCCTTCACATAGACGATCGCGTTCGACTTCACGTGCTTGGCGACCTTGAAGGCGAAGCGCATGTCGGCGAGCTCGCGCTCCGACGGCGCGCGCTTCGTCACGATCTTCAGCTCGAGGCCGTCGACGGTCGCGTCGTCGCGCGACTGGACGAGGAAGCCGCCGGCCACGGTGCGGATCGCGAGGCCCTTCGCGCGGGGATCCGGAAGCCCGCCGGCGACGAGCAGGCGCAGGTTCTTCTTGGCGGCCACGATCGCCCGCGCCTCCTCGTCGGCCTCCGGCGCGATGATCACCTCGGTGAAGATCTCGACGATCTTCTTCGCGGCTTCCGCGTCCAGCGGGCGGTTCAGCGCGACGATGCCGCCGAAGGCAGAGACCGGGTCGCAGGCGAGCGCGCGCTCATAGGCCTCGACGAGGCTTGCGCCTTCCGCCACGCCGCAGGGGTTGGCGTGCTTGACGATGACGCAGGCGGCGGCCTTCGCCGGGTCGAACTCGCCGGCGAGCTCGTAGGCGGCGTCGGTGTCGTTGATGTTGTTGTAGGAGAGCTCCTTGCCCTGCAGCTGCCGCGCCGTCGCGACGCCGAAGCGGCTGCCGGCGGTGCGGTAGAAGGCGGCGGTCTGGTGCGGGTTCTCGCCGTAGCGCAGGCCCTGCGCCAGCGTTCCGCCCAGCGCTGCGAAGGCTGGCGTCTCCTCGCCGGCCTGGCCCGACAGCCAGGTCCCGATCGCCGCATCGTAGGCGGCCGTGCGCGAAAACGCCTTGGCGGCGAGGCGCTTCCTGAGCGCGAAGGTCGTCGCGCCGCCATTGGCGTCCATCTCGGCTAGCACGGCGGCGTAATCCGAGGGCTCGACCACGACGGTGACGAAGGCGTGGTTCTTGGAGGCGCCACGGATCATCGCCGGACCGCCGACGTCGATGTTCTCGACCATGTCGTCGTAGTCGGCCTTGCGGGCCAGCGCCGCCTCGAACGGGTAGAGGTTCACGACGAGCAGATCGATCGGGACGATTGCGTGCTCGGCCATGGACGCCTCGTGGCCGGCGTCGTCGCGGATCGCGAGCAGGCCGCCATGGACCTTCGGGTGCAGCGTCTTGACCCGCCCGTCCATCATCTCCGGAAAGCCGGTGAGCGCCGAGACGTCGTCGACCTCGAGCCCCGCCTCGGCGATCGCCTTCGCCGTGCCGCCCGTCGAGACCAGCGCGACGCCGCGCTCGGCGAGCGCGCGCGCGAAGTCGATCAGGCCGGTCTTGTCGGAGACCGACAGAAGGGCGCGGGCGATCGGGCGGTCGGTCATCTTTGGCTCCCGTGGCGTTGCGGGGAGCCGGTAGCATTTTGGCGCGCGGGGCAGAAGCCGCCTTTCGGCGCCGCAGGCCCTCGACCCCAGCGCAGATCACAGCCGCGCGAGGAACGAAATCTCAGGCCGGAAGTTCGTCTCGCAGGGGCGCATGGGAGACGACGATGCTCAAGGGCGGACTTCTCTGGCTGATCGGCATTCCGCTTCCGATCATCCTCATCCTGTGGCTGCTCGGCTATCTGAGCTGAGCCCGCGTCGCGGACCGACGCGCCGATAGCGCCGTCCCGGCCGCAGGGCCGGGACCGGCCGCGCCAGCCACACCTTACGGCTCGAGCTCGCTGTCCCAGTAGAGATAGTCGAGCCAGCTGTCGTGGAGGTAGTTCGGCGGGAACAGCCGCCCGTTGCGGTGCAGGTCGTGAACCGTCGGCTGGAACGGCCATTGCGCCGGGTGCATGCCGCAGTCGTCCGGCATCTGGCCGCCCTTTCTGAGATTGCAGGGCGAGCAGGCGGCGCAGACGTTGTCCCAGGTCGTGAGCCCCCCGCGCGAGCGCGGGATGACGTGGTCGAAGGTCAGGTCCTCGCGCGTGCCGCAATACTGGCAGGAGAAGCGGTCGCGCAGGAAGACGTTGAACCGGGTGAAGGCCGGGTGCCGCGCCGGGCGTACATAGGTTTTCAGGCACACGACCGAGGGGAGCTTCATCTGGAAGCTCGGCGAATGAACCTGCCGGTCGTAGTGCGACAGCACGTTCACCCGGTCGAGGAAGATCGCCTTGATGGCGTCCTGCCAGGACCACAGCGACAAAGGATAGTAACTCAGCGGACGGTAGTCCGCGTTGAGCACAAGAGCCGGACAAGCTTCGGCGGATACCGCGGCCGTCACCACGCACTCCCCATCGGCGCGCCGGCGCAACGGCCTGCGCACAGGGGATAATCTATATTCCGTGCGTCAATCTTGTGAAGTCGATCGAAGGCTTGTCCTCCGCGGTTTCAACGCGCTGGCGAGGAATGCGGCGCCTTGGCGCAGGCCCTCGCCGTCGATGCCGTGCCCGAGACCGGGCGACAGATGCCATTCAACCGGAATTTCAGCCGCGGACAAGCCGTCAGTCGCGGCGAACAGCGCATCGACCGGAATGACGTCGTCGCGATCGCCGTGGATCAGCAGGATCGGCGGCTTGCCGGTCGCCTCGGCTTTCAGCGCCTCGGGCGAGACCAGCATGCCCGAAAAGCCGAGGATCGCCGCCGGCGGGACCTTGCGCCTGAGGCCGACATGCAGGGCCATCATGGTGCCCTGGCTGAAGCCGACGAGCGCGAGGCGGTCCGGCGTCAGCCTGTGACGCGCGAGCTCGGCGTCGAGGAAGGCGTCGAGCCCCGGCCGGGCCGCGAGCACGCCGCGGCGACGTTCGTCCGGATCGCGGAAGGTCAGCGGAAACCACTGGCGGCCGGACGGCGAAGCCATGCAGCGCTCGGGCGCGTGCGGCGAGACGAAGGCCGCGTCCGGCAGCAGGCGCCGCCACTCCGCGCCGATCGCGATCAGGTCGTTCCCGTCGGCGCCGAAGCCGTGCAGGAACACGACCAGCGACTTCGCCGCTCCGGAAGCGGCAGGAAGGCGCGGACCGTCGATCGTCTGGCTCATGAGGCTTCTTCCAGGGTCGCGGGCTGGCTCGGAGTCGCAGAGGATCTCGCGGGCGCGGCGTCCCGCCCGCCGCGCGCCCCGAGGTAATAGGCCCAGAGAAGCTGCGCCGCCACTCCGCGCAAGGGCCGCCATCGCTCGGCAATTCGTTCGGCTTCCGCGCGGTCAGGTCGGTCAGCGAGCTCGAACACGTCCCGTAGCGCCGTCTGCACCGCGACGTCGCCGCCCGGAAAGGCGTCGGCGCGGCCATGCGCGAACAGCAGGAAGACGTCGGCCGTCCAGGGACCGACGCCCGGGATCGCGAGAAGCGCGGCGCGCGCCGCCTCCTCCTCGATCGCGTAGAGACCGCCGAGGTCGAGCCCAGCGTCGACCGCGGCGCAGAGCGCGCGCACCGTCCTCAATTTTACGCGCGACATTCCGGCGGCGAGGAAAATCTCGTCCGGCGCGGCGCAGAGGCTCGCATGGTCGATCGTCCCGAGCGCCGCCTCGACCCGGCCGTGGATCGCCCGGGCCGCCGCGACCGAGATGAGCTGCGAATTGACCAGCCAGACGAGCCCCGCGAGGTCCGGCGACAGCGTGCGGAGCGGCGGCTCGGGCGAGACGCGGCGAAGCTCGTCCATCCGCGGATCGATCGCCGAGAGCGCGTCGAGCGCGGCGTCGAGAGCGGCCTTGGTGAGGATGCGGTCCTGCGGCACGGGGCCGGACGCTAGCGGCGCTTGGCCGCGCGGGCAACGCCGGATCTTGCCGCGGACAGGATCAGGGGGCCAGCCAGTTCCGCGAGACGGCGATCATCGACAGCAGGCGGATGCTGTCCGGGTAGTAGCCCTCGGGCGCCGTTTCGACCATCGACGTCCACAGCGCGTCGAGCCACTTCTGAGCGCCGGGATCGACGGTCGCGGCGACCGAGAACGGCGCGACGAAGGCCATGGATTGGTATTCGACGAGCGGGGAGCCGTCGAGCGCATAGCCGTCCCGAAGCTTCGACGGCTTGTTACCGGTCTTCTTGCGCGCCCAGGCGCTGATCTTGCGCGCGATCTTTGTGGAAGCCTTGTCGCCGCTCAGCGCCGCGTCGACGCCGAAGCGCCAGGGGTCGCGGCAGGCGTTGTAGCCGTAGCTTCCGTCGGTCTCGCCTTCCAGAAACCCCTTCGGCGCGGGCCTGGCGGTCGTGTCGGTGTCGATCACGAAGTCCGGCAGCAGGCCGGTTCCCGGCGCATAGACGGTCTGCAGGCGGCCCGCGACCTTCTGGGTCGCGCCGAGCACGTCATTCCAGGTCTTCGAGCCCTTCTTCGCGAAGGCGCGGAAGTGGCCCAACATCCAGTCGGAGGACCGCGAGGCGAAGCTGTATTTCGACTGGCCGAGAGTGACCCAGTCGCCGAGGTTGGTCAGCTTGGTGCGCTTGACCACGTTGCTGGCCATCATCGCCTTCATCACGCGCTTGGCGCCCGCGAGGTAATTCAGCGCGCCGTCCGAGCCCCACTGCTTGTGCGCGAGCAGCAGCGCATAGGCGGCGTCGAGGTCGCCGTCGGTCGCGCTGTCGCCGCCCATGATGTCGCGGCACTGGTCGTCCTGCGCCCAGGCCATGAGGTCTGGGTCGACCTTGCTCGGATGGGCAAGATAGTAGCGGTAGAGCCCATCGAAGATCGCCTGCGCGTCCGGCTCCTCGCCGGCCATCATGGCGATGACCAGCATGCCGTAGCCCTGACCTTCAGAGACCACCGTCGCACCGGTGAAGGTGTCCGCCTTGATGAAATACTGCCCGGCGCCGCAACCCGGCCGCAGATAGGCGGACTTCCATTTCGCGTAGAAGGCGGCGACGTCGCGGTCGAGCGCCTTCTGCTTGCCCTTCGGCTTCAGGACCCCGTCCGCATAGGGCTGGAGATGGGCGCCGAACGGAAATTCCTGGGCGACGGCCACGCCTCCAAAGAGCGCGATCAGCGCCGCAAACGCCGCCGCGGCGACGCGGAGGCTTTTCATTCCGTCCGGCATGGGCACAGTCATGGCCGCGCTCCCCCTCGCGCTGCGACGCCAATCAGGATCCAATCATGGACCGAAATGCGTCGAGCGTCTTCCCCTCCAACCCGAGACCCGGAAAGCCGTGACCGCCCCGCCGTCCTGCGACCGCTCCTACTACGCAGCCGTCAACCCGGCGCCGACGCCGCGCCCCGCGCTCGCCGGCGAGGCGCGGGCCGACGTCGCGATCATCGGCGCGGGGCTGACCGGCCTGTCGGCGGCGCTCCACCTCGCCGAACAGGGCGTGTCGGTCGCCGTGCTGGAGCAGAAGCGCGTCGGCTGGGGCGCCTCGGGGCGCAACGGCGGGCAGGTCCACAGCGGACAGCGCCGCGAGCAGGACGAACTGGAGGCGACCGTCGGCAAGGCAGACGCGCGAAAGCTCTGGGACATGGCGGAGGAGGCCAAGCTCCTGCTCCGTGCCCTCATGCAGGCGCATGACATCGACTGCGCCTACGAGCCGGGCCTGATCCACGCCGACCACAAGGCGCCCTATGTCGAGGAGACCCGCGCCTACGCCGAGAAGCTGGCGCGCGACTACGACTACCCGCATGTCGAGCCGCTGGACCGCGAACAGCTCCGGGCGCTGGTGAAGAGCGAGCAGTATCTCGGCGGCTCGATCGACCGCGGCGCCGGCCATCTCGATCCGCTCGCCCTGACCTACGGCCTTGCGAGGGCCGTAGAGGTCGCCGGCGCCAAGATCTTCGAAGAGTCGCGCGTGACAAGGCTCCGGCACGGGACGCCGGCCGTTCTGGAGACGGGCGGCGGATCTCTGAAGGCGGACACGGTGCTGATCTGCACCGACGGGCTGCTCGAAGGCGTAGAGCAGGCGGTCGAGCGCCACGTCATGCCGATCGCAAACCACATCGCGACGACGGTCCCTGTCGGCGAACGCCTGAACGATGTTCTGACCAGCCGCGCGGCGGTCTCGGACAGCCGCTTCGTCGTCTATTATTTCCGCCCCACGCCAGACGGACGGCTGCTGTTTGGTGGCGGCGAGACCTATTCGACGACGCTGCCGCACGACGTCTCACCGCTGGTTCGGCGGCATCTCGCGAACGTCTTCCCGCAGTTCGCCGACGTTCCGTTCGAGCACGCCTGGGGCGGGGTCCTCGGCGTCACGCAGACGCGCCAACCCTATGTGCGCGCGATCCGGCCGAACGTGCTGACGGCGGCCGGCTATTCGGGACAGGGCGTGCTGCTTGCCCCGATGTTCGGCAAGATCCTCGCCGAGGCGGTGAAGGGTCGGCTCGACCGTTTCGACCTTCTGGCGAGGCTCCCCGTCCCCGCCTTCCCCGGCGGCACGTGGCTGCGCAAGCCCATCCTCGTCGCCGCGATGAGCTACTACGCGCTGCGCGACCGGCTGTGAGTTCGGGCCGACTGGGTTATCCGCCTTTTCCCAATCCATGACGGATATGCGAAGACAGGCGTCCCTCCTGCGCCGGTTGCCAGCATGTCCTCGATCTTCGCGCCCCCTTCCGCCTCCTCGCTCCCGGTCTGGTTCACGCCGGCCGGCGACGACCTCCCCGCCGCGGCGCGCGACTGGGCGAAGGCGACGGGGTTCAAGCCCGGCGCGGGCAAGGCCCTGCTCGTCCCCGGCAAGGGCGCCGCGCTCGCCGGCGCCGTGTTCGGCGTCGAGGGCGCCTCGGCAAAGTCAAAAAATCCCTTCCTGGCTGGCCGGCTGGTCGGCGCGCTGCCGGCGGGGAACTGGCGCTTCGAGGGCGCGGTCGGCGACGCCCGCCTCGCCGCGCTCGGCTTCGCGCTCGGCTCGTACCGGTTCCGCCGCTACAAGGCCGGCGAGGACGACGGCGTCCGCATCGCGGCGCCTGACGGCGTCGACCTCGGTGAGGTCGAGCGCACGGCCGCGGCGGTCGCGCTCGGGCGCGACCTCGTCAACACGCCCGCCAACGACATGGGCCCGCAGGAGATCGAGGACGCGATCCGCCGGCTCGCCAAGACCCATGGCGCCAAGGTCAACTCCATCGTCGGCGACGAGTTGCTGAAGCGGGACTTCCCTCTGGTCCACGCGGTCGGCCGCGCCTCGCCGCGCGCGCCCCGCATCGTCGACCTGACCTGGGGCAGGGCGAACGACCCCAAGGTCACGCTGGTCGGCAAGGGCGTCGCGTTCGATACCGGCGGCCTCGACATCAAGCCGTCCTCGGCCATGCTGCTGATGAAGAAGGACATGGGCGGCGCGGCCTCCATGATCGCGCTCGCCGCGATGATCATGGGCGCCAAGCTCCCGGTGCGCCTCCGGCTGATCGTGGGCGCGGTCGAGAACTCGATATCCGGCGACGCCTTCCGCCCCGGCGACGTGCTGCCGAGCCGCAAGGGCCTCACCGTCGAGATCGGCAACACCGACGCCGAAGGGCGCCTCGTGCTCGCCGACGCCCTCGCGCTCGGCGACGAGGAGGCGCCCGAGATCATGGTGGACGCCGCGACCCTCACCGGCGCCGCCCGCGTCGCACTCGGGCCGGACCTGCCGCCGCTCTACACCGACGACGACGCCTTCGCCGAGGCTCTGCTCGCCGCCGGGACCGCCGAGCACGACCCGCTGTGGCGCCTGCCGCTCTGGAACCCCTATGACGACATGCTGTCGTCCAAGATCGCCGACGTGAACCACGTCTCGAGCGGCCCCTTCGCGGGTTCGGTGACGGCGGCGCTGTTCCTGCGCCGCTTCGTTGAGAAGGCGAAGACCTGGGCGCATTTCGACATCTACGCCTGGAACCCGTCCTCGAAGCCGGGCCGGCCTGAGGGCGGCGAGGTCCAGGCGGCGCGCGCGCTGATGGCGCTGCTTTCCTCGCGGTTCACGAAGTGACGCCGGCGATCACGAGCGCGTAAGCCGGCTCCCGAAACGCCGCGCGTCGGCCCATAACGCCGCTTCGTGAAACGAAGCGAGGCGAAGGTGAGCCGCGTCTACGACTGGTGTCTGAAAATGGCTCGCCACAAGCGCGCCGAACCTGCGCTTGCGGCCGCCTGCTTCGCCGAGAGCTCCTTCATTCCGATGTTTCCCGAGGTGATGCTGCTGCCGATGATCCTGGCGGAGCGCGCCAAGGCGTGGCGCTACGCGGCGATCTGCACGGTCTCGTCCGTGCTCGGCGGCGTCGCGGGCTATCTGATCGGACTGCTGCTCTACGAATCCGTCGGCGAGCCGCTGATGCGCCTCTACGGCATGGCCGGCGATTTCGAGCAGGTCGCGGCCAAGTTCAACGAGTATGGCTGGCTGATGGTGCTGATCGGTGGCGGCATCACGCCGATCCCCTACAAGGTCGTCACCATCTCGAGCGGCCTCACCCAGCTCGATTTCGCGACCTTCGTGGCGGCGAGCGTCGTGGCCCGGTCGGTGCGCTTCGCGATCCCCTGCGGAGTCATCTACGTCTTCGGCGAGCACGCCAAGCGCCTGATGGAGACGCGCTCGAAAACCGTGGTCTGGGTCGCCTTCGCCCTGATGGTCCTCGGCTTCGCGGCGGCGCCCCTGCTTTTCGGAGATTGACGCGCGGCGCTGGGCGCGTCTTCCTCCGCGGCTCCACAAGCGAGGTCCGCGAGCTGCATGGCCGACACCTTCGATCGCCGCCTCACCCCCGCCCGGCCGGACGTCGCGGCGGCGTTCCTCAAGGGCAAGGTGGAGGCGCTGCGTTTCGTCGAGGGCGAGAAGCGCCGCGTCGCGATCGGGCATGCGAGCCTGCGCCGGGCGCCGAGACCCGACGCCATGCTCGAGACCGAGCTCCTCTTCGGCGAGGAGGTGACGGTCTATGACGAGCTCGAAGGCTGGGCCTGGGTCCAGAACGCGACCGACGGCTATGTCGGCTACGTGCCGTCCGCGGCGCTGAGCGAGGAGACCGGACCCGGCGCGACGCATCGCGTCTCGGCGCTTCGGACCCTGCTGTTCCCCTCCGCGTCGATCAAGGAGCCGCCGGACGACGCGCTCTCGATGAACGCGGCCGTCTCGGTCGTCGACTTCGAGGACCGCTTCGCGGTGCTCGACACCGGCGCCTACGCCATCGCGAAGCACATCGCGCCGCTGGAAGAGACCGAGAGCGACCCGGTCGCGGTGGCGGAGCGCTTCATTGGCGCGCCCTATCTCTGGGGTGGGCGCACCAGCCTCGGGCTCGACTGCTCCGCGCTCGTCCAGACCGCCCTCGCCGCCTGCGGGGTTTCGGCGCCGCGCGACAGCGACATGCAGGAGGCCGCGCTCGGCCGCCCGCTCGCGCTCTCCGAGGCGCGGCGCGGCGACCTGATCTTCTGGAAGGGCCACGTCGCCCTGGTGCGCGACGCGCAGACTCTTATCCACGCCAACGCCTTCGCCATGGCCGTCGCGATCGAGCCGCTCGCCGAGGCGCTCGCGCGCATCTCGAAGGCGGGTGACGAGGTGACGAGCGTCCGGCGCATCGACTGAGCGCTTCGCTTCCCGCCGCACCCGCGCTAAAGCCGGCCGACATCCCGACGCATTGGAGCCCTTCGCCATGGCCTACTGGCTGTTCAAGTCCGAACCCGACAGCTGGTCGTGGGAGCAGCAGAAGGCCGCCGGCGCGAACGGCACGGAATGGACGGGCGTGCGCAACTACCAGGCGCGCAACAACATGCGCGCGATGAAGATCGGCGAGCGCGGCTTCTTCTATCACTCCAACGAGGGCAAGGAGATCGTCGGCGTCGTCGAGGTGATCAAGCTCGCCCATGTCGACTCCAGCGCCGACAACCCGACCTGGGAGTGCGTCGACCTCAAGGCCGTCGAGGACATGCCGAAGCCGGTCACGCTCGCCGCCGCCAAGGAGAACGAGAAGCTCGCCAAGATGGCGCTGACCTCGAACTCGCGGCTTTCGGTCCAGCCGGTGACCGACGACGAGTGGGCCGAGGTCTGCCGCATGGGCGGCCTCAAGGGCTGATCGCGGCCCGTCGTGAAGATTCCGGACCCGTCGGCCTTCGTCCTGGCGGAGACGCGGTCCCGGCTCGTCCCGCTCACGCCCGAGATCACGCTTCGCGTCGCCGACGAGGCCGTGCCGCTGTGGTCGAAGACGGAGGAAGAGCTCGCCGAGGCGGGACTGCCGCCGCCGTTCTGGGCCTTCGCCTGGGCGGGCGGGCAGGCGCTGGCGCGCTACCTGCTCGACGCTCCCGAGATGGTGCGCGGCCGGCGCGTCCTCGATCTCGGCGCAGGCTCCGGCCTCGTCGCGATCGCGGCCATGAAGGCGGGGGCGTCGTCCGTGCTCGCGGCCGACGTCGACCGCTTCGCCGTCGCGGCGGTCGCGATCAACGCGGAGGCCAATGGCGTGCCGGTCCAGGCGACCGGCGAGGACCTGATCGGCGGACCGCGCCCGCCGGCCGATCTCGTCACCGTCGGCGACCTGTTCTACGAGCGCGATCTTGCGGCGCGGCTCCTCGCCTGGCTGGACGGCTATCTTGGAGACGGCGTCCCTGTGCTAATCGGCGATCCCGGCCGCAGCTACCTGCCCAAGGACAGGCTCGAGGCGCTGCAGACCTACGCCGTGCCGGTCACGCGCGAGCTCGAGGACGCCGAGATCAAGAAGACGACCGTGTGGCGGCTGAAGCCGGCCGATTGACGCGATCGCGGCGCCAAGTCGCGCCGGAGCTTGATTCCGGAACGCTTCTTCCATGACTATGACGACGACATGACGGTTCGGGCCGCGGCCTGAGCGGGCGCGACCGATCGTGTCGGTCGAGGCGGGGCGGCGATGATCGCAAGCGGCGTCACTCGGCTGACGAGACGCGGGGACCGGCTGCTGCTGTCCGGACATGTCCGGCGGCGCGCCTTCCGGAAAGCGCCGCGCTCGGTCGCGCTCAGGCTCGCCGGCCTCACCCTCGCCGAAACCCTGCCTGTGCCTGATCAGGGCGCGCGGAACGTCTGGACCTTCCGGTTCGTCCTGTCGGTCGCGCTCGCGGCCGTGCTCGCGGAAGGCGCGCCGATCTCCATCTCGGCCGACGCCGTCGAGCTCGGCTTTTCTCCGGAGGTGGAGGCGAAGCGCTCGGCGATGGGCGACGACCCCGACCTCGTCCGCGACGTCGCCTCGAAATTGCGCGACGGCTTCGTGCTCACCTCGAACGGGGATCTGCGCGCGCCCTTCGCGCAGCGAGGGCCCGGGCTGGCGGCGATCCTCGACCAGTACGAGCATTGCGACCGCCTCGTCCACGAGATCGTCGGCGCGCATCTGCACGTCGTCGGCGGCACGCTGCTCGGCGCGGCCCGGCAGGGCGGCCCCATCGACCACGACGTCGATTTCGACACGGCCTACCTGTCGAACGCGCGCGACGCCGCCTCGCTCAAGCTCGAATACATGGGGCTGCTGCGCGCGCTGTTCGCGCGCGGCGAGAACGTCCGGCTGGTCAACCAGGCCGGCCATGTGCGCCGCCGCCACTTCAAGTGGCGCTCGAACGCCCGCTGGCGCCCCGGCGCCGCGCCTGTCGAGATCGACGTCTTCCCGGCCTTTATCGACGCGGAGAACTTTTACTGCCGGCCGACCTTTGTCCGCATTCCCGGCGGCGCGGACCTGATCCATCCGCTGCGGCGCGTCGCCTTCGGCGATCGCGAGATCTGGGCGCCTGACCGGATGGCCGAGAAGGCTGCGCTCGTCTTCGGCCCGTCCTGGCGCGCGGCGGATCCGTTCTGGGAAAAGCCAAGCTTTCCGGGCGTCGAGGAGGCGCTGTCGGACCTCACCCTGCGTGACGAGGATCTCCTCGCGCTCGCCGAAGACATGCCGGCGGCGCATGCGGACAGGCTGCGCGCCGCGCTCGCCGCCAGACCGCTGGCGACAAGGCCCGCCCTCCCCGCAAAGTACGACGCACGCCCGCTTGAGACGTGAGCGCGTTCCGCCCTACCTTTCGCGCAGGCCCGCCGCTGATCGCGGCCACAAGAATGCGCCGCGCGCGAACGCGGCGACGAACCGGCGCCGAGGGAGGCGACACGCGATGTCCGACAAGCTTCATCCCGTCCCAGACGAGTGGAAGAGCCGCGCCCATATCGACCGCGCGACCTACGAGGCCGACTACAAGCGCTCCGTGGAGGATCCGGAAGGCTACTGGGGCGACACCGGCAAGCGGCTCGACTGGATCAAGCCCTACACCAAGGTGAAGAACACCTCGTTCGCGCCCGGCAACATCTCGATCAAGTGGTTCGAGGACGGCACGCTCAACGTCTCGGCCAACTGCATCGACCGCCATCTTGAGAAGCGCGGCGACCAGACGGCGATCATCTGGGAAGGCGACGACCCGAAGGACTCCAAGCACATCACCTATCGCGAGCTGCACGAGAATGTGTGCCGGCTCGCCAACGTGCTGAAGGACCGCGGCGTCAAGAAGGGCGACCGCGTCACCCTCTACCTGCCGATGATCCCCGAGGCCGCCTACGCGATGCTCGCCTGCGCGCGCATCGGCGCGGTGCACTCGATCGTGTTCGGCGGCTTCTCTCCGGACAGCCTCGCCAATCGCATCGAGGGCTGCGAGTCCCGCGTCGTGATCACGGCCGACGAGGGCCTGCGCGGCGGCAAGAAGGTCCCGCTCAAGAAGAACACCGACGACGCCATTTCCCGCGTCAACGGCGAGGTCGACACGGTGATCGTCGTCACCCGCACCGGCGGCGACGTGCCGATGACCGAGGGCCGCGACGTCCGCTACGAGGACGCGGTCGCGGCGGCTTCGCCGGACTGTCCGCCGGAGGAGATGAACGCGGAGGACCCGCTGTTCATCCTGTTCACCTCGGGCTCGACCGGCAAGCCGAAGGGCGTGCTGCATACCACCGGCGGCTACCTGGTCTACGCCTCGCTGACCCACCAGCTGATCTTCGACTACCACGACGGCGACATCTACTGGTGCACCGCTGACGTCGGCTGGGTCACCGGCCACAGCTACATCGTCTACGGCCCGCTCGCGAACGGCGCGACGACCCTCATGTTCGAGGGCGTGCCGAACTACCCGTCGATCTCCCGCTTCTGGGACGTCGTCGACAAGCACAAGGTCAACATCTTCTACACCGCCCCGACCGCCATCCGCTCGCTGATGGGCGCCGGCGAGGAGCCGGTGAAGAAAACGTCCCGCGAGAGCCTTCGCCTGCTCGGCTCGGTCGGCGAGCCGATCAATCCGGAAGCCTGGGAGTGGTACTACCGCGTCGTCGGCGACAGTCGCTGCCCGATCGTCGACACCTGGTGGCAGACAGAGACCGGCGGCATCCTGATCACCCCGCTCCCGGGCGCGATCGACCTCAAGCCCGGCTCCGCGACGCTGCCGTTCTTCGGCGTGAAGCCGGAATTGGTCGACGCCGAGGGCAACGTCATCGAGGGCGCGGCCGACGGCAACCTCGTCATCACCGACAGCTGGCCGGGCCAGATGCGCACGGTCTATGGCGACCACAAGCGCTTCGAGGAAACCTACTTCGCGACCTACAAGGACAAGTACTTCACCGGCGACGGCTGCCGCCGCGACGAGGACGGCTACTACTGGATCACCGGCCGCGTCGACGACGTCATCAACGTCTCCGGCCACCGCATGGGCACGGCGGAAGTCGAGAGCTCGCTGGTCGCGCATGAAAAGGTCGCCGAGGCCGCGGTGGTCGGCTATCCGCACGACCTCAAGGGCCAGGGCATCTACGCCTATGTGACGCTCAACGCCGGCGTCGAGGGCACCGACGAGCTCAAGAAGGAGCTGGTTCAGTGGGTGCGCAAGGACATCGGTCCGATCGCCTCGCCCGACCTCATCCAGTTCGCGCCCGGCCTGCCGAAGACGCGCTCCGGCAAGATCATGCGCCGTATCCTGCGCAAGATCGCCGAGGACGAGTTCGGCGCGCTCGGCGACACCTCGACGCTCGCCGACCCCGCGGTGGTCGACGACCTGATCGACAACCGCCAGAACCGGAAGAAGGAGAAGGCGGCGTAATCGCCAAGGTCGGCGTCCGTCGCGGACGCCGGTCTTCAGACCATTCAAGTTTCGCCTCGTCGCCCTGGACGCGGGCTTCGAGGGAATGCTCTGGTCATCCCGGCCATGCGCCGGGGTGACATGGCCGATCGCTTGCCTTCGCCGTCAGTTCAAGCGCCCATAGGCCGGACAGAGACCGGTTTTCGAGATCATCTCGGCGAAGATTTCCTGGCGCTTATCCGGCGACCAGAAGGCGAGATACGCGCCAGTGACCCCCATGCCCCGAACGTGCCACCAGAGCATATTCGTCTGCCCCATCGCGCGGTTGGCCTGCCGGACGACCATCATATCCATGTCCCGCTGACTGAATTTTCCCGCCGAGATCCGCGATCTGTCCCTTTCGGACAGGCAAGGGAAATTCTGCCCGTCCCGCGCAGCGGCGAGCGCGTTCGTCATCCACGTAACGTGCATTCCGGCCACCGTCGCGATTTCGGCGACGACGATCACCGCGACGACGAGAGCTTTCGACACGCGGCAAACCTTTGAACGCCCCGGACAGGACAGACAATCTTCCGTTCAATGGCGGCTTTTTTGAGCGGCGTTCGGCTCCCGAACGGGCCTCAGCACCAACCACCGCGCCTGCCTCCCGCGTAGGCGCGGCCATGACCCTCGGCGATGAGCGCGTCGGCGACGTCGCCGCCGGCGTCCGTCGCCACGCGCGCGACGACGCGCCCAAAGTACTTGTCGCCATGGACCCCGGTGAGCGTCAGGCGACGTCCCTCGATAATCTGCGACAGCGCCGCGGTCGCCGCCGCCGCGGCCTCTGTCTCGCTGGCGCATCTGCCGGCGCGTTCCGGCGCGTCGACGCCGGCGATGCGCACCCGCGTGACGATCTCCTGCCCCGGGAAGGTCGCGACGCGCGCCTCGAAGGTGTCGCCGTCGATCACCGAAAGCGCCCGCGCGCTCAGCGCCGGCGCGGCTTCGGCCGCGGCGCCGTGCGGCTCGGCCCCGCTCTGTATAGCCGACGCCACGTCGTCCTTATGGCTGAAAGCGCTCCATGCGAGCGTCGCCGCCACGCCGAGGGCGGCTCCCAAAGCCACGTCGCCCATACGCCGGCGAACCGCTCTTTGCATCGAAACTACGACCATACTCCTATAATGCCGCAGATCCGGCCGATATAAAGGATTATTTTCTGATATGTGGGCGCCGCCGGAGTTTCCTGCAAGTGCGGCTGTCTCCGGACTTTGGGTGGAGGTGGGTTGCGCCCGATCGTCTTGCCCGAAGGCCGGCTTTGCTTTTTAAGTCCCGGCGGGGTTCTGGAATGCGAGGCGCCGTTCATGGTGCGAAGGCTGTTGGGCCATGGCGCAGTGGCGCTGGCCGCCGTTCTCCTCCTCTGCGCGCCGCCGCCGGCCCAGGCGCGCACGGAAGTCTCCTTCAAGACCGAGGAGTATCCGGGCTCCGTCGTCATCCGGAACAAGGAGCGGGCGCTCTACTTCGTGCTGGGCAACGGCCGGGCGTTCCGCTATCCGGTCGCGGTCGGCAAGCGCGCCAAGCAGTGGCTCGGCGCGGCCTATGTGAAGGGCAAGTACGTCAAGCCGAACTGGGCCCCGCCCGAGGACGTCAAGCGCGACAAGCCGAACATCCCGGACTTCATCCCTGGCGGCAGCCCCAGGAACCCGATGGGTCCCCGGGCCATCATCCTCGACCGCGACCAGTACGCCATCCACGGCACAAACCGGCCGAGCTCGATCGGCACCTTCGCCTCCTACGGCTGCATCCGCATGCGCAACTCGGACGTCATCGACCTGTTCGAGCGGGTGAGCCTGGGCACCAAGGTCGTCGTGACGCCCTGACGGTATCGCAGCGCGCCCCGACCCGAACCGACAGCGTTCGTTAAGGTAAAGCGCCGCTCAAGACTTTGAGCGGTGTGCGAGTAACGTTCTTTTTCTGGGTTTCGGGCTACCGCCTAAGCAGAGCGCGGCGTTCATCCGCCGCGCGCAGCCGAGGTGTGGCGTATGGCTCGGACGTTCTCTTCGATTCTTCTGCGCGGCGCGATCAGCGCCGCGGCGCTGTTCGGGGCCGCCGCGACGGCGGAGGCGCGCCGCGCGCCGGCGTTCGACCCGTCCGGCTACAGTTCGGACACCATCGTCATCAGCAACTCAGAGCGCGCGCTCTACTATGTGCGCGGCTGGGGGCGGGGCGTCATCCGCTTCCGCGTCGCCGTCGGCAAGCCCGGCCGGGCCTGGCTCGGCACGGCGCGGATCCGCGGCAAGTTCGTCCAGCCGGCCTGGTCGCCGCCCGCCGACGTCAAGCGCGACCACCCGCACCTGCCGAACGTCATCGCAGGCGGCGTGAAGTCGAATCCGATGGGACCGCGCGCGCTGCTGCTCGACCGCGACCAGTACGCGATCCACGGCACCAACCGTCCGAAGTCGATCGGCACCTACGCGTCCTACGGCTGCATCCGCATGCGGAACGAGGACATCGTCGAACTCTACAAGGAAGTCAGCGTCGGCACGCGCGTCGTCGTGGTGCCCTGACGGCCCGGCCGGTCAGTTTTCTTGCCGGTCAGCTCTTGCCGAGCGCGCGGGCGAGCGCCGCTTCGGGGCCGGAATAGGCCTCCTGGCGCTCGACGCTCCAGTAGCGCAGCTCCTCGAGCGGGATCGCCGCGCCGGTCACCGCGCAGCGCACGAAAGCGCCCGGACGCACGACGCGGAAGTCGGCGTCCAGATAGCGCACCTCCGCCTCGCCGGACGCGGGCGGTTTTTCGTAGCGGTTCATGTGCGAACGATCCTCCGGGTCAGCCCATATAGGCGTCTCCGGAGGACGGCGCCAAGCCAGCGCGCGGCCGGCCCGGCTTCAGTTGAAGTCGGCGAGCAGCGCGTCGATCTCGTCCTGCGCGATCGCCTCGGCCTTGGCTTGCGGTCCGTTGAGCAGCAGCTCCTGCTCGCGCTTCTGGCGGGCGCTGAGCTCCATCTCGCCGGGGAAGGCGGTGGTCTCGATGCGATCGGCGATGCGCGTGATGCGCGACTCGATCTGGAAGATCGTCTCGCTCACGCGCTTGATCAGCTGGCCCGTGACGTCCTGGAAGGCGCAGGCCTCGAAAATCGCCATGGCCTTGTTGGAGACCAGCGCCTTGTAGGCGGAGGAGTCGGCCGAATCGGCCTGCAGCATCTCCTCGACCGCCTCCATGATCGCGTTCGCGGCCGCCTCGGTGGTCTCGGTGATCTGGCCGAGCTGGCGGCCGGCGGCGGGGAGCCGCTCGGTCGCGAGCTCCGACGCCTTGAGCTGTGCGATCTCGGCGCGCATGCCCGAGATCTCCTCGGCGAAGCGGCGAAGCTCCTCGACGACCTGCATCGCCTCGGACGTCGCAGCGGCCGCCTGATGGGCGCTCGTCTGGGTTTTTCTGGAGGCGGATGCGGAAGCCATCAGCCGGCGACCGCCTCGATCTTGGCCTTCAGCGTGTCGGCGGTGAACGGCTTGACGATGTAATTGCTGACGCCGGCCTTCTTGGCCATGATCACGTTCTCGGCCTTGGACTCGGCCGTCACCATGATGAACGGGGTGCGGTTCAGCGTCTCGTCGCTGCGGACCTCGCGCAGAAGTTCGATGCCCGTCATCGGCTCCATGTTCCAGTCGGAAATGACGAGGCCGTACTTTTTCTCCCGCATCTTGCCGAGCGCCTCCGAGCCATCGCTCGCCTCGTCGATGTCCGCGAAGCCGATCTGCGCGAGAAGATTGCGGATGATTCGCAGCATCGTCTTGTAGTCGTCGACGATCAGCACGGGGGTCGTGCAATCGAGGGCCATGTCGTTCGCGCTCCATCCTGGATCATGGCCGCGCCCTTCTGCGGCGCGGAAACTCGGGCTGAGATTGCACATCTTCGATTGACAATCCGTTTCCGGCGACCGGCGAACAGTCCGACAAAAGACGCGTTGCGCCGCAAACGGCCCCGCATCAGAGTGCCGGCCGAAACAGCCGAAAGATCCAAGATTTTCATATGACCGCCGCGCTCCAAACGCCGGACGACGAGCCGATCGCCCATGGTCCGCAGAAGGCCTTCGAGGACTTGGAGGTCGGCCAGCAGGCCGAGATCCGCCAGGAGGTGACGGCCGACGTCGTGCGTCGTTTCGCGGCGCTCACGGGCGACACCAACCCGATCCATCTCGACGAGGCCTATGCGGCGAACACCCGATTCGGCGGCCGCATCGCGCATGGCCTCTACACGGCTAGCCTCATTTCCGCGGTGCTCGGGACCAAGCTGCCGGGGCCGGGCGCGATCTACCTGTCGCAGACGGTGAAGTTCCGCGCGCCGGTCATGATCGGCGACACCGTGACGGCGCAGGTCGAGATCACCGCGCTCGATCCCGCCCGCCAGCGCGCGACCTTCTTCTGCACCTGCTCGGTCGGCGACAAGGTCGTTCTCGACGGCGAGGCGCAGATCATGGTGCCGACCAGGGACGAGATCGAAGCCGAGCTGGTCTGACATGTCGTCGCCTTGACGAGGCTCGCGGCGCCGGGCCATGTCCCTCCCGTCGTCGCCACAGCCTCGCTTGCGCGCTTGTCCCCTCGCCTGCTCATAGATCCCAAGGACCTGCCCGCCGAACTCCGCGACGGCCATGTCGTCGTGGGCAATTTCGACGGCGTCCATCGCGGCCACCAGTCGGTGGTGCGGCAGGCGGCCGAGCCCGCCCACGCCGCGGGCCGCCCCGTCGTCGCGCTGACCTTCGAGCCGCATCCGCGCACCTTCTTCCAGCCCGACCAGCCGCTGTTCCGCCTGACCGGGCGCGACGAGAAGGCCCGCCAGCTCGCCCGCGCGGGCGTCGACGCGACGGTCTCCCTGACCTTCGACCGGGCGCTCGCGACGCAGGAAGCCGAGGATTTCGTCGCGGAAGTGCTCGTCGGTCGGCTCGCCGCCCACACCGTCGTCGTCGGCTGGGACTTCCATTTCGGCCGCGCGCGGCGCGGCTCGCCCGCCTTTCTCGCCGAGGCCGGACCGCGCCACGGCCTCTATGTCGAGGTCGCCCCGCCCTACGGCGGCGAGACGCCGGTCTCCTCCAGCGCGATCCGCGACCATCTCGCCGCGGGCGAAATCCAGGCGGCCGGCCGACTGCTTGGCCGGCGCTGGATCGTCGACGGCGAGGTGGTGCATGGCGACAAGCGGGGCCGTGACCTTGGCTTCCCGACCGCCAATGTCCGCCTCGCGCCGGAGACGCGGCTGAGGCACGGCATCTATGCGGTGCGGGTTCTCGTCGGCGACAGGATCGTCGACGGCGCGGCGAGCTACGGCCGTCGCCCGCAGTTCGACGACGGCGCCCCGCTGTTCGAGACCTACCTGATGGACTTTTCCGGCGACCTCTACGGCAGGCCGCTCAGGATCGAGCTTGCGTCCTTCCTGCGGCCGGAACAGAAATTCGAAAGCATCGACGCCCTCGTCGTCCAGATGGCGAAGGACGTCGAAGACGCCCGCGCCGCGCTCGCAGCTCCAGAGGATCCGCTGGCGCCGAGCGCCCTGACCTGAAGGTCCGCCGTCATGGTTCGAGGTCGCCTGCTCGCAGCCTTCCTTGCAGCGGCCATCACCGGAACGCCCGGCGCGGGTCAGGCCGCCGTCCTTGATCTCGTGAGACGCATCTGCCTTGGCGAGCTGCTTCCCTATGGCGGACCGATCAGGAGCGCGGCGAACGGCGACACCGCGTCGGAACTCGCGCCCGGAGATCCCGAATACGACCGGAGCGTCGTGCTGCTGCCGGCTCCGCCCACGGGCTGGTCGGCCGAGCCTGCGAAGATCCAGGTCTTCTCCTCGCACACGATCGGCTGCGGGTTTCGCGTCGCGCGCACGTACCGGCTGAACGAGAAGGACCTCACCTTCAGCCTGCTGTTCGCATCCGGCGTCAAACAGCTGCAGGACGATCTGGCGAAACCGACGCCGGACGTGACGCCGCCCGAGCGCATCCTCGAGTTCAAGGGACGCAAAGGCTATGACCGATCCGAAGCCCCGGACCCGGACCTGATCCTCGTGGTGGGGAGCATGATGCTCAGCATCGACGGATCGGCGACGGACTCCGAGATGCGCGCTTTGCTCGACACGGTCGATCTCGACGCGATCGAGACGTTCAGGTTCTGAGCCGGGTCGCCCGGGTCAGAACCGCGCAGCCTGCCGGCGGATCTGGATGTCGGCGAGCGACAAAGAGAGCGATCCGCCGCGCCAACCGGACGGCGTCCCGGCGCCGAGCCGCCGGCGCTCGACGACCAGACCGGCGATGAGCGCGGCCGCAAAACCCAATGCGAGCGCGCAGCCCCATCCGATCAGGATCGTCTGCGCCGGCACCGTCCCGTTCAGCTCGCGCATCACGCCGAGCATCGCCGCGGTGTACCAGGACACGGCCGAGAACACGCCGCTCGCGACGCCGAGAAGGCGCAGCGACGGGCTGAACGTCACCAGCAGCGGCCCGTCATGGTCGCCGTCGATCAGCGGCGCGCAGAAGCGCTCGACGAGCCAGCCGTTGAGGGTGAGCGCGGAGACGATGATGACCTTGGCGTAGATCTTTGGGTTGTCGAGCAGTTCGGGATGGTCGCGCCAGTAGAGCGCAAGGATCGCGAAGCCGCTCGCCCAGAGCAGAATCAGTCCGATCCCGGTGGTCTGCGAAAGCACCCGCACGAGGCTGCGGTTGTGGGCGTAGAACACGCCCCGGAACACGGCCTTCGCCAGCAGCGCGTCGAGCACCAGCACGCCGCCGACGCCAAGGCAGAGCCCGGCGAGATGGACGCCCACGAAAATCGTCCGCAGCTTGATCGGCGGTAGGCCGAGCATGGCCGGGATCGCCATCTCGGGCGAGGCCGCCAGCGCATATCCGGTCGTCGCGAACAGGACCAGCACAGCCGCCGCTCCCGCCTCGAACCGCCGCATCCGCCAGGTCATGCTCGAGGTCCCGCGCAAGAAAGCCATCGCGGCATGATGCGGGGCGCGACTGAAAATCCGGTGAAGGCGAAACGACGACTTTTCCGCTCAGGCCGGGCGTTCGGCCACCAGCAGGAGCGAGGCGCCCTCGTCGACGCCCGCGGTCGGCGCGCCGCGCAGGCGCCACATCGCATAGCCCGCCGCCGCGGCGGCGATCGAGGATGCGTACCAGCGCCAGGAATGGTGGAAGCTCTTGGGCCCCGGCAGGACCGGCGACATGCGCGCGATCCAGTAGACGATCGCGTCGATACGGGACCACGGAGCGGTCAGCACCTGCGACGTGACCAGCCCGGCGCGCCCGGCGACCGCCTCGAGCGCCGACCGCGTCCACCACGTCAGATGGTGGGGCGCGGCGTTGATCAGGTTGTTGGGGATCCTTGTGGTCGCGCTCGGCGCATGCGGCACGCCGATCAGCACCTTTCCGCCGGGTCGCACGGCCCTCGCCATCTGGGCCACCATCTCGAGCGGCCGCTCGACATGCTCGAGCACCTGAAAGGCGCAGACCGCGTCATAGGCGCCTTCGTTGTCCCACGCATGGGCGTCGAGGTCGGAGACGACCATCCAGTCCGGCGTCGGCCCGGCCGGCGGAAAGGGATCCAGCCCGACATAGTCGACATGGGGCGCGGCGAGCCGGAAGGGGCCGGCGGCGCAGCCGACGTCGAGCACCCTGTCGCCCGGCTCGAGCAGGCCGGCGGCGAGCTCGAACTCCGCCTTGTGTCCGTGCCGCGCGAAATGAGCCGGGAGGTCGAAGCGTTCGTAGAGCGAGCGGTAGAAGGTCTCGTCCCCGGCGCAGGGCGGATCGAAGAAGACGAGGCCGGTCGGCGACTCCCACAGTCCGAAGCGCTCGACGTCGCCGAAGCTCGGTCGCGCGTCCACGCCGAAGGCGATGCGCCAGAGGTCAGCAAGCCAGCGGGCGCTCACCCATTGAAGGCGCCGCACTGCGGGCTCGCCCGTCACCGGACAGAGCGGCCGGCGCCGGGGCGTCAGGCGCGACGGCTCGCGCGCGCCCTCGGCATCAAAGTCCCGCATTCTCCGCCCCCGGCGTCTCGGCCGCGCCGGAAAGCCCATGCGCGCGGCGTCGGACGCCGTGATAGGTTGCGACCCGCGTCGCGGTAAACGCGTCTCAGGTTGCAGCTTTGGGGGAACGCACCATGCGGCTCGGCGTCGTCGCGCTCGTGCTTCTGGGTCTTGTGTCGTCGTCGCGCGCGGACGACGTTTCCGACGCCGTCGCCGAGGCCGCGAAGGCCTACGCCGCCGGGGATCTCGCGACGGCGAAGCAGTCGCTCGACCTCGCGAGCCAGCTGGTCGCGCAGAAGCAGGCGGACGCGCTGGCGAAGCTCCTGCCCGAGCCGCCCTCCGGATGGACGGCCGAGCCGGTCGACGCCACGGCCGGCATGGCGGGCTTTCTCGGCGGCGGCCTGATCCTCAAGCGCTCCTACGAGCGCGGCGAGAAGGCGGTCGAGCTGCAGCTGATGGCGAACTCGCCGATCCTCGGCTCGATGGCGCCGCTTTTCGCCAACGTCCAGCTGCTCGGCGGCATGGGCAAGGTGTTCCGCCAGAAGGGCCGGGTCGCGGTGCTGACCAACGAGGGCGAGATCCAGCTCGTCGTCGGCAAGACCTTCGTGACGCTGACCGGCTCCGGCGCCGAAGCCGACAAGCGCGCGATCCTCGACCTGATCGACCTCGACGCGATCGACGCCTTCGGGAAGTAGCGAATCTCGACCGACGCCGGCGGAACAAGACCGAACGCGATCCCTCCCCTCGTCGACGGGAGGGATTCTGGAACCGCGGCGCGAAGGGCGGTTTCTGAGACGGCTGCGGCTCTTCCGAAGTCCGTGACTTGCCAGCGCACGGCGCTTTGCTACAAGGCTCGCGCGCCGCGGCGGCGCCAGAGTTCGAGCTCATGCTGAGACTGCGCGGCTTCCTCGTCCGAATTACCGGCCCGGCCCTCGCTTAAGGCGCCGCTTGGCCGGCGCGCGAGGCCGGGACGAAAGAAGACCCCCAAAACCCGCCGCCAGACGAGATCCGGACTCCAAGATGCCCTCCGACGCCGCTCCCCAGCGCGACTATTCCGAGACCCTTTTCCTGCCGCAGACGGATTTTCCGATGCGCGCGGGCCTTCCCCAGCGCGAGCCCGAGTTTCTGGAGCGCTGGAAGCGCATCGAGCTCTACGAAAAGCTGCGCGAGGCCTCGAAGGGCCGCAAGAAATACGTCCTCCACGACGGACCGCCCTACGCCAACGGCCACCTGCACATCGGGCACGCGCTCAACAAGGTGCTGAAGGACGTCGTGGTTCGCACCCGCCAGATGGCGGGCTTCGACTCCAACTACGTGCCGGGCTGGGACTGCCACGGCCTGCCGATCGAGTGGAAGGTCGAGGAGGGCTATCGCGCCAAGGGCCTCAACAAGGACGAGGTCCCGGTCATCGAGTTCCGCAAGGAGTGCCGGGACTACGCCGCGCACTGGATCGGCGTGCAGTCCGGGGAATTCCAGCGGCTCGGCGTGACCGGCGACTGGGCCGACCCCTACACCACGATGAAGTTCTCGGCCGAGGCGCAGATCGCCCGCGAGATCATGGATTTCGCGAGGAGCGGCCAGCTCTATCGCGGCTCGAAGCCCGTGATGTGGTCGGTCGTCGAGCGCACGGCGCTCGCCGAGGCCGAGATCGAGTATCAGGAGTTTTTGAGCGACACGGTGTTCGTGGCGTTTCCCGTCTTCCCCTCTCCCCTTGAGCTGTCTCTTATACACATCTCCGAGCCCACGAGACTAGGCATGATCTCGTATGCCGTCTTC
>CABHPB010000003.1 GCA_902168115.1 uncultured Methylopila sp. | reverse complement strand
GCTGATCTCGGGCGCAGGCGTCGACACGCTGCTCGGCGGCGACGACGCCGACGAACTGACGGCCGGCGCAGGCGATGACCTGCTCCGCGGCGACGCCGGCGCCGACAGCCTCGACGCAGGGGTCGGAGACGACAGCCTCGATGGCGGGACCGACGACGACCGTCTCGTCGCGAGCGCCGGAGACGACACATTGTCCGGCGGCGACGGGCTCGACATCCTGATCGGCGGCGCCGGCGCGGACTCCCTCGACGGCGGGACGGGAGCCGACACGATCGCCGGCGGCGGCGGGTCTGACACGCTTTCGGGCGGCGGCGGCGCCGATGCGCTGTCGGGAGGCGGGGGCGAAGACGTCTTCCTGTTCGACGTCGCGCTGAAGTCCAAACAGGCGGTGACCATCACGGACTTCAAGGTCGGGACCGACAGTTTCCTGCTCGACCCCGACATCTTCGAGACCATCAAACACGGGCAGCTCGCCGCGAAGAATTTTGCGATAGGCACCAAGGCGCACGATACGAGCGACAGGATCGTCTACGACCCCGAGACGGGCCGGCTCTGGTTCGACCTCGACGGCTCGGGCCGCGGCCAGGCGATCAAGTTCGCTACCGTCGAGGCCGGGCTCGATCTCAGCCACCGCGACTTCTTCGTGATCTAGCCGGGCGCAAGGGAGCAGGGCCATGGCGATCATCTACGGCGATCAGAACGCCGACAAGAACGACACGCTGATCGGGACGGACGGCGACGACACGATCTACGGCCTGACCGGCAACGACACGATCTACGGCAGCGGCGGAAACGACTCGCTCGACGGCGGCGCCGGCGACGATGTGATAATCTATGAAGAAAGCGGAGATGTTACAGTAAATGGCGGGGATGGCTCAGACACGTTAAGCGGCGCTTATGATTTATTCCACCGTCTCGTTTTGATCGGCGTCGAAAATATATCGATCAACGGTTATTCAAGTGGAACGAATTTCGCCGATTATTTCGATGTACGGTCGACAGTCGACGACGGAAACATTTTTTATCTGAGTTTTGGCAACGACACGTTTCTGGGCGGCGAAGGCGCCGAATTCGTCTCGGGGGAAGGCGGAGCGGATCTGATCGAGGGCAACGGCGGCGCAGACACGCTCGTCGGCGCAGGCGCCGACACGATTCTCGGAGGAAGCGGCAACGATCGGATCGAGGTCGCCGCGGCGGATTTCTTCTCCCTGGCGTCGATCAACGGCGGCGACGGCGTCGACGTGCTCCGTATCACCGACGGACCGTTTCGGGCAGAGAACCTCGTCTTCGACGCTTCGATGTCGATCGAGCAACTTTGGGGCGGCAACCTCGCGGGCACCGACAATGCCAACTTGTTCGACCTGCGCGCTGTTCTTGCTCTTGTCGGCACCTACACGATGGGCGCGGGCGACGACACGCTCTGGGCCACCGCGTCCGATGAGTCGATTCTCGGCGGCGATGGAGACGACTGGATCGACGGCGGCGGCGGCAGGGACTCGATCGACGGCGGGGCCGGCGACGACACGCTGACTTCCGGCGATGGAGTCGGCCCGCTCAAGGGCGGCGATGGGGCCGACCTGCTGTTGGGCGGAGCAGGCAACAACAGCCTCTACGGCGACGCGGGCGATGACACGCTGTTTGGGGGAGACGGGTCAGATTGGCTCGAGGGCGGCCTCGGGAACAACTCGATCTCCGGGGGCGCCGGAAATGACAGGTTCGAAGGCGGCGGCGAAAGCGACGCAGTCGATGGCGGCGATGGCGATGACTACTTCGATTTTGTCTTTGACGACCAATCGGTGACGGTCGTTGGAGGAAATGGCACGGACGTCGTCGACTTTGAACACTATGTTGACTTCCCGGTAGAATATTATGGTGTTTCTCATGCAAAAAATCTGGTGATTACGGAGGGCGCCTCGGTCGAGGAACTACGTCTCGGCAAATTCATGATGGGAAATGACGGCAAGAATTATTTCGATGTATCCGGAGTCAAGGAGATTATCTACCATAATGGTGGTCAGTATGCCTTCTCGTTAGAAGGAGGCAATGACACATTTATTGGATCGGCCAACGGCGACTTTGTGATCGGCGGCGCCGGGGACGATCGGCTCGAGGGCGGCGACGGCAACGATGTGCTGGATGGCGGCGACGGCGTCGACACGCTGATCGGCGGCGCCGGAAGCGACGCTCTGTACGGCGATCTGGACGCAGCGCTTGCGGGCAACGTCCGCGGTGGGGACGGGCAGGATACTTTACGGATCGAAGCGGGAGTCTTCGATAGCGTCATCATCGATCCGAGCTGGTCGATCGAATATATGGGTGCGAGCGGCGTCATTCGCGGCACCGACGGCGCGAACCTCTTCGATCTGCGCGTATTGACATATTGGAGCTCGACTTACGCGACCGAGTTGGGCGCCGGCGACGACACCCTTTTGGGCGCCTCCAACTTGAACAGATCTTTCTACGGGGGCGCCGGCGACGACCGGATGGAGGGCGGCAACAATGTGGGTGCCGGCGACTACTTTGACGGCGGCGAAGGCGACGACCTGCTGACGACCTATGGCGGCAACGACACGCTGATCTCCGGGACGGGCGCCGACACGGTGCTGGCGGGCGCCGGTGACGACCTGCTCAAGATCACCGGCTCCGACTTCAAGCTGAAGACGATCGACGGCGGCGCCGGCGTCGACACGTTGGAGTTGGTCGGAGAGGCTGCGACTACGGGAATTAACTTCGCGGCCCTCTCCATCGAGAAGATCAAGGGCGGGACGATCAACGGCTCCGCCGCGGGCGAACTCTTCGACCTTCGCCACCTTCAGGACGTCGCCGCCACGCTTTCGCTGAGGGTCGGAGACGGAAACGACACGGTCTGGGGGTCGTCCTTCAACGACCTGATCTATGGCGAAGGCGGCGACGACCGGATCACCGTCGGGGAAGGCGTCGCCCGCGTCTCGGGCGGATCGGGAGACGACACCCTGACGTCTGGCGCGGCGGCCGATCGGCTCGTCGGCGACGAGGGCGACGACCAGCTGAGATCCGCCGACGGAAACGACACGCTCGACGGCGGCGACGGGAACGACTTCCTGTCGGCCGGCGAGGGCGTCAATCGGGTCGCGGGCGGAACCGGCGCCGACACGCTGTCGGCGGGCGCCGGCGCCGACTATCTGGACGGCGGAGCAGACGACGACTCGATCGTCGGCGGCGGCGGAGACGACACGCTGCTCGGCCGGGACGGAGACGACCGGCTGAACGGCGGCGACGGAAACGACAGCCTCTCGGGCGACATTGGCGACGACAATCTCCTCGGAGGCGAAGGCTCGAACCTCCTCAACGGCGGGATCGGGAACGACACTCTGATCTCGGGCGCCGGCGTCGACACGCTGCTCGGCGGCGACGACGCCGACGAACTGACGGCCGGCGCAGGCGATGACCTGCTCCGCGGCGACGCCGGCGCCGACAGCCTCGACGCAGGGGTCGGAAACGACAGCCTCGATGGCGGAACAGACGACGACCGTCTCGTCGCGAGCGCCGGAGACGACACATTGTCCGGCGGCGACGGGCTCGACATCCTGCTCGGCGGCGCCGGCGCGGACTTGCTCGACGGCGGGACGGGAGCCGACACGATCGCCGGCGGCGGCGGGTCTGACACTGTCTCTTATACACATCTCCGAGCCCACGAGACTAGGCATGATCTCGTATGCCGTCT
>CABHPB010000002.1 GCA_902168115.1 uncultured Methylopila sp. | reverse complement strand
TCTCCTGCCCGCCCGACAGCCAGCGCCTCAGGCCGGACAGGTCCGAAACGGACAAATCGACGTCGCCTGCGAAGCCCGGATCGCTCCCCGAAAAAGCGAGCGCTCCCGTCGCCGCGAGCGCCGCGCCGCCCGGAAACACTGCGGACGCCTTGCGCACGCGCCAGCCGCCGCGCTCGGGAGTCATGTCGAGCCTCAGGTTCTGAACGACGTCGCCCGCGAGCACGACGCTCTTGGCGTCGACCGACACCGCGCCGGCGAGCCCGGCCGCCGGAGCGTCGCC
The DNA here is from genome assembly GCA_902168115.1 of uncultured Methylopila sp. Taxonomy (GTDB): domain Bacteria; phylum Pseudomonadota; class Alphaproteobacteria; order Rhizobiales; family Methylopilaceae; genus Methylopila. The sequence continues at coordinate 55,829 of CABHPB010000002.1, read as the reverse complement.
GAACGCGTCGACGAGCGAGCGGACGATCGCAGCCGGCGTCTTCAGCCGCGCGTTCGCGAGGAAGCGGTCGAAATCGATCTGCCGGGTCTCGAGCGCGAGATCGAGCGCCGGCTTCTCGCCGAGCCGGCCTTCCGCACGGCCGCCGAGCCGCAGCGCCCGGTCGTCGGGACCGTAGACGAAGTCGATCGCGGAGAGCCGCACGACCGCAGGGTCCGCGCGCATGTCGGCGACGGCGCGCCAGGGCTCCCGATCGGCCTCCTTCGAGGCGGGGCGGCTCGCCGTCAGCTTGCCGTCGAAGACCGGGACCGCCGCGAATTCGAGGCCGCCGTCGAGATCGAGCGTCTCGGCCCGTCCCGCCCGTTGCAGCGCGAGCTTGAGGCGCATCGCGCCCTTGTTCAGACGCGAGGTCGACAGCCGGGTCTGGATACGGGCGCCGGCGGGGCCCGCGCTGCCGTCGAACCGGAACGGACCATCGAGGGAGGCCGCCTCGGCCATGCCCGAAACGCCCCCGACGACGTAGCGCCCGGCCGGCGCGATCACGGTCACGGAGCCGTCGACGATCTCGAGGCGGTCGAGCGAGACGCTCTCCATGCGGGCCGGCTTGCGGCCGCCCTGCACCGCCGTCGTCACCGATCCGTCGGCGGCGACGGCGAGGCTGATCCGCGGCCGCACGATCTTGGCGCGCTCCGCTTTGAGTTCGCCGCGCAGCAGCGGCGCGATCGCGAGCTCGGCCTCGACCTCGTCGGCGCTCATCGTCGTGCTGCCGGAACCGGCCGAAAGGCCGCGCAAGCGCACGTATGGGGTCGGCAGCAGCCGCACGTCCATCGCGCCAGAGACCGTCACCGGCACTCCGATCAGCGTCGAGGCCTCGCGCGCGAAGGCGTCCCGATAGGCCGTCCAGTTGACGAACCAGGGACCGATGAGCGCGGCGAGCAGCGCCAGCACCAGAGCAAGCCCCAGCCCGGTCAGCGTGGTGTTCAAGACGCGACAGCCCGTTTCGAGGCGACGGCTCTGCGCCGTCGCGGTGGCGGATGCCCCGTTATACGGCCTGTCGCAAGCTACGGAATCAGGATCTTGGCGGGATTCATGATGTTTTTGGGATCGAGCGCGCGCTTGAGGGCGCGCATCGCCTCGACCGCGGCGGCGCCGTGCTCGGCTTCGAGATAGGACATCTTGCCCTGCCCGATCCCGTGCTCGCCGGTCGAGGTGCCGCCCATCTCCAAGGCGCGGTCGACGAGGCGCTCGATGAAGGCCGCGCAGGCCTCCGTCTCGGCGGCGTCGCCAGGCCGGACCAGAGGCAGGCAATGGAAGTTGCCGTCGCCGACATGGCCGACGATCGGCGCGACGAGGCCGGAGGCGGCGATGTCGGCGAGCGTCTGCTCGACGCAGTCGGCGAGCCGCGAGATCGGCACGCAGACGTCGGTCGGAACGGGCTTGGCGCCCGAACGCAGCGCGGCGGCCGCCCAGGTCGCGTCGTGCCGCGCCTGCCACAAACGGCTGCGGTCTTCCGTCCGCGTCGCCCAGTCGAACGGCCCGCCGCCATGCTCCGCGGCGACCTCGCCGAAGCGCGCCGCCTGCTCCTCGACGCTGGCCTGGGTCCCGTGGAACTCGAGGAACAGCGTCGGCGTCACGGCGAGCGACAGCTTCGAATAGGCGTTGGTCGCCTCGACCATTGCGGAGTCGAGAAGCTCGATCCGCGCGACGGGAAGCCCGCTCTGGATGGTCTCGATCGTCGCCTCGCAAGCCGCGCGCACGCTCGGGAACGGGCAGACGCCCGCCGAGACCGCCTCGGGCTGGCCGTGGAGCCGCAGCGTGATCTCCGTGATGACGCCGAGCGTGCCTTCGGAGCCGACCATCAGGCGAGTGAGGTCGTAGCCGGCGGACGATTTCTTCGCCCGGCCGCCGGTCCTCAGGATCTCGCCATTGGCGAGCACGACGGTCAGGCCGAGCACCGCGTCCTTCATCGTGCCGTAGCGCACCGCGTTGGTGCCGGACGCGCGCGTCGCCGTCATGCCGCCGATGGTGGCGTCCGCGCCGGGATCGATCGGGAAGAACAGCCCAAGATCGCGAAGGTGCGCGTTCAGCGCGTTGCGGGTGACGCCCGGCTGGACGACGACGTCGAGATCCTCGGCGTGAACGGCGACGATCTCGGCCATCCGCGCCGTCGAGAGCGAGAGCCCGCCCAGCGGCGCGTTGACATGGCCCTCAAGCGAGGTGCCCGCGCCGAACGGGATCACCGGCACGTCGCGCGCCGCGCAGATCGCGACGATCTTCGCGACCTCATCGGTGCTTTCGGGGAAGGCGACCGCGTCCGGCGGCTGTGCGCCGATCCAGGTGACGGAGCTCGCGTGATGCGAGCGCACCGCCGCGCCGGTGGCGAGCCGGTCCCCGAGCAGGCCGCCAAGCTGGTCGAGCGCGCCGGCGAGATCGCCCCGATGCGGGCCTGAGGGCGTGGTTGCGGCGAGAGCCATGTTGGGCCTTAAGGACGGCGCGGGTTCTCCGCGCGAGACACACCCGGACCATCGAGGACGGAGACCGCCGACGTGACGGACGCCGCATATCTGTCGCCGCCGCTCGAGATCGAGGAGCGCTTCCTTGATTACAACGGCCACGTCAACATGGCCTACCATCTCGTGCTCGCCGACGCCGCGCTGGACCTCGCCTTCGCCGAGATCAAGGGCGGCGCCTATCTCGACGAACGCGGCCTGACGACCTTCGCCGCCGAAATGCATGTCCGCTACCTCAAGGAGATCAACTTCGGCGACGAGGTCCGCGGCCGCGTGCGCTGGATCGGGGCGGACGCCAAGCGCGTGCTGTGGGCGGTCGAGCTGGTGCGCGGCGACGCGCGCGAGGTCACGACCACCGTCGAGGGCGTCTCGCTCTCGGTCGATCTCGCGACGCGCAAGGTGACGCCCTTTCCCGACGACATCGCGGAGAAGCTGGCCGCCGCGGTCGCGGCCGGCGCGGAAGCGGCCTCTGCGCTCCGCTGGCTCGGCCGCCGCGTCGCGATGTCGAAAAGGTAGCCGCAACGAAAAACGCCCCGCGCCAGGGGCGCGGGGCGTTTGTCCGCCGATGAGGCGTCAGCCGTCACTCGACGACTTCGACGACCTCACGGTCACGGTTCACGATGTAACGCTTCTTGTTGACGATCGTGTAGCTGTAGTCGCTCTCGGGGACGCTGTAGACCTCGACGCGCTCGGGCAGACGCTTGCCGACGACGACGTCGCCGTCGTAGTCCACCGAAGCGCGCGTATCGCGGACCACGTATTCGCGATCACGCTTTGACGGGCTCGCGGCCGCGCCGACGACGCCGCCGACGCCCGCGCCGACCGCAGCGCCCACAGGGCCGCCCACGATCGCGCCAGTGGCGGCGCCGGTCGCGGCTCCGGCCGCAGCTCCGCCAGCAGCCTTTTCCCCAGCGAAAGCAGCCGTCGGCATAGCGACGCCGAGGGCGACGGTCAGTGCGATCATGCTGGTGCGCATGAGTAGTACCTCCTGTAGTCCGCCCGACGCCATAACGGCCGACCCCCGGAAACGGTTCCCAAGCTTGATCACGAGAAAAAGATCGAATGTGTGTCGAGTTTTCCGGAAATAGCGCCGGATTCATCGCAGCGATCCAACGGTTTCTTAAGCGGACGCAGGGATGATCACGCTTGGAAAATTCTCGGCGGAACTATCCGAATGCTGCGGTTCGCTTTGTCGTCGGCTTTGCGCGTGCCGGGCGTTCCCCGTGGCTTCGCGCGCGACCAGAAGGGCGTGACGGCGATCGAATTCGCGATCGTCGCGGTTCCCTTCTTCGGCCTGCTGCTGATGATCCTGCAGGTCGGCCTCTATCACTTCAGCCTGCAGTCGCTGGACTTTGCGGTGCGGCAGGCCGGGCGCACGGTGATGACGGGGAAGGTCTCGCCCACCGCCGTCTCCGCCAACACCTTCAAGACCACCTACATCTGCCCGAAGGTGTTCTGGGGCATCACCTGCAACAACCTGGTCGTCAATTCCTACGTCATCGGAAAGACGTCCGACGCCAAGGCCGCGACCGGCGTCTACGCCTATATCGACGACAAGACCCGCACGATCAGCCAGGCGCCGACCCAGTCGACCTTCTGCCTCGGCGCGCCGGGCGACTACGTCTATCTCGACGTCGGCTACCCCTATCCGAACTTCATGAAGCGCCTGCTTTCGACCGAGGCCTCGGACTCCTGGCTGATGCGGTCGTCGACGGTCGTGTTCAACGAACCGAACGCCAAGAATTCGGGCGCGTCATGCTGACCGCTCTCCGCCGCCTGACGCAGGCTTCGCGCCGCTTCACCCTCAGCTTCGCCAAACGCAGCGACGGCGTCTCGGCCGTCGAGTTCGGACTTGTCGCGCCGGTGCTGGTGCTGATGTTCCTCGGCGTCCTCGAACTGAGCGGCACCATCACGGCGTCCAACCGCGCGACCTTCGTCGCCGACGCCGTGGCCGAGATGGTCTCGCGCGTCGATCACACCGTGACGAACGACGAGCTGGACAGCTTCGCGATTTCCTCCGCGCTGATTGACCCGGACATCGTGAAATACGCCCGCCTCGAGAACAAGAAAATCGACAAGGCGTTCAAGATCACGATCTCGAGCGTCCAGTTCGAGCCGAAGATCCTGACGTGCCTGCTGCTCGGCTGCGAATACGACGCCAAGGTCGTCTTCAGCTACACGATGAACGGCACGAAGCGAGCGTGCGGAAAGCTGACGCCGGCCGCCGCCGAATCCCAGACGCTAACGACGCTGCCGACCGACGTTTACGGGCCCGGCTCGCTCGTCATCGTCGACGTCGAGACCTACTACACGCCGATCATGCCGGTGCGCTTCAAGAGCGGTCCGGCGACGTTCAAGCGGACCTCGTATTTCCGGCCTCGCTACGTCTCCCGCGTCAACTCCGACAAGAACTGCAGCGGGTACTGAGATGGCGCGCCCTTCGTCCTCGCATCCGCAGACGCAGCCAAAGCCCAAAGACGCGGCCGCCCGACGGCCGGCCCGAACGGGATGTCGACCATGAACGGATTTGCATCCAGGCTCCGGCGTCTCGCCCGGCGCGCCGGCTCCGACCAGCGCGGCGCCGTGGCGCTGCTGCTCGGCCTGCTCATCGTGCCGCTGATCGGCGCCGTCGGGCTCGCGCTCGACTTCGGAAACATCATGACGGTGCGCAGCAAGGCGCAGATGGCGGCCGACGCCGCCGCGCTGCAGGCGACAGGCGTGGCGCGCGACCTGATCAAGAGCAGCGACGGCAGCGACACCGCCTCCGCCGCCGCGATCGCCGACGCAAAGACGCGCGCCAAGGCGCTGTTCGACGCCCACGCCCAGCAGGCGGGGCTCAAGGACTACACGATCAACGTCACGGTGACCCGGACCGGCCAGGACCTCGCGGCGACGGCGGCCTTCACCGTCAAGAGCAATAACTTCCTGTCCAAGTATTTTGGCTACTCGTCCTTCCGCGCCGTCGGCGGCGCGACCTCCAACGCCTCGCTGCCGAGCTACTCCGACGTCTATCTCGCGCTCGACATCTCCGGCTCGATGGGCATCGCGGCGACGCAGGACGAGATGACGAAGCTCTACAACGCCAAGGGCAAGCGGACCGCCGGCGGCACCCAGCAGGCGAGCTGCGTGTTCGGCTGCCACACCATCGAGAGCGGATGGTCCGAATCCTTCTCGACGCTGGCCTCGCGCCTCGGCATCCGGCTGCGCATCGACGTGCTGCGGGACGCCGTCGTCGACATGATCGCCACCGCCCAGTCCGACGCGGACTCCGCCCCGATCTATCGTCTCGCGCTCTACACGATGGGGGCGTCCGCGGACGCCAGCACCTGGAGCATGAACGCGCTGGCGACGCTGTCGAACAACTTCTCCACGCTCACGGCGGCCGCCAAGACGATCGACATCGCGACCCCGCCCCTGACCGCGCCGCAGAAGCAGAACAGCTACATCAACGAGCAGCTGAACTCGTTCCTGTCGACTGTCCCGACGTCCTATGACGGCTCGTCGCAGGCGAAGTCGAAGAAGTACCTGTTCATCATCACCGACGGCGTGCGCGACGTGCCCTCGTCCTTCGGATCCTGCACCACGCCCCCGAAGCGCGACTACGCGGGCAACAAGAACCTGTCGAGCGGCCGCTGCACCAACGCGATCAACCCCGCTTTCTGCAAGGCCTTCAGGGACAAGGGCATCACCGTCGGCGTGCTTTACACGACCTACATGCCGATCCCGGACAACGCGAACACCGCCTACAACAAGTCGACCAACTTCAACGTCTGGTTCGGCTTCGAGGTCCGGGACAATCCTGTCCCGAGCAGCACGACGACCATGGTCTACGACCAGGTGCCGGTCTCGTTGAAGTCCTGCGCGACCGACGGCTGGTTCTTCGAAGCGTCCGACGACGTCGGCATCGAGGCCGCCATGGCCAAGATGTTCGCGCAGACCACCAACGCGCCGTCGCTGGTGAACTGAGGACCGCGCAAGGCTCGCAATCGGCCCCTCGGGGCGCCATTTTGGGACCTGAGCGAAGCCGGCCGCGATTCGCGGCCGGCTTTTCCTATTCCGCCGAGCCTACTGGAACGATGCGAGACCTCTCCCCGAACGACGCGCCTGCCCCTCCCCGTCCCGGCGGCATCGCCGCGCGGGCGATGGCGGGCGCGCGCATGGCGGCGCCAGACTATCTCGCAGGCCTGAACCCGGAGCAGCGCGAGGCCGTCGAGACGCTGGACGGCCCGCTGCTGGTGCTCGCCGGCGCAGGGACCGGCAAGACGCGGGTGCTGACGACGCGCATCGCCCACATCCTCGCGCTCGGCAAGGCGCGGCCGTTCGAGATCCTTTCGGTCACCTTCACCAACAAGGCGGCGCGCGAGATGCGCGAGCGGGTCGGCAAGCTGCTCGGCCACGCCGCCGAGGGCATGGAGTGGCTCGGCACCTTCCACTCGATCGGCGCGCGCATGCTGCGCCGCCACGCCGAGCTGGCCGGGCTGAAGCCCACCTTCACGATCCTCGACACCGACGACCAGATCCGCCTGATCAAGCAGGTGCTGGCCGCCGAGAACATCGACGACAAGCGCTGGCCGGCGCGACAGCTCGCCTTCGCGATCGACGGCTGGAAGAACCGCGCCCTCGGCCCCGACAAGGTTCCGGCAGGGGAGGCGCAGGCCTACGCGAGCGGTCGCGGCGCGGAGCTCTACGCGATCTACCAGGCGCGCCTGAAGCAGCTGAACGCGGTCGACTTCGGCGACCTGCTGCTGGAGCCGATCCGCATCTTCACCCAGCACCGCGACGTGCTGGAGCAGTATCACCGCCGCTTCCGCTACATGCTGGTGGACGAGTATCAGGACACCAACGTCGCGCAGTATCTGTGGCTGCGGCTGCTGGCTCAGGGCTCCAAGAACCTCGCCTGCGTCGGCGACGACGACCAGTCGATCTATGGCTGGCGCGGCGCGGAGGTCGAAAACATCCTGCGCTTCGACAAGGATTTTCCGGACGCCAAGGTGGTGCGGCTTGAGCGGAACTACCGCTCGACCGGCCATATCCTGAACGCCGCCTCGCACCTCATCGCAAAGAACGAGGGCCGGCTGGGCAAGACGCTGAGACCCCAGACCGAGCTTGGCGACAAGGTGACGGTCGCCGGCAGCTGGGATTCGGGCGAGGAGGCGCGGGCGATCGGCGACGAGATCGAGGCGCTGCAGACCAAGGGCCACAAGCTCGACGACATGGCGATCCTCGTCCGCGCCTCGTTCCAGATGCGCGAGTTCGAAGAGCGCTTCATCACGCTCGGCCTCAATTACCGCGTCGTCGGCGGCCCGCGTTTCTACGAGCGCGCCGAGATCCGCGACGCGATGGCGTATCTGCGCGTCGTCGCGAGCCCGGCGGACTCGCTCGCCTTCGAGCGCATCGTGAACGTCCCGAAGCGCGGTCTCGGCGACGTCACCGTGAAGGCGATCATCGAGCGTGCGCGCGCCGACGAGGTCACCATGCCGGAGGCGGCTCGCCGGCTCTGCGACGCCGGCGCGCTCGGCGCGAAGGCCCGCACGGCGCTGAAGGACCTCGTGCTGTCCTTCGACCGCTGGTCGGCGGAACTCGACAAGATCCCGCATGTCGAGCTCGCCGAGAAGATTCTCGAGGAGTCCGGCTACACCGACATGTGGTCCAAGGACCGCACGGCGGAGGCTCAGGGGCGGCTCGAGAACCTGAAGGAGCTCGTCCGCTCGATGGAGCCGTTCGAGAACCTGCGCGGGTTTCTGGAGCACGTCTCGCTGGTCATGGACGTCGACGGCGCGCGCGGCGAGGACGCCGTCACCATCATGACGCTGCACGCCGCCAAGGGGCTCGAGTTCGACACCGTCTTCCTGCCCGGCTGGGAGGAGGGCCTGTTCCCCCACCAGCGCTCGCTCGACGAGAACGGCCGCGCCGGCCTCGAGGAGGAACGGCGGCTCGCCTATGTCGGCGTAACCCGGGCGAAGCGGCGGGCCAAGATCTGGTTCGCGTCCAACCGTCGCGTCCACGGCATGTGGCAGTCGTCGATCCCGTCCCGCTTCCTGGACGAGCTGCCGGAGGCGGACGTCGACGTGATCGAGGTCCCGGCGGCGTTCTCGAGCGGCATGGGCGGCGTCTACGGCCAGAGCCGCTTCGACAAGACCGAGCCCTTCAACTCGACCTACTCCACCCCTGGCTGGAAGCGCGCGCAGGAGCGCGGCTTCGACCGTGGCTCCGCGGGTCCGGGCGCCCGCTCGCGCGGGCCGATGACCATCGAAGGCGAGCTCGTCGCCGCCTCCACCGCCCCCTCCGCCGGCTTCGCGGAAGGAGCCCGCGTGTTCCACCAGAAGTTCGGCAACGGCACGGTGGTCGAGGTCGAGGGCAACAAGCTCACCGTCGCCTTCGACAAGGCCGGCCAGAAGAAGCTGCTGGACAGTTTCGTGAAGGCGGCGTGAGCGTCTGGGTCCTGGCCTTGAGCCGGGACACGAGCGCGGAGTTTCTTTCGCCAAACACTCCGGCTATGCGTCCCGGCTCGACGCCCAGCCGGAAAGCCCCTGCGTGACCCAGTCCCCCGTCATCCGCCTCGATCTCGACGAAGCCACCGCCAAGCGCGTCTCCGACGTGCTGGAGGACGCCTTTCCGTTCGGCGAGGTCTCGATCTCTGCCTTTGAGACCGGGCCGGACGCTTGGCGGGTCGAGGTCTACGGCTCGCCCGAGATGGAGGCGGCGGAGCTCGCGGCCGCCATGCGCGAGGCGCTTGGACCGGAGGCGACGGGCCTCAGGCTCGAACAGGGCGCGATCGACGAGCACGACTGGATCGCGAAAAGCCTCGAGGGCCTCAAGCCCGTGCCGGCCGGCCGCTTCGTGGTCCATGGCAGCCACGACCGCGACAAGATTCCGGCGGACGTCATCGCCATCGAGATCGAGGCGGCGCTCGCCTTCGGAACCGGCCATCACGGCACGACGCGCGGCTGTCTGCTCGCGCTCGACGAACTGCTGACCCAGCGCCGGTTCGAGCGCGTGCTCGACCTTGGCTCCGGCACCGGCGTGCTGGCGATCGCGGTCGGCCTCGCGCAACAATCGCCGGTGCTGGCGACCGACATCGACGAGACCTCCGCCCGCATCGCCGGCGAGAACGCGCAGGCGAACGGCGCGGGCCCTTACGTCACCTCGATCCACGCCGAGAGCTTCGACCATCCCGTCTTCGCCGAACGCGGGCCGTTCGACCTGATCGTCGCGAACATCCTCGCCGGCCCCCTCGTCCGGCTCGCTCCCGACGTGAAGCGGCATCTGGCGGCCGGCGGGCGCGTGGTGCTGTCGGGCCTCATGAACCACGAAGAGGACCAGGTCCTCGCCGCCTATGCGGCCGAGGGGCTGACGCTCGTGAAGAAGCTGCAGCTCGAAGGCTGGTCGACGCTCATCCTGCGCGAGTGATCGCGAACGCAACATTGATCCAGTTCGTCATGGTCCGGCTTGACCGGACCATCCATGTCTATCGTAGAGCTCTACGTTGACGGTGGGTCCTCCGGTCGAGCCGGAGGACGACGAGGCGCTTCTCGCGCCAAGCTGGAAGGCCATGATGTTCGAAGCCCAGTTCCAGTCCTTCGACGAGGCGGCCGATCCGAGCCAGGGCGCGCCGCGGCTCGCCGCGCTCCGGGCGGCGCTTGGCTCGCGGGGCCTCGACGGCTTCCTGCTGCCGCGCGCCGACGAGCACCAGAACGAGTACCTGCCGCCGGACGCCGAGCGCCTCGCCTGGCTCACCGGCTTCACCGGCTCGTTCGGCTTCGTCGCCGTGCTGGCCGACAAGGCCGCGATCTTCGTCGACGGCCGCTACACCGTGCAGGTCCGCGCGCAGGTCGATGCGTCGGCCTTCACGGCCGTCAACGTCGCCGAAAAGAGCCCGTCCGACTGGCTGAAGGAGAACGCCGCGAGCGGCCAGCGCATCGGCTACGACCCGAAGCTCCATACCCTCGAGGGTTTTGAGCGCTTCGAGAAGGCCGCGACGCTCGCAGGCGTCGAGCTGGTCGCGCTGGCGCGCAACCCGGTCGACGACCTCTGGGCGGACCGCCCCGCTCCGCCGCTCGCGGCGGTGACGCTGCATGACGAAAAGTACGCCGGCGAGTCGGCTGCGACGAAGCTCGGCCGCGTGCAGGCGGAGCTCACCAAGGCGAAGGCCGACGCGCTGCTAGTCACCGACGCGCACTGCCTCGCCTGGACCTTCAACATCCGCGGCGGCGACGTGAAGCACACGCCCCTGCCGCTCGGTTTCGCGATCATCCCTGCGAAGGGCCGCCCGACCGTCTTCATCGACGGCCGAAAGCTCTCCAACGCGGTGCGCGACGCGCTCGCGGAGGTCACCGAGCTCGCCGAGCCGCGCGACCTCGAGACGGCGCTCGGCACGCTCGGCGTCGAGGGCGCGACCGTGCGGCTCGACGCGTCCGCCTCCGCCGTCGCCTTCGCGCGCGCGCTGGAGACGGCCGGCGCCAAGCTCCAGCGCGGCCCCGATCCGATCGCCAAGCTCAAGGCGGTGAAGAATCCTTGCGAGCTCAACGGCTCGCGCGTCGCGCATCTTCGCGACGCCGCGGCGCTGGCGCGATTCCTGTGCTGGCTCGACGCCGAGGCGCCGAAGGGCGAGATCGACGAGATCGTCGCGGCCGAGGCGCTCGAAACCTTCCGGCGCGAGACCGGCCGGCTGAAGGACGTCTCCTTCGACACGATCTCCGCCGCGGGCCCCAACGCCGCCCTGCCCCACTACCGGGTGACGCGCGCGACCAACCGCAAGCTGACGCCGGGTTTCTTCCTGATCGACTCGGGCGCGCAATACGAGGACGGGACGACGGACGTCACCCGCACCGTCGTGGTCGGCGAGGCGAGCCCGGAGATGCGCGACCGCTTCACCCGCGTCCTCAAGGGGCACATCGCGATTTCGACCGCCGTCTTCCCCAAGGGCGTCAGCGGCGCGCAGCTCGACGCCTTCGCGCGAAAATTCCTGTGGGACGTCGGGACCGACTTCGACCACGGCACCGGCCACGGCGTCGGGTCCTATCTGTCGGTCCATGAGGGCCCGCAGCGCATCTCCAAGCTCGGGACGACGACGCTGGAGCCCGGCATGATCCTCTCCAACGAGCCGGGCTATTACCGCGAGGGCCAGTTCGGCATCCGCACCGAGAACCTCATCGTGGTCGAGCCCCGCGAGATCGCGGGCGCAGAGCGGGAGATGCGCGGCTTCGAGACCATCACCCTCGCCCCGATCGACCGGCGCGGCGTCTCCCCGGAGCTATTGACGCCCGATGAGCGGTCCTGGCTGGACGCCTACCACGCCCGCGTGCTGGAGGAGGTCGGTCCGCTGGTCGACGACGAGACGAGAGACTGGCTCGCGCGGGCCTGCGCGCCGCTATAAGCCGGTCGAGACGATCGGAACTGCGTGCTTCGAGACGCCGTCCCAGGGGACGGCTCCTCAGCATGAGGAACGTGGGCGCAGGTCGCCAACCTCCTCATGCTGAGGAGCCCGGCGTCCGCCGGGCGTCTCGAAGCACGCACACCGCCGATGCAAGGAGTTTTCGACAATGTCCCGTTCGGCCGCCCTGCTTCTCTTCCTTGCCGGACTGTTCGGCGCGCTCGGCGTCGCGACCGCCGCCGCGGCGGCCCATGTCGCCAACGACACGCGGCTGCAGACCGCCGCGCTGTTCCTGATGCTTCACGGCGCGGCGCTGTTCGGCGCGGTCGGGACCACCCGCTCCTTCCGGCTCGGCCGCATCATGCACTGGCCGATGTGGATCATGGTCGTCGGCGTCATCCTGTTTTGCGGCGACCTCGTGATCCGCGTGAAGGCCGGCGCGAGCCTGCTGCCGGTCGCGGCCCCGATCGGCGGCTCGCTGATCATCCTCGGCTGGCTCGGCCTCGCCTTCGGCACCGCGCTTGGCGGCGTCGCGACGAAATCGAAGGAAAAAGGCGCGGTCCAGGAAACCGTGCCCTAAGTTCCGAAGGACTGAGGCACAAACACTTGCAAGGGAGTGCTGCGTGCTTCGAGACGCGCCTGCGGCGCTCCTCAGCATGAGGAATGGTGGCGTTCCGGCATCCTCAACAATCCTCATGCTGAGGAGCCCGCCGCTTGGCGGGCGTCTCGAAGCACGCACTACAGAAGCCGCTGCGAAGCTCCAAGTCAGGCACTGACGCCAAAGAGCGAGACCCCATGAGAGACCTGTTCCGACCCGGCCGCAGCCAGGCCTTCGCCTCCGAGGCGATGGTCGCGACGTCCCATCCGCTGGCGACCGCCGCCGGACTCGCCGTGCTGCGCGAAGGCGGCAACGCCGTCGACGCTGCGCTCGCGGCGGTGGCGACCCAGTGCGTGGTCGAGCCGCTGATGACCGGCATCGGCGGCGACTGCTTCGTGCTCTACGCGCCGGCCGGCGGCGAGGTGATCGCGCTCAACGGCAGCGGCCGGGCGCCCGCCGGCGCTTCCGTCGACGTGCTGACGACCCGCGGCCTCAGCGAGATCGCCCAGCCGAGCCCCCATTCGGTCACGGTGCCCGGCGCGATCTCCGCCTGGACGCGGCTTCACGCCGACCACGGCTCGCTGCCGCTGGACCGGCTGTTCCGGGACGCGATCGGCTATGCCGAGAACGGCTATCCGGTCACCCAGCGCGTCGCGCTCGACTGGGCCGGCGCGGCCGAACTCCTCGCCGGCGACGAGCACGCGAGGGCGCTGTTCCTGCCGGGTGGGCGGGCGCCTGTCGAAGGCGACCGGCACGCCCAGCCGGCGCTCGGCAGGACGCTCCGCGCGATCGCCCGCGACGGCGCGGCGGCCTTCTACCAGGGCCCCGTGGCGGAGGCGATCGTCGCCCGCCTGCAGGAGCTCGGCGGCCTCCACACGGTCGAGGACTTCGCCGACGGCGAGCACAGCGGCGCCTATGTCGAGCCGATCTCGACCGACTTCCGCGGCTACGACGTCTACGAGTGCCCGCCCAACGGACAGGGCGTCGCGGCGCTGATGATCCTCAACGTGCTGTCGGGCTTCGATCTGTCGGAGGGTCTGTCGCCGGCCGACCGGATCCACATCCACGCCGAGGCGACCAAGCTCGCCTATCACCACCGCGACGCGCTGATCGGCGATCCCGCCCATCTGCCGCATCCGGTCGAGACACTGCTCGCGCAGGCGACCACCGAGGCGTTGCGCAGGCGCGTCTCGCTCGACCGGGCGGGGCGGCCCGCGCTCTGGACCGAGCCCGAGCACGCCGACACCGTCTATCTCTGCGTCGTCGACCGCGACGGCAACGCGGTGTCCTTCATCAACTCGCTGTTCCACGGATTTGGGTCCGGGCGGCTCGAGCCGACCTCGGGCGTGCTGCTGCACAGCCGGGGTTTCTCCTTCCGCCTGATCGAGGGCCATCCGAACGCCATCGGCCCGCGCAAGCGCCCGATGCACACCATCATCCCGGCGATGCTCCGCAAGGACGGCGAGACGGTGATGCCTTTCGGCGTGATGGGCGGACACTACCAGGCCGCCGGACAGGCCGCGTTCCTGTCGGGCGTGCTCGACCGCGGCATGGACCTGCAGGAAGCGATCGACGCGCCCCGCAGCTTCGCCTTCGACGGCGTGCTCGACGTCGAGCCGACGGTCGACGCGGACACGAGGGAGCGCCTCGCCTCCATGGGTCATCGCGTTCAGGTCGCGGCCAGCCCGATCGGCGGCGCGCAGGCGATCTGGATCGACCGCGAGAAGGGCCTGCTGCGCGGCGGCTCCGACCCGCGCAAGGACGGCATGGCGCTCGGGTTCTGAGAACACACCGTCATGCCCGGGCTTGACCCGGGCATCCATCGTCAGGAACTCGGATATTTCCGAGTTCCTGACCAGAGCGGTGAAGTCGGAAGCTTCCGACTTCGCCGGCGCGTTCGCGCCCGATGGATCGCCGGGTCAAGCCCGGCGATGACGACTCGAGTCGACTTGCCCCCTCCCCGCCCGAACACGAGATTTCGCGGCCGCGGGCTTTCGAAACTGGCGTACAAGTTCAATACCGCCCGCGGGCTCTGTCCGGACGAGGCGGCTGACGCCGGACGAACCGGCGCGGGACTTGGAGGAACGCCCGTGAAACTGAGATTCGCCGCGCTCGCAGCGCTGGCGGCAGGCCTCGCCGCATGGCCGGCCGCCGCTCAGGACTATCCGACCCGACCCGTCACCCTGATCGTGCCCGCCGCGGCGGGCGGGGCCACGGACTCGCTCGCCCGCATCGTCGCCGAGCCGCTGCGCAAGGCGCTCGGGCAGCCTGTCGTGGTCGAGAACAAGGCCGGCGGCGGCGGCGTGCTCGGCATGCAGTCCGTCGCGAAGACCGCGCCGGACGGCTACACCATCGCCATGGGCAATATCGGCCCCAACGCGATCAACGTCGCGCTGCAGAAGAACCTCTCCTATTCGAACAAGGACTTCGTCGCGATCGGCCGCGTCGCGGTGATGCCGAACATCGTGGTCACCCAGCCGGACCGGCCGATCAACTCGATCAGGGAGCTGATCGACTACGCCAAGGCCAATCCCGGCAAGCTCGACTTCGCCTCGTCCGGCGTCGGCCAGTCGATCCACATGTCGGGCGAGTTGTTCAAGGTGATGGCCGGCGTCGACATGGTCCACGTGCCCTACAAGGGCAGCGGGCCGGCGGTGCAGGATCTTCTGGGCGGACAGGTCGCGCTGATGTTCGACAACCTCGCCTCCTCGATGCCGCACGTGAAGTCCGGCAAGCTCAAGGCCCTCGCGGTGACGAGCGCCCAGCGCTGGCCGGCGGCGAAGGACATCCCGACCGTCGCGGAATCCGGCGTGCCGGGCTTCGAGGTCGTCGCATGGTTCGGGCTGATGGCGCCCGCCGGGACGCCGCAGCCGATCGTCGAGCGGCTCAACGCCGAGCTCGGCAAGGCGCTCGCCGACCCGGCCGTGCAGGAGCGCTTCGCCGCGCTCGGGGCCGAGCCCTCGCCGACCAGCCCGCAGGAGTTCACGAGCTTCATCGACGCCGAGACGATGAAATGGGCCGACGTCGTGAAGAAGGCGAACGTCCAGCCGGAGTGACCGGAGGAGAAGGGTCCGTTTCAGCTCACGCGCCTGAACCACGGCCGTCGTCCCGGACTTGTTCCGGGACCCATTAACGTCGTCGGTTCGATCTTTCTGACGCCGCGGCGTCAATTGGCCCCGGCACTCCGGCCGGGGCGACGGCGCCGTTGGGCGCTGAGGTCGCGCCGCATTCGTCAACGGCGGGCGGCCTACTCCGCCGCCCGTCTCGCCGGCTGCGCGAGGCCGAGCATGTCGCGCGCCTCCGCAGACGTCGCGAGTTCGCCGCCGAGCTGCTCCACGATCAGCCGCGCCTTGGCGACCAGCTCGGCGTTCGAGGGCGCGAGGCGGCCCTTCGACAGATAGACCGTGTCCTCCATGCCGATGCGGACATGGCCGCCGAGCAGGAAGGACTGGGCCAGCATCGGGAACGCCATGCGCCCGACGCCGAAGCCGGTCCAGGCGACGCCCTCCGGCAGCAGGCTTTTCGCGAACGCCATGGCGGCGGGCGTCGCGGGAAATCCGTACTTCACCCCGAGCACGAAGCTCGCGAGCGCCGGCGTCCTGAGCGTCCCGGCGCGGAGCAGGTCGGCGCAGAGCTGGATGTCGCCGGAATCGAACAGCTCGATCTCGGGCAGCGCGCCGGAGGCGTAGAGACGCTCGGCCATGATCGTCACGCTGTCGGGCGTGTTGATCACCACCTCGCGGCCGAAGGTCATGGTGTTGAGGTCGAGCGTCGCGATGTCCGGCGAGAGCGCCTCGACATGGGTGACGCGCTTCAGCGGATGCAGGAAGTTGGTCCGGGGGCCGGGCTTCGCCGGATCATCAGCGCCCGGTTGAAAGCGTCCGCCGGGGCCTGTCGTCAGATTGATGACGAGGGCCTCGTTCCGGGCGCGGATCCGGTCCACCACGTCGCGGTAATGCGCGAGCTCCATCGAAGGAGCGCCGGTGTCCGGATGGCGAACATGGATGTGCACGATCGCAGCCCCCGCATCCGCCGCCTCGAGCGCGGAGTTCGCGATCTCCTCCGGCGTGATCGGCAGATGCGGCGTCATCTCCGGCGTCGTCAGGTTGCCGGTGACCGCGCAGGTGAGGATGGTCTTGCTGCCGGCCGCGTTCGCCATGGTCGCTGCTCCTCCGTCGGTCGCGGGTTTTTGCCCGCTTATACCCCCTTGCGCGCCGGACCGCCCGCGTCGTCCTTCAGCATCAGGCAGAGCACCAGCGCCGGCAGGCCGGACAGGAACGTCAGCGCGAAATAGGGCACGTAGCCGATCGCCTGCGCGAGGAAGCCCGAGCCGCCGGCCAGCAAATGCCCCGGCAGCGCGTAGATCGAGCTCAGCACGGCGTAGCGCGTCGCCGAGAACTCGGACGCCGCGAGCTTCGACATGAAGGCGATCAGCGCCGTGCCGGCGACCGCCGAGGCGACGTTGTCGAAGCCGATCGTGGCGGTCAGCCAGGGCAGGCTCTTCCCGGCGGTCGCGAGCGCGCCGTAGAGCAGGTTCGTCGCCGAGGAGGCGATGATCCCGATCACCAGCACCGTCTTCAGCGACAGCCGCGTCAGCAGGAAGCCGCCGAGGAAGGCGCCGGCGATGCTGAGGATCACGCCGAAGACCTTCGTCACGTTCGCGATCTCGGGCTTGGAGAAGCCGAGGTCGGTGTAGAGCGGCGCCGACATCACGTTGGCGAGCTGGTCCGGCGCGCGGTAGAGGCCGATCATCAGGAGCGCCGCGATCGGCGTCGTGGCGACGAGCGCGACCAGGTCCTTCACCGGGTCGCGGAGCGCGTCGGCGGCGCTTTTGGCCTCGTGGGACTCGTCGTCTCGCGGGGTCTTGGGAATGAACACGATGGTCAGGATGGCCACGCTGGCCATGATCGTGGCCATCGCCGCATAGGCGCCCTTCCAGCCGAAACCTTCGGCCAGATAGAGCGCGCCGGCGCCCGCCGTCAGCAGCGCCAGCCGGTAGCCGAGCTGGTAGGCGGCGACCAGCAGCCCCTGCTCCTCCGCCCCCGCCGCCTCGACGCGCCAGCCGTCGATCGCCGCGTCCTGCGAGGCGGCGCAGGCGGCGGTGACGAAGCAGGCGACAGCGATCACGGGCAGGCTCGTCGCCGGATCGCCGAACGCCATCAAGGCGAGCCCGGCCGCGACCCCCGTCTGCATCAGGAAGATCCAGGCGCGGCGACGGCCCAGCATCCGGCCAAGCGGGCCGAGCGAATAGGCGTCCATGAAGGGCGCGATCAGGAACTTCAGGCTGTAGGCGATGCTCGCCCAGGACAGGAGCCCGATGACGGCGAGGCTCACCCCCGCCTCGCGCAGCCAGAAGGCGAAGGTGCCGAGCACCAGCAGGAACGGCAGGCCGGACGCGTAGCCCAGCACGCCGCTCGCGATTCTCTTCAGGGCGATCGACGCCCCGCCGCGGTCGGCCTGCGACATCTCGCTCATCCCGCGTCCTTCGCTTCATCCGTTGGAGCCGCGCCACAGGCCTCAACTCCTTGGCGGATTCGCGGCGCCGGCGCCAGCGCGCGCCCGGCATGCCAGGGGTTGACGCCGCCGGCGCGACGCGGGATTTAATGTTGACTCGATTTATAGAGTATGTGGAATTGGTAGACGTTCGGAGGCGCCGCGCTTGCTGCGCCAGTCCGAAACAACCCACGGAAGCTGCATGAAATTCGACGCCAAATCGCTGCTGGCCTTCGTCATTCCGGTCGGACTAATCCTCGTCTGGCAGGCGCTGGCGAGCGTGGGTCTGATCGCGACGGAGGTGCTTCCCGCGCCGACGGCGATCGTCGCCGCGGGCTGGCGTCTGGCGCTGTCCGGCGAGCTCTGGACCAACATCGGCATCTCCGCATGGCGGGCCGCGGTCGGTCTGGTGATCGGCGGCGGCATCGGCTTCGCGCTCGGCCTGACCAACGGGCTGTCGCGCCTGTCGGAGAGGCTCACCGACCCGACGCTGCAGATGATCCGCACGATCCCGCATCTCGCGATGATCCCGCTGGTCATCCTGTGGTTCGGCATCGACGAGACGGCCAAGATCTTCCTGGTCGCGCTCGGCGTGTTCTTCCCGATCTACCTGAACACCCTGCACGGCATCCGCACCGTCGACAGCCAACTCGTCGAGATGGGCCGGGCGTACGGCATGTCGTCCTGGGGGCTGTTCTCCCGCGTCGTGCTGCCGGGCGCCCTGCCCTCGATCTTCGTCGGCCTGCGCTACGCCCTCGGCATCATGTGGCTTACCCTGATCGTCGCCGAGACGATCTCGGCCTCGTCCGGCCTCGGCTACATGGCGATGAACGCCCGCGAGTTCATGCTCGTCGACGTCGTGGTGCTTTCGATCCTGATCTACGCGCTGCTCGGCAAGCTCGCGGACTCGATCGCCAAATGGCTCGAGCGCGCCACGCTCTCCTGGCACCCCGCCTACCTCCACGTCTGAAACCCTGCTCCGCAACCCGCAAGGCAGATGATGACCGTCGCAACTCTTTCCGGCCGCGCCCGCGCCAACGTCGCCTTCGCGCCGACCGACCGCGGGCCGCCGGCCCAGACGCCGAAGCCCGGCGCCGGGGCGCAGATCTCGATCCGCGACCTGTCGAAGTCCTTCGGGTCGAAGAAGGTGCTCACCTCGCTCGACCTCACCGTTCCGGCCGGCCAGTTTTTGGCCATCGTCGGGCGGAGCGGCTGCGGCAAGAGCACCCTGCTGCGCACGCTCGTCAGGCTCGAGGAGCCGACGTCCGGCGCCGTGATGGTCGGCGACGGACAGCGCGGCGTCGGCCGCATCATGTTCCAGGAGCCGAGGCTGCTCCCGTGGCAGCGCGTCGTCGACAACGTCCGGGTCGGCCTGTCGAAGGGCCTGCCCACGGCGGAATCGCGGGCGCAGGCGATGGACGCTCTCCGGGAGGTCGGCCTCGCCGACCGCGCCGGCGACTGGCCGTCGGTGCTCTCCGGCGGACAGAAGCAGCGCGTCGCCCTCGCCCGCGCGCTCGTCAGCCGCCCGAAGCTGCTGGCGCTCGACGAGCCGCTCGGCGCGCTCGACGCCCTGACCCGCATCGAGATGCAGTCGCTGATCGAGCGCGTTTGGCTCGAGCAGAAGTTCACCGCGGTTCTCGTGACCCACGACGTCGCCGAGGCGCTCGCGCTGGCGGACCGCGTCGTGCTGATCGAGGACGGGCGCATCGCGCTCGACGTCGACGTCGGCCTCCCCCGCCCGCGTCGCCGCGGCTCCGCCGAGATCGGCGCGCTGGAGGCGCAGATCCTCGACCACCTGTTCTCCGCGGGCGGACGCCCGTCCGACGACCGACCCGGACTCGAGCCGGGACCGGTCGAGTACGAAAAGGCCTACGCATGACCGCCCGCCGCATCGTCGCCGTCTCGGGCAGCCTGTCGCGTCCCTCGCGCACGAAGCTGCTGGTCTCCGAAGTCGCCCGCCAGATCCATGCCCGGGTCGGCGGCAATCTCACCTTCGTGGACGTGGCGGAGATCGCGCCCGGCCTCGGCCAGACATTTTCCCGTCCCTCGGCCTCGCAGCAGGTGGAGCAGGCGCTGTCCGCGATCGAGCAGGCCGACGTCGTGATCGCCGGATCACCTGTCTACAAAGGCTCTTACAGCGGCTTCTTCAAGCACCTGATCGACCTCGTCGAATACCGCTCGCTCGCCGGCGTGCCGGTCGCGCTGCTCGCCACCGGCGGCAGCGAACGCCACGCGCTCGCCGTTGAGCACCAGATGCGGCCGCTGTTCGGCTCGTTCGACGCCCACACCCTGCCGACGGCGGTGTTCGCGCTCGACAAGACGATCGGCCCGGACGGCCAGGTCTCGGACGATCAGGTCCGCTCCCGCATCGAACAGCTCGTCCGCGAAGCGACGAGCGCTCTCGCGCTTCCGGCCGCCGCGGCGGCCTGAACTCACCCCAAGACGGACCCTTAAGATGTTCTGCGCCCTTTTCACTCGCCGCGCCGCGCTCGCCGCAGGAGCGCTGCTCGCGGCCGGCCTCGCCGTCCAGCCCGCTTCGGCCGCCGAGCGCACCATCCGCATCGGCTACCAGAAGTACGGCACGCTGCTCCTGCTGAAGGGCAAGGGCACGCTGGAGAAGAAGCTCGCGCCGCTCGGCGTGACCGTGAAGTGGGCCGAGTTCCCGGCCGGGCCGCAGCTGCTCGAGGCGCTGAACTCCGGCGCGATCGACTTCGGCACCGCCGGCGAGGCGCCGCCGATCTTCGCCCAGGCCGCCAGCCCCAAGCTCGCCTACGTGGCGAACGAGCCGCCGGCGCCGAAGGGCGAGGCGATCCTGGTGCCGAAGGACAGCCCGATCCAGTCTGTCGCGGACCTCAAGGGCAAGCTCGTCGCCTTCAACAAGGGCTCGAACGTCCACTATCTGCTGGTGAAGGCGCTGGAGAAGGCGGGCGTGTCCTACTCCGAGATCCGCACCGCCTTCCTGCCGCCCGCGGACGCCCGCGCCGCCTTCGAGCGGAAGTCGGTCGACGCATGGGCGATCTGGGATCCGTTCTACGCCGCCGCGCAGGCCGCGACTGGCGCCCGCGTGCTGACCGACGGCGACGGCATCGTCGTCAACACCCAGTTCTTCCTGGCCGACCGCGCCTACGCCGAGGCCAACAAGGATCTGCTCGTCGCCACGCTCGACGAACTTCGGGCGGTCGAGGAATGGGCGACCAAGGACATCAAGGCCGCCGCGGCCGAACTCTCGCCCGCCGTCGGCATCCCGGCGCCGATCCTCGAGACGGCCCTGAGCCGGCAGGCCTTCGGGGTGAAGCCGATAACGCCCGAGGTCGTCGCCCAGCAGCAGAAGATCGCCGACGTGTTCCTCGAACTGAAGCTGCTCCCGAAGCCGATCACGATCGCGGACGCAGTCGTAGAGGTGACGAAATGACCGACATCGCTCCGAAAACCGCCGACGTCCTCTGGTTCCTGCCGACACATGGCGACGGCCGCTACCTCGGCACGACCAAGGGCGGCCGCCCTGTCGACCTCGATTATCTGAAGCAGGTGGCGCAGGCCGCCGACCGACTGGGATATTTCGGCGTGCTGCTGCCGACCGGTCGGTCCTGCGAGGACAGCTGGGTCGTCGCGTCAGCGCTCGCGCCGCTGACCGAGCGGCTCCGCTACCTCGTCGCGGTGCGGCCGGGCCTGCAGTCGCCGACCGTCGCGGCCCGCATGACAGCGACGCTCGACCGCATCTCGCACGGCCGCCTGCTGATCAACGTCGTCACCGGCGGCGATCCGGCGGAGAACGCTGGCGACGGCATCTTCCTCAGCCATGACGAGCGCTACGAGGTCACCCGCGAGTTCCTCGACGTCTACAAGGCGCTGCTCGCGGGCGAGACCGTCAATTATTCCGGCAAGCACATCCGCGTCGAGGACGGCCGCCTGCTGTTCGCGCCGACGGCGCCGAAGGGTCCGCCGCTCTATTTTGGCGGATCGTCGCCGGCGGCGAGCGAGGTCGCGGCCAACACGATCGACAAGTACCTGACCTGGGGCGAGCCGCCCGCGGCCGTCGCCGAGAAGCTCAGCGCTGTGCGCGCGCTTGCGGAAAAGGTCGGACGCAAGGTCAGCTTCGGCATCCGTCTCCACGTCATCGTGCGCGAGACCAACGAGGAGGCCTGGGCGGCCGCCGACCGGCTGATCAGCCATCTCGACGACGACACAATCGCCGCGGCCCAGAAGGTCTATGCGCGCATGGACTCGGTCGGCCAGCAGCGCATGGCGGCGCTTCATGGCGGCCGGCGCGACAAGCTCGAGGTCAGCCCGAACCTGTGGGCGGGCGTCGGCCTCGTCCGCGGCGGCGCCGGCACGGCGCTCGTCGGCGATCCGGAGACGGTCGCCCAGCGCATGAAGGAATACATGGCGGTCGGCGTCGACACCTTCATCCTGTCGGGATACCCCCACCTTGAGGAAGCCTACCGCTTCGCCGAGCTGGTGTTCCCGCTGCTGCCGCTCTCGACGACCACGCAGGGCGGGGTGACGAGCGTGAACATGGGCCCGTTCGGCGAGACCATCGCCAACGACGCCCGTCCGCAGCTCAAGGTCGCCGAATCGTGACAGCCGGTCGGGGGGATCACGGTCCGCGCCCGACCGTCGCGATCATCGGGGGCGGCTTCGCCGGCGCGGGCCTCGCCTATCAGCTCGCGCGGCGGGCGCCGGGCGCGTTCCGGATCGTGGTGTTCGAGCCGCGCGACCGGCTCGGCTGCGGCGTCGCCTATTCGACCGCCGACCCGGCGCACCGGATCAATGTTCCGGCGTCGCGCATGAGCTTCGTGCCGTCGGACCCCTGCCACTTCGACCGCTGGCTCAAGGCGGACGGCGAGCTGAAGCGCGATCCTGCGGCGCTCATGCCGGACGGCCGCGCCTTCCCGCGGCGCGCCGTGTTCGGCCGCTACGCCGCCGAGACGATCGAGCCGTTCGTCCTCGAAGGCGAGATCGAGCATCGGCGCAGCGCGGCGACGGCGATCTCCCGGCGCGCCGGCGGATATGCAGTCCGCGACGCCGACGGACAGATCCTCGAAGCCGACATGGTCGCCTTCGCCGCGACCCATCCTACGCCGCAGGCGCCCGAGGCGCTGGGGGCGCTCGCCGGCGACCCGCGCCTCGTCGTCGACACGCAGAACCGCGCCGCGCTCGACGAGATCCCGACCGAAGCGCGGCTCCTGATCGTCGGCACCGGCCTCACCATGGCCGACATCGTCGCCTCGCTGGAGGCGCGCGGGCATCAAGGTCAGATCACCGCGATCTCGCGGCGCGGCCTGCTCTCCCGGGGACATCCGGAGCGGCCGGGCGAGGAATACGGCGCGTTCGACCGCAATCCGAGCCGGACCGCCGGGGCGCTGGTGCGCCGCATCCGGCGCACGATCGCGGCGGCGGCGGCGGAGGGACGGCCTTGGCAGCACGTCATGGACGCCGTCCGCGCGCAAGGTCCGGCCATATGGGCCGCCCTTCCGGAACGCGAGCGGCGGACGATCGCGCGGCGCCTGCGTCCGTTCTGGGACGTCCATCGCTTCCGGGTCGCGCCCCAGGTCGAGGCGGCGATCGCCCGGCTTCGGGACACCGGCCAGCTGACTGTGCTGACCGGCGAGCCCGTCGCGGCCTCGCGGGGCGCAGGCTCGCTCTCGGTCGACCTCAGGCTGAAGGGCGGCGGCCGCTACTACGGCGACTACGATGTCGTGCTGCTCGCAACCGGGCCGGCGCACCGCAAGCTGTGCGAAAGCAGCCCGATCGTCGGCTCGCTGGCCGACCAGGGGCTCGTGCGGCTCGATCCGATCGGCCTCGGGCTGGAGGTCGACGAACGCAGCGCCGCGGTCGGCGCGGACGGGCGCACGTCGCCGTCGCTCTGGGTCGTCGGGCCGCTCGCCCGCGCGACGTTCGGCGAGCTGATGGGGCTTCCCGAGGTCGCGCGGCACGCTGAGTTCGTAGCGAGCTCGATCCTGCGCTCGACTTCGGTAGCGGACGCCCCCGTCGACGCTCCTGCGCTCGCGGTCGCCTAGGCGACCAGCGCGCCGTCCCCCTCCAAGCCGTCGTCCCGCAGGCCCTCGTCCTGCAGGAACGACAGGAAGGCGTCGGCCGGGACCGGCCGGCCGAACAGGAAACCCTGCGCCTCCTCGCAATTCAGCGCGCGGAGCATGTCGGCCTGCTCCTGGGTCTCGACGCCCTCCGCAACGACCCGGAAGCCGAAACGCCGGCCGAGAGTCAGGACGAGCTCGACGATCGTCCGGTCGCCGCTGTCGTCCGTCATGTCGCGGACGAAGGCGCGATCGACCTTGAGCGTCGTGAGCGGATAGCGCTTCAGCAGGCCGAGCGAGGCGTAGCCGGTGCCATAGTCGTCGAACGCGATCCCGACGCCGATGTCGCGCAGCCGCCGCACCCTGCGGATCGACGCTTCGTCGGAGCTGGTCATGATGGTCTCGATGATCTCGAGCTCCAGACATTCGGGCGACAGTCCCGCATCGGCGAGGACGCGCTCGACGCGGTCCGGCTGGTCGGGCCGGAGGAACTGGCGTTCGAACAGGTTGACGCCGACCCGGAGCGGCCGGTCCGCGATCCTGCCCCATTCGACGGCCTGGCGGCAGGCCTGCTCGATGACGAAGTCGCCGACCTGAACCGCGAGTTCGGAGTCCTGCAGGGCGTGCATGAACAGGCCCGGCAGCACGAGGCCGCGCGCCGGGTGACGCCAGCGCAGCAGCGCCTCGGCGCCGACGACCGCGCCGTCGCGCAGCCGGACCTGCGGCTGATAGTGGACCTCGAACTCCTGCGCCTCCCAAGCCGACTTGAGGGACTGCTCGAGCTCCTGCCGGACCCGCACGATCTCGCGTTGCTGCGACTGGAAGAGCTGCCAGCGGTCGCCGCCGAGGAGCTTGGCCCGGCGCATCGCGAAGTCCGCATTCGCGATGATCTTGCCGGCGGACGCCCCGTGGGCGGCGCCGACGGCGACCCCCATCGAGGCAGTGATCGGGCGATCGTCCGAGCCGCGCATGCTCGCAAACAGCCGCTTGAGGGCGTTCGCGGCCTCCGTCGCCGAAAGCACGTCGCGCGCGTTCGGCAGGCAGAGCGCGAACTCGTTCGGTCCGATCCGGCCGAGGAAGGCGTCGGCGCACTGCTCGAGCGCGAACGCCTTCAGCGCGACGCCGACGCGCCGCAGCAGCTCGTCCGCCTCCTCCGCGCCGAGCCGGTCGTTCACCTCCGCGAACCTGTCGAAATTGACGATGATGACGGCCGCATCGGCCCCCTCGACGAAGAAGTCGCTCAGCGTGGCAAGGAAGCGCCGCCTGTTCGGGAGCATCGTGAGCTGGTCGAAATGCGCGAGGTTGTGCAGCGCGAGGTCGGTCTCGCGACGCTGCTCGACCTCGCGGATCACCGCGCCGAAGAACACGTCCCCGTCCCGCCAGGTGGTCAGCCTGAGCTCGATCTCGACGGTTGCGCCGTCGGCGCGCAGCGCCGGAACGCGGACGGGCTTCCCGATCAGGCGGGGCGGCGCGCCGCTCGCGAGGCGGGCCATGCCCGCGGTGTGCTCGCCGCGCATCGCGGTCGGCACGATGAAATCCATCGCGCGGCCGACGACCTCCGCCGCCGAGTAGCCGAACAGCGTTTCGGCGGCGGCGTTCCAGACGATGACTCGTCCGCTCGAGTCCGTGACGATCATGGCGTCCGCGGACGAGGCGACGAGACCTTTGAGTAGCGAACCGCCGAATTCGTCGGTCAATCTGAGACCTTTCGCTGACGCGACTTTACGGCGCGCATCGCAGCAATCTGGCCGTAAAACCTTACTTGCCGGTTTTCCTCGGCGCGGTTCGCCGCATAACGCAGGAGTGACGCGCGCCGCCGGCAGATTGGCTGTCTGATGGAGCGTGTTTGGCGTACCTCGGCGATGACGCTGGGACTGAGCTGGTTGATGAAATGATCATGTCTCGAAGAACAGTCATCGCGGGCGCAGGAGCGGCCGTCACGGCGCTCGGAGCGCCGTCGCTAGCAGGAGCGGCGACGCCGGCGGCCGGACGGCAGTCGCCCGGCGTCTACCGCTACACGGTGGGAAACGTCGAGGTCACGGCGCTGATCGACGGCGTCGCGCGGCGTCAGGTCACCGCCGACTTCGTGCGCAACGCGCCGCTCGAAGAGGTCAAGGGCGCGCTCAGGGACGCGTTCATCGATCCCAATCTGCTGCCGATCACGTACACGCTGCTCGCGGTCAACACGGGAAGCCGGCTGATCGTCATCGACACCGGCACCGGCGGGCGCACGGCGCCGACCGCGGGCCAGGCGCTTGAGAACCTGGCGGCCGCCGGCATCGACGCGCGCGCCGTCGACACCGTGCTGATCTCCCATTTCCACGCCGACCACATCGGCGGCGTCCGGCTGAAGGACGGCTCGCTCGCCTTCCCCAACGCCGAGGTCGTCGTGCCGGAGGCGGAGTGGGCGTTCTGGATGGACGACGCGCAGATGAGCCGCGCGCCGGAGGCGATGCGCGGCGCGTTCCAAACCGTGCGTGACGTGTTCCAGCCGATGGCGAAGGACGTGCGGCGGTTCAAGGGCGCGACCGAGCCGGTCCCCGGGATCACGGCGATCCCGACGCCGGGCCACACGCCCGGTCACACCAGCTTCCGGATCACCTCCGGCTCAGACCAGTTGATCGTCTGGTCGGACGTCACGAACCACCCTGCCCTGTTCGTCCGCAACCCGGGCTGGCACGTGATGTTCGACATGGATCCGACCGAGGCCGAGACCCAGCGCAAGCGCATGCAGGACATGGTCGCCACCGATCGGCTCCGCGTCGCCGGCTTCCACTTCCCGTTCCCCGCGGTCGGTCATATCGCCCAGCGCAACGCGCGCGAGTTCGCGTTCGTGCCGGACGTCTGGAACCCCGCGCTTTAAGCGAACGTGCGCGCCGGCGATGGACGCGAGGCGGGCCGCGCGTGTAAAGACGCGGCCGCGCCCGCCGCCCGGCGGACCAACCCCAGTCGGTGCGATGACGTCATCCAGCACGACCGAGAAGCGCATCGCGTTCCGCGCGAGCGCCGCAGACGACGCCAGAGCCGCGCTGGCGACCCTGGTCGCGCGCTATGGCGACGCGTCGGTGGACGACGCCGACGTGGTCGTGGCGCTCGGCGGCGACGGCATGATGCTGCAGACGCTGCACGAGCAGATGGGCCGCCCGAAGCCGATCTACGGCATGAACCGCGGCTCGGTCGGCTTCCTGATGAACGAATACCGCGAGGACGACCTCGTCGAGCGGCTGGCGGCGGCCGAGCGCACCGTCATCCACCCGCTGACGATGCGCGCGCGCGACCGCGAGGGCCGCATCCACGTCGCCAAGGCGATCAACGAAGTGGCGCTGTGGCGGCAGAGCTACCAGGCGGCCAAGTTCCGGATCGAGGTCGACGGCAAGCCGCGCCTTCAGGAACTGGTGTGCGACGGCGTGCTGGTGGCGACGCCCGCCGGCTCCACGGCCTACAACCTGTCGGCGCACGGCCCGCTGTTGCCGCTTGCGAGCCCGCTGCTCGCCATGACCCCGATCTCGCCGTTCCGGCCGAGGCGCTGGCGCGGCGCGCTGCTGCCGGACCGGGCCGCGGTCGCGATCGACGTGATCGAGGACGAGAAGCGCCCCGTCGCCGCCGTCGCGGACAACACCGAATTCCGCGACGTCCGTCGCGTCGAGATCGCCCTCGACCGCAAGACCGACCTCGTGATGCTCCACGATCCGGGCCACGGACTCGACGAGCGCATCCTCGCCGAACAGTTCGGCTGGTGACCGCCGCGGCTTAACCGTGCCGCGAAGATCGTCGCATGGGCCATTGACGGCGCCGGCCCCGCGCGCAACCTCCATGGCGAGGCTCACGAGGGGTGCGCGCTATGCGTCCGACACTGCCGATCGCCGCCATCGCGGCCGCGATGCTCGCGCCGACCGTCGCCGGAGCCACCGATCTGCCGCGCGGCGAGGCGCGACGGGCGCCCGTCTATCGGGCGCAGGTCTATGACGGCCCGGCCTATTATGAGCCCGCGCCGACGCGCCGCCGCATCGTCATAGAGAAGCGCGCCGACCGCCGCCTGACCGTAGTCGACGCGGACGGCGTCGTCCTGCAGCGCTCGTTCGTCGATCCCGAGCCGCCGCGCAGGGTGGAGACACGCTCCTACGTGCGCGACGGCCGGCGCAAGCCGTTCGCCCTTTACGGCGGGTTCTTCGGCATCGACCGCTGGGGCTACAGCCGCGACGGCTGGTGAAGGCCTAAACCAAGCGTTAACGACGTTCGCACATCATCGGCCGGAACAGCGTCCGTCCGGCCGAGATGATCCGCGTCGACTTCACAAAACTTCGCCTGCTGGTCGTGGACGACAACGCGCATATGCGCCGCATCGTCCGCACGCTGCTGCACGGTTACGGCGCGCGCGAGGTCTACGAGGCGGAGGACGGGGCCGCGGGTCTCGACCTGTTCACCTCGCTGCTGCCCGACATCGTCATCACCGACTGGGCTATGCCGATCCTCGACGGCATCGAGCTCACCGAGATGATCCGCCGGCCCGAGAGCGCGGCGAACCCATACGTCCCGATCGTCATGCTCACCGCGCATTCCGAGCGGAGCCAGGTCATCAAGGCGCGCGACGCCGGCGTCACCGAGTTCCTGTGCAAGCCGATCTCGGCGAAGGCGCTGCATCAGCGGATCCTCAACTGCGTGCTGAACCCGCGCCCCTTCGTGAAGACCAAAGATTACTTCGGGCCCGATCGCCGGCGCGCGCCCGGCGGAGCCTATGAGGGACCGGATCGCCGCCAGAACGGCGACGACAACCTCATCTCCCACAAATCCGACCGCATGCGTGAAATCGCGAACTCCTGAGCCGGACGAAACAATGCCGCCCTCCGCCAACGACGCAGACCGGGAAGCCGTCCACCGGCGGGAGTTCGCCGACCACGTGATCCTGACGCCGCCGAACCAGCTGAAGCAGCGCGCCGCCAGATATGTCGACCTTAACGGGCGCGAGGACGCAGATCCCGTGCGCCGGGCCGAGAACGCTCTGAAGCTGCTGTCGAACGAGTTCGACAACTGGATGGACATGGAGATCGTCGCGCTCGAGAAAGCCCGCGCCGCGGCGGTCGGCGCGAACGACGTCGCCGAGCTTTCGACGCTCTACCGGGTCGCGCACGACATCCGGGGCCAGGCCGCGACGCTTGGATTCCCGCTGGCCGGACAGCTCGCCGACGGCCTCTGCAAGCTGATCGAGCGCGCAGACAAGGTCGCCCCCTCCGGCCAGCTCATCGATCTGCATGTCGACGCCATCAAGGCCATGGTCCGGGAGAACGTCCGCGATCGCGAAAATCCGATCGGCGCTGCGCTCGTCCACCGGCTGAAGGAGCTGCGCGGAGAAGAGCCGGCCTGACGACCGGGGGCGGTCAGGCCGCCTGCGCCGTCAGCGCCTCTCCGGGATAGTTGCGCCGCGCTTCCTCGCGCGCGGCCTCCGCGGCGAAGCGGCGGAGCAGGGCGCGCAGCGGCCCGACGTCGAGCTCAGATCCCTCGCAGGCCGTGATCGCGCGCTCGACCATGCGCCGCGACAGCGCCGCCTGGCCGCCGGTCGCCTCGTCCGCGAACCCGATCTCCCGGCCGGCCGCCAGCGCGGCGCGGAACACCGGCAGCGCCGAGCGCGGCAGTCCCGCTTGCTGATAGACCGAGGCGAATCCCCGACCGTCGCTGTCGCGGACGAAGCCGGCGACGCGGGCCTGAGACTGGCCGGACAAGGTCGACAGCGCGGCCTCGAAGAGCTCGAGGTCGCCGGACAGGACGGACCGAAGCGCCAGCGTCGGCGTGAACTGCCCGATCCCCGCGAGGTGCCGCACGAACCGTGCGGTGTCCTCGGTCGAAGCGGCGATGGCGATCGCGCCGCGATCGCAAGCTTCGTCGGCCGCACGGCGGGCGCGGTCGGCGCTCAGCCAGCCGCAGCCCGACACGAAGGCGCTGAGCGCTTCCGCGACCGAGCGCATGACGAGCTGGCGCGTTTCGGCCGGAAGATCGGGCCGCGCGAGAAGCTCGTCGCGCACGGCGCCGTCATGGCCGTGGCGACGGGCGATCGTCGCGATGGCCGAAGGGGTGAGCCGGGCCGCCTTGTTCGCCAGCAGCGCCTCGCAGGCCGCGGCGCACCCGACTTCCGCGAGCGCCGCGGCGACCGGGGCGCTCAGCCGCGCCCGGCCCGCGATCGCGATCTGGGCGCGCGTCCCGCCAACGGCGACGAGGTCGACGAGATCGAGATCGCCGAGGAGCGGGGAGCGTTCCAGCACCGGCTCTGCGACGTCCGGGGCGTCCTGCGCGAGGGACAGCACGATCGAATGCGGGGCCCGCGCGCTCGGCGCCAGCGTCTCGGAAACGGCGCATCGGACCGAGAGCGACACATCGTCGAGAATACGGGTCAGGACCTGCTCGACCTCGGCGCGCGAATGCGCATCGAGATCGTCGTAGATGAACGAGCGCGCAAGCGCCGCCGCGGCCTCGGCGCGCATGTGCTGCGGGGCGGTCTCCGCCCATTCGAGATAGCGTTCCGCGATCAAGGACGCCCCCCGGACCTTGCGGGGGTGGATGCGGTGGACGGCGTCGCGAAGACGGTCTTGAGGAACGAGATCAGTCCGCCGGGCTGCGGCGCCGGCTGGGCGGCCGGGGCGGCGCGCGCGGCCTTCGCCTCGACGGCGGCTCCGGCGGCCTGCGACGGCTGCGCAAGGGCCTCGCGCGGCGTCGGAACAGGTATGGCTAAGGCGCGCCGCTTCGGCGCGGCGGCCCTGTTGACCGCTTCCACGGCCTGGGCGGCGACCGATGTGCGGGCGATCTCGCGCGCGGGCTGCGGCGCGTAGGCGGGCGTGGCGACGGCGGCGGCCTTCGAGCCGGACGTCGACATCACGTCGGCGGCAAGGCCTGCCTCGCCGTAGGAGGACCACGCCTGGGCGACATAGGCCGACACCGGCGACCGCCGGCCGGTCTTGAACAGCGAATGGAACGCGGCCTTGTCGTCCTCGACCCCGTTGTTGAAGGCCGGCGTCGTGTCTTCGACGGCGGCCGTCCGGGTCACGCTCGCCGTCGCGACCTTCGCAAGCGAGGGCACGGAGACGGTGGACGTCGCGCCGGCGGTCAGCTTGTCGTAGACCTCGCTCGCGCTGCGCGGGCGGCCGTTGTCGAAGAAGATCGCCCGGTTGGCGGAGGCCTGCGCCGGGAAGGCAGCCGCGGCGCTCGCGTCCGGCGAGGACGAGGCGAGCGAAACGAGCTGCGACGCGCCCTTCGCCCCGAGGAAATGTGCCGCGTAGAGCTCGCCCTCGCTCGGCGGTCGTCCGAGAGCCGTGGTCAGGTGGGCGGCATTGCGCCGGGTGAACGCGCCGGCGACCAGCGCCGACGCCTGCGGATCGTCGCGCATAGCCATAATCTCGGCGCGCCTGGCCGGATCTTGCACGGTGTAGCGGCCAGAGGAGGTCTTCTGGACGGAGGCGGCGGCGTCGCCGAGGCCGAGATTGGCGCCCTCTTCCTTCAACACTTGCAGCCAGGTCGAGTCGATGAACTGGAACAGGCCGCGCGCCGACGAGGCCGGATTCTGGGCGGCCGGATTGAGCGCGGATTCGCGTTTGGCGGTGCGGACGAGATAATCGAAGCCCGCGCCGGTCGCTTGCGCGGCGCCCTTCAGCGCCTCAGTGACGCGTCCTGCGGCGTCCGCAGGAGTGATGAGCTGCATGGCCCGTCGCTCGCCCAGGCGCCCGATCCCCGGTGGCGCCGCTCCGACTCCCTTCCGGAAGCCTTCGGAACGATGGGGTTCTCATGGTAAACCGAACGTTAATGACCATCCCGAAACTCCCGCAAACAGACCGGTCTCGGTGACCTTCCGATCGATCCTGATCGTGCCCTCGCCGGATTCCGCGGCGATGCGGCGGGCGGCCTCCTCCGGCGCCGACGTCCTGGTCGCCGCCGGGCCGACCGGTCGCGCCCGGGACGCGCTCGCGGGCCTCGCCGCGACGCCGGACGGCGGGCCGTCGATCTGGCTCAGGATCGCGCCGCTCGACGACCCGCGCGTCGAGGATCAGTTCGCGGCGATCGGCGGACTGCGCGTGGATGCGCTGGTTCTGCCCTGCGCCGATGGCCCGGAGGATGTCGAGCATCTCGCGGCGCGCCTCGCCGTCGTCGAGGCAGACGCCGGCCTGCGCGACGGCTCGATCGGGATCGTGCCGGTCGTCGAGACCTCCGGAGCGCTGTTCGAGATCAACCGTCTGGCGCGCGCCTCGCGCCGCGTGACGGCGATCGGCTGGGACGGCGAGGCGCTGGCGCGGGACCTCGGGTCCGACGACGACCGCGAACTGGACGGACGCTGGAGCGATCCGCTGCAGACGGCGCGCGCGCTGGTCTTGGCCGCCTGCGCCGACGCCCGGCTGCCCGCGATCGACAGTCCCTTTTCCGACGCCGACCCTGCGGCGTTCCGGGAAGAGGCCGAAACTGCGGCGCGCGACGGCTTCGCCGCCAAGTTCGCAGTCCTGCGGGAGCAGACGGCGATCATCGCTTCGGCGTTCGTCCGCCGCGGCTGAGACGCCCCCCCCCCGACGGCGGTCGGCCTTGCTACCGCCATCGCGACGGGCCTAAACCGTGCGCTCCCCGACCCCGCCGGAGCCGTCATGCGCGCCGAAGATCCCCGCCCCGTCCGCCTTTCGGAATATCGGCCCTCCGATTTCCTGATCGACGAGGTCCATCTCGACTTCCGGCTCGATCCCGGCGCGACCCAGGTCACGGCGCGTCTCAGGATGCGGCCGAACCCGGCCGGCGACGCGGGAGCGGCCCTCAAGCTCGACGGCGACGAGCTGAAGCTCGTCTCGGCCGCTATCGACGGCGCCCGGCTGGAGGCCGACGCGCTCGACGTCTCGCCCTCCAGCCTCGTGATCGCGAACCCGCCGCGCGGGGCCTTCGAACTCGAGATCGTCACCGAGATCAATCCGGAGGCCAACACCCGGCTGATGGGGCTCTATCGGTCGAACCGGTCCTACTGCACCCAGTGCGAGGCCGAGGGCTTCCGCCGCATCACCTACTTCCTCGACCGTCCGGACGTGCTGGCGGTCTACACGACGCGGATCGAGGGGCCGAAAGATGAGTGCCCTCTCCTGCTGTCGAACGGCGAGATGATCGAGAGCGGAGCGGCCGGGGTCGGCCGCCACTACGCGGTGTGGCGCGATCCCTGGCCGAAGCCGTCCTACCTGTTCGCGCTCGTCGCCGGCGATCTCGGGGTCGTCGAGGACCGCTTCGTCACGATGAGCGGCCGGGACGTCGCGCTGAAGGTCTTCGTCGAACACGGGCAGGAGAACCGGGCGCTCCACGCCATGGAGTCGATCAAGGCCTCCATGAAGTGGGACGAGGAGGCGTTCGGCCGCGAATATGACCTCGGCGTCTTCATGGTCGTCGCCGTTTCGCACTTCAACATGGGCGCGATGGAGAACAAGGGCCTCAACGTCTTCAACGACAAGTACGTGCTGGCGTCGCCCGAGACGGCCACCGACGGCGACTACGCCAATATCGAGGCGATCATCGCCCACGAATACTTCCACAACTGGACGGGCGACCGGATCACGTGCCGCGACTGGTTCCAGCTGTGCCTGAAGGAAGGGCTGACCGTCTTCCGCGACCAGGAGTTCACCTCCGACCGCCGGTCGCGCCCGGTGAAGCGGATCCAGGACGTGCGCAACCTGCGCGCCCTGCAGTTCGCCGAGGACGCGGGTCCCCTCGCCCATCCCGTGCGCCCGCAAATCTATCACGAGATCAACAACTTCTACACGCCGACGATCTACGAAAAGGGCGCGGAGGTCATCCGCATGCTCAAGACCTGGATCGGCGCGGACGCCTTCCGCGCGGGCATGGACCTCTATTTCGACCGGCACGACGGCGAGGCCTGCACGATCGAGCAGTTCGTGGCCTGCTTCGCCGAGACTTCCCAGCGCGACCTGACGCAGTGGATGCGGTGGTACGACCAGGCCGGCACGCCGGAAGTCACGGTGCGGACCGCCTATGACGCGAAGGCCAGGACCTTCGCCGTCGAGGCGCGGCAGGTCACACGTCCGACGCCCGGCCAGCCGGAGAAGGGCCCCGTCGTCATCCCGATGACGCTCGGCCTCGTGGGCCCCGACGGCGCCGACATGCCGCTCGTGGTCGGCGGCAAGCCGGCGGATCCCGTCTTCACCCTCGCGGGCGAGACGACGCGCATCACGTTCGAGAACGTCGCGGCGCGCCCAGTGCCCTCGCTGTTCAGGAACTTCTCGGCGCCCGTGAAGCTCGACAGCGACGTCTCCGACGACGACCTGTTGTTCCTCGCGGGCCATGACAGCGATCCCTTCAACCGCTGGCAGGCGGTCCAGACGGTCGCGCTACGCCACCTCGTCTCCGCCACGACCGCGATCCGGGAGGAACGGCGGTCGGAGGTCGATCCCCGGCTCGGGGAGGCCGTGGGCCGCGCGTTCGACCCCGAGGAGCGCGACTGCGCGTTCGCGGCGCAGGTCGCGAGCCTGCCGAGCGAGGGCGACGTCGCCCGCGAGATCGCCCGCGACGTCGATCCCGACGCGATCCACGGCGCGCGCGCCGACCTCAAGCGCGCCCTGAGGGCGCAGCTTGGCGGCGCGCTGTCGGCCGCCTACGCCCGGCTCGCGGACGACCGTCCCTACTCGCCGGACGCGGCCTCCGCCGGACGACGGTCGCTTCGCATCGCGGCGCTCGACCTGCTCTCCGCGGGCGGCGATGCGGAGGGCCTGTCGCTGGCGCTGGAGCTCTACAAGAGCGCCGGCAACATGACCGACCGCGTGATGTCGATGCAGGTGCTGTCGCTGCACGCCGGCGACGAGCGCGAGGAGGCGCTCGCGGACTTCGCCGGCCGCTACGGCTCCGATCCGCTGCTCATGGACAAGTGGTTCCTGATCCAGGCCTCCGCCCCGCTGCCGGACGCCGTGGACCGCGTGCAGGGCCTGATGGCCTCGCCCGCTTTCGACATCCGCAACCCGAACCGCGTGCGCTCGCTCATCGGCGCGTTCGGCTCGGGCAACCCGACCCAGTTCAACCGGACCGACGGCCGCGGCTATGCGCTCGTCGCCGGCGTCGCGGCTGAGCTCAACACGACCAATCCCCAGGTCGCCGCGCGCCTGCTTGGGGCCTTCCGCACATGGCGCGCTCTTGAGCCGAACAGGCGCGCCCGCGCCGAGGACGCACTCCGTGGATTGTCTGGGATGCCAGACCTCTCGCCTGACGTGCGCGACATCGTCCGGAGAGCCCTTTCTCCAGACTGATTCGTAATCGGCCAAGTGATTCATCTGACTCGGCTTTTTGGCCTCAGGCTGCCCAAGTAATTAACCCCCCGTTAATTACCGCTGGACAGCACCAGCCATCATTGATTCTAATATCAAAAGTCGATTCGACGTGTGGGGTTCACGAATCGACTTCTCACCAAGCTTCGAGCCGGAAGGACACTGCGATGGCGCGCGCCACCGTAGCGGGCATGAATTTGCGTCAGCGCCAGACCGGCTTTGAACAGGGAGAGCAGCTTTCGACCGGCGCCCGACGCGCCGCAAGGTTCCGCGAAGCCTGGATCGAGCCCGCCCATCGGCGGCTCGCCAAGTCCGAGCCGCTGCTGCGCCGCCTCGTTCCCGCGCTGATCGTGCTGTTCCTGGTCGTGCTCGGCGCCATCGCGGGGCTCCAGACCGTACAGGGCCGGGCCGATCGCCTGAGGACCGCATCCAACGATCTCGAATCGCTCGCCGCGCTCGCCGCCATCACGGCTCCGATGGCCGAACAGCGAGCGGGCGTCGCGGACTTCGGCGCGGAGATCGCAGCCGACTTGCCGTCGAACGCCTTCGCGGGCGGACGGCAGCTCTATTTCGCGGACCAGTCCGGCCGCATCGTCGCCGCGCACGGCGCGCCTGAAGGCTCGCCTCCCGCGGACCTTGTGACGCTGCTCGGCCCAGCGCAGCCGCTAACCACCTTTGGCGATCGGGCGGGGGTCATGATGCTGGCGCTGCCGAGCGGGGAGCTCGCGCTCGCGACGGTGCGCTCCGCCCGCGGAACGTCGCAACAGGTCGCGCTGATCCAGACCGTCGACGCCGCTCTGGCGTCTTGGCGGGACGACGCACGGATCAGCCTCACGCGCTACGCCGCGACCAGCCTGGTGCTCGCCCTGCTCGGCTGCGCGTTCCACTGGCAGTCGAGCCGCGCCCGCCGCACCGACGCCATCTACGAGCGGGTCCAGACCCGGATAGAGACCGCCCTGTCGCGCGGCCATTGCGGTCTGTTCGACTGGGACGTCGCCCGCGGACGCGTCTTCTGGTCCCGGTCGCTGTTCGACCTCGTCGGCCAGCCGCCGCGCGACCAGCTCGTCTCGTTCGGCGAGTTCAGCGCCCTCACCCACCCGGAGGACATTGATCTCTATGCCGTCGCGGACGAGATCATGTCCGGGGAGACCGCGCATATCGACCGCGTCTTCCGCGTCCGCCACGCCGACGGCGAATGGAAGTGGCTGCGCGCCCGCGCAGAGGTCGTCAAAAGCCGCAACGACAACGGCCTGAGGCTGATCGGCATCTGCGTCGACGTCACCGAGCACCGCGTGCTCGCCGAGCGCACCGCCACTGCGGACGTCCGCCTGCGCGACGCCATCGAGACCATCTCCGAGGCCTTCGTGCTCTGGGACGCGCACAACCGCCTCGTGACCTGCAATTCCAAGTTCCAGCAGCTCTACGAACTCGGCGACGAGGCGGTGGTTCCCGGCGCGGCGCGCGAGCACATCATCGAGGCCGGCCGCCAGCCGGTGATCGTCAAGTCCGTCAGCCCGGACGGCCGCGTCGAGGCCGGCGCCCGATCCTTCGAGGCGCAGATCGAGGACGGACGCTGGCTGCGCATCAACGAGCGTCGCACCAAGGACGGCGGCTTCGTGTCGGTCGGCACGGACATCACCTCGCTGAAGCGCCAGGAAGAGCGCCTGATGGACAGCGAGAAGGCGCTGATGGCGAACGTCGCGGACCTTCGGAAATCCCGCCAGACGCTCGAGATCCAGGCCCAGCAGCTTGCGGATCTCGCGGAAAAATACGCCGAGCAGAAGAGCGAGGCCGAGAGCGCCTCGCAGGCCAAGTCCGAATTCCTGGCCAACATGTCCCACGAGCTCCGGACGCCGCTCAACGCCATCCTCGGCTTCTCCGAAATCATGCAGTCAGGACTGTTCGGGCCGCTCGGTTCGGAGAAATACGGCGAATACGTCTCCGACATCCGCGACAGCGGCCAGTATCTGCTCGACGTCATCTCCGACATCCTCGATATGTCGAAGATCGAGGCCGGTCGCTTCATGATCTCGCGGGAGGCGATCGACATCGACAAGGTCGTGCTCGACGCTATGCGCGTGATCGCGCCCCGCGCCGAGGAGAAGTCAATCGCACTGCGCGCCGAGGCGGCCTGCGGCACCACCGTCGAGGTCGACCGCCGCGCGCTGAAGCAGATCCTGCTGAACCTGCTGTCGAACGCGGTGAAATTCACGCCGGCCGGAGGGCGCGTCACGATCCGCACCCGCGCGGTCGCCTCCGCCATGCACCTCTACATCGAGGACACGGGCATCGGCATCTCGAAGGACGCCATCGAGAAGCTGGGACGCCCCTTCGAGCAGGTCGAGAACCAGTTCACCAAGACCCACAAGGGATCGGGCCTCGGCCTCGCGATCGCGAAGTCCCTCGCCGAGCTCCACGGCGGCTCGATGCGGATCCGCTCGACGGTCGGCGTCGGCACGGTGGTGCTGGTCCGCCTGCCGATCCGCGCCGAGGCGGAAGCGGAGCCGCTGCGCGAGATCGCCTGACGCGCCGACGTTCTGCCGACGCCAAGCCAGGCGCTTATCCCAGTTTCTTCATCGCCCGGGTGAAGACGTCCCGCGCCGCCTTCTGTCGCTCGACGAGATCGGCGGTGAGCCTGCGGAAATCCGGCGCCTCGCCGACACGGCACAGCAGCGCCTTCAGGCCCTCCGGGGCCTCCTCCGGATCGAAGCCGGAGCCTTCCACGGCGACCCGCAGCGCCTGCGTCAGGTCAAGCTGCAGATGCGCCGCGGAGGCGAGCGCCGCGTGGTCCTCCTCGCCGATCAGGCCGGCCTCCAGCGCCCGGTCGATCGCGCCCGCCGTCACCGTGAACAGCAGCTCCGGGGTCTTGCTGGCGTAGGCCAGCTGCAGCGCCTGCGCGACGAACTCGATGTCGACCAGCCCGCCCGGCGCATGCTTCAGGTTCCACGGGCCGCCGCCGCCCTTCTCCTTGTCGAGCAGCGCGCGCATCGCGCGCACGTCCTTGGCGACCATCTTTGGCGCCCGCTTCATCGTCAGGACTTTTCCGATCGCGCGCCCGACCGTCCTGCGGAACGCGCTCGGGCCGGCGACCACGCGCGCGCGGCTCAGCGCCATGTGCTCCCAGGTCTCGGCCTCCTCCTCCTGATAGCTTTCGAACGCCTTCAGCCGCGTCGCGAGGGGGCCGGCGCGGCCGGAGGGTCTCAGCCGGAAATCGGTCTCGTACAGCACGCCCTCCGCCGTCGGCGCCGAGATCGCCGCAGTGAGGCGCTGGGTCAGCCGCGAGTAGAACTGCGAGGGCGCGATCGGGCGCTCGCCATCGGTCTCCGCCGTCTTGTCCGGATGCTCGTAGAGCAGGATGAGGTCGAGGTCGGAGGCAGCGCTCATCTCCTCGCCGCCGAGCTTGCCCATGGCGACGACCGCCGCCTGGCCGCCCTTGACCCGCCCGTGGACGCGCACGAGCTCCGCCTCGACCCGCTCGAACAGAGCCTCGACCAGCACGTCGGCCGTGCGCGCGAAGGCGTAGCCCGCCTGGTCGGCCGGAACCGTGCCCGACGCGACGCGGATGCCGATCAGCGTGTTGAGCTCCTGGCCGACGATGCGGGCGCGGTCGAGCATGTCCTCGTAGGTCGTCGACTGCGCAAGCGCCTCCGCGACGCGCGCCTCGATCTCCTCACGGCTCGGCAGGTGGCCGAAGAAGGCCGGATCAAGCAGCGCGTCGAGCACGCGCGGCCGGCGGGCGAGCGTCTCGGCGAGACGGGGCGCGGCGCCCAGCACGTCGGCGAGCAGGTTCAGGATCTCGGGATGGGCGCGGATCAGCGCGAGCAGCGCGACGCCGCCGGTGGTGCGCTCCAGCACCTTGTCGAAGCCGTTGAGCGCGGCGTCCGGCCGGCCCGACTTCGCCAAGGCCTGCAGGATCGCCGGGGCGAGCTCGGTCAGGATCTCGCGGGCGCGGGCGCTGCGCATCGAGGGATAGCGGCCTCGATGCCAGCCGCGCACCGTCTGGATCGCCGAGGCCGGTTCGGCGTAGCCCATGCCGGTGAGCGCCTTCAGCGTGTCGGGGTCGTCGTCCTCACCCGTGAAGACGAGGCTGCCGGCCTCGGAAGACAGGTCGGGCGCGTCCTCGAACAGCTTGGCGTAGTGCCGCTGGACGAGCTTCAGCCGCGTCGTCAGCACCTTGGCGAAGCTCTCGCGGTCCTCGTAGCCGGCGAAGCGGGCGAAACGCAGGAGCCCTTCGTCGTCGTCCGGCAACGTATGGGTCTGGGCGTCGTCGACCATCTGTAGGCGATGCTCGAGCCCGCGCAGGAACCAGTAGGCGTCGACCAGCGCATCGCGCGCCGTCGCGGTGATCCATCCGGTCTCGACCAGCCGGCCGAGCGTCTCGATGGTGCTGCGGCTGCGGAGATCGGGGTCACGCCCGCCTGCGACCAGCTGCTGGGTCTGCGCGAAGAACTCGATCTCGCGGATGCCGCCGCGGCCGAGCTTGAGATTGTGGCCCTCGACGGCGATCTGGCCGTGGCCCTTGTGAGCGTGGATCTGCCGCTTCATCGCATGGATGTCGGCGATCGCCGCATGGTCGAGCGACCGGCGCCAGATGAAGGGCCGCAGCTCCTTCAGAAACAGATCGCCCGCCTCGGCGTCGCCGGCGACGACGCGCGCCTTGATCATGGCCGCGCGCTCCCAGTTCTGGCCGACGCTCTCGTAGTAGCTGAGCGCCATGTCGCGGGAGATCGCGACCGAGGTCGAGCCGGGATCGGGCCGCAGGCGGAAATCGACGCGCGCGACATAGCCGTCGGCGGTGCGCTCCTGCAGCAGCTTTCCGATCGTCTGCGTGACGCGAACGAAGACCGGGGTGATCTCCTCGGCGTCCGCGACCTGCGATGCCTCCGTGTCGAAGAAGGCGATCAGGTCGACGTCGGAGGAATAGTTCAGTTCCCGCGCGCCGAGCTTGCCCATGCCGAGCAGGAAGAAGCCCGAGCCCTTTTCCGGATCTTCCGGATCCGGAAGGATCAGCTTGCCGGATCGGGAGGCGTCCCGGAGCGCCGCGCGCGTCGCCGCGCGGATGGCCGCTTCCGCGACGTCGGAGAGCGCGGCGGTCACCTTCGCTCCGTCCCAGACGCCGCCGATGTCGGCGAGCGCGATCGTCAGCGCGGCTTCCGAGCGGCCCTGCCGGAGCGCGGCGGCGAGCGCCGCGCGGTCCTCGTCGCGCCAGGCTTCTTCCATCGCCGCGACGATGGCTGCAAGACGGGCCTCCGGAGCCGTCGAGAACGCGCGAACTGCGCGGCCGGGGTCGCGGTCGACGAGGCCCCACAGGAAGGGCGAATGATCGGCAAGACGCTCGAGCGCAGTCCGGACCGACGGGTTTTCGGCGAGCGTCGCAAGCTCGGCGCCTTCCTCCTCGGCCAGAAGCTCGTCCAGCTTCTCACGCGAGGCCGCCTCGTCCGCCGGCTGCGCGGACGTCGCGATCCGCGCGCCGAGCGAGTCCTCCGCCAGAGCCTCCGCGGCCGGAGCGGACGCCTCCGCCGTCGATCTTGCGGCCATGAGCTGCGCCTCCTCGATCATTCAGCCTTGTGCGACTGAGGCGGCGAGGACAAGGCGGCCGGCGTTAGACTTCAGGCTCTGTCCCGTGACGATCCGGCAGATCGGATTTGACTAAAACCCTCTGATTGCCGGACAAATCCCCGCGACCGCGCTAGGCGGTCTCCCGGCTGATCGAGATCCGTCCTGACCGCGCGACCGCCCGAGAACAGTCTGCAGGTCGCAGGGTCGCGCACGAGCGAAGCGCTTCTGCTCGTCCTCCTGACGGCCACGCTCTACGCCGCCGTTTGGACGATCTGGCCCACGCTGACCGTAGGGTCCGGCGGCAACGACGCGCTGTTCCTCGCCGACGGCGCGCGGCGCATCGCGCTCGGCCAGCTCCCACATCGCGACTTCTCGCTGCCGACCGGCGTCGAGCCCTATCTCGGCTATCTCGCCGGCGGATGGCTGCTGCCCGCCGCGCCGGCCTATGTCGGCGCGCACCTCGTCGGTTTCCTGCTGATCGCGCCGCTCGTGGTCGCGGCCGGCGCGACCTTCGACAGGCGGACCGAGCACTGGGCCTTCCTGCTGGTCGTCGCGCTCGCGGCGCTGTTCCCGTTCAACACGACCCAGCCGAATTTCTACGGCATCTCCTTCATCGCCAGCTACAACCGGCTGGCCTCGGCCTACGCGATCGCGACGCTGGTCTGGATCTTCCGCTCGTCCGAAACCGGCGGCGCGGGCTTCAAGGGCGCGCTGCTCGCCTACGCCCTGTTGTTCGCGTTCCTCCTCAAGATCGTCGTGGTCGGCGTCGCGCTCGCGCCCGTGCTGGTCCTTGCGACGTGCAACCCGGTCTGGCGGCGCGCCCTGTTGATCGGCGCGGGACTGTCCGCGGCCGCGATCGGAGGGCTCGAAGCCGCGACCGGCCTCGTCGGCGCCTATGTCGCCGACATCCGCGCAATGTCCGCGATCAATGCCGGCTCGGCCCCTTATTTCTTCGCCTCCTTCGTCTTCCGGACCTTCGCCCTGCAATGCGTGGTCGCCGGCCTTCTGCTCTGGCGGCTGATCGGCGCCGTCGGCGAACTCCGACGCGCGGGCGGACCGGTGACGCTTCGCAGCAGCCGCGCGGCGCTGTCGGTTCCGCTCGCAATGGTGGCGGCGGTCGTCGCGCTCGTGTTCTCAGAGAGCCAAGGCACGGAGGGCCTCGAATTCTCGAGCGCCGCAGCGCTCGTCTTCGCGCCCGCCCTCGGCGGCGCGCGGCCGGGCGGCGTCCGGATGGCCCTCCTCGTCGCGGCGGCGACGCTGAGCGCGGGCGCGCTGGCGATCAACGCCTTCGAGAACGGAACCGCCGTCCTGCTGAAGCGCAAGGGTCCGGCGACGCCGGTCGCCTGGGTCGAGCGCTTCATGCCGCACACGGCCGTTCCCGCGACCATGCTCGGCCGGGCCGAGGCGACGGCGGCCATCTGGACCGAGGGCGCCGGCCTGCTGAGCGACCTGTCGAACGACGGGCGCGATCAAGTCAACCGCTCGGACCTGGAGCTCTATCTGGCGCAGTGGAAGACGGTCGACGACGCGACCCGGGCGCTCGGGGCCGAGGCGGCAGCGCTCGGCCCGGTCGCCACCGTGGCGCATGTCGACCTGTTCGGGCTGGCGCTCGGGGCGGAGCCGGCGAAGGGCGTCAAGATCGTCCACGACGTCGGCCGCACCATCGCGCCGCTCGGGCCCAAGCAGGCCCGCGCCTATCTCGCCGGCGCCAGGACCGTGTTCGCGCCGACCTGCGCGATGGCGGAAGCGCCGGGTTCCGAACTGATGTCGCGCTGGTTCGCCGAGGCGCTGGCGGCCGACTTCACGCCGCGCCGCCTCACCCCCTGCTGGACGGTCCACGTCCGGAAGTAAAAGTCAGAAGGACGCTCAGATGCTGGCGTCGTAGAAGATCTGGTCCATCGTCTGCGCGGGCTCCGCGCAGGGGCTCGCGCCGACGATGCGGGCCGGGATGCCGACGACGGTGACGTTCGGCGGAACGTCGCGCAGCACCACCGAATTCGCGGCGACGCGCGAGCAGTGGCCGACCTCTATGTTGCCGAGGATCGAGGCGCCGGCCCCGATCAGCACACCGTGCCGGATCTTGGGGTGACGGTCCTCGTCGCTCTTGCCGGTGCCGCCGAGCGTCACGCCGTGCAGCATCGAGACGTTGTCCTCGACGACCGCGGTCTCGCCGACGACGATGCCGGTGGCGTGATCAAAGAACACGCCCTTGCCGAAGGGCGCCGCGGGATGGACGTCGACCTGGAAGATGTTGGAGGCGCGGCTCTGGATGTAGAGCGCGAGGTCGCGCCGGCCCTGCTTCCAGAGCCAGTGCGCGAGGCGGTGCGCCTGGATGGCGTGAAAGCCCTTGAAGTGGAGCAGCGGCTCGATCGCCCGGTGGCAGGCGGCGTCGCGCTCGACGACGGCCGAGAGG
Source organism: uncultured Methylopila sp. (assembly GCA_902168115.1). GTDB lineage: Bacteria > Pseudomonadota > Alphaproteobacteria > Rhizobiales > Methylopilaceae > Methylopila. The sequence goes on along the minus strand of CABHPB010000002.1, from coordinate 12,578 downwards.
TCGGCGCGGATGGCGAGGCCGATCTCCGGATCGTCCTCGCTGGCCTCCTTGAAGGCCTGCCAGATGATCGAGCGCGGCACGTCGACATGGTCGAGCCTGGCCGCGACGCGGTGGCCGACGGCCTCGTCGAGGCGCTCGTGGTTCAGCACGGTGCCCATGATGAAGCCGCCGAGCTCCGGCTCGCGCCGGAGGATGTCCTCGGCCTCGGCGCGGATGCGCGCCCAGACGGGATCGAGCGTCTTCAGATTGTGAGCTTCGGCGCGCGCCAGCTTGACCATAGGAACATCTCCAGGGCGTGGCTCGAGCCCGGCCGCACCCTATCACGCGATCGTATACGCTTCAGCGCGGCGACACGATCAATTCTGAATCCCGCATTAAGGTCGCCTTTGGAGGAAGGACAAGACCCCTTCCTTGTAGACCTTATCGCCCACCGCCCGGTTGTGGTCGCGCCGGGGGATCGGCAGGGCTTCCGCGCCGGGGATCAGCGCGACCAGCGCGTCGAGATCGCCGGACACCTCGTCTTCGGTCCCGACCGCGACGAGAACCGGAACCTTGATCGTCGCGAGCATCGCTTCGTCGACTAGCGAGCGCTGCATCCGCATACAGGCCGACAGCGCCTTCCGGTCGGCGCCCGTCGCCTCGGCGAACTTGCGGAACATCTTGGCCATCGGATTGACGACGTCGTCGACCGACGGCGCGACCAGCCCCTCGGCGATCGCCTGCGCGTTCGGCGCGCCGCGCAGCAGCCCCTCGCCCATGCCGCCGAGGATTGCGCTGCGGACCCGCTCGGGACGCCTGATCGCCATCAGCGTCGTGATGCGGGCGCCCATCGAGTAGCCCATCACGTCGGCCCTCTCGATCCCGAGATGGTCGAGCAGGTTGAACGCGTCGCCGGCCATCAGGTCCGCGCCGTAGAAGGCCGGGTCGTAGAGTTTTTCGCTGCCGCCGTGGCCGCGATTGTCGATCGCGATCACCCGCCGCCCGTCGCGCTTCAGCGCGTCGAACCAGCCCGGCCCGACCCAGTTGACGTCGAGCGACGACGCGAAACCGTGGATCAGGAGGATCGGGTCGCCCTCGCCCTCGTCACGAAAGCTGAGTTCGATTCCGTCGGAATGGAAGGTCGGCATGTCGGATCCGGCAGACTGCAAGCGGCCGGACCTATAGCCGCGGCAGGCCGGGAGAGGAAGACGAAAGGCGCATGGCTCACCAGCGGGCGGCGCGACGATCTCCGCCATTCGCGATCGATCTTGCCCCGCCCGGCCCTCTCCCGTAATCCAGACACCAACGCAGCCGAGGAGCCGACATGGCCGACCACGCCGTCCCGCACTTCGCCAACGACATCGGCGTGTCCGTGATCCACATCGGCGCGCGCGAGTTCATGTGCGTCGGAGCCAAGCCGCCCTTCGACCACCCGCACGTGTTCCTCGACATGGGCGGCGAGACCGAGATCATCTGCCCGTACTGCTCGACGCTCTACCGCCTGAAGCCCAGCCTGCACGCGGACGAGACCGATCCCGCGGGCTGCCTCTGGCGCACGCCCGAGCCCGCCTGAGGTCTAGCCGTGACCGCCCTGATCGCGGGCGGCGGCGTCGCGGGGCTAGCCCTCGCGCTGGCCCTCGGCCGGCGAGGACTGGTCAGCACTCTTTTTGAACGGGCGGCGCGGCTCGACGAGGTCGGCGCCGGCGTCCAGCTGTCCCCGAACGCCGGCCGCGCGCTTGGCGCGCTCGGCCTCGACGATCAGCTCGACGCGGTCTCCACACGCCCCGAGGCAGTCGTCATCCGCGACGCGCTCTCCGGCCGGGTCCTGAAGCGCCTGACGCTCGGGGCGCAGGCCGAGCGGCGCTGGGGCGCGCCATATCGCGTCATCCACCGCGCCGACCTGCAGGCGACCCTGTTCCGGGCCCTGCGCGCGGTCGGCAGCTGCGAGATCCGCCTCGCGAGCGAGCTGCGCGGGGTCCGCGCGAGCGAAGACGGCGTTCAGATCGAAGTCGCCGACGCGTCGGGCGAGGCGGCCTTCGCCGGCGACTGGCTCGCCGGCTGCGACGGCCTGCGGTCCGTCGCCAGAGGCGCGATCGGGCTGGCGACCGAAGTCGGCGCGGCCGGACTCAAGGCCTGGCGCGCGACCGTCGCCGCCGAGGCGGCGCCGGCCGCTTTCGATCCAAGAACCGTCGGCGTCTGGCTCGGACCCGGCGCCCATCTGGTCGTCTATCCGGTGCGGCGCGGGCGGGAAGCCAACATCGTGCTGATCGGCGACCATAAGGCCGAAGCGCCGCTCGCGCTCGCCGGGCGCTGGACGCCGTCGGCGCGCGCCTTCGCCGAGCCCGAAGCCGGCTGGACGCCATGGCCTTTGCGCGACCGGACGCCGGACGCCCGGATGCAGCAGGGCCGGATCGCATTGCTCGGGGACGCGGCCCACGCCGCCCTCCCCTCGCTGGCGCAGGGCGCGGGCTTCGCGATCGAGGACGCCACGGTTCTGGCGCGGCTCGTGGCCGAGCGCGGCCCGGTCGCCGCCCTGCCCGCCTACGAGGCCGCGCGACGGCCGCGCTGCTCCCGCATGCAGGCGGGCGCCCGGACGCAGATCCGCATCGACCACCTGTCGGGACCGGCCGCGGCCGCGCGCAACGCGGCGCTGGCGCTTGCGCCCGAGGCCGCGCTTATCCGCGGCCTCGACTGGATCTACGGCTGGCGCGACGCGCAGTAGCGCGTCAGCCCGCGAGCTTCGCCGCGATTTCTGCGACGTGCTTGCCCTGGAAGCGGGCGCCGGCGAGTTCGTTCTCGCTCGGCTGGCGCGAGCCGTCGCCCTTCGCGATGGTCGAGGCGCCATAGGGCGAACCGCCGGTGATCTCGTCCATGTTCATCTGGCCGGCGAAGCTGTAGGGCAGCCCGACGACGACCATGCCGTGATGCAGCAGCGTCGGGACGAAGCCGAGGATCGTCGACTCCTGACCGCCGTGCTGGGTCGCGCTCGAGGTGAAGATCGAGCCGACCTTGCCGACCAGCTTGCCGCCGAACCACAGGCCGCCGGTCTGGTCGACGAAGGAGCGCATCTGCGAGGCGACAGTGCCGAAGCGGGTCGGTGCGCCGAAGATAATGGCGTCGTAGTCCGGCAGCTCGTCGACGGTCGCGACGGGCGCGGACTGGTCGAGCTTGAAGTGGCTCTGCTTGGCGACCTCTTCCGGAACAGTCTCTGGCACGCGCTTCACGACGACCTCGGCGCCGGCCTCGCGCGCGCCCTCGGCGACGGAGTTCGCCATGGTCTCGATATGGCCGTAGGTCGAGTAGTAGAGCACCAGCACCTTGGCCATCGCGGCCTCCTCGTTCGCATCGCCCGGCGGGCATGAATGGGTCGCGGCGAAAGTGCGTCGGGCCCCCGCGTCCGGCAAGGCTCGCGGCGCGAGCGTTCAATTGCAAAATCGCAACGACGTGACCGACCAGATTTGCGCGATCGCAGCTTAGGGGAGGCGCAGCTCCGGCGAACGATGCTAAGGGTTCGCCGCCCCCTCCCGAAAGAGCGTCCCGATGGCCAAACCGACAGCCGCATCCGTCCGCCTCCAGCGTGAAGGCGCGCGCGCGACGCTGCTGATCGACCGGCCGGAGAAGAAGAACGCGCTGAACGAGGCGGCCTGGCTCGCCTTCCAGAGCGTCGCCGCCGAGATCGGCGCCGAGTCCGAGATCGCGGTCGTGACGGTGCGCGGGGCCGGCGGCGTGTTCTGCGCGGGCGCGGACATTTCCGAGTTCATCGCGCTGACAAGCGCGTCGACCGAGCGCCGAGACGCCTTCGCGAATGCGGTCCGCGACGGCGAGGAGGCGGTGGCGGACATCTCGAAGCCGACGGTCGCAGCGATCGAGGGCGCCTGCGTCGGCGGCGGCTGCCAGATCGCGCTCGCCTGCGACATCCGCATCGCCGCCGAAGGCGCGCGGTTCGGCGTGACGCCGGCCAAGCTCGGCATCGCCTATCCGGTGGAGAGCACCCGTCGGCTCGTCTCGACCGTCGGCAGGTCGGCGGCCAAGGACCTCCTGTTCACCGGCCGGCTGATCTCCGCCGGAGAGGCGCTGGCGATCGGCCTCGTCGACCGTGTCGTTCCGGCGGAACGGCTGGAGGCCGAGCTCGACGCGCTGCTCGCGCAGATCGAGGCGAACTCGCGCTACTCGCTCATGGTCGCCAAGCGCACCATCGACGCGCTCGACGATCCGGAAAGCCACGCCGACCTCGACGCTCTGTGGCGCGGCGGGTTTTCGGGCGAGGATCTGAAGGAAGGCGCGCGCGCCTTCCTGGAGAAGCGCAGGCCGGACTTCACGTGGCGCGGCTAAGGTTTCGGGAGCGACGATGGAGACCTTCGAATGGATCGTCGCGCTGCTGCTCGCGGCGGCGCTGCTTGCGACCCTCGCGCGGCGCGTCGGCGCTCCCTACCCGACCTTCCTCGCCATCGGCGGCGCGTGCCTCGCCTTCGTGCCGGGCGCGCCGGAATGGACGCTCGATCCGCACCTCGCGCTCACTTTGTTCGTCGCGCCGATCCTCGTCGACGCCGCCTTCGACACCTCGCTGCGTGACCTGCGCGACAACTGGGTTCCGGTCACTGGCCTCGTCATCGCGGCCGTCGGTGTGACCACTGCCGCGGTCGCGGTCCTGGCGCGCTGGCTCGTCCCGGACATGCCCTGGGCGGTCGCGATCGCGCTCGGGGCGATCGTCGCGCCGCCGGACGCCGCGGCCGCGACGGCGGTCGTGCGGCAGGTGCGGCTGCCGCACCGCATCCTGAAGATTCTCGAGGGCGAAAGCCTGCTCAACGACGCAAGCGCCCTGCTGATCTATCGCCTCGCCATCCTCGCGGCGCTCGGCGGAAGCGGCCTGACCTTCTCGACTTTCGCGCCGATCTTCGCGCTCACCGTCTTCGGCAGCGTTGCGTTCGGCTTCGTCGCCGCGCGGCTGACGATGCCGCTGACGCGGCTCGGCGACGTCCCGACCTCGATCATCATGCAGTTCAGCCTGACCTTCGGAGTCTGGATCGCGGCCGAGGCGATCGGCCTTTCGGGGATCCTGACTCTGGTGGTCTACGCCATCACCATCTCGCGGCGCGGCGGCGAGCAGATGCCGGCGCGGATGCGCGTGCCGAGCTTCGCGGTCTGGGAAACGGTGGTGTTCGTGCTGAACGCCTTCGCCTTCGTGTTGATCGGCCTGCAGCTGAGGCCGATCTGGGAGCGGCTCGGCGACCTCGGCCTGCCCTATCTTGGCATCGCGCTCGCAGTGCTCGCCGTCGTCATCCTGGCGCGCTTCGCCTGGGTGATGGCCTACGGCAAGGTGATCCGGGCGCGCATCGCCCGCTACGGCTTCCACCCGCCCCGGCCGATGTCGCGGCCGACCATGCAGGGCGGTGTCGTGATCTCATGGGCGGGCATGCGCGGCATCGTCACGCTGGCGGCGGCCTTCGCCGTGCCGGAGACGCTGTCGGACGGATCTCCATTCCCCTATCGCGACCTCATCCTGCTGACCGCCTTCACGGTCGTGCTCGGCACGCTCGTGATCCAGGGGCTGACGCTCGCGCCGCTGATCGCCTGGCTCGGGCTGAAGGACGACGACCCCGTCGGCCGCGAGGTGCGGCTCGCGCGGATCGAGGTCTATCAGGCCGGGCTCGCCGCCATCGAGGGCGACGACAGCCTGCCGGCTAGGCTGCTGCGCAAGGAGTATCTCGCCGCGATCGAGCTCAATCAGGACAGGGCGGGCGACCGCATGGGCGACACGCCGGCCGGCCCGCAGCGCCGCAAGGCGATCGCGGCGGCGCGCGAGAAGATGCTCGAGCTGAGGCGCAGCGCCGTCATTGGCGACGACGCCTATCATGTGATCGAAACGGAGCTCGACTGGGCGGAACTGAGCGCAGGAGAAGGCGCATGACCGGGGCAGCGTCGTGAGGATCTCGTACCAGGTTGCGACGACGGCGTTCGTCGCCTCCATCGCTCTCGTCGCGGCGGGCTCGGCCCAGGCTGCGGGCGACTGCGAACATCGGACGGCGCAGGCGGGCGCGACCTCCAAGCGCATCGCGGTCGTCGTCGGCAACAGCGCCTACGCCAACGGCGTGCCCGCCCTGAAGAACCCGGTGAGCGACGCCCCGGCCGTCGCGAAGGCCGTCGGCGCGCTCGGCTTCGAAGTCTTCCTCGCGACCGACTCCGACAGCGAAGCGCTGCGCAAGTGCCTCGACGCGGCCTATGCCGGCGCCGACGGCGCCGAGGTCGCTCTGTTCTACTATTCCGGCCACGGCATCCAGATCCGGGACGAGAACTATCTCGTGGCGACCGACGCCGGCGCCGGCGATCTGCAAAAAGGCTTCGTGCCGGTGCAGCCGATTGTCGACGCCCTGCAGAGCCGGGCCAAGGCGACGCTGGTGTTCCTGGACGCCTGCCGCGACAACCCGATGGCGCAAGGCGGCCAGTCCGGCCTTTCGGTCTCGACCGGGCGCGGCATCGCGCAGGTGGGCAAACCCGGCGCGGGCGGCCCCGAGGCCTCTGCCGGCGCGGTTCAGGCGCGGGGGCTGATGGTGGCCTACGCCACCTCGCCCAACGCGACGGCCCTCGACGGCGCCGGCGAGCTCAGTCCCTTCACCGGGGCCTTCGTCAAAAGCGTCGGGACCTCGGGCTACTCGATCCAGCGCATCATGAGCGACGTGACGCGGTCGGTCGGCGAAGAGACCAACTGGTCGCAGACGCCGTGGATGAAGTCCTCGCTCACCGACGAGCTCAAGCTCGGCGGCGGCCATACGCTGGCCGAAGCCCAGTCGATCTCGAACAACCGGGCCACGCGCGCAGAGACCCTGCTCTATGTCGACGGCCACCGGGACGCGGCGATCGTCGAGGCTCTGAAGGGACTTCCGGCCGCGCCGAACGACGCCGCGCTGAAGCGTTTTCCCAAGGCTTATCTGTCGCTCTACTCGGCCATGCAGGCCCGTGAGACGCAGCTGCCGGTCGAGCCGGGCTTCTCCCAGGTCGCGGTGTCGACTCAGGGGCGCGTCGCCGTCTACCGGATGAGCCCCGATTTCATGTCCGGCGCCATGTCGCTGTGGTCGGTCGCGCAAAAGCAGGAGCTCGCGAAACTCCCGATCGAGGGACGGGTCTCCAAGTTCATGTTCAGCCCGCACGGCGCGCTGCTCGGCGTCGAGACGGAGAAGGCCGTCACCGTGTGGAACGGCCTCGACGGCGGCAAGCTCTTCGACTTCAAGGGGGCGAACTACCTCAATTCCATCGAGTTCAGCCCGGACGAGAAACGGCTGCTGCTCGCGGGCGGCGACTCCGACTCGCTGACCATCGTCGACGTGGCGAGCCGCAAGCCGGTCCTCGTCGTCAAATCGGCCCAGCTCGCGCAACCGGTCGGCAAGCGACGGATCGGCCGGCTGGCGCAGGCCACCTTCGCAGGCGACGACAAGGTGTGCTTCGCGGTGGGCCTCGACGACAGCAACGACAAGCGTCTGCTCGGCGTCTACGACCTGACGCAGAAGAAGACGATCCGCCTGCGCGAGACGGACGGTTCGGTCACCGTGACCGTCTGCGATCCGGCCGGCAGGTACATGGTTCGCGTCTTCGGCGTCGGCTCCATCAAGCAGGGCATGGAGATCTGGGATCTCGCGACCGACGCCGTCACCATGGTCAAGGGGCCGATCGCGAACATCATGGGCGTCGACCCTGAGGGCCGCTATGTCAGCGCGGTCGCCATGTCGTCGGAGGCCCAGGGCTTCTACGAGCTCGCGACCGGCAAGAGAGGGCAGCCGCCCACCGTGCCGCCGGGCTACGTCATCTATGGCAGCCGCGTCCGCAACGCCGAAGGCGGCCTCGTCAGCCAGGACATCAACCCCAACCCCTGGCGAGACTGGCCGGACCAGAGCCTGTTCGGACCGGCGCTCGTGGAAAAGGCGCTGGCCTCGCTCACGCCGGCGCAGCGCGAGGACGTGGAGCGCGAGCGCATTTCGTTCGCCGATGTCGCAGCCAGAGATTGACCCTTGCATCTGCCGCGCCATGCGGCGGGAATAGGCGCAAGGTCCAAATCTCCTCCCGAGTCCCAAGCCGGAGCCGCCGTATGACGAGCCGCATCGTCGCCGTCGAACCGTTCGATCTCGTGGTCTTCGGCGGGACGGGCGACCTCGCCCATCGCAAGCTGTTTCCGTCCCTCTACCTGCGCGATCGGGACGGCCAGATGACCGAGCCGAGCCGCATCATCGGCGTGTCGCGCTCGCATATGGACCGCAAGGCGTTCCGCGCGGACGTGAAGAAAGCGCTCGAAACCTATGTCTCGGCGGACGAACTCGAGAAGAAGTCGGTGTCGCGCTTCCTCGACCGGCTCGACTTCGTGGCGGTGGACGCCACCGGCTCGGGCGGCTGGGACGACCTTCGCTCCCTCATCGCCGACGGCCTCGACCGCGTGCGGGCCTTCTACCTCGCGACCTCGCCGGACCTGTTCGACGCCATCACGCACGGCCTCGCCAAGCACGAGCTGCTGACGCCGAAGACCCGCGTGGTGCTGGAAAAGCCGCTCGGCAAGGACCTCGCCTCGGCGCGCGAGATCAACGAGGCCGTCGCGGACGTGCTGTCCGAAAGCCAGATCTACCGGATCGACCACTATCTCGGGAAAGAGACCGTCCAGAACCTGATGGCGCTGCGCTTCGCCAACGTGCTGTTCGAGCCGGTCTGGGACTCTTCCCATGTCGACCACGTGCAGATCACGGTCGCCGAGAAGGTCGGGGTCGAGGGCCGCGGAGGGTATTACGATACTTCTGGCGCGCTGCGCGACATGGTGCAGAACCACATCCTGCAGCTGCTGTGCCTCGTCGCGATGGAGCCGCCGTCCGAATTCGAGGCCGACGCGCTGCGCGACGAGAAACTCAAGGTGCTGCGCGCGCTGAAGCCGATCGACGAGACCAACGTCCGCGCCATGACCGTTCGCGGCCAGTACCGGTCCGGCGCCATCGACGGCAAGTCGGTGCCCGGCTACATCGACGAGCTTCCGAACGCCGACAGCTCCTCCACCGAGACGTTTGTCGCGCTGAAGGCCGAGGTGCAGACCTGGCGCTGGGCGGGCGTGCCGTTCTACCTGCGCACCGGCAAGCGGCTGCCGAACCGGGTCAGCGAGATCGTCATCCAGTTCCGCGACGTGCCGCTGTCGATCTTCGGCGCGGCCGGCGGCTTCCTCGCGCCGAACCGGCTGGTGATCCGGCTGCAGCCGGACGAGGGCGTGAAGCTCTACCTGATGATCAAGGACCCCGGGCCCGGCGGCATGCGCTTCCGGGAAGTGCCGCTGAACCTCTCTTTCGCCGAGACGTTCAAGGGACCCAATCCGGACGCCTATGAGCGGCTGCTGATGGACGTGATCCGCGGCAGCCAGGCGCTGTTCATGCGCCGCGACGAGGTCGAGGCCGCCTGGTCATGGGCCGACCCGATCCTCGAAAGCTGGTCGCGCCTCGGGCGCGTGCCCGATCCCTACACGTCCGGCACTTGGGGACCATCTACCGCCGTCGCGCTGATCGAGCGCGACGGACGGACCTGGCACGAGGACCTGTCCTGAGCATCAAGGGACGACCGTGAGCGACATCGCCTTCCGCGCCTTCCACGACCGCGACGCCCTCGCGCTGACCCTCGCGGCGGAGGTCGCCGAGGCGCTCCGCTCCGCGATCGCGGACGGCGGCGCGGCGACGCTCGCCGTGTCCGGCGGCTCGACGCCGAAAAAGTTCTTCCATGCGCTGTCGAAGACCGCGCTCGACTGGGAGAGCGTGACGATCACCCTCGTCGACGAGCGCTGGGTTTCCGCCACCGAGGAGCGCTCCAACGCCCGCCTCGTCAGCGAGCATCTGCTGTGGAATGAGGCGGCGCGGGCGACGTTCGCGCCGCTCTTCACCGACGCCACCTCGCCGGAGGGCGCCCTGCCGGAGGTGCAGCAGCGGGTGGCGGACCTCGCGGGGCCGCTCACCGTCGCCGTGCTCGGCATGGGCGAGGACGGGCATACCGCCTCCTTCTTCCCGGGCGGCGACCGTCTCGACGACGCGATCGACCCGACCGGAAAGGCGCTCGTCATGTCCATGCGCGCGCCGGCGGCGATCGAGCCCCGGATCACGCTGACGCTGCCGGTCCTGCTGGCCGCGAAGAAACTGGTCCTGCACATCGAGGGCGAGACGAAGAAGACGGTGCTCGACGCGGCGCTCGCCGGTGAGGATCCGCACGCCATGCCGATCCGCGCCGTGATCCGCAACGCGCCAGCGCCGCTCGAGGTGGTCTGGGCGCCGTAAGCCGGCTGCCTGTCCCGGCCTTGAGCCGGAACCCAGACACGCCTACGACTCCATGAGAACCGGCGCGGCGTTTGCTTGCCGAGGTCGAGTTAATGGGTCCCGGCTCGAGGCCGGGACAGGATCATGGCGCCTTCTGCGGCGTCGCGAGAACGAGGAGCCGTCCGGATGACCCTCGACGCCCGCATCGCAGACGTCACCGAAGCGATCGTGGCCCGGTCGCGCGAAACCCGCGCGCGCTATCTCGACGACATCGAGAAGGCTGCCGCCGAAGGCCCGCATCGGGCGGCGCTCTCCTGCGGAAACCTCGCCCACGGCTTCGCCGGCTGCGGCGCGGAGGACAAGTCCGCGCTCCGGGGCCAAAGGGTCCCGAACGTCGCGATCGTTACCGCCTACAACGACATGCTCTCGGCGCATCAACCCTATGAGCGCTTTCCGGACCTGATCCGCGCGGCGGCGCGCGAGGCGGGCGCGGTGGCGCAGGTCGCGGGCGGCGTGCCGGCGATGTGCGACGGCGTTACGCAAGGGCGGCTCGGCATGGAGCTCTCTCTTTTCTCGCGCGACGTGATCGCGATGGCGACCGCGGTCGCGCTCAGCCACGACATGTTCGACGCCGCCCTCTATCTCGGCATCTGCGACAAGATCGTGCCGGGCCTCGTCATCGGCGCGCTGGCCTTCGGGCATCTGCCGGCGGTGTTCGTGCCGTCGGGGCCGATGCCGTCCGGCATCTCCAACGACGAAAAGAGCCGCGTCCGCCAGCTCTACGCCGAGGGCAAGGTCGGGCGCGAGGAACTGCTCGAATCCGAGGCGGCGAGCTACCACTCGCCCGGCACCTGCACCTTCTACGGCACCGCGAACTCCAACCAGATGCTGATGGAGATCATGGGCCTCCATCTGCCGGGCGCGAGCTTCGTGCCGCCGAACACGCCGCTTCGCGACGCGCTGACGAATGCGGCGGTTCGCCAGTCGCTCGCCATCACGCGCTCCGGCAACGGCTACGCCCCGGTCGGCAAGATCCTCGACGAAAGGGCGTTCGTGAACGGCATCGTCGGCCTCAACGCCACGGGCGGCTCGACCAATCACGCGATCCACCTGGTCGCGATGGCGAAGGCGGCGGGGATCACGCTGACCTGGGACGATTTCGACGAGCTGTCGGCGGCCACCCCCCTGCTCTGCCGCATCTATCCGAACGGCTCGGCCGACGTGAACCATTTCCACGCGGCCGGCGGGATGGCGTTCCTGATCAAGGAGCTGCGCGGCCGTGGGCTCCTGCACGACGACGTGCTGACCGTCATGGGCCCGGGCCTTTCCGACTACGAGAAGGAGCCGACGCTGCTCGGCGACGAGATCGTCTGGAAGCCGATCCCGGAAAAGAGCGGCGACGAGAGCGTGCTGCGCCCGGTCGAAAATCCGTTCCAGCCGGAAGGCGGGCTGAAGGTGCTCGACGGCAATATCGGCCGCGCCGTCATCAAGGTGTCGGCGGTCGATCCGGACAAGTGGGTGATCGAGGCGCCGGCGCGGGTGTTCTCGACCCAGGACGCGCTGGAGGCCGCCTTCCGTGCAGGCGAGCTGGACCGGGACCTGGTCGCGGTGATCCGCTTCCAGGGACCGAAAGCGAACGGCATGCCGGAGCTTCACCGCCTGACCCCGTCGCTCGCCGTGCTGCAGAAGCGCGGGCACAAGGTCGCGCTGGTCACCGACGGGCGCATGTCGGGCGCTTCCGGCAAGGTGCCGGCCGCGATCCACGTGACGCCCGAAGCCGCCGACGGCGGCCCGATCGGCCGCATCCAGGACGGCGACGTGGTGAAGGTCGACGCGGTCAGCGGCACGCTCGAGGTGCTGGTAGCGGCGGATGAGTTCGCCGCTCGCGAGCAGGCTTACGAGACGACCGAGCCGCAGTTCGGCATGGGCCGCAACCTGTTCGCCGGCTTCCGCGCGCTGGTCGGCTCGGCCGAACAGGGCGCGAGCGCGATTTGACGGGAGCGCATCGATGTCGCCCTCGACCTTTTCGGACGCGCCGGGATGGACGTTTCGGATCGAGGAGATCTCTGCGAACGTCTACAAGGTCGTAGGAAGACACGATGACGGACGATCGATCGAGAAGCAGGGCGAAGATCACTCACAGCTGCTTCGGGAATGCCGTGAGTCCGCTAAATGCATGGACCCTGGGCAGGCACGACGCTCCTGATCCCTGCCCCGCGGCAGCGGGGAGGGTGGCCGAGGCAATAGCCGAGGTCGGGTGGGGACTTGGGGCGTAGAGCGCTCCACTGTCCTGCGCCTGTCTCTTATACACATCTCCGAGCCCACGAGACAGGCAGAAATCTC
>CABHPB010000001.1 GCA_902168115.1 uncultured Methylopila sp. | reverse complement strand
GTTCAGGATCGAGCACGATCTTCGGGCATAGAGCTCCACGCCCTGCGCTCCCCACCCCACCCTCCCCTCGACGAGGGGAGGGATCCGGAGAGGTCCGAGCGCGAGGGATCCGGAACTACTCCGCCGCCTCGGCCTGCGGCCGCTCTTCCGGGAACGTCGGATAGACCTCGAACGAGCGGCCCATCTGCTTTGCGAGCGCGAGCACGGCATCGATAAAAGGGGTCGGGACCGCCACCAGCTGGCCCATTTCCTGAACCGCCGAGAGCAGCGCGTCGAGCTCCAGCGGCTTGCCGGCCTCGAGGTCCTGCAGCATCGAGGTGCGGTGCGCGCCGACCTTGGCCGCGCCGTCGATACGGCGCTCCACTCCGACCTTGAACTTCGCGCCCAGCGTCTCGCCGATCGCCTGCGCCTCCAGCATCATGTTCTTCGCGAGCGCCCGCGTGCCGGGATCGGTTGCGACCACGTCGAGCGTCGCGCGGGTCAGCGCGGAGATCGGATTGAAGCAGAGGTTCCCCCAGAGCTTCAGCCAGATGTCGTCGCGGATGTCGTCGTAATAGCGCGCCCTGAGCCCGCTGGCGTCGAGCGCGTCGCCGAAGGCTTTCAGGCGCGTCGTCTTCGTCCGGTCGGGCTCGCCGAGGCCGAAGGCGTCGCCATAGGTGTGCTTGATGACGCCTGGCTCGACGATCTCGGTCGCCGGATAGACCGTCGCGCCGATGATCCGCTGCGGGCCGATTGCGTTCCATTGGCGGTTTCCGGGATCGACGCTCTTCAGGCGCAGATCCCTGAACGGACCCTCGAGGCTGTGGAAGTACCACCACGGAACGCCGTTCTGTGCGGTGACGACCGCCGTGTCCGGACCGAGCAACGGGGCCATCTCCTCCGCCGACTCCCAGGCCTGGTGCGACTTCAGCCCGACGACCACAAAGTCCTGCGGGCCAAGCTCGGCGGGAATCTTGGTCGCCGGCATCCGCGCGACCTTTTCCTCACCGTCGATCAGGAGCTTCAGCCCGTTCTCGCGGATCGCCGCCAGATGAGGGCCTCGCGCGACGAGCGAGACGTCGATCCCGGCCTGCTTCATCAGCACGGCCATGTATCCGCCGATCGCGCCCGCGCCGAAGATGCAGACTTTCACAGGCGTACCCCCCTCGTGGGCCGGCGCGCCCGACGCGCGTCAGCCAAGGAATTTTCGAACGGGAAAAGCGTCAGTTCGCGCGGGCCATCGCCTCTGCGATCGTGCGGCCGACGAGATGCGCGCTCGGCGCGACGCGCACGCCCGCCTTCTCGAACGCCGCGATCTTCGAGGCGGCGTCGCCCTTGAAGCCGAAAGTCAGCGCGCCGGCATGGCCCATACGCCGCTCGCGCGGGGCGTGCGTGCCGACGACCAGCGCGACGACCGGCTTGGTCGTCCGCGTCTCCTCGAGCAGCTCGGCGACCTCCTGCTCTTGGCTGCCGCCGATCTCGCCGATCAGCACGACGCCCTTGGTGTCGGGGTCGGCGAGAAACAGCTCGACGCAGTCGCGCATCGACATGCCGTGGATCGCGTCGCCGCCGACGCCGACGGTGGTCGACTGCCCGAGTCCGACAGCGCTCACCTGCGCGACCACCTCGCTCGTCAGCGAGGCGGAGCGCGAGACGATTCCGATCGAGCCCGCCCGCTCCGAACCGGTCGCCATCACGCCGAGCTTGCAGACGCCCGGCGCGAGCACGCCCTGGCTGTTGGCGCCGACGAGGCGGGTCTTCGATCCCTTCAGCGCGTCCTTGACGCGGACCATGTCGAGCGTCGGCACGCGCTCGGTCACGGTGACGACCAGCGGCATCTCGGCCTCGATCGCCTCGATCATGGCGGAGGCGGCGGTCGACGGCGGCACGAACACGATCGAGGCGTTGGCGCCGGTCTCCGCGCGGATCGCGGCGACATTGTCATAGACCGGCAGGTTGAGGTGCGAGCGTCCGCCCTTGCCGGGCCTCACGCCGCCGACGACGTTGGTGCCGTACTCCATCATCTGCGTGGTGTGGTGCGTGCCGGCCCAGCCGGTCATGCCCTGGACGGCGACGCGGGTGTCCCGATCGAGCAGGATCGCCATCTCAAGCCCTCCCCGTCGCCGCGACCTGCACGGCGCGCTCGGCCGCCGCGCCCATGTCGGCCGCCTCGATCACGGCGCAGCCGAAATTCGCGAGCCGGTTGCGGGCGAACTCTGCGTTCTGGCCGGCGAGCCGGATCACGATCGGCAGCTTGCGGCCCGAGCGGCGCAGTGCGACGCCGAGCCCTTCCGCGATCGTGTCGCAGGACTGCATGCCGCCGCCATGGACGTTGATGAGCAGCGTGCGGATCTTCGGGTTGTCGAGCAGCAGCGCGAAGCCGTGCGCGATGTCGAGACTGCGCGCTGTGGTGCGGATGTCCATGAAGTTCGCGGGCTTTCCGCCCGCGGCCTTGACCATGTCGAGCGTCGCGAGACCAAGGCCCGCCCCGTTCGAGACGAGCCCGATGTCGCCGTCGAGCTGGACGAAGTTCAGCTGGTCGCGATGCGCCGAGAGCTTGATGCGGTCCGCCTCCGCCTCGTCGCGCAGGCTCGCAAGGTCCGGGTGGCGGAACAGCGCGTTGTCATCGAGCGTCATCTTCACGTCGAGCGCGACGAGTTCGCCCTGCGTCGTCACGGCGAGCGGGTTGATCTCGATCAGCGTGGCGTCGAGTTCGACGAACGCCTTGCGAAGGCCCTCGACGATGTCGCAGGCGGCCTCGACGATCGGCCCCTCGAGGCCGACCCGTCCAAAGAACGCCGCGACCTCCGCTTTGTCCGCGGGACCCGCCAGCGGCAGCGCGACGCGCTCCTGGCGGAAGTCGCCGCGGCGGGCGCGTTCCTCGATGCCCTCGCCGCCGTCCGGGCTCGCCACGGCGACCAGTCCGCCGACGGACCAGTCGACGAGCAGCGCGAGGTGCAGCGAGCGGGCGATCGAAATCCCCTCCTCCACGTAGACGCGCCGGACTGTCTCGCCGTCCTCCTCGGTCTGCGCGGTGACGATGCGCCGGCCGAACATCTCCTGCGCAGCGTTTTTCGCCATCGCCGGGCCGCTGACGATCTTGATCCCGCCGGCGCCGAGCCGCTCGCCGGCCTGGATCTGGGCCTTGACGGCGATCCGGTTCGCGCCGAGGTCGCGGGCGACGGCCTCGGCCTCGTCGGGGGTCAGCGCGACGGCGCCGCGCGGGATCGGCAGGCCGTAGTCGCCGAGCAGCCGCTTCGCCTGGAATTCGTGCAGCCGCATCGGTCGCGCCTCCTCCCAGTCAGGCGCTCTGACGGCGCCGTTGATCTGGTATACCAATGACAGCCGGCCGCCAGCGTGGCAAGCGGCTCCGGCTGCCGTCGGTCCGCGAATTTAGTCGAAGATGTCTCCATGGTCTTCGACATACTTCGCCAGTCCGAGCGTATGCTCCCGCGAAAGCCGCTCGGCAGCGTCGACGTTCCGGCTTTCGAGCGCTTCGATGATCGCAAGATGGTCACCGATCGATTGCGTCGCTCTATCGTCGCGCCCGATCGTGATCTGCCGGATGCCGCGGACGTGCATCAGGATGTTCGAGGTGATGTCCACCAGCGTGTCGGACCCTGAGAGCTTCACCAGCGTCTGGTGGAACTCGATGTTCGCCGCCGAATACTCGTTGAGGAAATCCGCCGGCTTGTGGCCCTCGTTGAACCTGTCGAACAGGCGGCGTAGCTCGGCGATGTCTTCCGAGGAGGCGCGCTCCGCGGCGAGGCGCGAGGCCATGCTCTCGAGCGCGGCCCAGGCCTGGATCATCTCGATGACCTCGCGGCGGGTCTTCTTGAGGACCATGATGCCGCGCCGGGGCATCGACTTTACGAAGCCTTCCTGCTCGAGCATCGCGACAGCCTCGCGCACGGGCGTGCGGCTGACCCCGAGCTTTTCGGAAAGCTGTCGCTCGTCGAGCCAGGACGGATCCGGGGACGAGTAGATGTCCATAGCCACGATGGCCTGCTTAAGCGCGGCGTAGACCTTGGTCTTGTAAGTCTGTTCCGGCGCGAAGCGTTCCAGCGTCAGCGATCCGTTCACGGCGCTCTCGCTGGACGAGCGCTGGGAGGTTCTCACGGGTATATGGCTCCTGGTGGCGGCTCGCGAGGCGAGCCGAATTCCGGCCGAAGCGAAAGCGCATCCGACCGATCCGCCCCTGCGGCTCCGTATGAGGGGTACCGCATACCAAAGAATAGTCTGCAGGCGGCGCCCGCTCTATAGGCATTTCTGCTGACGCTCCGGCAGTTTGCCGCAGAGCGAAAACGGTCGGGCACGGCGCGAAAAAAAGCGCCCCGGCGGAGAGGACCGGGGCGCCGTTCGCGTTCGGAAGTGGTTTGCGGGACTTCCGGACACGAAAGTCGTTGCGTCCTGGGGGCGTTCAGTATCCGAACGCGGCCTCCAGCGGTCCCTTGGGCAACGGTACGAGGAACCAGACCTCGAACATCATGAAGCTGACGATCGAGATCGACAGCGCCACCGCCAGCGCCTTCCAGATGGCGAACTTGCCGAAGAAGATCATGAAGGCGGCGATATAGATCGCGGACGCGACGTAGATCCCGATGTAGCTCGTGGCGAAGACGTAGATCACCGCGGGCAGGAAGATCGCCGACATGCGAAGCACGCCGGTCTTCGTCGTCATGGCCTCCTGCTCGTCGGGACCGCGCGAAAGGATCGCGCGGCCAAGGTTGTAGGCGCTCGCGATCGCCATCACGACCGCGACGTAGAACGGGAAGTATCCCGGCGCCGGGCCGACGCTGTCCTGCCAATGGAATCCGAGCCGGACGCTGTCGGAGATCACGATCGCCGAGACGATCAGGAACAGGCAGGCGACCACGATGTCGGCCATCCGCAGGGTGATGAGCGCCGGTTCGTGGCTTTCCCCAGGCTGCGGCTCAGTGATGTCGGTCATCTGTCGTTCCTTCGCCCCGGCGAATTCGCGTGATCTTCGTCGGTTACTGAGCCGCCGCCAGGAAGCCGGCGCCCTGCATCAGCTCCTTGTGCTTGGCTTCAGTGTCGGTCAGCCACTTGTCGAACTCCGCGCCCGACATGAAGGTCTGGTTGAAGGCGCCCTTCTTCATGAACTCCTTCCAGTCCTCGGTCGCGAGCACCTTCTTGAAGAGGTCGACGTAGAAGGCGACCTGCTCGTCGGTCGCGCCGGCGGTCGTGAAGATGCCGCGCAGCATCTGGTACTCGACCGGGAGGCCCGCCTCGGTGCAGGTCGGGATGTCGCTCCAGGCCATGTCGTCAGTGACCTTCTCGGTGTAGGTCGACCGCTTCGAGTCGAAGATGCAGAGCGGCTTCAGCTGCTTGCCGCGCCACTGGGCGACGGCCTCGATCGGGTTGTTGACTGACGAGTCGATGTGGCCGCCGACGAGCTGGACAGCGACCTTGCCGCCGCCGTCGTAGGGCACGTAGGTGAACTTC
Source organism: uncultured Methylopila sp. (assembly GCA_902168115.1). Classification (GTDB taxonomy): domain Bacteria; phylum Pseudomonadota; class Alphaproteobacteria; order Rhizobiales; family Methylopilaceae; genus Methylopila. The sequence continues at coordinate 54,370 of CABHPB010000001.1, read as the reverse complement.
TTACCGTCGGTCTGCTTCTCGATCGCGGCGGTTATGATCTGGTCTTCCTGCTTGGAGCCGGTGCCGCCCATCTTGAACTGCCGGTCCGTTCCCGCCTTCACCGCGTCGATGTAGGCCTTGGCGTCGGCGTAGTTCTTCTCGGCGTTGGTCCACAGGATGAACTGGTCGAGCGCGAGCATCGCGACCGGCTTCATGTCCTTCCACGAGAACGGCGCGCCGGTGCCCAGCGGCGTCGTGAACAGGTTGGACAGGGTGATGATGATCTTGTGCGGGTCCTTCGCCGAGCCCTTCATCTCGATGAAGCCCTCGGCGCCGGCGCCGCCGCCCTTGTTGATGACGACCACCGGCTTGTCGAGCAGGTTGTTCTTCTGGATGACGCCCTGGATGAAGCGCGCCATCTGGTCCGCGCCGCCGCCCGTGCCGGCGGGAATGATGAACGTCACCGCCTTGGTCGGCGCCCATTCGGCGCGCGCGGCGCCCGGCGCGAAGGCCGTGAGCATCGCCGCGCCTGCGGCGAGAGCGATCGCGGTCTTCCTCAGCGACTTACCAATCATGCTCAGTCCTCCCAAGTCGCCGTTACAGCACGGCTTTTTTTGTTATGCGGACGTTCGGGACGGCGCGCCAGCTAGCCTTCAGGCGGGGTTGGCGACGGCGTCGTCGTCCTTCTTGCCGAAGAGCATCGAGACCAGCGGCCAGAGCGCGAGCGCGACGCCGAGGGTCATGATCCCGCCCGACAGCCAGTTGTGCCAGAAGACGGTGACATCGCCCTGCGAGGTCAGCATCGCCTGCCGGAACGAGCTCTCCGCCTGATCGCCGAGGACCAGCGCGAGGACCAGCGGCGGCAGCGGATAGCCGAGCTTGGTGAACAGGTATCCGAGGACGCCGAACACCAGCATCATCCACACGTCGAACATGGCGTTGTTCACGGTGTAGGCGCCGATCGCGCAGACCACGACGATCGCCGGGGCGATGATCGAGAACGGCACGCGCAGGATCGCGGCGAACAGCGGCACGCATGTCAGCACGATGACCAGGCCGACGACGTTGCCCATGTACATCGAGGCGATCAGGCCCCAGACGAACTCCTTCTGCTCGACGAAGAGCAGCGGGCCGGGCTGCAGGCCCCAGATCAGCAGGCCGCCCAGCAGCACCGCGGCGGTCGGCGAGCCGGGAATGCCGAGGGTGAGCATCGGCAGCATGGCCGCGGTGCCGGCGGCATGCGCGGCGGTCTCCGGCGCCACGACGCCCTCGAGCTCGCCCTTGCCGAAGAACCGGCCGCGCTTCGAGAACCGCTTGGCGAGGCCGTAGCCCATGAAGGAGGCCGGCGTCGCGCCGCCGGGGGTGATGCCCATCCAGCAGCCGACGATGCAGCTCCTAAGGAAGGTCACCGCCATCGAGGGCAGCTGCTTCCAGGTGCGGATGACGGCGTCCATTTTCAGCTTCGCCGCGGCGCCGCGGAAAGCGAGCCCCTCCTCCATCGAGGACAGGATTTCGCCGATGCCGAACAGACCGATGACCGCGACCAGGAACTTGAACCCGTTCATCAACTCATCGTGTCCGAAGGTCAGGCGCAGCGTTCCGGTGACGCCGTCAAGCCCAACCGACGCAAGTGCGAAGCCCAGGCACATCGAGGCCAGCGTCTTCATCGGCGAGCCGCGGCCCATGCCGAGGAAGCTCGCGAATGTCAGGAACTGGACCGCGAAGAACTCCGCCGGGCCGAAGCGCAGCGCGAACTTGGCGATGACCGGCGCGAGGAAGGTGATGAGGATCACCGCGAAGATCGCGCCGACGAAGGAGGAGGTGAAGGCGCCGACGAGCGCCTCGTCGGCCTTGCCCTTCTGCGCCATCGGGTGGCCGTCGAACGTGGTCGCCACCGACCATGGTTCGCCCGGTATGTTGAACAAGACCGCCGTGATCGCGCCTCCGAACAGCGCGCCCCAGTAGATCGAGGTCAGCATGATGATCGCGGAGGTCGGATCCATGCCGAAGGTCAGCGGCAGCAGAATCGCGACGCCGTTGGCGCCGCCGAGGCCCGGCAGCACGCCGATCACCACGCCGAGGACGATGCCCACCACCATCAAGGCGATGTTGTACGGGGAAATGGCGACGGCGAAGCCGCCAAGCAGGGAGCCGATTTCCTCCACGCGAATTCCTTCCACCCGAGCGACGCTGTTCTTTCGACAGGCCGGTATAAGCCCGTTCCGACAGCTTTGACGAGAAGGCTAAGCTGCGCTGAACTGGCATGCAAGATGCCTTTTCATGTTGCGCCGCAGCATTACTTGGCGGTGGAAAACAGCAGTTGCATGCGGAACCGCATCAGGTGTATGGTATGCCAGAAACCACGGATCGCCGTCGGCCGATAGGGCGCGTCGATCGTTGACCCGTCAGCGCAATCCCCGATCTGGTCGTCCATGGCGAACGCAGACCTCGACATCCAGCCGATCGACGACACGCCCAGCCTGAAATGGCGGGCTTACGACGCGCTGAAGAGCGCGATCGCGCAGATGGATATCTATGACGACGAGGCTCAGCTGAGGCTCGACGAGCGCGCGCTGTCTCTGCGCTTCGGAGTCAGCCGCACGCCGCTGCGCGAGGCGCTCGCGCAGCTGGAGCTCGAAGGCATCGTCCGGATCGTGCCGCGCCGCGGCATCTATATCGCCCGAAAGACTAAGGGCGAAATCCTCGAAATGATCACGGTTTGGGCCGCGCTCGAGAGCATGGCGGCCCGTCTGGCGGCGGACGAGGCGACGCCCGAGCAGGTCGCCGCGCTCCACGCCCTCGTCGACGGCTTCCACGGCGAGGACGTCGGCCAGCACATGTACGAGTATTCCGACGCGAACATCCGCTTCCACCAGGCGATCATCGCCGCGTCGGGGTGCCGGATGATCGCGGACCTCGCGAACGGGCTGTTCACCCATGTCCGCGCGATTCGCCGTCGCACGATCTACGAGCGCGACAGGGCGCGTCGTTCGATCGTCGACCACAAGGACATCGTCGAAGCGATCGAGGCCCGCAACGGAGAGCGGGCGGAGAGGCTGGTGCGCGAGCACACGCTGAAGCTTCGCGATCACGTCGAAGAATTCGTCACGCTCGACTGAAAACAGTCGGCGCCAACAAGAAAGCTATCTGGAGGAAATCGCCATGAACGTCGCGGTCAGGCCCGAATCCACAAATGACGCGTCTGTGCATCAGGAGCTCACCGACGGGTTCAACCTCGTCATCGACGCCCTGAAGCTCAACGGCATCGAGACCATCTACGGCGTGCCGGGCATTCCGATCACCGACCTCGGCCGCATGGCCCAGGCGGCCGGCATCCGCGTCGTCTCCTTCCGCCACGAGCAGCACGCCGGCAACGCCGCGGCGATCGCCGGCTTCCTCACCAAGAAGCCGGGCATTTGCCTGACGGTGTCCGCGCCGGGCTTCCTGAACGGCCTCACGGCGCTGGCCAATGCCACCACCAACTGCTTCCCGATGATCCTGATCTCGGGCTCGTCCGAGCGTGAGATCGTCGACCTGCAGCAGGGCGACTACGAGGAGATGGACCAGCTCAACATCGCCAAGCCCCTCTGCAAGGCGGCGTTCCGCGTGCTGCACGCCGAGGACATCGGCATCGGCGTCGCCCGCGCGATCCGCGCGGCGGTCTCCGGCCGTCCGGGCGGCGTCTATCTCGACCTGCCGGCCAAGCTTCTGTCGCAGACCCTCGGGGCCGAGAAGGGCGCCAAGTCGCTCATCAAGGTGATCGATCCGGCCCCGGCCCAGATCCCCGCACCCGAGGCGGTCCAGCGCGCCATCGACGTCCTGAAGACCGCGAAGAAGCCGATCATCGTGCTCGGCAAGGGCGCGGCCTACGCCCAGTGCGACGACGCCATTCGCCAGCTCGTCGAGAAGAGCGGCATCCCGTTCGTGCCGATGAGCATGGCCAAGGGCCTGCTGCCCGACACTCACCCGCTTTCGGCCGGCGCCGCGCGCTCGACCGCGCTCAAGGACTCGGACGTCGTGCTGCTGGTCGGCGCGCGCCTGAACTGGCTGCTCAGCCACGGCAAGGGCAAGACCTGGGGCGCTCCGGGCTCCAAGAAGTTCATTCAGATCGACATCGAGCCGAAGGAGATGGACTCCAACGTCGAGATCGTCGCGCCGCTCGTCGGCGACATCGGCTCCTGCGTCAACGCGCTGCTCGGCCACATCAACGCCGACTGCCCGCCGCCGCCGGCCGAGTGGACCAGCGCGATCGCCGAGAAGCGCAACGCCAACATCGCCAAGATGGCGACCAAGCTCGGCAAGAACTCCATTCCGATGGACTTCCACTCCGCGCTCGGCGCGCTGCGCACGATCATCGAGCAGCGTCCTGACGCGATCCTCGTCAACGAGGGCGCCAACACGCTCGACCTCGCCCGCGGCGTCATCAACATGTACGAACCGCGCAAGCGCCTCGACGTGGGCACCTGGGGCATCATGGGCATCGGCATGGGCTTCGCGGTCGCCGCCGCGATTGAGACCGGCAAGCCGGTGCTCGCGGTCGAGGGCGACAGCGCCTTCGGCTTCTCCGGCATGGAGGTCGAGACCATCTGCCGGTACAACCTGCCGGTCTGCATCGTCGTGTTCAACAACAACGGCATCTATCGCGGCACCGACACCGACCCGACCGGTCGCGACCCCGGCACCACCGTCTTCGTCAAGGACTCGCGCTACGACAAGATGATGGAGGCCTTTGGCGGCGTCGGCGTCCATGTCGAGACGCCGGACGAGCTGTCCCGCGCCGTCAACGAGGCGATGGACTCGGGCCGTCCCACGCTGATCAACGCGGCGATCGACCCCGAAGCGGGCTCGGAGAGCGGCAACATCGGCAGCCTCAACCCGCAGAGCGTCGTGAAGAAGAAGTCCGCCTGAGCCGGCGCGCCGGACCCACGGCGCCGGGGCAGGCGCCGAGGGTCCGGTGGTATTCTTCATGCCAGAGACGAATTGACGGCGCGCCTTTTGCGCCGTCATTACTTTCAAAGAATGGCCCCGCGAGGCCTGAGCGGCGCGCGACCGACAGGGAAGAATCACGATGGAAAAGGCTCTCCAGGGCGTCCGCATCCTGGACTTCACGCATGTGCAGTCGGGTCCGACCTGCACACAGCTGCTCGCCTGGTTCGGCGCCGACGTCATCAAGGTCGAGCGGCCGGGCGCGGGCGACGCCACGCGCCAGCAGCTGCAGGACATCCCGGACGTGGACAGCCTCTATTTCACGATGCTGAACCACAACAAGCGCTCGATCACGATCGATACCAAGAACCCCAAGGGCAAGGAAGTCCTCTGGCGGCTGGTGAAGGAGTGCGACGTGCTCGTCGAGAACTTCGCGCCCGGCGCGCTCGACCGCATGGGCTTCTCCTGGGAGAAGCTGCAGGCCGCGAATCCGAAGCTGATCGTCGCCTCCGTGAAGGGCTTCGGCCCGGGCCGCTACCAGGACTGCAAGGTCTATGAGAACGTCGCGCAGTGCGCCGGAGGCTCGGCCTCGACCACCGGTTTCCGCGACGGCGTGCCGCTCGTCACCGGCGCCCAGATCGGCGATTCGGGCACGGGGCTGCATCTGGCTCTCGGCATTGTGACCGCGCTCTACCACCGGACCCACTCCGGCGTCGGCCAGAAGGTCGACTGTGCGATGCAGGACGGCGTGCTGAACCTCTGCCGCGTGAAGCTGCGCGACCAGCAGCGCCTGCCCCACGGCCCGCTCAAGGAATACAGCCAGTTCGGCGAGGGCGTGCCGTTCGGTGACGCGACCCCGCGCGCCGGCAACGATTCGGGCGGCGGCCAGCCGGGTCGGATCCTGAAGTGCAAGGGCTGGGAGCACGACCCCAACGCCTACATCTACTTCATCACCCAAGCGGCGGTCTGGGAGCCGATCTGCGACATCATCGGCGAGCCGGGCTGGAAGACCGATCCGGACTACGCGACGCCGAAGGCGCGCCTGCCGCACCTCAACGAGATCTTCACGCGCATCGAAGCTTGGACCATGAAGAAGGACAAGTTCGAGGCGATGGACATCCTCAACGAGTTCGACATCCCCTGCGGTCCGATCCTGTCCATGAAGGAGATCGCCGAGGACGAGGCGCTGCGCGCGACCGGCACGATCGTCGAGGTCGACCATCCGACCCGCGGCAAGCACCTCACCGTCGGCAACCCGATCAAGCTGTCCAACTCGAAGACGGAAGTTCTCCGCGCCCCGCTGCTCGGCGAGCATACGGGCGAGATCCTCAAGGACGTCCTCGGCTACAACGACAACGAGATCGCCGAAATCGAGAACGCCGGCGCCGTCGGCCAGGTGACCAAGCTCGCGGCCGAGTGATTAAAGTCTGATCTGAAAAGACGCCGCCGCGCTTTTCCAGCGCGGCGGCGTTTCTGTTTTTGCGCTGACTACGGTTGCGGAATTCGGGGCCCTGCCAGTCGCCCCGCCGGACGGAGGCTTGTGCTATCGGGACGAGGAACGTCCCATCCTGATCAGCGGCGCCGCAGGCGCAGCGCGAGGCGCGCAGCCCGCCTCGACCGACGAAACATGCAAGAGGGAGAAACCCCATGCGGATCGTGGTCCACGGCCAGCAGGCCTTCGGCAAGGCGGTGCTGGACGCGCTGCTCGCGCGCGGCGAGAACGTCGTCGCCGTCTACGTCGCCCCCGAGAAGGAGGGCCAGAAGGCCGATCCGCTGAAGGAGGCGGCGCTCGCCGCCGGCCTCGAGGTGCGCCAGCCGGCCTCCTACAAGGACGATGCCGTCCATGACGAGTTCAGGGCGCTGAAGCCGGACCTTCAGGTGATGGCCTTCGTGACACTGTTCGTGCCCTCGACCTTCCTGAACATCCCGGCGCTCGGGTCGATCCAGTACCATCCGTCCCTGCTGCCGGCCTATCGCGGCGCCTCGGCGATCAACTGGCCGATCATCAAGGGCGAGAAGGAAACGGGCCTTTCGATCTTCTGGCCGGACGACGGGCTCGATACGGGCGACGTGCTCCTGCAGAAGACGACCCCGATCGGCCCGAAGGACACGCTGGGCTCGGTCTATTTTGATCGCCTGTTCCCGATGGGCGTCGAAGCCATGCTCGAGGCCGTCGATCTCGTGCGCGAGGGCAAGGCGCCCCGCATCAGGCAGGACGAGAGCCTCGCGACCTATGAGGGCCTCTGCCGCAAGGGGAACGCGCGGATCGACTGGGGCAAACCCTGGTCACAGATCGACCGGCTGATACGCGGCTGCAATCCCGCTCCCGGCGCCTGGACGACGCTCGGCGACAAGACGCTCAAGATCCTCGACGCGACGCCGATGCCGGCGAAGACCCCGAAGGAGATCGGCGGCAAGCTCGGCCAGATCGTCGAGATCGAGGAGGACGGGTTCCAGGTGGTCTGCGCCGACGGGCGCATGAAGGTCACGCGCGTCCAGCTGGACGGCGAGGGCAAGGCGCCGGCCGGGGACTTCGCGCGAGCCGCGGGGCTCGAGACGGGCGCCATTCTCGGCTGAGGACTGTGGCGCCTGTGGCGCCTTTGCGGCGGCCCCGACCGCCGGCCGTCGAGCCCCGGAAGGCGCCTTTCCAAGAAGCGCTCGCGCTGGGACTCCGTCGCCGCGTCCGCCCCGGAAACGCCCAACGCATCGCCGAGTCTCTCGCGCATGATCGACGCAGCGAGGCACCGGTTCGGCGATGACGACTGACACGACGGAGTCCGCGCCGGCCGAGCGTCTGGTCATCACCAACGGCGACAGCGCCGTCACGCGGCTGCAGGCGGCCGGGATCGCCGGGTCCGTGCTGGCGTGGCGCGACGTCCTGCATGACGGGCCGGTTCCGGACGCCGGCGGGTTGGAGCGGCTGTCGGCGATCCGCGCGGCGTTCATCGCCGCCGACTTCGGCCTCGGGGCGGACGAGGTCGCGGCCGAGTTCCACGACCGCGACGCCGCAGTGCGCCGGCACGCGGACTACGAGCGCATCGAGATCTGGCTGGAGCACGACCTCTACGACCAGCTTCAGCTGCTTCAGATCCTTGACTTTTTTCGCTCCGAGAACCGGCTCGACGGGCTCTATCTCGTCCAGGCCGACGACTATCTCGGCCGGCAGGATCCGCGGCGCATGCGCCGCCTCGCCGGCGACGCGCGGCCGGTGACGAAGGAGCAGCAGACCCTCGCGAGCGCCGCATGGGCCGCGTTCACCGCGCCCTCGCCCCACGCCCTCGTGGAGCTCGCCGACGCGGACACCAGCGCCCTGCCCCATCTCTGCGGCGCCCTGAAGCGACTGCTCGCGGAGCTTCCGGACCCGCTCAGGGGCCTCACGCTGACGGAAGAGCGCGCGCTCGCGCATCTCGGCCGCGAGGAGGTCTCCTCCGGCGAGCTGTTCCGACGCGTGACGGAGGAGGACGATGCCCGGTTCCTCGGCGACGCGAGCTTCTTCCGCCGGCTCGACGGGCTCGCCTTCGCCGAGCGCCCGCTGATCGAAGGCCTGCCGGCGACGTCGAGGAGCTATGTCGGTCGCCCCGCCGACCGCGGCTACGCCGAGTTCGCCCGCGCCCGGCTGAGGCTGACGAGGGCCGGCCGCGAGGTGCTGGCCGGACGCCTCGACCATCGCGTGGTCAACACGGTGGAGCACTGGGTCGGCGGCGCCCATGTCTCGCCCGCCGCCTTCGTCCGCTACGACCGGACGGAGGGGCGCCTGGTGGCGCAGTCCTGAGGGCCCTCAGACCGCCGGCTTGATCAGCCAGTCGATCGCCTGCAGCCGTTCGACCAGGTCCGGCAGCTCCTTTAGCGGCACCATGTTCGGGCCGTCCGACGGCGCCTTGTCGGGATCGGGATGGGTCTCGATGAAGACGCCCGCGACGCCGACCGCGACCGCCGCCCGCGCCAGCACGGCGACGTATTCGCGCTGGCCCCCGGACGACGTGCCCTGCCCGCCCGGCTGCTGCACGGAATGTGTCGCATCGAAGATCACCGGCGCGCCGGTCTTGGCCATCTCGGGCAGCGCGCGCATGTCCGAGACCAGCGTGTTGTAGCCGAAGGAGGCGCCGCGCTCGGTCAGCAGCACATGCGGGTTGCCGGCCCCGGTCAGCTTCTGGACGACGTTCTTCATGTCCCAGGGCGCGAGGAACTGGCCCTTCTTGACGTTGACCACACGCCCCGTCGCGGCGGCGGCGAGCAGCAGGTCGGTCTGACGGCATAGAAACGCAGGAATCTGCAGAACGTCGACGACCTCTCCCACCGGCGCGCACTGCGCTGCGTCATGGACGTCGGTTAGCGTCGGAAGACCAAGCGCCTCCCTGATCTCCGCGAAGACCGGCAGCGCCGCGTCCAGCCCCATGCCGCGGGCGGCGCTGGCGCTGGTGCGGTTGGCCTTGTCGAAGGACGTCTTGAAGACGAGGCCGATCTTCAGCCGCCCCGCCATCTCCTTCAGCGCCGAGGCGACCTCGAGCGCATGGGCGCGGCTCTCCATCTGGCAGGGGCCGGCGATGAGGGCGAGCGGGAGGTCGTTGCCGAAACGGACGGCGCCCGCTGCCTCGCCGATCTCGACGATCGCGTCGGGGCGGTTCTGGACTGGGGCGTTCATCGCGACATGCCTCGTGAAACGAAACCGCCCGGCGGCTCCGTTCGGGCGGCCGGGCGGCTCGGACTTATCAGGCTTGCGCCGGCCCTGCCAGCGCGCGCCGACGTCACTCGGTGAAGCTGAACTGGCCCGTGGTGCACACGTTGATGTTCTTCTTCACGACCTTCTCGCCGTCGTCGAACACGCCCATGAAGTCGAACTTGCACTTGCCCGAGCCGTCGTCGATGTCGACCTCGACGCTCTCGCCTGGCGCGAGCTCGTCCGAGCCGAGAATGTCCTCCTCCCAGTCGTCGGCGCCGACGACGGAGGCGTAGAACTCGCTCATCGTGTGCTTTGTCTTGTTGATGATGTTGACCTTGCGGTCGGCCGCGCCGGCGGGCGCGCAGAACGAGACGGTCGCGAGCGCGAGCGCGCCGGCGACGATGACGGACTTAAGCATGCGAATTTCCCCGAAAAACCACGCCCCCCGGCGCGGCGGCGCACTTCTGCGGCTCCCGACCCCGTGAGGTCAAGACATTCACCAGCGCCGACGTGGGAAATTTGCCGGATGTTTAAGCCGACGCCGGCTCCAGCAGCAGCGTGAGGCCGAAGAGCTGATCGGGACCGATCACCTGGTCGCCGCGCGGCCGCTCGGGCGTCGCGACCGCCTTGAGGTTCGGAGACGCGATTCGGATCGCCGCGAGCCGCATGCCCTCGCCTTCGGGCGCCGGCGCGCCCGTCCGCAGCAGGAAGGCCGCCGGCGTCAGCACCTCGATCCGGCCGCGCGGCGTCTCGATGTGGAGGCCGAGCGAGGAGGCGCGGAAATCGCGCACGCCCGAAAATTCTTTCAGGAAGACATGATGGTCGGACGGGTTTTCCGCCGTCAGCACCGCGCCGAGGATTTCGGTCGCGCCGTTCGGATGCGCCTGCGCGGCCTCCGACCAGAAGTTTTCGGGATGCTTGTGCTCACAGGCGAAGAAGCTCGTATCGGGCGAGGCCGCATCCTGCGCGAAGGCGAGCTCGAAGGCGACATGCGTCTCCGACCCGTCCGGACGACGCCCCCGCCGCTCGAAGAAGAACGGCTCGAAATCGCCGATCCCGGACCCGGCGAAGGATTTCGCGTCCGCCATGGCGTCGCGGCTTTCGAGCACGAGCGCCGATCCGCCCTCGCCCGCCCGCGCCAGCCGGTCGCGATGGAAGGCGGCGAAGGAGACCTCCTTCGGGCCGGGCTCGGGGATCGGCGCATGGTCGCCGATCGCCAGGATCTCGATGAAGACGCCGGGGAACTGGACGATGCGGTTCTTCGTGCCGAACGGATGCCGGTTCTCGGCTCCGACCTTGAAGCCGAGCGCCTCGTAGGCCGCGGCCGCTGCGTCGAGGTTTTCGACGAGATGGATCAGATGGTCGAGGCCGCGCTGCATCGCTGCGCTCACGAACGAACTGCGTGCTTCGAGACGCCCGCATCCGCGGGCTCCTCAGCATGAGGACCGTGGTGGAGGCAGTAGCTCAGACAGTCCTCATGCTGAGGAGCGCCGAAGGCGCGTCTCGAAGCACGCAGTCGGCCAATGCAGCTTTTCACCAACGCCCTGCTCACACCAGCCGGCTCTGCGTCAGCGCGGCGCCCACAAAACTCGCGAACAGCGGGTGGGGCTCGAACGGGCGCGATTTCAGCTCGGGATGGAACTGGACGCCGACGAACCATGGATGGTCTGCGTATTCCACGATCTCCGGCAGCAGCCCGTCCGGCGACATGCCGGAGAACACCAGCCCGCGCTGCTCCAGCCGGTCGCGATAGGCGGTGTTGACCTCGTAGCGGTGGCGGTGGCGCTCGGAGATGGCGGTCGTGCCGTAGATGTCGGCGACCTTGGAGCCGCGTTTCAGCGTCGCGTCATAGGCGCCGAGGCGCATGGTCCCGCCGAGGTCGCCCTCGGCGAACCGCTTCTCCAGGTCGTTTCCGCGCACCCACTCGGTCATCAGGCCGACGATCGGCTCGGGCGTCGGGCCGAACTCGGTCGAATTCGCGTCCGTCACGCCGGCGAGGTTCCGCGCCGCCTCGATCACCGCCATCTGCATGCCGAAGCAGATGCCGAGATACGGCACTTTTCGCTCACGCGCGAAGGTCGCGGCCTTGATCTTCCCTTCCGCGCCGCGCTGGCCGAATCCGCCCGGCACCAGAATGCCGTGGACGTGCTCGAGGTAAGGTGCGGGATCCTTCTGCTCGAAGATCTCGCTCTCGATCCACTCCACATTGACCTTGGCGGTGTTGGCGACGCCGCCATGCACCAGCGCCTCATAGAGCGATTTGTAGGCGTCCTTGAGGCCCGTGTATTTCCCCACGATGGCGATCGTGACCTCGCCTTCCGGGTTCTTGATGCGGTGGGTGATGTCCCGCCAGCCGGAGAGATCCGGCGCCTCGCCCGGGTCCATGTCGAAGGCGCGCAGCACCTCAACGTCGAGCCCCTCGCGGTGATAGGCCTCGGGCACCTCGTAGATCGTGCCGACGTCGCGCGCCTCGATGACAGCCGTCTCGCGCACGTTGCAGAACAGGCCGAGCTTTCTGCGCTCCTCGGCCGGGATCGGCCGGTCGCAGCGGCAGAGCAGGATGTCAGGCTGGATGCCGATCGAGCGCAGCTCCTTCACCGAGTGCTGGGTCGGCTTGGTCTTCAGCTCGCCCGCGCTCGGGATGTACGGCAGCAGGGTGAGGTGGATGTAGATGCAGTCGCCGCGCGGAAGGTCGTTGCCGAGCTGGCGGATGGCCTCGAAGAACGGCAGTCCCTCGATGTCGCCGACGGTGCCGCCGATCTCGACCAGCACGAAGTCGTAGTCCTCGTTGCCGTCGCGCACGAAGGCCTTGATGGCGTCGGTAACGTGCGGGATGACCTGGACGGTCCCGCCGAGATAGTCGCCGCGGCGCTCCTTGGCGATGATGTCGCGATAGATCCGGCCGGTGGTGATGTTGTCGCGGATGGTCGCCGGCTGGCCGGTGAAGCGCTCGTAGTGGCCGAGGTCGAGGTCGGTCTCCGCGCCGTCGTCGGTGACGAACACCTCGCCGTGCTGGGTCGGGCTCATCGTGCCCGGATCGACGTTGAGATAGGGGTCGAGTTTCCTGAGGCGGACCGAGTAGCCGCGCGCCTTGAGCAGCGCGCCGAGCGCGGCGGAGGCGAGTCCCTTGCCGAGCGAGGAGACCACGCCGCCGGTGATGAAGACGTATCGCGCCATTCGCTTCCCAATCTCGCCGCCGTGCCGCGGGGCGTTCGCCGCACGACTCTTCAGCCTTAGAACCGCGACCGGCGATTCGCCGGGCGCTCGGCCCGTTGTCCACATGCTCGGTCCAGTCCGCCGGCCATGGCGCACGCAAATGACGACGCCCGCCGCAGGGACTTCAGGTCCGCGGGCGGGGCGCGCAAAGGCGTGACGGTGTGGCCGTCGCCTCTCATAGACCGCGCGCCCGGCGAGCGCAAAGCGTTGGGTCGCCGCAGTTGTGAGCCGGCCGTGATTGACCCGCGCTCGCGCCCGCTTTTAGTGTCCGCCGGTCCCGGACGTCCGAGGACTCGAGGAAGCATGGCCTTTGGCGTCAAAGCATCTAGTCTCGCGGCGCGCGCGCTGAAGCGCGCGACGATTCTCGCGACCGCCATGGCGCTCGCCGCGACCGGCGTATCGCTTCCGTCTCCCGCCGCGGCCCAAGCGCCGAAGGGCCTGCCGATCATCCGCGACGCGGAGATCGAGACGCTGCTGCGCGACTACATGCGGCCGATCTTCCAGGCGGCCGGCATCAACGAGGGCGTGGTCGAGATCACGCTGATCAACAGCCGCGACTTCAACGCCTTCGTCGCAGACGGGCGGCGCATCTTCGTCAACGTCGGCGCGCTGATGGATTCCAAGACGCCGAACGAGATCATCGGCGTCCTCGCGCACGAGACCGGCCACATCACCGGCGGCCATCTCGCCCGGCTTCGCCAGCGACTCGACCAGGCGCAGACCCTGTCCATCGTGGCGATGCTGCTCGGCATCGGCGGCGCGGCCGCGGCGATGGCCTCAAAGAACTCGAACGGCGGCGCGGCCGCCGGCGCGATCATGGCGCCGCAGGAGGCGATCCGCCGCTCGCTGCTGTCCTATCAGCGCGGCGAGGAAGCGGCGGCGGACCGCGCGGCGGTGAGCTTCCTCGCCAAGTCCGGCCAGTCGGCCAAGGGCATGCTGACCACCTTCAAGCGGTTCGACAGCCAGATCGCCTTCTCCAAGCAGTTCATCGACCCGTACGCGCAGAGCCATCCGATGCCGGCCGACCGCATCGCGAGCCTCGAGGAGCTGGCGCGCAAGAGCCCCAACTTCGACAAGCTCGACCCGCCCGCCTTGCAGGCCCGGCACGACCTGATGCGCGCCAAGCTGTTCGGCTTCGTCGACACCCCGCAGGGGGTGGGCCGGCGCTACCCGCCGAGCGACATGAGCCTGCCGGCCCGCTACGCCCGCGCCATCGCCTCCTATCGCTCCGCCCCGCTCGCCGGCGCGGTCGAACAGATCGACGGGCTGATCGCGAGCCAGCCGAATAACGCCTATTTCCACGAGCTGAAGGGCCAGGCCTATCTGGAGAACGGCAAGCCGGCGCAGGCCGTGCCGGAGCTTCGCAAGGCCGTCTCGCTCGCGCCCAACGCGCAGCTGATCCGCACCATGCTCGGCGAGGCGCTGACGGCCTCCGGCGGCAAGGCCGCAGGCGGCGACGCGATCTCGGAGCTGACCCGCGCGACCGCTCGCGACTCGAAGAACGCCGACGGCTTCCGCAAGCTCGCCATCGCCTATGCGCAGAAGAACCGGATCCCCGAGGCCGACCTCGCCTCGGCGCAGGCCGCCTTCGCCGACGGCGACTACGGCACCGCCCGCCAGATCGCCAACCGCGCAAAGAAGGGCCTGAAGCAGGGCACGCCCAACTGGCTGAAGGCCGACGACATCGCAAGCTACACGCCGCCCAAGGACAACTGAGCCGGCCGCCGTGATTTCGACACCCGCGCCCGCGACAAGCGCGTCGAAGCGCGCCTGCGCCCGCTGACGGAGACGCAACGATGACCACCCTCGCCCGCCTCGGGCTCGCCGCCGCGCTGCTCGCCTCGGCCGCCGCGCCCGCCCTCGCCTTCGACCAGAAGGAGAAGGAGGAGATCGGCAAGATCGTCCGCGAGTACCTGATCCAGAACCCGGACGTGCTCTACGAGGCGCAGCAGGAGTGGAACAAGCGGCAGGAGGCCAAGGTCGCCGAGAAGCGCGACGTCGCGCTCAAGACCTACCTGACCAAGATCGACGAGCAGAAGCTCCACACCGTGCTCGGCAACCCCAAGGGCGACGTCACGCTGGTCGAGTTCTTCGACTACAACTGCCCCTACTGCCGGCGGGCCATCAAGGACATCGACCAGCTGATCAAGGACGACCCGAAGCTGCGCGTCGTGCTGATCGAGCTGCCGGTGATCCGCGAGGAGTCGCTTGGCGCCGCGCAGGTCTCGATCGCAGTGAGCCGCATCGCGCCCGACCGCTTCAAGGATTTCCACGACAAGCTGCTGGGAGGCCAATCGCTGGTCACCAAGGCCAAGGCGCTCTCGGTCGCCAAGGAGATCGGCCTCGACGAGGCCAAGCTCCAGAAGGAAGCGTCCTCGCCGGAGGTCGAGCGCACGCTGCTCGCCTCCAAGCAGATGGCCGACGACCTCGGCGTGGAAGCCACGCCGACCTATGTCATCGGCGAGTCCGTCGTGCCGAACACCTCGTCGGTGGTCGACGACCTCAAGGGCCGCGCCGCCGCCATTCGTGAATGCGGCAAGGCCGTCTGCTGAGGAACCCTCCCCGCCCAGCGTCGTTCGTCCCCGTCATGTCGACGACGAGGCCGTGATGCTGGGACGCCTGATGAAGACCGCCGCCAACGAGTATCTGCGCCGTCGCCGGATGGAGACCGGCCGCGGTCCCGGACGCCTGCCGCCGACCTCCGTCGGGGAAGCGCAGGGCCGCGTCGCGCATGGCGTGATCCGCGCCATCGTGTCGAAGCTGTTCCGCCGGTAGCGCGCGACGGACGGCCCGCCTTCGGCGCCCGCGATCCGGAATCGCTTGGGTTCTCCCTTGGTCTTGCCTATAAGGGCGGCGCGTTTCGCGCGGCCCTCCGGCCGCAGGTCCACCCAAATCCATCGCGAGCGGCCCGCTGAAACCCGTCGTCTTCGTCCTGAACGGCCCGAACCTGAACCTGCTTGGCCTGCGAGAGCCCGCGGTCTACGGCACGGCGACGCTCGGCGACGTCGAGACGCGTTCGCGGACCGTCGGCGCGGGGCTCGGGCTCGAGATCGACTTCCGCCAGACCAACCACGAAGGCGTGTTGATCGACTGGATCCAGGAGGCGCGGACCGCGGCGCAGGGCATCGTCCTCAACGCCGCCGGTTTCTCCCACACCTCGGTCGCGGTCCAGGATGCGCTGCGCGCAGCGGACATCCCGGTGATCGAGGTCCATCTGTCCAATATCCATGCGCGTGAAAGCTACCGGCATCACTCCTACGTCTCCGCGGCGGCGGCGGGGGTGATCGTCGGTCTCGGGATCGACGGCTACGAATTCGCCCTCCAGGCGCTCGCGCGCCGGGTCGCGCCGAAAGAGCCGGAAGTCTTCTCCGTCTGACGACATGCGACGCGCATCACCAGAGCCATCAAAGCCAGAGTCCTCCATGAGCAACCCGCCCGTCAGAGCCAACGACGACCTTTCGCTGGTGCGCGATCTATCGGAACTGCTCGAGGAGAAGGGCCTCTCCGAGATCGAGATCGAGCGCGGCGACTTCCGGGTGCGCGTCGCGCGCCAGCTGTCGGTCGCGGCCGCGCCGGCCGTCTCGGTCGCGCCGGGCGCGCCTGCGGCCGTCTCCGCCGCCCCCGCCTCGGCCGACCCGGCGGACCATCCCGGCGTCCTGACCTCGCCGATGGTCGGCACCGCCTATCTCGCGCCGGAGCCGGGCGCCCGCGCCTTCGTCGAGGTCGGCGCGACTGTGCGTCAGGGCCAGACGGTGCTGATCGTCGAGGCCATGAAGACCATGAACGCGATCCCCGCGCCGCGCGCCGGCACCGTCCGCGAGATTCTGGTCGCCGACGGCCAGCCCGTCGAGTTCGGCGAGCCGCTGCTGATCATCGACTGAGTGCAGACCTGATGGCCAGCTTCGAGAAGGTTCTGATCGCCAACCGCGGCGAGATCGCGCTCCGCATCCTGCGCGCCTGCAAGGAGCTCGGCATCCCGACGGTCGCGGTCCATTCGACGGCCGACGCCGACGCCATGCATGTGCGCCTCGCCGACGAAAGCGTCTGCATCGGCCCGCCCGCGGCCCGCGAGAGCTACCTGAACATCCCCGCCCTGCTGGCCGCCTGCGAGATCACCGGCGCCGACGCGATCCATCCGGGCTACGGCTTCCTGTCCGAGAACGCGCGCTTCGCGGAGATCCTCGAAGAGCACGAGATCGTCTTCATCGGCCCGAAGGCCGAGCACATCCGCATCATGGGCGACAAGATCGCCGCCAAGCAGACGGCCAAGCGCCTCGGCATCCCGGTCGTGCCCGGCTCGGAAGGCGGGATCACGGACGACGACGAGGCGATGACCGTCGCGAAGGGCATCGGCTTCCCCGTGCTGGTGAAGGCCGCCGCCGGCGGCGGCGGACGCGGCATGAAGGTCGCGCGCACCGAGGACGATCTCGTCGAGGCGCTGCAGACCGCGCGCTCCGAGGCCAAGGCCGCCTTCGGCGACGACGCCGTCTATCTCGAAAAATATCTCGGCAAGCCGCGCCACATCGAGGTGCAGGTGCTGGGCGACGGCGAGGGCGGAGCGATCCATCTCGGCGAGCGCGACTGCTCGCTCCAGCGCCGGCACCAGAAGGTCTGGGAGGAATGCCCCTCCCCCGCGCTCAACGCCTCCGAGCGCGTCGAGATCGGCGAGACCTGCGCCGCGGCGATGCGCGAACTGAAGTATCGCGGCGCCGGCACGATCGAGTTCCTCTACGAGGACGGGCGGTTCTACTTCATCGAGATGAACACCCGCATCCAGGTCGAGCACCCGGTCACCGAGATGGTCACCGGCATCGATCTCGTGAACGAGCAGATCCGCATCGCGGGCGGCGCCCGGCTCGGCATCTCCCAGGACGAGGTGATCTTCCGCGGCCACGCGATCGAGTGCCGCGTGAACGCCGAGCATCCCGAGACCTTCCGCCCCTCACCCGGCCGCATCGAGTACTACCACGTGCCGGGCGGCCTCGGCGTGCGCGTCGACAGCGCCGCCTATCAGGGCTACCGGATCCCGCCGAACTACGACAGCCTGATCGGCAAGCTGATCGTCCACGGCCGCAACCGCACCGAATGCCTGATGCGCCTTCGCCGCGCGCTCGACGAGTTCGTCGTCGACGGCGTCGATACGACGCTTCCGCTGTTCCGCCATCTGGTGCGGAACCAGTCGATCCAGGACGGCGAGTACGACATCCACTGGCTCGAGAAGATGCTGGCGGAGAGTTCGGTCGAGGCGTGACCTTCGGTTCGGGCGACTGCGTGCTTCGAGACGCGGCTTTGGCGCTCCTCAGCATGAGGAGCCTTGGCGTATGCCGGACTTGGGGCCATCCTCATGCTGAGGAGCCGTCCGCAGGACGGCGTCTCAAAGCACGCAGTCCGGTTCCGCAGCCAGTAAGCGCGCCGTCATGACCCGCATCAACGACGTCCTCGTCGAGATCACGCCGGAGGTCCTGCTCAAGGCCTACGCCTGCGGGATCTTTCCGATGGCCGAGAGCGCGACCGATCCGGGGCTCTACTGGATCGAGCCGGAGCTGCGCGGCGTGCTGCCGCTCGAGGACTTCCATCTGTCGAGCCGGCTCGCGCGCACCATCCGCTCGGACCTCTTCGAGGTCCGCGTCGACTCGGCCTTCGACGCCGTCATGGACGCCTGCGCCGCGCCCGCGCCGGGGCGTCCGAAGACCTGGATCAACGAGCGGATCCGCAACCTCTACGGCGAGCTCCATCGCATCGGGCGGTGCCACAGCGTCGAGACATGGCGGGACGGCCGGCTCGTCGGCGGCCTTTACGGGGTCAGGCTCGGCGGCGCCTTCTTCGGCGAGAGCATGTTCCACCGCGAGCGCGACGCCTCGAAGGTCGCGCTGGTCCATCTCGTCGCGCGGCTGAAGCACGGCGGCTTCGACCTGCTCGACACGCAGTTCGTCACCGAGCATCTGAGGCAGTTCGGGGCGGTCGAGACGCCCCGGCGCGACTATCACCGCATGCTTGAGCAGGCGCTCCTGACCAAGCCCGACTTCTTCGCCTGGCCGGCCGGACAGATCATCTCCGGCGCCGAGGTTCTGGAGGCGCTTTCGAGGGACCGGTAACGCTTCGGTAAGCAGGATGATGGTTACTGAAAGGTAGCACCCCCTCCGAGGGCATCGTCCCATGACCCGCTACCTTCCGAAGCCCTCCTCCGATCGCTCGTTCGGACAGGCCATCGCCGCCTGGCGCGCCGAAACCCGCGCCGAGGCCCCCGAGCTCGAAGCCGAGTCCCGCGACCTCGGCGAGCTCGAGTCAAAGCGCTCCTGGCGCTCCTACGCCACCTACGGCGTCGCCTTCGCGCTCGCGCTCGGCGCCGGCGCCACCGCGGCCTCGCTCGCCACCGCCCCGCAGCTCACCGACTCGCTGGACACGGTCGCCGCGATCGACGCCCGCGCGCAGGGCTTCGCCCAGAACCTCGATCCGGCCGGCCAGCAGAAGAAGGCGGCCTCCCTGTCGCGCGACGTCGGCGCAATGAAGACCGAGATCACGCGCCTCCAGCGCGCGCTCGACCAGTCCCGCGCCAACCAGGCCGCCGCCTCCAAGAGCGCGACCGGCCAGGCCGCCGCGAACGCGGAAGAGGTCAAGTCGCTCAAGGGCGAGATCGCCAACCTCCAGAAGACGCTCGACGCCACCAAGGGCGACGCGGCGACCAAGATCGAGGGCCTGAACGCGCGGCTGGAGCAGTCCAAGCAGGACGCGACCCAGCTCGCCCAGCTCAAGGATCGCCTCGAGCGCTTCGAGAAGTTCGCCCAGACCGACAAGACCCCGGCGCCGAAGCGCGTCGACGTCGAGACCACCGGCAGCGTGGACCGCGACGCCCGTCGCGACGACCAGCAGGCCGCCCAACCGGAGCCGGTCCGCGACGACCGCCGCGAGCAGACTCTGGACGAGCAGCGCCAGGCCTCGCGCGACGAAGCGCCGAAGGTTGTCCGGAACTGGGTGGTTCGCGACGTGCAGCACGGCGTCGCTCTGCTGGAAGGCCGCGAAGGCCTGATCGAGGTCACGCGCGGCGCCCGCGCCCCCGGCATGGGCCGCGTCCGCTCGATCGAGCGCCGCGACGGCCAGTGGGTCGTCGTGACCGACCGCGGCGTCGTGATGGAGCGCGAGCAGCTCTGAACCGGCGGCCGGCGCTCGTCGCCGGCGCATGACCTCACGAACTGGGAGCGAAGGCGGCATGACGCCTTCCAATGGCGGGACGGCGGAACGGATGGCGGCCGCGATCACGGCGCGCATCGCGCCGGTCTCGCTCGCGCTGATCGCCGCCTACGCGATCGCGCTGGCGTTCATGGCCGCGACCTCCTCCGGCGGGCTGGACTCCGCCGGCCGGCCGCTCGGAACCGACTTCTCGAACGTCTGGTCGGCAGGCCGCCTCGTGCTCGAGGGCGCGCCGCAGGCGGCCTATGACGTCGTCCGTCACCATGCGGAGCAGCAGCGCGAATTCGGCGAGGCCGTGCCGTTCTACGGCTGGCATTATCCGCCTATGTTCCTGGGGTTGGCGGCGCTTCTTGCGACACTGCCTTATGTCGGGGCGCTCTGCGTCTGGCAGGCGGCGACGCTGCCGCTCTATCTCTGGAGCCTTGTCCGGATCGTCGGTGCGCATCAGCGCGAGACGCTGCTCCTCGGCCTCGCCTTCCCCGCCGTCTTCGTGAACCTGACCCATGGCCACAACGGCTTCCTGACCGCCGCCCTCTTCGGCTTCGGGCTGCTGCTGCTCGACCGCCGGCCGCTGCTGGCGGGCGTGCTGCTCGGGCTGCTCGCCTACAAGCCGCAGTTCGGCCTGCTGCTGCCGCTCGTGCTGATCGCGACCGGCCGCTGGCGCACGGCGGGCGCCGCCGCGCTGACGGTCGTCTCGATCGCTGCGGCCTCGTGCGCAGCCTTCGGCGCCGAGACCTGGGAGGCTTTCCGGGCGAGCGCCGCCTTCACCCGCGCCGTCGTGCTCGAGCAGGGCGACACCGGCTGGCACAAGATCATGAGCGCCTTCTCCGCAGCCCGCGCGCTCGGCGCAGGGGTCGCGACGGCCTACGCGATCCATGCCGCGGTCGCGCTCATGACGCTGGTCGCCACGTTGCGCGTTTGGCGCAGCGAGGCCGCCTTCGGCGCCAAGGCGGCGACCCTGCTCTCGGGGTCGCTCCTGATGACCCCCTACCTGCTCGACTACGACCTGATGCTGTTCGCGCCCGCCGTGGCCTTCCTCGCGCATGACGCGCTGAGGGACGGATGGCGCCGCCACGAGCCCGTCGCGCTGACCGCGATCTTCCTAGCGCCGCTCGTCGCCCGCCCTCTCGCCGAAGCGACCATGATCCCACTCGGGCTCATCGCGACGCTCGCGCTGTTCGCCTGCGCGCTCGCGCGCGCCCGCCCTCACGCCGCACCCGTCCGGACCCTCGCCCATGCAGCACATCGTTGAACGCCTTCGCGACGGCGTCGCGATCGAGCCCGAGGCGCTCCCGCTCAAGGTCGCGGTCCTGCTGCCCTGCTACAATGAGGAGGCCGCGATCGGCGAGGTCGTCGCCGGCTTCCGCGCGGCGCTGCCGGGCGCGGACATCTACGTCTACGACAACAACTCGAAGGACCGCACAGTCGAGCGCGCGATCGAGGCCGGCGCGATCGTCCGGCGCGAGCGGCGCCAGGGCAAAGGCAACGTCGTGCGCCGGATGCTCGCCGACGTCGAGGCCGACGTCTATCTGATGGCCGACGGCGACCTGACCTACGATCCGCTGGCTGCCCCAGTGCTGATCGACCGGCTCGTCTCGGGCCAGTTCGACATGGTCGTCGCGACCCGCGAAGGCGAAGGCATGATGGCGCGCCGCGGCCACGCCGCCGGCAACCGCCTGTTCAACCGCATGATCGACATGCTGTTCGGCGTCGGCTTCACCGACATCCTGTCCGGCTACCGCGTGATGTCCCGGCGCTTCGCAAAGTCCTTCCCGTCCGCCTCGCGCGGCTTCGAGATCGAGACGGAGCTCTCCGTCCACGCGCTCGACCTGCGCCTTGCCGTCGACGAGATGGCGGTGCGCTACGGCAACCGTCCGGAGAACTCGTCGAGCAAGCTCTCGACCTTCCGCGACGGCTTCCGGATCCTCTGGATGATCGCGATGATGTATCGCGCGCTGAAGCCGTTCAAATTCTACGGCGCCATCGCGGCGGCGCTGGCGGTTCTCGGGGTCGGACTCGGCCTGCCGGTGGTGGCGGAGTTCATCGAGACCGGGCTGGTCCCCCGCCTGCCAACCGCCGTGCTGGCCGCCAGCATCGTCCAGTTGTCGGTGCTGAGCTTCGTCTGCGGCCTGATCGTCGAGGCGGTGGCGGACGGCCGGCGCGAGGCCAAGCGGCTCCGCTATCTCGAGCTCAAGAGCGCCTGAACCGGCGCTCAATCGAGCCTGTCCGCAAGCTCCATCAGCTTGAGGACGGTGTTCCAGTTCCGCGCGGTGTTCGGCACGCCGATGAGCCGGTCGAACCGCTCCGCGAGCTTCGAGCTGGAAAAGCCCAGCGGCGTCGAGAGATAGGCGACGTCGCCGACCACGGCGAAGGCATCGCCGTTGACCGCGAGGGCTTCCAGCGCCTCGACCGCCTGCTTCTGCGGCGTCGCAGCGAGCCAGGCGGCGTGCAGGAACTTGCCGCAGCCGGGCGCGACCCCGAACGGATTGTTCCGGATTAGCCGCACCCAGTCGTCACGCGAGACCGCGTAGATGGCCTTGGCGAAGCCGAAGCGGTCGGCGCAGATCCTCGCGATCTGGTCGACCGTCTCGCGATGCGGACGCGCGCTGCGCAGCACGGCGTTGCCGCTGTTGATGTAGGTGGCGACGCCCTCGAAGCCCGCCTCGGTCAGCGCCGCTCTCAGCCGCACGGTCGGCAGCTGCGTCGCGCCGCCGACGCCGCGGAACAGCACGACATAGGCGGTCATGCGGCCGGCGCCGCGATCAGCCCTTGGCGGCGGCGCTCGGCGGGGTCGCCGCCGTCATGATGCCGCGCGCGCGCCACGGGCTTTTGCCGAGTCCGACCTTCTCCAGCCGGTCGAGCGCGGCCCAGAACAGCGGCGCCTGCCGGTTCTTCAGCGGCTTCAGCGCCCAGGGGTCGAGGCCGGCGAAAGGCAGATACGGGTTGCGGCGGGCGTAGGCCCAGATCTCGACGCGGGTCGAGGGCCGCAGGCTCGCGCCGCGGGCGTGGAAGCCGGAGGTGTCGGCGACGACGAGCGTGTTGGCCGGCACCGCGAACTTCTGCGGCGGCGGCAGGTGCATCTGCTTCAGATCCTGCGCGCTGACGCGGAACGAGCCGCGCGCCGACAGGCGATCGAGCTTGGACGCCTTCACGCTCATCCGCCGCTCCCAGGCCAGCCTGCGCTTGGTGGGGCGGTGCGAGCCGGGCACGTAGACGAACGGGCCAAGGTCCTCCTCGACGTCGTGCAGGAACAGCCACGCCTTCATCGTCGGATGGAAGGTGTCGGCGTGCACCGAGGTCTGCGGATCGATCGCCGACTTGTCGACCTGCGCGAACACCGTCTGGATGTACATGATCGGTTCGGCGTCGTAGGTCGCGACGTAGCGCACGAGGTTCTGGAAGGCCTCGCCGTTCACCGTCTTCTCGGTGGCCGGCATCTTCTTGAGAAGATCAGGCTCGAGGGCGATCCGCCGCGTGATGGCGTCGCCCTGCTTCATCTCCCGCACCGGCGCCTTCGTGCTCTCGATCTCGGCGACCAGCGCCCTGAACTGATCGTCCGGCAGGAAGTTGCGCTTCATGATGAAGCCGTTGCGCGCGAACTCGTCGCGGTCGGCGGAATCAAGCCGCTCGGCCAGCCTTGCGCGCCTCATGTCGGCCATGCGGTTGGCGAGCCGGATGCGCCAGACGTGCAGCCCGCGGCGATTGAGCCGTTCGTCGCCCAGAATGCGGTTGTCGCAGAACGACTTGGCTCCCGTGAAAATCTGGGCGGCCCAGATCGGCGCCAACAGCCATCGCAGCGCGTTCGGCATTCCGACAGATCCTCCGAAACGGCCCGCAAAGGGCCCTGCGCCCTTGCTTTAGTCCGATCCCCGGAGCTTGTCGCCTCGCTTTTTCGCGCGGCGATCCGGTCCGCGCCGCCGCGGGGTCGGCGCGGAAGTTGTCGACTTATGAATATCGGCGGCGTTAGAAGATGCGCAAATCCCGGATGCTCTGCGGCCCCGCGCAGCGCCGGGATGATCGTCCTGCGAGCGGCTCCGGCACGCGGACGCCAGGGCCGCACGCCGGCGCGCGTAATCGCTAGAGACGTATTTTCTGATCCGCGCGCGTGGGCTCTACTGGCTCGGGGGAAGAGATTGGATGCTCAGGAAAGTCCACAGCCGCGACGGAGCCACCATCACGATCTACTCCGCGGCGGTCGCCATCGGAGGGCTCGCGAGCGCGACCGACGGCCGATGGTACTGGGCTCTTTTCGGCGTGGCCGACACGGGGCTGGACGAGGATCGGCCCGACGTCGATTTCGGCGGCGTTGAGCCGGATGTGGAGAGCGCCTTCGCGGCGCTTTCGTTGCAGTGGCTGAGGTGGGTGAAGGCCGCCGGCCTTCGCCAGAACGTCGACGGCGGCGTCAACTGACCCACGCCTCTTCGGCGGCGGCCGCGGCCGAAGAGGCCGCGGAAACGACTTTCGGCCTTGCTCCTGCCGCCCGGAGCGGACATGAAGCCGGAGCGGCAGGCGCGGCGCGCCGCGTGACCTCCCGACCGATCCAGCAAGGCCCAAGGACCGACGGCGCGCGGCATGTCAGCGAATCCATCGATGCGGCGCGGTCGCGGGACATGAGCGGAACCGGGCCGTCCCTGGACGCCGTGGTCGTCGGCGCCGGGCCTGCGGGCCTCATGGCCGCGGAGCGGCTCGCCTCCGCCGGCTTTCGCGTCGTCGTCTGCGAGCGCATGGCCTCGCCCGCGCGGAAGCTCCTGATGGCCGGGCGCGGCGGCCTCAACCTCACGCATTCGGAGCCGATCGACCGCCTGCTCGAGCGGTACGGACCCGCCGCGGCCCGACTCGAACCAGCGGTCCGGGCATTCCCGTCCGATGCGCTGATCGACTGGTGCGGGGGCCTCGGCGTCGAGACCTTCGTGGGGTCGAGCGGTCGGGTGTTTCCGAAAGAGATGAAGGCCAGCCCCCTGCTGCGCGCCTGGCTGCGCCGGCTGGCCTCGCTCAGCGTCACGATCCGGCCGCGCCTGACGTGGCGCGGCTTTTCCGGACCGTCGGGGATGGTCTTCGACGGACCGAACGGCGCCGAGACGATCACGCCGGCGGTCTCTGTCCTTGCGCTCGGCGGCGCCAGCTGGCCGCGGCTCGGGGCGGACGGCGGCTGGACCGTCCCCCTCACTGAGGCCGGCGTCGGGGTCGAGCCGCTCGCGCCGGCCAACAGCGGATTTGCGATCGAGTGGTCGCCGATCTTCAGGGAGCGCTTCGCCGGGAGCCCGCTCAAGCGCGTCGCGCTGACCTTCGAGGGCCGGACCGCGCGCGGCGAGGCCATGGTCACCGCCGGCGGCATCGAAGGCGGCCTGATCTACCTCTTCTCCAGCGCGCTGCGGCAGGCGATCGAACGGCAAGGCGAAGCGCGGCCCACGCTCGACCTGAGGCCGGACCTCGCCGTCGACGCGCTGGCCGAGCGGCTCGCGGCGCCGCGCGGCAAGCGCTCGTTCTCGACGCATCTCGCCAAGACCGCCTCGCTGCCGCCCGCGGCGATCGCGCTGCTGCGCGAGGCCGGGGAACTCCCGGCGGACCCCCGCGAACTCGCCGGCAGGATCAAGGCGCTTCCGCTGCGGCTGACGGCCGTCTTCGGGCTGGACCGGGCGATCTCGACCGCCGGCGGCGTGCGCCTCGACGAGGTCGACGGCGACTTCATGCTGGCGCACAGGCCCGGAACCTATGTCGTCGGCGAAATGCTGGACTGGGAGGCGCCGACCGGCGGCTACCTGCTGCACGCCTGCCTCGCGACCGGCCGTTTCGCAGGCGAGGCCGCGGCCAGGCGACTGGCTCAGCTCGCCGAGGGGCGCGCGCCGATCTTGGACAGCACCTCCCGCGGGACGCCCAGCTGAGCGACGACGTCGCCATGCGCGCGCAACCCCATCAGCTCCCGCTGGATGAACAGGCTCTGCACCGCCTCGGCTGCGGCGTAGGCGAGCGCAGGTTTTTGCGCTTCCGGCGCATTGCGCCATGCGTCGAGCGCCTTCGCGACGGCCTCGCCGGTGCGGCCGAGCGCCGCCGCCTTCTCGGACATAATCTCCGCCTGCAGCGACGCCTCGCCCGTGATGATCGCGGGCAGTCGGTCGAAGGTGCGCGGCGGGCGAAGGGTCACGGCGCCGGCCTCAAGCGCCGGCTTGCAGGCGTCGAAGGGCGCGCGCGCGGCCGATGAACGGCAGCAGCCGCGCGAGCTCCGGTCCCCCCGGCTCGCCGGTGAGCGCGAGTCTCAGCGGCGCGAACAGCGCCCTGCCCTTCCGGCCGGTCGCGGCCGAGACGGCTCCCGTCCAGTCGCGCCATGTCGATCCGTCCCACGGCTCCTGCGGAAGCAGCCGCGCCGCCTCGGCCAGCATCGGGGCGTCTTCCGCCGACACCGCCGCGCCGAGGTCGTCGGTGCGCGCGATCCGCCACCAGTCGGCGGCCTCATCGACCTTGCGCAGGTTGCCGCGCACCGTCTCCCAGAAGTCGGCGCCGCCCCCGACGCCGAGCGCGGAAAGCCGGGACGCGACGGCGTCGTAGCCGAGTTCGTGGACGGTCTTCGCCGACAGCGCGGCGAGCTCGTCCATGTCGATCCGCGCCGGCGCGCGGGACAGGCGCTTCAGGTCGATCAGCGCCGCGAGCTCGTCGAGATCATGGACCGGGCGCACCGCCTCGGCCGATCCGATCATCGTGGCGTAGGCGGCTACGGCGAGCGCCTCGACGCCCTGCTCGCGCAGCGTCCGGAGCGACAGGCTGCCCTGCCGCTTCGACAGGCCCTCCCCGTCGGCCGAGGTCAGCAGGTTGTGGTGGGCGAGCGCGGGCGCGGCGGCGCCTAGCGCGGCGAACATGTCGAGCTGGACCGCGGAGTTCGCAACGTGGTCCTCGCCGCGAACGATGTCAGTAACGCCGAGATCGGCGTCGTCGACGACGCTGGTGAAGACGTAGAGATAGGTCCCGTCCTCGCGCCGCACGACCGGATCGGACAGGCTGTCGAGGTCGATCTCCTGCCGCCCGCGAACCCCGTCCTCCCAGCCGATACGGCCGCCCGAAAGGCGGAACCGCCAGTGCGGGCGGCGGCCCTCGGCCTCGAAGGCCGCGCGCTTTTCCGGCGTCAGGCGAAGCGCCGCGCGGTCGTAGACCGGCGGGCGGCCGGAGGCGCGCGCGAGCCCGCGGGCGCGGGCGAGCTCCTCTTCGGTCTCGTAGGCCGGGTAGAGGCGATCGCCCAGCGAGGCAAAGGCCGCGTCATAGAGCGCCGTCCGCTCCGACTGGCGAACCTCGATGTCCGAGGCGAGACCGAGCCAGCCGAGATCCTCGCGGATCGCCTCGACGAACTCCTCCCGCACCCGCTCCCGGTCGGTGTCGTCGATCCGCAGGACGAAGCGCCCGCCGGAGCGCCGCGCGACCAGCGCGTTGAGCAGCAGTGTCCGCGCATTGCCGAGATGCAGGAAGCCGGTCGGGGACGGGGCGAAGCGCAGGACCTGCATCGTGCTGGGTATCGTTCCGGCGATTGGGCGTCGGCCCGCATAGCCCGCGAAAGGTCCGGCCGCAACGCAGGTCCGACTGGAGCGCGCGGGGTCCGCGTCTATATGGAGGCGCCAGACGCCGGGCTTCCCCGCGCTTCCACCCAGACCGAGATGGCGACTTCCATGGACATCGACCGCAGCGGCTCCCGGCCCTCCCAGCAAGGCCCTTCGGACTGGTTCTCCGGGCAGGTGCGCATCGATCCGCTGTTCGACCGGGGCGACCCGGCCCGCGTCGCCGGCGCGCACGTCACCTTCGAGCCCGGCGCGCGGACGGCGTGGCACACCCATCCGCTCGGCCAGACCCTCGTCGTGACCTCCGGCCTCGGCTGGGCGCAGCGCGAAGGCGGCCCGGTCGAGGAGATCCGGCCCGGCGACGTCGTCTGGTTCGCGCCGGGGGAAAGGCACTGGCACGGCGCGACGGCCACGACCGCGATGACCCACATCGCGATCCAGGAGAAGCTCGACGGCAAGGCCGTAGACTGGCTGGAGCAGGTCGGCGACGACGAGTATCGCCGCTGAGACCATGGTTCGGCAGGGCCGCCCGCGCCGTCACCCCGGGCGCAGTCCCGGGGTCCATTATCGCCGCGGCGTCGGATTGTCCTGAGTCCTCGCGGCAATGGGTCCCGGCGCTTCGGCCGGGACGACGGCGGCGTTTCGTCGCCGAGGGGAATTCTGGGAGCTCAGCCCGTGAGCGCTTGCGCCAGCGTCCGCCGCCACGGCGTCGTCGGCCGGCCGATGAGGCGCGACAGGTCGGTCCGGTCGCTGTAGAGCCCGCCCTTCGACGCGCCGGCGTCCGAATCCGCCAGCAGCGCGGCGAAGGGCGCCGGCAGCCCCGCGGCTTCGAGCGCCGCCCGGAAGTCGGCCTCCGGCAGGTCGCGATAGGCGACGGGCTTGCCGGACAGCCGTCCAATCTCGGCGGCGAATTCCGGCAGCGTGAACGCCTCGTCGCCGGCGAGCTCGAAGGTCTGTCCCGCCGGCGTCTCGTCGGCGAGCAGCACGGCGACCGCCGCCTCGGCGTAGTCCTGTCGCGCGGCGGTCGAGAACCGCCCCTCGCCCGCGCTTCCGAGCAGCGCGCCATGCTCGATCGCAGCCGGCGCGGCGGCGACGTTGTTCTCGGTGTACCAGCCGTTGCGCAGGACCGCATAAGGCAGGCGGGACGCCGCGATCGCCTGCTCGGTCGCCAGATGTTCGGCGGCGAGAGCGAGCTGCGACGTGTCGGCGCCCAGCAGGCTGGTGTAGGCGAGGAGGCCGACATTTGCCGCCTTCGCGGCGCCGATGACGTTGCGGTGCTGCTCGACCCGCCGCCCGACCTCGCTCGACGAGATCAGCAGCGCGCGGTCGACGCCCGCGAAAGCGGCCTTAAGCGCAGCCGGGTCGTCATAGTTCGCGACGCGGACCTCGACCCCGAGGGCGGCGAGGCCTTTCGCTTTCGACGGATCGCGCACCACTGCGACGATGCGCGCCGGATCGTGCGCCTCGGCGAGGCGTGCGACGACGAGTCGGCCGAGTTCGCCTGTGGCACCGGTGACGAGGATACGGAGATTTTCGGAAGCCATGGTCTGAGTCCAATCTCATATCGAGGATTGGTCTCAGTTAGAGACTGCACTATCTCTGCGTAAGGAGGCAGTTTCCACGCCCCTGGTTACCCGGAGGGAACCTCCCGATGTCCGCGGACGAATTGCTGTCCGAGAGACTGGCCGCCTGGAGCGCGATGGGCCTCGACGCCGAGCGCTGCCCGGTCCGCAACGTGCTGGACCGGATCGGCGACAAATGGTCGACGCTGATCCTGATCGTGCTCGCCGCCGGACCAAAACGCTTCAGCGCGATCGGGCGCGCGGTGCCGGACATCTCCAAGCGCATGCTGACGCAGACGCTGAGGGAGCTCGAACGCGACGGACTGCTGACGCGGCGAGTGTTTCCGACCAAGCCGCCAAGCGTAGAATACAGCCTGACCGCGCTCGGCCGCTCGGCGCTGGAGCCGATGGCCGCGCTCGTCCAGTGGGCCGAGCGCCGCCATCCGGAGATCGAGGCCGCCCGCGCCCGGTTCGACCGGAGCGCCGAGGCGGCCTGACGGATCTTACTCCGCCGCGACCACGTGCCTGCGGCCGCGCGCGACGCGCTCCTTCTTGAGCTCTTCCGCCACGAGGAAGGCGAGCTCGATCGCCTGCTCGGCGTTGAGGCGCGGGTCGCAATGCGTGTGGTAGCGGTCACGCAAGTCCGCGTCCGAAATGGCGCGCGCGCCGCCGGTGCACTCGGTGACGTTCTTGCCGGTCATCTCGACATGCACGCCGCCGGCGTGGACGCCCTCGGTCCGGCACACCTCGAAGAAGGCCTCGACCTCCTGCAGGATGCGCTCGAACGGCCGCGTCTTGTAGCCGGAGGCCGACTTGATCGTGTTGCCGTGCATCGGATCGCACGAGATCACGACCTTGCGGCCGCCGGTCTTCACCGCGCGCACGAGGCCCGGCAGGTGGTCGAACACCTTGTCGGCGCCGAAGCGCATGATCAGCGTCAGCCGTCCCGCCTCGTTGTCAGGGTCGAGCATGTCGATGAGCTTCATCAGCTCGTCGGGCTTGAGGCTCGGGCCGCACTTCAGGCCGATCGGGTTCTTCACCCCGCGGCAGAACTCGATATGGGCGTGGTCCGTCTGGCGGGTGCGGTCGCCTATCCAGAGCATGTGGCCCGAGGTCGCGTACCAGTCGCCGGTCGTGGAGTCGACGCGCGTCAGCGCCTGCTCGTAGCCGAGCAGCAACGCCTCGTGGCTGGTGAAGAAGTCGGTCGTCCTCAGCTCCGGATGGGACTCCGGATCGATGCCGCAGGCGCGCATGAAGTCGAGCGCCTCCGCGATCCGGTCGGCGACCTCCTGGTAGCGGCCGGACTGCGGGCTCTCCTTCACGAAGCCGAGCATCCACTGATGCACGAAGTCGAGATTGGCGTAGCCGCCGGACGCGAAGGCGCGCAGCAGGTTCAGCGTCGCCGCCGACTGCCGGTAGGCCTCGAGCTGGCGGCGCGGATCCGGGATGCGCGCCTCGGGCGTCGCTTCCGTGCCGTTGACGATGTCGCCGCGGTAGATCGGCAGCTCGACGCCGTCGACGACCTCAGTCGGGCTCGACCGGGGCTTGGCGAACTGGCCCGCGATGCGGCCGACCTTCACCACCGGCGAGGCGGCGGCGTAGGTCATCACCACCGCCATCTGCAGCAGCACGCGGAAGAAGTCGCGGATGTTGTCGGCCGAATGCTCGGCGAAGGCCTCGGCGCAGTCGCCGCCCTGCAGCAGGAAGGCGTCGCCGTTCGCGACCTTGGCGAGCTGGCGCTTCAGCTTGCGCGCCTCACCCGCGAATACGAGCGGCGGAAAGGTCGAGAGCTGGGTCTCGGCCACGGTGAGCGCGGAAAGATCAGGATAGACCGGCGCCTGCTCGATCGGCAGTTTCCGCCAGCTCGCGGGCGACCAACGCTCCGACATGACTTTCCAGCTCCAGTGTTCGGCGACGCGCCGTCTCGGGTAACGGAGATGCGTCGCCCGGCCGCATGCGGCCGCTCGTTCGGGCGGTCTCTATCACCAGAGAACGGCGAGGGCTACCGGGACGTCCGTCGCCGTCGGCCGACCGGCAGCCGCCCCCTCGCACATATGGGGCCTCGCGCTCCATCAAAACGATCACGACAACGTGATCGCAGACTTTGGACTATTTTTGGCTTTACCCGCGAACGCGCGCCTATGGTGCAACCAAGCGGCGCATTTTCTTCAAATGACCTTGGATCGATTGCTCGTAATTCACAAGGACAAAGACAATGCCGAGCATCACCCTGAAAGATCCCGACGCATTCGAAGATCTTCTGGCGTTCAGTTCAGAAGACATCGACATCCAGAACCGCGGCGCGAAGCGTTTCGAGCTCGCGAGCGACGATCATGTCCTTACCTTCAGCGGCAGCGATTTCGAATACAACAACGGAGTTCCGGTTTCGGGAACGGTCGATCAGCTGAAATTCGAAACCGACGACGGCACGGGGCTCCTGACGATCAAACAGATCGGACTGAGCGTCGAAGATGTTCTCGAGGCGGTCCAGACCGGAGACTTCGACGACATCCTGTCCAAGCCCGTCACCCTGAAGGGCAGCACGGGCGACGACGTCTTCGTCTCCGGCTCGGGCGACGACAGGCTGTTCGGCCTCAAGGGCGACGATTCCCTCAACGGCGCGGCGGGCGACGACCAACTCACTGGCGGCACAGGGAACGACCTCCTCACGGGCGGCGGCGGCAATGACGATGTCGGCGGCTCGGAGGGCGACGACGTGCTGCTCGGGGGAGCCGGCAAGGACAAGCTGAGCGGCGCCCAGGGCAACGACTCTCTCGACGGCGGCTTCGGCAAGGACGAGCTCGACGGCGGCTCAGGGTCCGACACCTTCCTGTTCACCTCCGCAAAGCAGGCGAACGGCGACAAGATCGTCGACTTCAACCGCAATCCCGGCGGCGACGTGCTCGACTTCCGGGGCTTCGACGCCGACGTCGGCACGGCGGGACATCAGTCCTTCACGTTCATCCACGGCGACGCGTTCAACGGCGTCGCCGGCGAACTGCGCGTGCAGGGCTCGAAGATCATGGGCGACATCGACGGCGACGGCGCCGCCGACTTCACGATCAACTCCAAGAACGCGTCGCTGCTGGACGACGGCCACTTCCTGCTGGCCTGACAGGCTCGCAGGCTCCGCTCCTTCGGCGGATCACTCCGCCGGCGGGGCGGACGGCTCCATCGTGTCGCGCAACGCCCGCTCCGGCATCGCGATCAGGCAGCACAGCGCCGCGGCGGTCGAGGCCGTGGCGACGAGGAACGCCCAGCGGAAGCTCTCCGGGTCGATCGCCATGGCGGCCGCCGACCCGCCTTCCCCGTGCGCGCCCGCGCCAAGGACGATCGCGCCCAGGATCGCGACGCCGAAGGCAGCCCCCATCGAGCGCAGGAACGCGAGCAGGCCCGTCGCCGCGCCGAGATCGTGCTGCGCGACGGCGTTCTGCACGCTCACCGTCGCGATCGGGAAGATCGGGCCGAGCCCGAGACCGTAGAAGAACAGCAGCGCTTCCGACAGGAAGAACGAGCCCGACGGAGCCGTCGCCGCCAACGCGGCGAGCGAGGCCACCGACAGCACGTGGCCAAGGATCCCCGGCATGCGGTAGCGCCGCATGCGCGGCATCATCCGCCCGGTGATCGCGGCGCCGATGACGGCGCCCGCCCCCATCGAGATCAGCCCCATGGCGGCGATGTCCGGGCTCACCTTGTCCTGTGTCTCGAAGAAGGCCGGGACGATGGTGGTCAGCCCGACGAAGGCGGCCATGCCGAGCGCGACCGCGCTCGTGCCGAACGCCACGACGCGGTCCTTGAGGACGGAGACCGGGATCAGCGGCTCCTCGAAGCTCAGCACGCGCCAGGCGAACAGGCCCGCCGCGAGGACGGCTGCGCCCGCGAGTCCGAGCACGGAGGGAGAGCCCCATTCCCCGCTCATGCGCCCGAGCGACAGCGCGAGCATCGCGGACGATGTCCCCGCGACGACGAGCGCGGCGCCCGGCACGTCGAGACGATGTGGCCGGGGGCGGAACGGCAGGTGCTTCAGCGGCCCGCTCATCATCGCGAAGGCGACGAGGCCGATCGGCAGGTTGATCCAGAACACCAGCGACCAGTGCAGGTGCTGCGCGAACACGCCGCCGACGATCGGGCCGGCGAGGCTCGCCGTCGCCCAGACCGCGGAGATCTGCGCCGCGAACTTGGCGCGCTGCTTGGGCGGCACCAGATCGCCGAGCACGGTCTGGGCGAGCGCGATCAGCCCCCCGCCGCCGAGCCCCTGGATCGCCCTGCCCCCGATCAGCACGGCGAGGGTCGGCGCGATCGCGCAGACGATCGAGCCGACCATGAAGATCGAGACGGCGAGGAACAGGATCGGGCGGCGGCCGTGGATGTCCGCCAGCTTGCCGTAGAGCGGCGTCACCGCGGTGCCGGTGATCAGGTAGGCCGAGATCACCCAGGGCAGATACTGCACATGGCCGAGCGACTGGCCGATCGTGGTCATGGCCGGCGCGACGATCGTCTGGTCGAGCGCGGCGAGGAACATCGCCGTCAGCACGCCGACGACGATCTGGCGCTTGCGCGCATCGTCGAGCGGCGCGGCGGCGCCTTCGGCGGCGCTCACCCGGCCGTCCACTTGGTCCTCAGCGTCACGAGCTCCTCGGCGGCGCTCGGATGCAGCGCCATGGTCGCGTCGAAGTCCGCCTTGGTCGCGCCCATCTTCACCGCGATGGCGGCGATCTGGACCATCTCGGCGGCGTCCTCTCCGACGATGTGGACGCCGAGCATCCGGTCGGTCGCGGCGTCGACCACGAGCTTCATCAGCACCTTGTCGTCCCGACCGGAGAGCGTCGACTTCATCGGCCGGAAGCGCGCCTTGTAGATGTCGACCTCGCCGCGCCCGCGGGCCTCCTCCTCGGTGAGGCCGACGGTTCCGACCTCGGGGGTCGCGAACACGGCGGTCGGTACGTTGGAGTGATCGACCGTCACCGGCCTGCTCCCGTAGACCGTGTCGGCGAAGGCGTGGCCCTCGCGGATCGCGACCGGCGTCAGGTTCAGCCGGTCGGTGACGTCGCCGATGGCGTAGATCGACGGGACCGTGGTCTGCGAGGACGCGTCGACCTGGATCGCGCCCTTGTGGTCGAAGGCGACGCCGACGCTCTCGAGGCCGAGCCCCGAGACGAGCGGCCGGCGGCCGATCGCCAGCATCGCCTGCTCGACTTCGAGCGTGCGGCCGGCGCAGGTCCGGACGATCCTGAGGTCGCCGTCGCGGTCGATGCGCTCGACATGGTCGGACAGAACGAGCTCGACGCCGCGACGCTCGAGGCCCGCCATCACCTCGTCCCGGACGTCCTCGTCGAAACCGCGCAGCAGCTTCGCGCCGCGATGGATCAGCGTGACCTTCGAGCCGAGGCCGGCGAAGATGCCGGCGAACTCGATCGCGATGTAGCCGCCGCCGCTAATCGCGATCCGCTCGGGCAGCGCCTTCAGGTCGAACGCCTCGTTCGAGGAGATCGCGTGCTCGGCGCCCGCAAAGTCCGGCGCGACGGGCTTGCCGCCGGTCGCGACGAGAATGCGCCCGGCGGTGATCTGCGTTCCGTCCGCGAGCTTCACCGCGTTCGGCCCGGCGATCACGGCGCGCTGGCGATGGATGGCGACGTTGGCCTTGCCGAGGTTCTGCTCGTAGATCGCTGAAAGCCGCGCGATCTCCTTGTCCTTGGCCGCGATCAGCGCGGGCCAGGAGAAGGTCGGCTCCTCCGGCAGCGTCCAGCCGAAGCCGGCGCTGTCCTCGAAGGCGTCCGGAAACCGGCTGGCGTAGACGAGCAGCTTCTTCGGCACGCAGCCGCGGATCACGCAGGTGCCGCCGATGCGGTGCTCCTCCGCGATCGCGACGCGCGCGCCGTGGGTCGCCGCGATGCGCGCGGCCCGCACGCCGCCGGAACCCGCGCCGATGACGAAAAGGTCGACGTCGCGCTCGCTCATCGGACAGCCCTTCGAAGAAAACGCGGAGGATGGACATCCCCCGCGCGGCGCGCCCGGTCGGGCGCGAGACAGTTCGAACGCTACGGCGCGCGGGCCCTAAGGCCCGATCGTCGCCGCGCGGCGGCGGGTCAGATGTCGACGCCGCGCTTCTTCATCTCGGCGCGCAGGCGCGAGACGATCTCCTGGCTCATCCGGGCGCTCCAGATCTGGGTCTTCTGGTAGCTCTCCTGCAGGATGCCCGGCATGCTGCCGACCAGCTTCTTGCCCGTCGGGGTCAGGTAGAACGCCTTGATCTCGCCGAGCTCCTGCGCGGTGAAGCGCTGGGCGTAGACGATCGCGATGTCGGTCATCAGCTGGTCGCGGCGCTTCTCGAACTCCGGCGTAACCACCTTGATGGCCTCGTCGAGATCCTTGGCGATCTCGGGGCGCGTGCGGGTGAAGGTCTGGCGCGCCTCGTCGAAGAACACCGGCACGATGTCGCGAAGGCTCGAGGCGGCCCCCGACAGCTCGATCACCTCGCGCGCCGCCTGGAGCTGGTCGGGCTGCGCGGACTGGGCGGCGGCGGGCGCCGCGGCCGCGATCAGGAGCGAGGCCGTCAGAAATCCGGCGCGGGCGCGGCGAGCGAGAAGCGACGTCATGCGATCTTCCTTTGAGGAGCCGACAGGTCCAGCGGCTCGAGTTCGAACACGCCGTCGGGGCCGGCCAGGATCGCCCGCTCGGCGAACCCGATGAACAGGCCGTGCTCGACCACGCCCGGGATGCGGTTCAGCGCGTCGGCGACCTTCTGGGGATCGTCGATTCGGCCGAAATGGGCGTCGACGATGATGTGGCCGCTGTCTGTGACGACCGGGCACTCGTCCTCGGCGCGCCGGATGTCGACCTCGCCGGAGCCGCCGAGCTCCTTGGCGAGCTTGGCGATGGCCCGGCGCGTCGTCTCCTTGCCGAACGGCACGACCTCGATCGGCAGCGGGAAGGCGCCGAGATGTTCGACGCGCTTGGTGGCGTCCGCGATGACGATCATGCGCCTGGAGGCGAATGCGACGATCTTCTCGCGCAGCAGCGCGGCGCCGCCGCCCTTGATGAGGCGAAGCTGCGGATCGATCTCGTCGGCGCCGTCGACCGTGAGGTCGAGCTCCGGCGTGTCCTTCAGCGTCGTCAGCGGCACGCCGTGGCGCTCCGCCAGCTCGCGCGTCGCCTCGGAGGTCGGCACGCCGACGATGTCGAAGCCGTCAGCCACCTTCTCGCCGAGCAGCTCGACGAAATGCGCGGCGGTCGTCCCTGTGCCGAGGCCGAGCTTCATGCCGGACTCGACATAAGCGAGCGCCGCCTCCGCGGCGGCGCGTTTGAAATCTTCCGTGGTCAAGGCGTCCCGTTCCTTTCAGCCGCCGAGTCCGGCGACGAGCAGATATTTGATGTCGACGAACTCGTCGACGCCGCGCTGCGAGCCCTCGCGGCCGTGACCGCTCTCCTTGACGCCGCCGAAGGGCGCCAGCTCGGTCGAGATGATGCCTGAGTTGATGCCGACCATGCCGTATTCAAGAGCCTCCGCGACGCGGAAGACCCGCCCCACGTCCCGCGCATAGAAGTAGGCGGCAAGACCAAACTCGGTGTCGTTGGCGTATCCGATGACGTCGTCTTCACTCTCGAAGCGGAAGATCGGCGCGACCGGCCCGAAAGTCTCCTCGCGGGCGACCGCCATGTCTTGCGTGACGTCGGCGACGACCGTCGGCTCGAAGAAGGTGCCGCCGAGCGAATGGCGCTTCCCGCCGACCAGCACCCGCGCGCCCTTGTCGGTCGCGTCCTTCAGATGCCGCTCGACCTTCTCGATAGCGTCGGGCGTGATCAGCGGACCCTGCGTCACGCCCTCGTCGACGCCCTTTCCGACCTTCAGCCGGCCGACCGCCGTCACGAGCTTCTCGACGAAGGCGTCGTAGACCTTGGACTGGACGTAGATGCGGTTCGCGCAGACGCAGGTCTGGCCCATGTTGCGATACTTGGAGACCATCGCGCCCTCGACGGCCGCGTCGAGGTCGGCGTCGTCGAACACGATGAAGGGCGCGTTGCCGCCGAGCTCCAGCGCGACGCGCTTCACGCCCGAGGCGGCCTGCCGCATCAGGATCTTGCCGACCTCGGTAGAGCCGGTGAAGGAGACGACCCGCACGGCCGGGTGACTCGTGAAGACCTCGCCGATAGCCTTGGCGTCCTGCCCGGTGATGACCGAGAGCACGCCCTTGGGCACGCCCGCCTCGTCCGCGAGCTTGGCGAGCGCCAGCGCTGTCAGCGGCGTCTCGATCGCGGGCTTGACCACGAAGGTGCAGCCCACCGCGAGCGCCGGCGCGCATTTGCGGGTGATCATGGCCGCCGGGAAGTTCCACGGCGTGATCGCCGTGACGACGCCTGCCGGCTGGCGCAGCACGAGGATGCGCGCGTCGGCGCGGTGGGTCGGCAGCGTGTCGCCGGAGACGCGCTTGGCCTCCTCGGCGTAGAATTCGACGAAGGAGGCGGCGTAGTCGATCTCGCCCTTGGCCTCGGCGAGCGGCTTGCCCTGTTCGCGCGTCATGATGAGCGCGAGGTCGTCCTTGTTGGCGATGATCAGCTCGAACCAGCGCCGCAGGATCGCCGAGCGCTCCTTCGGCAGCTTCGCGGCCCACGGCTTGAACGCGGCCTGCGCCGCCTCGATCGCCTGGACGGCGGCGTCGCGGCCGAGATTGGGCACACGGCCGACCACCTCGCCGGTGGCGGGGTCGGTGACGTCGATCTCGGGCGCGCCGGTGAAGGCGCCGTCGACGTAAGAGCGCTCGACCAGAAGGTCTGGGTGTACGAGTCCGTCCATCGGGAGACCGGCTCCGTCTTGAGGGAGGCGGCGGTTTAGCACGGCCCCGCCGTCGCAAGCCAGAGGGGGCAGATAGGGCGAGCCGCCCCCCTCGTCCCGGCCTTCCCCTCTTGTCCCGGCCGAAGAGCCGGGACCCAGACGCGCGGCGGATTCCAGAGAAGAATTCGACCAGACGATCGTCGCCCGTCTTGGCAATCGCAGCGGCTCTGGGTCCCGGCTCTTCGGCCGGGACAAGAGACGCCTACCCTCTGACCAGCCAGACGATCCCGACGCCGATTACGGCGGAGACGACTCCGATGACGCGCAGCGTCGGCTCCGGCGTCGAGAGGAGGTTCTCTCCGGCTCGTCTCGCCGCGCCGGGGAAGCCCGCGAAGAGGAGACCCTCGATCGCGAGCACGAGCCCGAGCGCGGCGACAAGGTCGCTCATCTGGCGGGCGCGGGCGCCTGCGCGGAAGAGCCGTTCGGCTGCTCGAAGAACCTGAAGAACGGCGAGTCGGGCGCGAGCACGAAGCGCGTGCCGGTCTTCATCGACTGCTCATAGGCCTGCATCGAGCGGTAGAAGGCGAAGAACTCCGCATCGCCGCCGAAGGCCTCGGCGAGGATGCGGGTCTTCTCGGCCTCGCCCTGGCCGCGCAGCACCTGCGCATCCCTCTCGGCGTTGGCGAGGAGGACCTGCACGTCGCGGTCGGCGCGCGCGGTGATGCCCTGCGCCTCCTCGGCGCCGCGGGCGCGGATCTGGGCCGCCTCCTGTCCGCGCTCGGACTCCATGCGGGCGAACACCGCCTTGGAGTTCTGCTCCGGCAGGTCCGCCCGGCGGATCCGCACGTCGACGATCTGGATGCCGAAGCCGCCGGCCTGCTTGTTCGCCTGGTCCCGGATGCGGGCCATGATCTGGTCGCGGCGCTCGCGCACCACCTGCTGGAAGGTGGAGGAACGGATCGCCTCGAGCAACGCGTCCTGCAGCATCTGGCTCAGGAACACGTTGGCGCGGTCGACGGTGACCGCCGACAGCTGGAACTTCAGCGGGTCGGTGATCTTGTAGCGAGCGAAGGCGTCGACCACGAGGCGCTGCTGGTCGCTCGCCGTCGCCTCGCGCTCGGGGATGTCGAGGTCGAGGATCCGCTTGTCGATGCGGTTCACGCTCTCGATGAAGGGCGCCTTCACGTGGAGGCCCGGGGTGGTCACGGTCGCGACCGGCTGGCCGAAGCGCAGCACGATGGCGTTCTCGTTCTGGTTGACCTGGTAGAAGGCGCTGTAGGCCACGACCGCGGCCGCAAGGGCGACCACGCCGAGGAAGCCGCCGAGGATATTGCTGTTCATGGAGCCCTCCCCTTACGGCGCGACGCTGCGCTGCGCGGGGCGCGCAGGCTGCTGTTCGAGCGGCAGGTAGGGCACGACGCCCTGGCCCGACGCCTTCTGGTCGATGATGACCTTGTCGACGCTTCCGTAGACGCGCTCCATGGTCTCGAGGAAGATCCGTTCGCGGGTGACTTCCGGGGCCTTCTTGTACTCGGTCACGACCTGGCTGAAGCGCGAGGCCTGGCCCTGCGCCTCGGCGATCGCGGAGGCCTTGAAGCCTTCGGCCGCCTGCACCGTCTGCACGGCCTTGCCTCGGGCGCCCGGAACGACGCTGTTGGCGTAGCCCTGCGCCTTGTTGATCGCCGTCTGGCGGTCGGACTGCGCGGCCTGGACCTCGCGGAAGGCGCCGATGACCTCGCCCGGAGGCGCGATCTTCTGCAGCTGCACCGATCGGATCAGGATGCCGGACTCGTAGCTGTCGAGCGTCTTCTGCATCACCTCGCGCACCGCGGCCGCCGTCGCCTCGGCCGAGAGCTTGCCCTCGACGGGCTTCACCGGCTCGGGCGCGGCGGCGCCGGGCGCCGCCGGCTGCGCCGGGGCGTCGGTCTCGGGCGTGCCTTCGGTGAGGATCTGCTGGAGCCGCGAGCGGCCGACGACCTCGCGCATCGCGCTCTCGGCGACCGCCTTCACCGTGCCTTCGGGGTTCTGCAGCTTGAACAGGTAGTTCGCAGCGCCGCTCGGCTCGCCGCTGGCGGCGTTCGGCGGCTTGATCACCCACACGACCGAGAAGTTGACGTCGACGATGTTGCCGTCGCCGGTGAGCATCAGGCTCTCCTGCGGCACCTCGCGGTTCGGGCCGGCGCGCGTGCCGGCGGCCCCGGCCGAGGACCGCATGCCGACATCGATCGAGTTCGGCGTCGTCACCTTCGGGGTGAGCACGGTCTCGATCGGATAGGGCAGATGATAGTTGAGGCCCGACTGCGTCGTGCGAACGTATTCGCCGAAGCGCAGGACGATGCCCTCCTCGTCGAACTCGACGCGGTAGAAGCCGGAGAGCCCCCAGGCGATCAGCGCGACCGCCGCGAGCGCCAGCGCGCCCTTGCCGCCGCCGCTGCCGCCCGGCAGGACGCCCTTGAACCGCTCCTGCGCGCGGCGGAGCATCTCGTCGAGGTCAGGCGGCTGCGGGCCGCCGCCGTTGTTCGGCCGCTGTGGGCCCTGGCCCCAGGGGCCGCCCGGATTGTTGCGCCATGGACCGCCGCCGCCTCCGCCGCCGCCGCCGCTCTGGTTGCTCCAGGGCATCTAAACTCCTCAAGGTCCCGCTGAACGCGGCCGTCGCGCCATTTGGCGGCGACCGCATATATGAGCCGGGCGAACCCCGCGCAACGCAAGGCCGACAGCCGTCGCATCGCAACTGCGGCGCCGCGCGGCGGGGCGTCAACCGCAAACGTATGACGGCCCGATCACATGACGCTCAACCGCTGCGGACGCGCACGAGATCCCGGTATGTGAAGGCGTGGTCGTCGCGAGGCCCCTTCGGATGATCCTCGCTGAAGACTTCCCGCCAGTTGGCATCGTCATAGTCCGGAAAATAGACGTCGCCGTCGACCTCGGCGTCGACCACGGTGAGGCGCAGCCGCGCCGACTTCGGCAGGAACAGCTTGTAGATCTCGCCGCCGCCGGCGCAGATCACCTCGTCCGCGCCCATCTCCTCCGCGAGCGCCTCGCCAAGGCCGATCGCGTCGTCGAGGTCGTGCGCGACGTGGACCCCCGCCTCCTTGAAGGCGCGGTCACGCGTCATGACGATGGTCTGGCGTCCCGGCAGCGGGCGCCCGATCGCCTCGTGATTGCGGCGACCGACGATCAGCGGCTTGCCGATCGTCACCTCCTTGAAGCGCTTGAGGTCGCTGGACAGCCGCCAGGGCAGTCCGTTGTCGCGGCCGATGACCCCATTCCGGGCGACGGCCGCGACGATGGCGATCGGGACGGTCACTCGATCTTCTGGCCCCGCAGGCACAGCGAGTTCCACAGAGCCTGCACGGTCCGGGTCTCGTCCGGCGCCAGCGTCTCGATCGCGGCGTCGCTGGAGTTGTAGCGGTAGACGAAGCGCACGAGCTTCGGCTTGTCGCGGCCGATATAGATCGTGGCCTGGCCGCAGACGGCCTCCTGCTTGCCGTCGGTGCGGCGGCGGAAATTCTCGAAGCCGAAACGGGCCGGCTGGCCGGCGAAGGCGGACTTGAGCTTGGCGCGCAGCGCCTGCTCGGTCTGCGCATAGACCTGCCCCGTGCTCTGCGCCGCGGCCTCGCCCGCCAGCAGCGTCGCGCCGAGCGCCGCCGCGGCGCCCGCCAAAGCGAATGCCCTGAAACTCATGTCGTCCCGTCCTCGTCCCCGGCGCGCCGCCCAGCGCGCGATGCTGCACCCGTACCGAGTCGCGCGAGCGCGTCCCCATCCATGCGATACATCGTCCAGCCGTCCATCGCTACGGCCCCAAGGGACTTGTAGAAAGCGATCGACGGCGCATTCCAGTTCAGCACCGACCACTCGAACCGGCCGAGCCCTTCGGCGACGCAGCGCGCCGCCAGCCGCTCCAGCAGCGCACCGCCGATGCCCCGGCCGCGGGACGCCGGCTTGACGAAGACGTCCTCGAGCCAGATCCCGTGGCGGCCGCGGAAGGTCGAGAAGGTATAGAACCAGAGCGCGAAGCCGGCCGGCGCGCCGTCATGCTCCGCGATGTCGCAGAACACGCGCGGCGCAGGACCGAACAGCGCCTCCGCGAGCCCGGCCTCGGTCGCCTCGACCTGATGGGCGAGCTCCTCGTAGTCGGCGAGTTCGCGCACTAGCGACAGGACGAGCGCCTCATCGCCCGGCGCGGCGGGACGAAGGAGAAGGCTCAAACCGCGATCGGCGCCTTGATCGCGGGATGCGGGTCGTAGCCCTCGATCACGATGTCGTCGTAGCGGACGTCGAAGATCGAGCGGACCGCCGGATTGAGCCGCAGCGTCGGCAGCGGACGCGGCTCACGCGTCAGCTGCTCGCGCGCCTGGTCGACATGGTTGAGGTAGAGGTGGGCGTCGCCGAGCGTGTGGACGAAGTCGCCGACCTGAAGCCCGGCGTCGCGCGCCACGAGATGGGTGAGCAGCGCGTAGGACGCGATGTTGAACGGCACGCCGAGGAAGACGTCCGCCGACCGCTGGTAGAGCTGGCAGGACAGCCGCCCCTCCGAGACGAAGAACTGGAACAGGCAGTGGCAGGGCGCGAGCGCCATGTCCGGCAGGTCGGCGGGGTTCCACGCCGAGACGACGAGCCTGCGCGAGGAGGGATTGCGCTTCAGCTCGGCCAGCACGTCGCCGAACTGGTCGATCGTGCGGCCGTCCGGCGCCGCCCATGACCGCCACTGCTTTCCGTAGACCGGGCCGAGGTTCCCCTCCGCGTCGGCCCACTCGTCCCAGATCGTGACGCCGTTTTCCTGGAGGTAGCCCACATTGGTGTCGCCCTGCAGGAACCAGATCAGCTCGTGGACGATCGAGCGGATGTGCAGCCGCTTGGTGGTGACGAGCGGAAACCCCTGCGTCAGGTCGAACCGCATCTGCGCGCCGAACACGGACAGCGTGCCGGTTCCGGTGCGGTCGTCCTTGACGGCGCCCTCGTCGAGGATGCGGCGGAGAAGGTCGAGATAGGCCTGCATGGTCGTTCCGCGGTGGTGTGGCGCCACCATAGTCCGTTTGCGGCCGGCCGGGCGCCTTCGCCCGCGAACCACCCACAGATTTGCGTTCCCGCATGGCCGGCATGCGCCTCGCTGCATTGCAGCGAAGCGCCGTGCTGGCCAGCTTGGACGCTTCGATCACAGATAAGCATCCGTAGATTTCATGACGAGCGCATCCGACTGCTGCGCGACGGCCGATCTCGCCGCGCCCGAACCCGCCTCCCCGCTCATCCCGGTCACCGCGCCCTACGGCGCCGCGATCGCGCAGATGGCGCTCGGGATGGGGGGCCTGGCCATCGGGACCGGCGAGTTCGCCTCGATGGGCGTGCTGCCGCAGGTCGCCGAAAGCGTCCGCGTGAGCATCCCGGTCGCCGGGCACATGATCTCGGCCTACGCCGTCGGCGTGACGGTCGGGGCGCCGCTGATTGCGGTCGCCATGGCGCGCGCGCCGCGCCGCGCGCTGCTGATCGGGCTGATGCTGTTCTACCTCGCCGGCAACGCGCTGAGCGCGCTCGCGCCGGATTATCTTTCGGTGGTGGCGGCCCGCTTCGTCGCGGGGCTGCCGCACGGGGCCTATTTCGGCGTCGCCATGCTGTTCGCGGCCTCCATGGTGCCCGCGAACAAGCGCGCGCAGGCGGTCGGCAACGTGCTGCTCGGCCTCAGCATCGCGAACGTGGTCGGGGTGCCGGCGGCGACATGGCTCGGCCAGACCTTCGGGTGGCGGGCGACCTTCTTCGCGGTCTCCGCGCTCGCCGCCCTCACCGCCCTGCTGATCCGGCTGACGACGCCGGAGGTGCGTCCCTCGGCCGAGGCGAGCCCGCTGCGCGAACTCAGCGCCCTCGGCAAGCTCCAGGTCTGGCTGACGCTCGGCGTCGCCGCCATCGGCTTCGGCGGCATCTTCGCCGTCTACTCGTACATCTCGCCGACGCTGACCGAGGTGTCGGGCCTGCCGCTCGGACTGGTCCCGGCCATGCTGTCTGTGCTCGGTCTCGGCATGATCGCGGGCAACATCGCCGGCGGCTGGCTGTCCGACCGGGCGCTGAAGGCGACGATGGTCGGCTGCCTCGTCTGGAGCGCGGC
This sequence comes from uncultured Methylopila sp., assembly GCA_902168115.1. Lineage (GTDB taxonomy): Bacteria > Pseudomonadota > Alphaproteobacteria > Rhizobiales > Methylopilaceae > Methylopila. Next base: position 10,431 of record CABHPB010000001.1, on the reverse strand, counting down.
GGCGCTCGGCCTGTTCACGCTGGCCTCGGCCAATCCGTGGACGGCCGGCGTCAACCTGTTCCTGATCGGCTGCTGCATCGCGATGGGGCCGGCGCTGCAGACCCGGCTGATGGACGTCGCCGGCGACGCCCAGACGCTGGCGGCGGCGCTCAACCACTCCGCCTTCAACGTCGCGAACGCGATCGGGGCGTGGCTCGGCGGGCTCGCCATCGCGGCCGGCTACGGCTGGACCTCGCCCGGATGGGTCGGGATGATCCTCGCGCTCGGCGGCCTCGCCGTGCTGCTGGTTTCGCTTGCGCTGGAGCGGGCGCAAGCCGCTCCAGCGCAAGCCCGTTGATCGTCAGGACGCGCGCACGTCCCTGAGGAAGCCGTCGACCTGACGACCGAGCATCCCCGCGCGGTCGGCGAGTTCGCCGGCCGAGGACCGCATCTGGGCGGCGCCCGCGCCCGCGCCGTTGGCCGCCTGCTGCATCTGGGCCATCTCGTCGGTCACCCGCTGGGTGCCTTGGGCGGCCTGGCTGACGTTGCGGGCGATCTCGCTGGTCGCGGCGTGCTGCTCCTCGACCGCGGCCGAGACGCTGACCGCGATCTCGTGCACGCGGGCGATGACCCGGTCGATGTCCTGGATCGCGTGGACGGTGTCGCTCGAGGCCGACTGGATCGCGCCCATCTGGGCGGTGATCTCCTCGGTCGCGCGCGCCGTCTGGTCGGCGAGGCTCTTGACCTCGGAGGCGACCACCGCGAAGCCGCGGCCGCTCTCGCCGGCGCGGGCCGCCTCGATCGTCGCGTTGAGCGCGAGCAGGTTGGTCTGGCCGGCGATCTCCTGGATCAGGCGCACGAACTCGCCGATCTTCTGCGAGCCGCGGTCGAGCTCCTCGACGCGCTGGCGCGCCTTGCGAACGTTCTCGACGGCGGCGGCCGCGACGTCGGTGGCGGCGATCGCCTGCGAGCCGACCTCGCGCGCAGTGGCGGACAGCTCTTCCGTGGCGGCCGCGACGGCCTGCACATTGGCCGCGGTCTCGGCGGCGGCGTTCACCACCGACTCGGACTGCGTCCGCGCCTGCTGGGCGGAAGCGGCGAGATCGCCGGCCGCCGAATCCATGCCCCGGGCCGACGATGCGAGGTCGGTGACCATCGCGCCGACGGCGTTCTCGAACCGGCTCGCCACCTGGGCCATCTCGGCGCGACGCGCCGCGACGCGCGACTTCTCGGCGTCGGCCTCGGCGGCGCGCATGTGCTCGGTCTCCTCCATCGCCTTCGCGAACACCGACATGCCGCGCCAGATCTCGCCGATCTCGTCGCGGGCGGCCGTCTGCGGGATCGAGACACGCTCGCCGCGGGCGAGCGCCTCGATGGCGCCGGAGACCTGGGTGAGCGGGCTTGCGATCTTGCGCTGCGCGAAGATTGCGGCGGCGACGAGCGCGCCGCCGACGCCGATCAGCGTCACGAGGCCGAGCAGCATGAAGGCCTCGTCATAGACGGCCTTGGCGCGCGCGGTCGCTTCCTGCTGGTCCTCCAGGCCCGCCGCCTTCAGGGCGTCGATGCTGGTCTGGAAGGCCTTGCGGTTCGAGCGGTTCTGCTCGTTGTTGCCCTGCTCGTTGGCCGCCTGCGGCGACACCTCGGCGGCGAGACGCACGGTCTCGCTCCGGAACGTGCGGAACGTGCCCGCGTCGCGCTTCACGGCGTCGAACATCGCGCGGTCGTCGGCCGGGACGATCGGGTCCCAGGTCTTGAGCAGATCGTCGATCTGGTCGAGCGAGGCCATCACGCCCTCGCCGAACTTCTTGGCGTCGGCGGATTTTTCGGCGGCGTAGATGCCGCGCGCGTCCATCACGACGGCGGTCACAAGCCTGTTCAGCCGCTCGCTGTATCCGGCGCGGATGAAGGCCTGTTCGGAGGCCTGATACGCCCCGTTGAAGGTCGTCAGGCTGTAGAGCCCGACGCCGGCCAAAGCCAGCGCCACCGCCCCGAGGCCGGCCACGACCGAAAGAATCTTCCCTTTGATACGCATCTCGCCCAAGCCCGAATCACTGGACGCGACGCGCGCCCCCGCCGGACGAATCCTGACGGTCAACCGCTAACATCTCGTTGGCGTGCCAGAGCTCGCTCTTTTTATCGCGCGCGGGATCGCCTATATCTGCGGTCGCCGGGGATACCCGGCTATGGTGATAAACAGACGCCGTAATAAACCCTTCGGACCCGGGGGCAGTACCCGGCGCCTCCACCAAAATCCGTGATCGTTGCGCGGGTTTCGGCGGGGGCGAAACAGGATCGACGGGGGCGTAAAGGGCGACCTTTTACCCGGGATTGTTCCGCCGTTATCGGGCTTTTCTATAGTTGCCAACGACAACTATGCTCCGGTTGCTCAGGCCGCGTGAGCGGTTTGAAAAACCACGCTTGAAGTCCTGATGGGTTAGCATTCGTCAGGCGGGGCTCGGAGGTGCCTGGCAACAGAAACCTCCACTTTCCCTCTTCCCCGATGCTCGGACCGACCTCTCAGCCGAATCGCTTCGCCGCGAATTCGATGAACGAGCGCAGCTTCGGCGTCACCCTTCGGTCGGGCGCGAACAGCAGATGCATCGGCCGCGTCGCCGGCTCCCATCCGGGCAGCGCCCTGACGAGCCGGCCTTCCGCGAGATCCTGCCGCGTGAGCTCTTCCGCCTGCAGGATGATTCCGAGATCCGACAGCGCCGCCTGCCTGAGCGCCTGACCGCTGTTGACCGAAAAGCGCGGCCTGATCGGAACGACGACATCCTCGCCGTCACCGACGAACCGCCACGCGTTCTCCAGAGACGAATCGGCGAAGCCGAGACAGTCATGCGCAGCGAGATCTTCCGGCCGCCGCGGCTCGCCCCGCGCCTTCAGATAGGCCGGCGACGCGCAGACCGTGAACTGGAGCGGCCTGAGCTTGCGCGCGATCAACGTGCTGTCAGACAGCGGCCCGACGCGGAAGACGCAGTCGTAGCCTTCATCGACGAGATCGACGATGCGGTCGCTGAGCGTCAGCTTCACGACCACCTCGGGATTTTCGGCCATGTAGGCCGGAAGGACCGGCGCAAGCCCATGCGTCCCGAACGTGAAAGGCGCGTTGATCCGCAGCTCTCCCCGTGGCCGCGCGCGGCTCTCCGCCGCGAGCGCCTCCGCGGCCTCAACCTCGGCCAGAACGATGCGGGTCCGTTCGAGAAAATCCCGTCCCGCGTCGGTGAGGCTCTGTCGACGCGTCGTGCGGTTCATCAGCCTGACCCCGAGGTGCTCCTCGAGCTGGCGGATGTGCTTTCCGACCATCGCGGCGGAGATGCCGGCGGCGTCCGCGGCGCCGACGAAGGAGCCGGTCTCGGCGACCTTGGCGAACACCTCCATGGCGGCGAGACGATCCATCTATTCCTGACTGTCAGTTCATAGTTTCGGGACCCGACCGCGATTTATCACAAAACGTGTCGGCCTCATATCAGCTCCGACGCCGATGAGATCGGCGGAGCCAATGGAGGACGTCATGACAATCGCGGTCATCGGAACCGGAAAGATGGGCTCGGGCATCGCCAGGCTTCTGGCGGGCAAGGGCGAGAAAGTCGTCATCGGCGCGCGCGATCCCGCCAAGGCGTCGAAGCTCGCGGACGAGATCGGCGGCGACGCGCAGGGCGGGGGGATCGAGGCGGCGGTGAAGCTCGCCGACGTGGTGATCCTCGCGGTCTGGTATCAGCAGTTGGAGGAGACCGTCCGAGCCGCCGGCGACCTCACGGGCAAGATCCTCGTCGACATCTCGAACCCCATCACGGAGGACTTCAAGGGACTGAGGATCGGCCACACGACCTCCGCCGCCGAGGAGCTTCAGGCGCTGGCGCCCAGGGCGACCGTGGTGAAGGCGTTCAACACGATCTTCGCCGAGCTTCTGCCTGCGGAAGCGCGTGAGGGACGCGATCCAGTCCAGGTGTTCGTCGCGGCCGACGACGATGCGGCGAAGAAGGCGGTGTCGGACGTGGTCGCCAAGGGCGGCTTCCAGCCCGTCGACTCCGGTCCGCTGACGAATGCGCGCTTCCTCGAGCCGGTCGGCGAGATCAACATCTGGTTCGGCTTCTTCCTCGGCTGGGGCACGAGCGCAGCGCCGGCCTGGGTCAAGGCCTGATCCCGCCGGGCCTGCATGACGATCCGCCGGACGCGATTCCGGCGTATGCTGCAGATCAGTCGCGGCCGCGCCTCCCGTGCGGCCGCCGTTCCGGAGCCTTGTGATGATCGCCAGACGCGCCTGTCTTGCGCTGATCGCGATCGCGCTTTCCGGCCGCGGCGCGCTCGCGGCGCCCGCCGCGCAGCCGTTCGACGAAAAAGCCTTCGCCGCGGCGCTCGCGGCCGGCGGCCCCGTCATCGTGCACGTCTCCGCGCCGTGGTGCCCGATCTGCCGAGCGCAGAAGCCGATCCTCGACAGGCTGCGCGACCAGCCGCGATTCCGGGACTTCGCGCTGTTCCAGATCGAGTTCGACACCGACAAGGCGTCCATGCGCCGCGTCGGCGCCCGTCTTCAGAGCACGCTGATCGTCTATCGGGACGGCCGCGAGATCGCGCACACGGTCGGCGACCGCGAGGAAGGCTGGATCGAGGACCTGCTTGAAAAGGCGCTGCCGGCGCCGGCCCCGTCGCAATGATCGCGACGCTCGGCCTCGCCTTCCTCGCGGGCCTGCTGACGCTTCTGTCTCCCTGCACCCTGCCGATCGCCCCGCTCGCGGTCGCGGCCGCCGCGAACGAGCATCGCCTCGGGCCGCTGGCGCTTGCGGGCGGCGTCGCCCTGTCCTTCGTCGCCATCGGGCTGTTCGTGGCGACGATCGGATTCGCGCTCGGGCTGGACGAACGCGTGTTCCGCTACGGCGCCGGCGCGTTGATGGTCGCGGCCGGCGCCCTGCTGCTCGCGCCGGCGGCGCAGGCGCGCTTCGCCACCGCCGCGGGGCCCGCGGCGGACTGGGCCTCCGGCCGGCTCGATCTCGTCTCCCGCGCCGGGCTGCCGGGCCAGCTCGTCGTCGGGCTGCTGCTCGGCGCGGTCTGGAGCCCCTGCGTCGGCCCGACGCTCGGCGCCGCCTCCGTCCTCGCTTCGCGCGGCGAGAACCTTCCGCAGGTCGCGCTGACGATGGCCGTCTTCGGCCTCGGGGCGGCGCTGCCGCTGCTCGCGATCGGGCTCGCCTCGCGCGCGGCGCTGATGCGCTGGCGCGGCGGGTTGGCGCGGTTCGGACAGGCCGGCCGGATGGCGCTCGGCCTCTTGCTGGTCGTCACCGGCCTCGCCGTTCTCGCAGGGGTCGACAAGATTCTCGAGACCGCGCTGGTCGAGGCCTCGCCCGACTGGCTGAACAGGCTCACCACAGCTTTCTGAAAAAGCCGGGCGCGCGACGAGCGGTCGCGATGTTCCATGCGCGAAGAATCCGCCTATGTAGCGAACATGAGCGAGACGACCCCGCCCCCCGGCCCCCCGGCCCAGGACTTCATCCGGTATGACCTGCTGACGCAGGCCGCGCTGCGTGGCGTGGTCCGGGACGTGCTCCAGCGCGTCTCGCGCGAGGGCGTGCCGGGCGAGCACCACTTCTACATCTCCTTCCGGACGACAGATCCCGCCGTGCGCCTGTCGCAGCGGCTGAAGGAGCGCTATCCGGGCGAGATGACGATCGTGCTCCAGCACCAGTTCTGGGACCTCGACGTCGACGAGGTCGGGTTCGACGTCGGCCTGTCTTTCGGCAACGTGCCGGAAAAGCTGCATGTGCCGTTCGCCTCGGTCACCGGCTTCTTCGACCCCTCCGTCCAGTTCGGGCTGAAGTTCGACAATCCGGATGCGCCGGAGGACCTGCCGGAGGATGTCGTGACCGGCGCCGACGCCGTCGAGGAGGCGTCCCCGCCCGCCCCGGCTGCGCTTGAGGAGCCCGAGACGCCGCCGGCCGGCGGCGCTCAGGTCGTCAGCCTCGACAAGTTCCGGAAGAAGTAGGCTCGAGGCTTTCCGTCGACGGGTGACGCGCCTTCGGGGGCCATGCTAGAGGCGGGTCCGCGCGTCCTATCGCCCGATCCGGAGAGCCTATCCATGCCCGCGACCCGCACCGAGACCGACAGCTTCGGCCCGCTCGAGGTTCCGTCGGACAAGTACTGGGGCGCACAGACCCAGCGGTCTCTTCAGAACTTCAAGATCGGCGACGAGACGATGCCGAAACCGCTGGTGCGCGCGCTCGGGATCATCAAGCGCTCGGCCGCGCTCGCCAACAAGGATCAGGGCTCGCTCGCGCCCGACCTCGCCGACGCCATCGCCGCGGCGGCGCAGGAGGTGATCGACGGCAAGTTCGACGACAACTTCCCGCTGGTCGTCTGGCAGACCGGTTCGGGCACCCAGTCGAACATGAACGCCAACGAGGTCGTCTCGAACCGTGCGATCGAGATGCTGGGCGGCGTGCTCGGCTCCAAGAAGCCGGTGCATCCGAACGACCACGTCAACATGAGCCAGTCGTCGAACGACACCTTCCCGACCGCGATGCACATCGCGGCGGCCGAGGAGATCGAGAAGCGCCTGCTGCCGCAGCTGAAGCATCTCGAGGACGCGCTCGACGCCAAGGCCAAGGCCTTCGAGCACATCATCAAGATCGGCCGCACCCACACGCAGGACGCAACGCCCCTCACGCTCGGCCAGGAGTTTTCCGGCTACGTCGCGCAGCTGCGGCTCGGCGCCGAGCGCATCCGCGAGACGCTGAAGCACCTCTATCCGCTCGCCCAGGGCGGCACCGCGGTCGGCACCGGCATCAACGCCAAGATCGGCTTTGCGGAGAAGTTCGCCGAGAAGGTCGCCGAGATCACCGGCCTGCCCTTCGTCACCGCAGAGAACAAGTTCGAGGCGCTCGCCTCGCATGACGCCTATGTCTATGCGCATGGCGCGCTGAACGCGCTCGCTTCGGGTCTGTTCAAGATCGCCAACGACATCCGCCTGCTCGGCTCCGGCCCGCGGTCGGGTCTCGGAGAGCTCAAGCTGCCCGAGAACGAGCCGGGCTCGTCGATCATGCCGGGCAAGGTCAACCCGACGCAGTGCGAGGCGCTGACGATGGTCTGCGCTCAGGTGTTCGGCAACAACGCGACGATCTCGTTCGCGGGCAGCCAGGGCCATTTCGAGCTCAACGTCTACAAGCCCGTCCTCGCCTACAACATGCTGCAGTCGATCAGGATCCTCGGCGAGGCCGCGGTGTCGTTCGCAGACAATTGCGTGGCCGGCATCGAGGCCGACGAGACGCGCATCGCGGACCTCATGAGCCGCTCGCTGATGCTCGTCACCGCGCTCGCGCCGACCATCGGCTACGACAACGCCACCAAGGTCGCGAAAACGGCCCACAGGAACGGGACGACGCTGCGCGAGGAGGCGGTCGCGCTCGGCTTCGTCAGCGCCGAGGAGTTCGACCGGATCGTCCGGCCCGAGGCCATGATCCGGCCCAACTAAAGGGGTACGTCATTCTACGTATCTTCGGAATGATGCTCGATTTCCGATATAAGCGCGTGTAAACCTAGGGAATGACCGAGGTCGTCAATCTTCGCCTCGTGCGTAAGCGCAAGGCGCGTGAAGACGCGCAGAAGCGGGCTGCGGAGAACCGCGCGACCTTCGGTCGGGGGAAGTCGGCCAAGGCGTCCGACGCGGCGAACCTTAATCTGGATCGCCGCCGTCTGGATGCTCATCGTCGCGAAAACGGGGGCGACGCGGAGACATGAGCGAACCCAAACCAATCGAGATCGGCGATCCGGCGAGCGCGATTCCGGTCCTGACGCAGGCGTCGGAGGGCATCGTGGTTCAGGATGTTCTCGAGGCGGACGCGGGCCTTTCGGACCACAATCCGGACATCGTCAAGCGTTCGGTCGTGGTCGCGGGGCACAAGACCTCGGTCAGCCTCGAGGACGCGTTCTGGCACGCGCTGAAGGACATCGCGCGCGAGCGCCAGATGTCGCTCAGGAGCCTGGTCGCCGAGATCGACTCGACCCGGCGGGGCGGCAACCTGTCGTCAGCGGTCCGGCTTCACGTGCTCGACCACTACCGCCGCCGCTGCGGCGCGCTGAGCGCGACGGCCCAGCGCTGATTCGCCTGCCCTGCCCGATCCGGGGCCGCGGCGAAGCCAGAGCCTACTGACGACCGACTGCGGGCGGCAGAATCGACTGCGGCGGCCCGAGCAGTTCGCCCCGCGGCGTCCGCGGCGCGAAGACGCCGCCCGGCGGCGCAGGGCGCGGCGTCGCTTCCGGCGCGGACGGGGATATGTCGATCGTCGAGGGAAGGATCGGCGCGGCCGACTGGGCCGGCTTCGGAAGCGAGTCGGTCAGCGCCCGGATCTCAGCCTCGCGCTTCTTCCGCTCGACCTCCGCCTTCCGGCGTTCCTCGTCCAGCCTGCGCTTCTCCTCCTCGGCCTTCGCCCGCTCCTCCTCCGCGCGCAGCCGCGCGACGCGGGCCCGCTCCCTGATGTCGGCCTCCATCGCCTCGATGCGCTTGGTCTCGCGCTCGACGGCGCGCACGGAGAGCCAGCCTGTGAAGGCGGTGGCGTCGACCCGGCGCCGCGGCGAGGCGAGAGGCCCCTCGAAGGACACGCCCACCTGCGGCGCATCCGGCCGATTCGGCTGGAGCGTGAGGTCGGCGTCGAGCACGAGCTTGCGCAGGTCGAGCGACGCCCCGCCTCCGAGGCGGGCCGCCGCGTTCTCGGCCGACAGCGTCCCGCTGCGCGCGACGCCGGCCGACACGGTGAACGGCGCGACGACGGCGCCGAACTCGAGGTCCCTCGAGCCGAACTCCTTCTCCAGCGCCGCCGCGACGCGCGGCGCCTCCAGCGCAAGGCCCGATTCGACGAGCGGCTCGATCCGGTCGATCGCCGCCGGATCGAGCCGCCGCAGTTTCGCCTCGCGCAAGGTGAGCGTCCCGGCGCCAGTCATCGCGCCGATCAGGGCGGAGGGAGAGCGGCCGGTTCCCTGCGCGTCGAGCTTGAGGTCGGCGACGCCGGCCACCGGCGCGTCGTTCCCAGCAAGGCCCGCGACGCGCTGCAGCGCCAGCCCCTCGACGGTGAGCGCGAAGCTCGCCGTGGCGTCGTCGCCCGAGCGCGACACGCTGGCGGCGCCGGACACGCGCCCGCCGTCGAGCTTGGCCGAAAAGTTCTCGATCGCGACGCCTGAGGGGCGGAAGACCAGACCGAAATCGGCGTCGGCGGCCGTTTCGCCGGCGAGCGCGAGCTGCGCGACGCGCATCTCGACCCGCCCCTGAAGGCCGCGCAGCGCCGCCGGCCCGAAAGCCGCCGCGTTCCAGATCGAGCGATCGCTCGCGACCCCCTCCTGCCGCGGCAGGACGAGCAAGACAAGCGCTGCGGCCGGCAGCCGGTCGAACGCCAGCCGTCCCGCGAAGGGACGCGCGGCGTCGAACGGAACGGTCAGTTCACCCTTCACCGGCAGGCCGCCGGCTTCGCCCGACAGGTCCTCGATCCGCGCCCCGTCCGGGCCGATCGAGACGTTAGCGGCGAGGTCCGCCGGCGTCTTTGGGGTGCCGCCCGGGGACAGCCGGCCGATCGCTTCCCCGAACTGCGTCAGGTCGGCCGACTTGAGGCGCCAGCGCGCTTGCGAGGACAGTCCGACTTCCGGCGCGAGCGCGACCGCGCCTGCACCCTGGAGGTCGAGCCCGAGCGCGGCGAGCCTCGCCTCGCCGGTCATGCCCTTCGAGATCGCGCCGCTCGCCTTCAGCCGCAGCTCGCCGCCCGGCGCAGCGACCGCGGGACTGAGCTGCAGGCCGGCCAGCGCCGCGAGCCTCTGGCCGTCTGGCGACGACAGCGCGACGTCGATCGTCGCCGGCGCGTCGACCGATAGTTCGGCAGTCGCGACGCGCGCCTCGAGGCGGCCGCCCGCAGCCTCTCCGTTCACGCTGACGGTCTCTCCCGCATCGCTGGCGTCGAGATCGATCTTGACGTCGACGGGCGCGAGCGCGCCCGCCCGAAGCTCCAGCACATCCACCAGGCCGCGCGGAGCGCCCGCCGCCCGCGCAAGCGTCGCAAGGGCGGCCGGCGCCTTGGTCTCAAAGTCGAAGCTGACATGGCCGCGCGGCCGATCGAGGCCGCCGGAGATCTTCCCGGCGCCGGACAGCACCGCGCCGGCCGCGTCGCGAACGTCGAACCGCTTGAGGTCGAGCCCGGCGGCGTCCCAGGCGCCGTCGATCGAGACGCCGCTCATGCGAAGGCCCGAGAGGGTGAGCGACTTCGCGTCGAGAGCGAGGAAAAGGTCGAAACCGCTTCTTGCGAAGGCAGATTTCAGCAATCGATCAACACCGAGGGCGTCGAGGTCCAGCGCCTCGGAGACGAGCGCGGCCTCGACGCGGTCGCGGGCGTCGCCTTCGCCGGCGCGCCACGCCACGCGGCCGGTTGAGCGGGCGCCGTCCGCGATCAGCGTGGCTTCGTCCAGCGAAACGGCGGCCAGTCC